>JAZQMO010000069.1:0-29069 GCA_045543495.1 Eubacteriales bacterium | reverse complement strand
CCCCTACGAATTTGTGATATTACTTTATCGAGCATACAGAAATTATCGATGCAAAAACGATGGTTTTATCAATATTGGTTAGAGACAAAGAGGTGAATTTTTTTGAAATATGTAGGGGCCGACGTCCTCGACGGCCCGCAGGTTGTGGATTTATCAGCCTTTGCTTCTGCGCACAAAATCGTCTTTTGTTTGTAGGGACCGCCGGTCCCTACATATCGGTATAAATTTCAAATTTTGGCAAACAGGTATTTATTTTGCAAAATAGACAACCTTCCACGGCCCGCAAGCCGTGGCTTTTGCGGCCTTTGGTTCGGGGTCCGAAATTGTCTTATATTCGTAGGGAAAAAGGGGAATCTAATAAAAAGAGAGCGGGCGAGGAGAAGGAAAATGAAAAATCTATTGCAAAAAGATTCTAATAATGGTAGAATTTTGATGTAAGATAAAAATGCGGAGGGATCTATGGAGTTTTCAGAAAAGATACGCTTTCTTCGGAAGAAGAACAAGCTTTCCCAAGCGGAGCTGGGAAGTCGGGTTGGGGTTTCCAACCGTGCGGTCTCCAAATGGGAAAACGGCGAGGCCATGCCTGCCACCGACACCCTCCTTTCCATAGCCACGGTATTCGGGGTCACGCTGGACTTCTTTTTGAAGAACGATGAAAAAGAGGTCAAGAAAAAGGTGGTGGAGCCGGGAATGGAGTCCCTGCGGGAGCTATATAAGATCGGCCACGGCCCCTCCAGCTCTCACACCATGGGCCCTGCCAAGGCGGCGCATCTGTTCCGTGAGAAATACCCCGAGGCCACCCGCTTCAAGGCGGTGCTTTGCGGCGCTCTTGCCAAAACGGGGGTGGGTCACCGCACGGACTACTGTATTCGGGACGCCTTCTATCCCGTAGAGTGCGAAATTGAATTTGACATTAAGACCATGGAGCTTTATCACCCCAATACGCTTCAGCTTTACGCCTATCAAGGCCCCCGTCGCCTTGGCTTTTGGGAGGTATACAGCGTAGGCGGCGGCAGTATCGTGATCAAGGGTCAGCCCGTCTATAAGCCTGCCCGCATCTACCCCCACAATTCCTTTGCGGAGATCTCCGCCTTCTGTCAGGCAAGGGGGATGCGCCTTTGGGAATATGTGGAGTATTTCGAGGGGAAGGAGATCTGGGAATATTTGGAGAAAATGTGGAAGGCCATGCTTTCCGCCATGGAGGCGGGGCTTCGGGCCGAAGGGGAGCTCTTCGGCGGCCTTGGGGTGAAGCGCAAGGCGAAGCACCTGTTCAATCAGCGCCACATTGATGAAAACGCCGAGACCCGTGAAAACCGCTTGGTCTGCGCATACGCCTTTGCCGTCAGCGAGGAAAATGCGGCGGGCGGCGAGATCGTGACCGCACCCACCTGCGGCTCCTGCGGCATTTTGCCTGCGGTGCTCCGCTATGTCAGCGATCGGCGAGGCTTTGACCGCACCGCCATTCTTCACGCCTTGGCCACGGCAGGCCTGATGGGGAATCTGATCAAGACCAACGCCTCCATCAGCGGTGCCGAGTGCGGCTGTCAGGCAGAGGTGGGAAGCGCTTGCGCGATGGCAAGTGCGGGGCTTGGTGAAATGTATGAAATGAGCTTGGGACAGATCGAATATGCCGCCGAGGTTGCCTTGGAGCACCATTTGGGGCTGACCTGCGATCCCATTCGGGGCTTGGTGCAGATCCCCTGTATCGAGCGAAACGCCGTGGCCGCCATGCGTGCCATCAATGCGGTGAATCTGGCCAATTTTTTGAGCGATTCCCGCAAGATCTCCTTTGACACCGTGGTCAAGACCATGTATGAAACGGGTCGTGATCTTTCTCACCGCTACCGTGAGACCAGCGAGGGCGGTTTGGCAAAACTATATGTATAAGGTAGGATAAAACTGTGAAAAAAACATTGATCGCAACGCTTCTTTTGCTCTCCCTTCTGCTTTTTTCTTCCTGCGGGACTGCGCCCCAAGGGGGAAAAGAAGAAGAGACGGGAGAGGATCTGACCGCTCTCTCGGCGGCAGAGCTGTATGAATACGCCTGCGAACGGGCAAATCTGGAGGCGGTTTCCTTTTGGGAGACCCGTGTGACCGAGCCTGACGGTGAGACGGTGGAGGTCACCACCCTGCGCTGCCGAAACGGCTATGACGGCTTCTCCTATTCCCGCAAGGGCGGGGGAGACAAGATCCTCTTTTTGGACGGAACGGCCTATCTTTCCACGGCGGTGGGAAATTGGTCTTCCCCCTTATCGACCCGTCAGTTTCAGGACTTTTTAGAGGAAAACACCTTCCCCACGGGGCTTTTGACCCGACTTGTGGAAACGGCAGAAAAAACAGAGGATGGGGTAACATACACCTTGAAGGATACGGCGCTGGCCTCTTTTGCTCTCCTGTCCGACGGGGGGGATTTTGTTCCCCAAAAGGCTTCGGGCTCTGCCGTGATCGATGAAAACGGCACCGTTTTATCGGAAGAGATCACCGTAACGGGGCTCCTTGGGGGCAAGGCGGTAGCATATAAGCTTGAAACCAAGGCCGCTGCCACCCAAGAGCAGGTCACCCTCCCCGAGGGAGAGAAATTTGCTTCTGTGGGAGATGTTCGGGTTCCCCTTCGGATCACGGAGGGGGCAAAGCGTTTGGGCTCCTCCTTCCCCTTGAATGTGACCCTTCTTGTCACAAGCTCCGTCACCGCAGGAGAAACGAAGCTTTCTCAATATGAGGAGACCGTGGTGGAGGCGCTGTCGGACGGGGAATATTATGTACGATGCCAAAATCTGAAGCAGGTGGGCGCCGAGCAAAGCGAAAGCCGCTATGTGCAGACCCTTGTGACCCCCAAGGCGGCTCTGTTTGGAGAATATGACCTGAAGGAGGGCACCTGGCTCTCCCAAGGCGAGGCCGAGAAGAAGGAGGGCTATCTGTTGGAGCTTTTGGTTTCGGCCCTGCCCGAGCTTTCTCAAATGACCGAGATCACCCTCACCGAGGAGGTCTTGCAGGATACGGTCAGCTTTACTCTGACCAAGGAGGCAGCCGAGGCTCTGTATGGCAATTTCAAGGGGGGCTTTCCCGAAGCGACTCTTCCCGCCGCCCTTTCTCAGGTGGAGGCCAACGGCGTTTTCACCTTCTCCAAAAAAGGAGAGATCGTGGCCTTTTCCCTGTCCCTGAAGGGGGATGCTCAGGGGAGCGCCTTCTATCATCAGGTCTCCCTGACACCCCGTCAGGGCTCTGACATTCGCCTGCCCGAGGAGCTCGTGCTCCCCACCTATATTGACCCCAATCACGGGGGAGCCGATCAGCAATGAAAAAAGAGCCGAAAGGCTCTTTTTTCATCGGGAGGGCGGCAAGAAGCTTTGTTTTGGTTGCCCTGCAAAATGATGACTTTTCTTGACTTATGCTTCTGCATTTGATATGATGAATAGGAAATAAAAAACGGAAAGGAGCGGTTTTGATGAAACAAGAGAACGGGAAGGCAATGGGCCCTGCCCGTGGTGGCTTGGGTCTGCCTCTTTTGGCGCTGATCCTTTCGGTTTGCACCCTGATCTCCCTTTGTCTTTTCCTGTTGCCCGCCCAAAGGGTGAAGCGGGCCCTTGGAAAGACCCTTTCGTCCCTGCAAGAGAGGGAGGAGGGGGTGCTGGAGCCCCTGTCCCTTTTGGGAGAGGGCAGCGTGGCGCTGGAGGGAGAGGGACTTCGGTTTTCCCGCTTGGCAAAGGAGGGGGCGACCCTCGCAAGCTTTGACAGGGGAGAGGTGGAATTCACCGTTTCCTCCCAAGGGCAGGAGGTGACCCTGTCGTCCTCTGCGCTGGAGGAGAATCTGACCGAGACGGCGCCGTCCCCTTGGGTAGCCCTGCAGGAAAGCGGGCTTTTGTCGGAGGAGATCGCCCAAGAGGAGCGCACTCTGCTCCCTGTTTTATTTGCCCTTACCGATGCCGATGCCTTGGAGCTTGACCCTGTCTTTTCCCTGTTGGGGAAGGCCATTTCCGTGGGAAAGGGCTCCCTTTCCTCCCAAAAAGGGGAATATGCCTTGGGGTCCGAGGGCATTTCGGCCACCGTTTATACCGATACCTATACCGCCCGCCGCTTGGAAAATGCTTTCAAGCGCTTTGCCAAGGAGGGCGAAAAGCCCGAGGTGCAGCGGGCCGTGCTGTCAAAGGCGGCGCTTCTTTTTGCCCTTGGGGGAAAAGAGCCCGATCGGGCAATGGAGGAGAATCTTTCCCTCTTTCTGTCGGGAAAAGGGGAGCGGTTTGCCGCACTTCAGACCCTTGCCTCCGCCGAGGGGGCAAGTCTTACCGTGACCTATTATGTGAGGGGCGGGGCCGTTATGGCTCTGTCGGCCAAATTTACCTCGGGGGACACGGTGGGAGAGGTACAGCTGTTCTTTGGCAAAAAAGTCAGCCGTGACAGGGATCTTTCCCTTTCCCTTTCGTGGCAAACGGGGGAGGAGACCCTATTTTCGGCATCCCTGACCCATCGGGTCACGGAGGATAGCCGCACCGCCTTCATTCGGGAAATGGATTTTTCCGTCAGTGACCCCCATCAGATCCTGGGTCTTTGGGAGAGCGGGCAGAAATCCGGCAAGATCCGCTATTCCTGGGGCAAGGAAAAGGGGGATCTTGGGCTTCGCATCATCACCCCCGAGGGACAGGTTGGCTTTGGCGGTGTGGTGGAAAAGAGAAGCGGAAAGAGCACCGTGTGCCGCATCAGCCGCTTCGAGGTGGATCGGGTGAACCGCCTGACGGGAAGCCTGACCCTGACCTTAAAGAAGGAGCCCGAGCCCTTTTCTCCCTTACCCAAGGGAGTGCCCCTTGTGGGAACCCCCGAGGAAAATGAGGCAAGGCGAGCCCTCTTTTTGGAAAAATACAAGCTTTTGACGGGAGGCGAAGCATGAAAGCAAGCATTATTATTCCCGCATACAATGCCGAGGCCTTTTTGGAGGGGGCCGTTCGCTCCGTAACGGACTTTCCGCCCTCCTTTCCCTATGAGATCCTCATTGTGGATGACGGCTCCCGAGACAACACCGCTCAGATCGCCGAGGCCCTTGCCGAAAAAAACGGTGCCATTCGCCTGATCCGTCAGGAAAACGGCGGCCCCTCTGCCGCCCGCAACCGAGGAATTCGGGAGGCCAAAGGAAAATACATTCTCTTTTTGGATAGTGACGATGCCTTTTTGCCCCACGCCGTGGAGGAGGCGGTGACGGGGGCGGAGAAGGCCGAGGCTCCCCTTTTGATCTTCGGCTATTCGGTGGTCAATGAGAAGGGCAGCTTCTCCTACGGCTACCGAGACCTGATCCTTCGGACCCCGCAGGATTTCAAGGAGCATTTAGCGCCTCTTTACGGGGCCAATATGCTCAATCAGGTTTGGGGCAAGGTGATCCTGCGAGAGCTTCTTGTGAAGGAGAACATTCTCTTTCCCCACACCAAATGGGGAGAGGATCGCCTGTTTTTCTTTCAGGCCTTGGAAAAGACAGAGAGCCTTTGTGTGATGCAAAAGAGCCTGTACCGCTACATTCAGCAAAAGGACAGCCTCATTTCCCGCTTTCAGCCCGATAAGGCCGAGATCTGCCACGAGATCCACCGCCGTATTCTCTCCCTTGCCGAAAAAAACGGCCCCTTGGAGGAAAGAGAAAAGGAAATTTTCTCTTATATGTATATCAAAAGCCTTCTCTCCGTATTTGCTACCCTGTATGCGCCACACTGTCCTCTGTCGGGGAAGGAAAAAAGAGCCTTCGTGCGCTCGGTTCTGGCTTCGGAACTGATCCCCGAGGCAAAAAAATACCCGCCCGAGTGCGGTAAGAGCTTTCGGATCCTTGCCCGAGCGGTGCAGAGCCGAAGCGTCACCTTAAATCTTGCCCTTGCCTTTTTGGTGCGGGTGGCAAGCCGAGCCTTGCCCGAGTTGTTCCGCAGGGCAAAGCACGGAATGAACCGATAAAGGAGAAAAGAAAATGAAAGAATTTTGGAAAAGCTTAAAATCCGGTATGATGCTCAGCGGCCTTGTATCCCTTTGTCTGGGCGTGGTGCTTTTGCTGTTCCCGACCCTTTTGGCGGGGGCCTTGAGCTTGGTTTTGGGCACGGTCTTGTGTCTGGTGGGCATTGTGGAGATCGTGGCGGTGTTCGTCCGCCCCAACGGGCTTTTGTCCGTGGGGAGAATGATCCCCGGCATTTTAAGCCTCGGTGTGGGCTTGGTGTTCCTTTTGAAACGGGAGACCTTTATGGAGCTGATCTGGATCCTTTTGGGCATTGCCGTTCTCATTGATGCGGTGTATAAATTGCAGTATGCCTTTGAGCTGAAGGCCGTGGGAGCGGGGAATTGGTGGATCAATCTGGTGCTGTCCCTTCTGTCCTTGGTGTTTGCCGTTTTGCTCATTTTAGACCCTGTTGCCATAGCCGATCAAATGACCCGTCTGGCGGGCGGTCTCATCGTGGCAAACGGTGTTTTTGATCTTTCCTGTGTGGTGGTGATGAGCTATTACGCCGCCCGTATCCGCTCCGTGGGCACCGTGGTCATTCGGGACGGGGAAGAAAATGAGATCGCCGAGGAGGATGAGGAGAGCTCCTCTATCGTGAAAAAGTAAGGAAAATGCCCGTTTTTTGGTAATAAAATACAAAAATAATCTGAAATTTTGTTGAAAACGATTGGTTGCAAAATACACGCTAATCTATTATAATAAGAGTAGCAAAATTTCTGCTATTTTTTAAGGAGGTACTTATGGAAGATAAGGAAAAGATCGTTCCCGAAGCAGAAGAAGTAAAGGCTGAAGAAGCCGCTCCTGCTGTGGAAGAAACCAAAGAAGAAGCAAAAGCAGAGCCCGCTAAGAAGGAAGAAAAGAAGGAAGCAAAGAAGGGTGGCGCTAAGGTTGCGATCATCGCTGTTGCCGCAGTGCTGGTGGTTGCCATCGTAGCCGTTCTGGTGCTTGCTTTCGTATCCGGCTCTCAGGCCATTGCCGCTTACGGTGCAAAGAAGTATGAGGACGCTTTCAACAAGTCTCAGCTTGCTTTCTTTATGAGCGGAAATGACAAAAACGTGATCACCGAAAAGTATGTGACTGATGTTCTTTGCCCCGAGGGACGCTACATGGAGGCCGCAGGTCTTCTGGAGAAGTCCAGCATGACCCCCGAAAAGATCGCTGATATCTGCGCTGCTGACAGCTTCTTGGGTCTGTGCGTAAAGGGTCAGGTCGTTACCTTCGGTCAGTACGAGACCGATGGCGATGCAGCCAACGGCCCCGAGGATCTGGAATGGATCGTTCTTGACGTTGTAAAAGAGGGTGGCATTGCCAGAGCTCTTATTATGACCAAGGATATCGTGGGAACCCCCGGCGGATGGAATGCTTCCGCTACCCCCTCCACCTTCTACTCCGAGAGCACGCTCCACGAGTGGTGCAACGTTGACTTCTTCAACGACTTCACCAAGTATGATGTAAACATCAAGACCAAGGTTCTCAAGACCACCGTTTCCACCGAGGATAGCTCCGGCGGTATCGATTCCGGTGAGGATGTTGAGGCGTACGCCTTCGCTCCCTCCACGCAGGAGATCGAGAAGTATCTGGTTGGCGACCTTGCTCAGTACAAGATCGCTTCCGCTACCAAGGCTGCTACCAAGGACGGCGTTACCGGCTTCGGTAAGGATGCTGCTGCTACCTACCTGGTAAGAAATGTCGGTAACAATACCGATGGCGGTCAGTGGGCTGCAGGCTACACCAAGGACGGCGAGTTCCTGGAAGGCCTTTCCATGACCGGTACCACCAACGGTGCCCGTGTTTGCATGAACATCTACCTGGGCGAGATCTAAGAAACCGTAATAAAAAATGCATCAAAAGGGAGTTGCGATCATCCTTGATCGCAACTCCCTTTGAAATATGATCCAAGGATAACATCCGTCTCTCAGGAAACCAAGCAACAATAAACGCAAAAGAAAAAGGAGACACGAAAGAGACACTTCGTAAAGAAGTTGTCTCTCTCGTTTTTTATCTACACAAAAAAATGACACTTTACACATTGAATGTGAAAGTGTCATAGTGGGTTACATACTTTGAGAAAGGGTAATACTTGCCGAAAAAACAAAATCTATTTTTCGGTTGGTTAAGTTATATTGCAAACTGAAAGTTTGCAGTGATATTTTTGCCCAAAGGCAAAAGTGATATGAAAACCTTGCGGTTTTCGTGATATTATATTCGCACTAAAAACTGTCCGCAGGACAATACCACTAGCGTTAGCTAATATCACTGCGAAGCAATAGCACTCGCCGTAAGGCGAATATAACTGAGGCGCACTTCCTTACGGAGTGCGCCTCAAAAGTTGTCTCCTTTTTTTATCCATCAAAAGGCGTTGGGATGGAAGGGATCGTCCTTCTTTTCTTCGGCCTGTTCCTCGGGCTTCTCTTGGAATTGGGGAGGAGCGGGAGGATTGGGAGCGGTGGGAGGCGTGGGCGGAGTAAAGGGAGGAGTAAAGGGCGGTACGGCGGGAGAAAGGGTAGCGCCCACACGGAAGATCTCGGCCAAGGCGAGGGCAAAAAGACCCCAAAGCACCGTGCCGATTTCCAAGCTGATGTCGGCAAATTCAAGGCCTGTGATAAGCCCGATGAGAAGGGCGGTCACATAAGGGGCACCCGCCAGGAAAAAGAGGGAGATGCCAAGGCCCTTGAGCTGCTCGGGCAGAGCGGCGGGGAAGGGAGTGGGCGCTTTTTTCAATTCATTGCAAATACCCGCAAAGAAGCGGAAGAAGAAAAACAGCACCACCATTTGGGCAAAGCTGGGAATGAGGGTGAGGGCCATTTTGCGGTTTTCCAAGGTCTGAGAGGGGGTGATCTCCTCGATCTTGAAGCCGTCCTCGGTCATTTCGGCACCCTCTACGCCTGAGGCGAGAATGTCCTTGGCCTCGTCCCAAGTCTCGCCGAAGAGCTGACGGAAATTAAACTGCATACTGACCTGGGCAGAGGTATCGACCTGCACCGTGCCCGAGGGCAAAAAGGAGAGGGTCAGAGTGGCAAGAAGCAGTCCCACGGCGCCCAGAACGCTGAGGGCCTGCAGAATGGAAAAGATCACGTGGCCGATGGAAGAAACGGTTTTTACAATGGGTGGTGTTTTCATTTTTTACCTCCGAATGAAAGCTTAATGTAGCCTGCAAGAAGATCCACCGAAAAGGTGAAAAACTCCCGCAGAAGCAAATGGGGCAGGAAAAAGGGCGGTGCCTTGGTGCCGTAAAAGAGAGCTTCCTTTCCCCCGAAGCACGCTTTTGCCAAAAGGCGGGCACGGAAGCTGTGGTACGCTCCCGTTACCACCAGGACCTTGGTGACTCCTTCGGGAAAGAGGGGAGCGGAAAAGAGAAAATTCTCCTTGGTGGAGCGGCTTTTTTCTTCTGTTATGAGCCTTTCCGGCTCGATTCCCCTTTGGATCAGGGCCCGCTTTAAGCTTTCGGCTTCGGTCTCGGTCTCCGTGAAGACCTTGCCGCCCGAAAGCACCGCTGAAAGCTTGGGATTTTCCTTTAAGATCCGCTCTGCCGCCCTGACCCGAGAGAGAAAAAGGGCGGGAGGCAGGGTATCGTCGTGGCGAATTCCCAAAACAAGGAGGGCATCGACCTCGGTCCCCTCTTTTTTCTTTTTTGCGGCAAAGGCCAAAAAGAGGAAAAACAGAAGCCAAAAGGCAAAAAAGGGGATGCGCGTGATAAGCCAAAGAAGGGGGAAGCGGTTGCACAGGAGAAAATATGCCCCCAAAAGCGGCCAAAAATACAAAATGGAGGAGCGGGGGCTGTAAAGAATACAGCACAGAAGATAATACAGAAGGGAAAGGGCGGCGAGACAGTAAAACACAAGGGCACCTCTTATTCGTGGAGTGGACAGAGCCTGTTCGGCCTCTTTCTTCCGTTCTCTATTTTCATTATAGCCTTTTTTTTGAGGAAACACAAGGCTTATAAAGAAAAAAGACTGCAGAAACTCTGCAGTCTCGTTTTGTTATTCGTGGATCTGATGGAGAAGCTCCACCCAAGCCTCGGCAAGCTTTTCGCCCGTGCCTGCCACGTGTCTGGCAGAGCCGCCCAGTGCCTCGTAGGCGTAGTACTCATAGGCGATGCGGGGAGCGAGGTAGTTGCGGTTGCCCGTAATGATGAAATTGTGCTTGAAGGGGGATCTTTCCTTGGTATAGAGGCCGAAATCGGAGCAGGTCTCGTTGGTGTTGGTCACAACGCCCAGGTCTCCGATGCAGAAGGCAGCGATCTCCAAAAAGTCGGCCGTTTCGTTTTCGTGACGGGCAATGATTCCCTTGGCGGTGCCGAAGGCGGGAATTCCTGCCTCACGGAGAACCTCTTTTGCCTTTTCCCCCTCGCCCTCGGCCTTCAGCTTGAGGGCAAGCTTTGCTTTATCGTAGAGGTGATCGTCCTCGTGGTTGGGCGTTACGGGAAGGTGAATTCTCACGCTTTCCATACGGGTGCCCTTGACGGGCTCCATACACTCGGCGAGAACCTCGGCGGCATATTCTCCCATCTTTTCCCCGTATTCAAACCATTTTAAGTGGTGCTTTTCCGATTCGATCTTGCTGTTTTGCGCCTGATTGCCGCTGGTGCCCGTAAAGTAAGCGGCAAGGCAGCCTGTTTTCTCCTCCAATTTATCACGCAGTCTTCCCGCCCAGCTGGGGCAGATGGAGGTAAAGCCGATGGCGGAGGCAGAGTCGCAATGGGCCTGCCAGTTGACCAAGACGATATCCTTCTTGCCGTCTCGCTTCAGGCAAAGCACCGTCAGATCGGGGTCGGAGAGGGTGGAGTGGCCTACCAGAACCGCATCCTTGGGGATGCCCGTGTTGGCAGAGTGTCTTACGCCCTTGTCGGTAATGTAGTGGCGGGTAAAATTCATTCCCACGATCTCTTTTTTGCCTGCGAAAAGGGAGGCGGGGGCAAGATCGGAGAGGGCTTCTTTGGCGGCCTCAAGGGTTTTTCTTTCCAAATGCTCCATGTTTTCCTTAAAATCAATGGCGGGAGCGTTGTGAGCGTGGGTGGCACCGAAGAAAATGTGCTCCTCGGGCACGCCTGTCTCACGGGAGATCAGGGCACGGTATCTTGCCTGAATGGGCTGAGGAGCGGCGCAAACATCCGTGGTGAAGAGAAGAAAGGTCTTTTCTTCATTTTGAATGGCAACGCAAATGACGAACACGTGCTCTTCGATCTTCTCCCAGATTCGGGTCTTGGCATTTCCGTAGCCTGCGAGTCCTGTGGGGTAATCGGGGGTGTAGTCTACCTTTCCGTAGCCTGCCTGCAAGAGTTTTTCCATTGCTTTGATCTCCTTTGTAGGGTTTTTTTCATGATACCACAACTTCGATGCGAAGCCCCAAAGGCGACACGCCTTTGCGATTGTGATACAATGAACTCTTGGGCGTCGAAATCTTTGATTTCGTTTACGCCGTGAGGTTATTATACTGTATGAAACGGGGGAAACAAGGATCTTTACAAAAAAGACACAATATGTTTTTGAAAAATTGAAAAAAACTTGAATTTGCGGGGTTTTTCACATTGATTTGATATCGCCAAGAAGCGCTACCCAAGCATCGGCCATTTTTTCGGCGGTGCCCTCTACGAAAAAGCCGCTCCAGCCCAGAGCCTCGTAGGCATAGTATTCGTATGACTCACGGCAGGCAAGGTAGCCGGAATTGCCCGTAATGATAAAGCTGTGCTTGAAGGGGGTGTGCTCCTTGACGAAGAGCCCCTGATCGGAGAAGGTCTCGTTGGTGTTGACCACAACGCCCAGATCCCCGATGCAAAAGGCGCTAAGCTCCAAAAAGGGAGCGGTTTTGGTTTCCTGTCTCGCACGGATGCCCTTGGCGTGACCGATGGAATAAATGCCGTGTGCCTTGCAGTAGGCGGTGGCCTTCTCGGGATCTTTTTCCTCGGTGCGGATGCGAATGGCCTCCATGGCGTGGTCGTACAGGTGGGCATCGGAGTGGTTCGGCTCGGCATCCATACGGATCCGCTTGGCGGCGATCCTCGTGCCTTCCACAGGCTCCATACACTCTGCCAAAACCTCGGCGGCGTATTCGCCCAATTTTTCGCCGTATTCAAACCATTTCAGGCCGTGATGCTCTGATTCGATCTTGCTGGATTGCGACTGATTGCCGCTGGTGCCCGTAAAGTAAGCGGCAAGGCAGCCTGTTTTCTCCTCCAATTTATCACGCAGTCTTCCCACCCAGCTGGGGCAGATGGAGCGGAAGCCGATGTCGGAGGCAGCGTCACAATGGGCCTGAAAGTTGACCATCACAATGTCCTTCTTCCCTTCCCGCTGAAAGCGCAGTACCGTCAGATCGGGGTCGGAGAGGGTGGCGTGGCCCACCAGAACGGCACCCTTGGGGATGCCTGTGTTAAAGGAGTGCTTTTCGCCCTTATCGGTAATATAGTGGCGGGTAAAATTCATTCGCACGAGCTCTTTTTTGCCTGCGAAAAGGGAAGCGGGGGCAAGATCCGACAAAGCCTCTTTTGCGGCACGGATGAGGATCTCTTCCCAGCGGTCCAAAAAAATCTTGAACCAAGGAGAGGGGGTATTATGAGAGTGAATGGCGCCGAAGAAAATATGATCCTCGGGCACCCCCGTTTCACGGGAGACGGCGGCACGAAAGCGCTCCTGCAGGGAGACGCGGAAGGCGAGAATATCGGCGGTGTAAATCAGAAGGGTCTCTGTTTCATTTCTCACGGCAATACAGGTGGAATAGATCTCCTCCTCGATCTTTTCCCAAAGACGGGTGGAGTCCCCACCGTAGCCTGCAAGGCCGATGGGATAATCGGGGGTCATATTGATCTTGGCAAAGCCTGCCTGAAGTTTTGCTTCCATTTTTTATTCTCCTAATTTGTTTTTTTTATAGAATCATAAGGGGGAAAGAGTATCTTTTTTCCTTGTATCAAGTTCCCTTTGTTACGGGTGGAGCTCATTCAGCATTCCCACCCACCTGTCGGCCATTTTCTCCGCCATTCCTCGGGCGTAGTAGGCAGAGGAGCCGAGCACCTCGTAGGCGATGTAGTCATAGGCGCTCTCACAGGCAATATATCCTCGGCAGGAGGTGATGATGAAATTGTGCTTGAAGGGGGATCTTTCTTTGACGAAAAGACCCTGATCGGCAAAGGTCTCCAAGGTGTTGGTCACAAAGCCGATCTCTCCGATGGAGAAGGCCCCAAGCTCCACCTTGGCGGTGGGTGCCATTTCAGAGCGCATTTTCACAGCGTTCACGTGGGTTGCGGAGGCAAAGCCCGCCTCGGCCATTCTTTTGGCGGCCTCTTCCTTTTTGCCCTCCTTCAGGAGAGCCTTGATCTCGTTGGCGGCAGGAACAAGGTGATCCTGACTGTGGTTCACCTCAAGCTCCAGCCATTCTCTTGCGGTGCGGATCTCGCACCCGTTAACGGGAAGAAGCTCCCCGATCCTCTCAGCGGCCATTTCCCCGAGGCGGATGCCGTAATCCCGCCAAGAGAGGCCGTGGTGCTCTGATTCGATCTTGCTGTTTGCCACCTGATTGCCTGCGGTTCCCGTAAAGTAAGCCACGAGAGCGCCGGTTTTTTCCTCCACGGTCTCTCGCACTCTGCCCACCCAGCCGGGGCAGATGGAGGTAAAGCCGATGGCGTAGGCGGAATCGGGGTGAGCCTGCCAGTTCATCAGGAGAATATCCCGTTTTCCTTCCCGAGCGAATTTTACCATACTCATACCGGGATCGGATTTTGTGGTATGTCCCACCAAAACCGCTTCCTTGTTAAAGCCCATATTGGCGGAGTATTTTTTGCCGTCCTCGGCCACATAGTGGCGGGTATAATTCATTCCGGAAATCTCGGGCATCCCCGCAAAAAGAGTGGCGGGTGCAAGATCCGACAGGGCCTCTTTTGCGGCAAGAAGCGCCTTTTCCTTTACCAAGGCGGTGAATTTCTGCGCCTGAGGCAGGCCCGTGGGGTACATACTGCAGCCGTTGTGCGCGTGGGTGGCGCCGAAGAAGATGTGCGCCGCAGGGGTTCCCGTCTCCTTTTCGATCTCCTCTCTCATTTCGGCCTGATGGCTCTGCAGGAGACCGCAGGTATCCACGGTGAAAACAAGGAGGGTCTTTTCCTCGTTTGCCACGGCAATGCAGGTGAGGAACAGATCCTCCACCACATCGGTATAAAAGCGGTTATTCTCCCCGCCGTAGCCCGAAAGGCTTGCGGGAAAATCAGGGGTGATCTTGATTTTCGACCAGCCCGCACGCAAGGTATTTTGCATCTGCTTGCTCCTTTTTAGTTGGTAAGACCATTGTATAAAAGAATGAGGAAAAAAGCAAGGAAAATCGGCAAAGAACTTGACATTTTTTTCCCGAAAGGCTATGCTAAAGACAGAAACAAGAGGGAGAGAACAATATGAATTATCAGGTCTGTGCCTTCGGAGCCGATCCCGAGGGGAAGAGAAGCTCCACCGCCGCCATTCAGGCGGCCATTGATGCCTGCGCCGCCTCGGGCGGCGGGCGGGTGACCCTGCCGCAGGGTACCTTCGTTTCGGGAACCCTTTGGCTGAAAAGCCGAGTGGAGCTGCACTTGGAGGCAGGCGCTACCCTCCGTGGCAGTGACGATCTGGAGGAATATAATAAAATTGATGCCTATGAGCAGAACATCTCCTCCGAGCGGGAAAAGTGGCTGGGAAAGCACCTGATCGTGGCCTTGGAGTGCGAGGATGTGGCCATTACGGGCCTTGGGGTGCTGGATGGCAACGCCGATCATTTCGTGGGAGAGGGGCAGCCCTTTTCCTCCGTTTATGTGTGGAATCAGGGGGTGCGCCGTGTCAAGAGCACCGAGGTTCTGCGGCCGGGTCAGCTGGTTTGCTTTATTGAGTGCAGCCGTGTTACCGTGCAGGATGTGACCCTAACCAATCAGCCCTGCTGGGGCCTGTTTTTCCACGGCTCGCGTTTCATTACCGTCCGTGGGGTTCGCATTTTGAATGACCCGAGAGTGCTCAATACCGACGGCATTGATCTGGATTCCTGCAAATACGCCACCGTTTCCGATTGCATCATTGATACGGGGGACGATGCCATTGCCATCCGTGCCTCTTACCAAAAATTAAAGCATAGCGACGGAAGGTGTGAATTCATCACCATTTCCAACTGTCACCTTGCGTCCTCCTCCTCGGCGGTGAGGATCGGCGTGGGTGCGGGGAAGATCTGCCACCTTCGCTTTTCCAATCTCACCATTTCCCGCGGGGCGCCCGCCATTCAGATCATGTCAAGCTACCGTGGCCGAGGGAATACCTCCATTGAGGATGTGCAGTTTTCCCACATTTCTGCCCGTGGCCTTTCCCGTCCCTTGGAGATCACCGAGGAATCCCCCAACCACGCCACCATTCGGGATATCACCATTGACGGCTTTGACGGCCAGTGTTACGGCTTCCTGCATTTTCTCGTGTCCAATCGGGATACGGTGGAAAACATCGTTCTGCGCTCCTGGCGCCTTCGCCTTGTGAAAAATCCCTTCCCCATGACCCCCCGAAGTCTGGAGGAAAAGGGCGAGGTGTGGATGGATGTGAAGAACACCAAGGGCCTTCGGCTGGAGGGGTTTGCCGTGAGCGATCCCGAGGGCTGCCTTACCGCTTGGGAAAAGCCCTTCTCGTTTGAAAATTGCCCCGAGCTTTCTCTGAATAAAGTTACCTTAAACGGGGAGGAAATTCAGTAGCGATTTGGAGGTATGTATGAAAAAACGCACCGGTCGTATTGTCGCCTTGGTTTTGGTTCTTGCGGTGGTGATCGCAATCAGTTGGGATCTGAACCGAGTCAGATCCTTTGATTTTGACAAATACCGAGAAAAGGTAGAAATGTTTTCCTCCGACGAAGTGATTGCCGATGCCTCCACCCCGAGAAAGGTGAAAAAAGCGGCAGAGAAAATTTGGATTCAGTCCTTTGGAAAAGATGCGATGAAGGGGGAAAAGCCCTATCTTGTGAGCTACGATGAAGAGCACAAGGTTTGGCTTGTGTCGGGAACCTTGCCGCCCATTCCCTTTATGCTCGGCGGCACAGCCAAGCTGCTTGTAGAAAAGGAAACGGGCAAGGTTTTGGCCGTGTGGCACGAAAAATAAAAGAAAAAAAGAGACCGTCAGAGAGAGACACTTCGTAAAGAAGTTGTCTCTCTCGTTTTTTTATCTTAACAAAACAAATGACACTTTGCACAAGGATTGTGAAAGTGTCATAGTGGGTTACATACTTTGAGAAAGGTAAACTCACTTACCGAAAAACTTTTATCGGCGTGTAAAATGATATATCTCTAACGAGATATGATATACAGCGATGCTGTATGATATATTTCCACTTCGTGAAAATATGATATAATATCCGTTCCCTAATATGCCGAAGGCCTATATCATCGCACAAAGTGCGATATCATACCGCAGGTATATCACCCGTTCCGTAAAGGAACGGATATCATTGTGGCACCTTCCTTACGGAGGGTGCCACAAGCATCGGTCTCTTTTTTCGTTGTCCTTTTTATGGTACATATCCTTTGGTATAATCAAGACAGAAAAACAAAGGAGGAAACCAAAATGGAGGATCGGATTCGCCTGCTTCGGGAGGAAGTGAAAAAAGGGAATATTGCCGCCGCCTTTCGCCTTGCCGAGGCCTATAAATGGGGGTATTACGGGGATGTGGATCCCCACCGTGCCGCAAGAATGTATCGCATTTGCTGTCGGAGCAAGGACAAGGTTCTTTCCGCCGAGGGGTACTACAATTTGGGGATCCTTTGGTATTTCGGGCACCTTTCCGATGGGGAGGTGGGCCCGAGGGAAACGAAAATGGCCTTTCAGTGCTTTTTGAAAAGCGTTTTGAGTCACCCCACTCCCGAGGCCTTCACAAAGCTTGGGGATATGTACCGCTACGGTCAGCACGTGGAAAAGAACGAGCGCATTGCCATGGGTCTCTACCGCAAGGCCAACGCTTGAGAAAGAGGTAGGCTTTCCCTCGGGAAAGCCTGTTTGTTTGATTCCCACCTTTTTTGAAAAAAAGGTGGCCAAAAAAATTTTTGAAAAGGAAAAAGGAACAAGGCAGGAATTCGCTTTTTTGCAAAGTGAATTTTTGTTGTATTCTTATTTCTTCCTTACCTGAAAAGTTTTGAGGGGAGTGGGGGACTTTTTCAAAAGTCCCCCACATACAAACAAAAATAGGCTTTCCGAAAGGAAAGCCTACTTTATTCTACTTTATTTTGCCTTGGGAGGCTCCTTGCCCTCCACGGGGGGAGCGGTGGGATCCTTGAGGTTCCAGAAGAGGAATTTGCCCTTGTCCTGACTGGCAACGCCACCGGGATGAGCGGCCACACATTCCTCAAAGGTGGATCTCTTCACTTCGATTTCATCGGAGCGGATCACCTTGATGCACTCCTGATCCTCGGTGCCCAAAAGGAATACGGGCTTTTGACGGAAGCCCTCGAATTTGCAGTCCTCAAAAATGAGCTCCTTGATGTTGCCCATAGCCAGAAGGGGAATATGATCCATTCCCTCACGGCAAGCGAAGGTCACGTTTTTGAATCTGCAGGTCACCTTTTCCTCGGCATCGCCCCAGAGCATACCCGTGTGGTAAAGATCGCCGATGAAGCAGTTTTCGAAGGTGATCTCCTTGAGACCGCACTGACGGCACCAACGGTTCAGCCCCGTAAATTCAAGGCGCATCAATTCTCTTGCCTGTGCAAAGTGACAGTTTTTGATCACAATGTTTTCGGGCTTCTTTCTCAAAATGGCACGGAAATCGCAGTAATAGGAAAAGACGGAGTGGGATTCGTGGCGACAGGTCTCATCGGACATACGGTTCTTTTCCTTGTTTTCCACCGTCAGCCCCAATCTTTGGCCGAAATTGCGCTCAATGGAGGTGCAATCCTCCACTACGAAATTGTTGCCGCCGATCCTAAGGGGCATGGCAGAGGAATTGAGCTTGCAGCGACGAACGATCACATCGTGATCGTCAAAGCCTGCAATGGCATCGTCACCCGTGTTCAGATCGCACTCTTCAATGAGAACATTGTCACAGGTGCGAATGTCAATACCGTCAAAGCCGCCGTGCACGGTCACGTTTTTGAAGGTAATGTTTTGGCTTTGGAAAATGGCGTGGCACCAGTTGGAGCTGTTCAGGAAGGTATAGCCCTCAAAGTGCATATTTTGGCAGCGCCAAACGCTGATGCCGTGGGGCCCTCGGCAGTTGTTTTCCCCGTTGGGGTTGTATACGTTGGAGCCGTCAAAATACGAGCCCTTTTCTCCCACAATGGAGAAATCGTGAGCATCCAAGGCACGGATGAGAGCGTTGCACCAATCGCTGGTGGCAACGGCGGAGCGGCCGGTTTGGGGAGTGGAGCCGATCTCCTCCACCGTCACAGGCTCAATTTTATCTTCCAAAAAATCAAAATAATCCTCGGGATGAACGCTGCCCTTCAAAATGGCACCGCTTTCCAAATAAAGCTGAACCCCCGAGCGAATGCGAAGGCCGCCCGTTAAAAACAGACCGCAAGGGATGATAACCCTGCCGCCGCCTGAGAGAAAGCAATCGTCAATGGCGGCCTGAATGGCACGGGTCTGAAGGGAATCGCATGTTTTGGCACCGTAATCGAGAATGTTAAAGGTTTTCATTTTGTATCCTTCCTTTCTTATATAGCATTATCATAGCAAGAATCGGAGCAAAAGTAAAGGGCTTTTCCTTTCTTTGCAGGGGATTTTTTTAATCCAGATATTGGGGAGGCTTGGTCCAATCCTTCAGATCATAGCGAACATTCTTTCCCATATCCGTGGAGGCCTTGCCGCCGGGATGGGCAATGAGACATTCCTCCAGGGTCGCCTTTTGAAATTCCATTTCTCCCGAGCGGATCAATTCCACCTTGTCATCGCTTGCCAAAAGGAGAATGGGCTTCTTGTAGCCCTCAAAGCGGCAGTCCTCAAAGAGAAGGGTCTCAAAGTTGGCCGCCCCGAACAGGGGCACCTGATCCTTTCCCTCCTTGCAGGCAAAGGTCACATTCTTAAAGCGGCAGATCACCTTGTCCTCGGCATCGCCCCAGAGCAGACCCGTCTGGCAAAGATCTCCGATGTAGCAGTTTTCAAAGGTGATCTCCTTGAGGCCGCGCTGACGGCAAAAACGGTTCACGCCCGTAAATTCCAAGCGAATAACCTCCCGCACCCCTTCAAAGCGACAGTTGCGGATCACGATCTTTTCGGGGGCCTTTCTCAAGATTGCACGGAAATCGCAGTAGTAAGAAAAGACCGCATTGGCTTCGTGTCGGCAGTCCTTATTTGACATACGGTTCTTTTCCTTTTCCTCCAAGGGGAGCTGCAGTCTCTGCCCGAAATGACATTCCTTGGAGCTGCAGTTTTCCACAAGGAAATTGTTGCCGCCGATTCTCAGAGGCATACAGGCGGAATTGAGCTTGCAATTGCGGATGATCACATCGTGATTGTCAAAGCCTGCAATGGCGTCGTCACCCGTGTTCAGATCGCACGCTTCAATGAGAACATTGTCACAGGTGCGAATGTCAATACCGTCAAAGCCGCCGTGCACGGTCACGTTTTGGAAGGAAATGTTTTGGCTTTGGAAAATGGCGTGGCACCAGTTGGAGCTGTTTAAGAAGGTGTAGCCCTCAAAGTGCATATTTTGGCAGCGCCAAGCGCAGATGCCGTGGGGCCCTCGGCAGTTGTTTTCCCCGTTGGGGTCGTATACGTTGGAGCCGTCAAAATACGAGCCCTTTTCTCCGATGATGGAAAAATCGTGAGCATCCAAGGCACGGATGAGAGCGTTGCACCAATCGCTGGTGGCAACGGAGGAACGGCCGGTTTGGGGAGTGGAGCCGATCTCTTCCACCGTCACAGGCTCGATTTTATCCTCCAAATAATCAAAATAATCCTCGGGATGAACGCTGCCCTTCAAAATGGCACCGCTTTCCAAATAAAGCTGAACCCCCGAGCGAATGCGAAGGCCGCCGGTTAAAAACAGACCGCAAGGGATGATAACCCTGCCGCCGCCCGAAAGAAAGCAATCGTCAATGGCCGCCTGAATGGCACCGGTCTGAAGGGAATCGCTTGTTTTGGCGCCGTAATCGAGGATGTTAAAGGTTTTCATTTTGTATCCTTCCTTTCTGTGATGCCTCTATCTTAACAACAAGAAAAACAAAAGTAAAGTCGATTTTTCTTTCGCTGCTACGGTTTTTTTGTTGCTCCCGCCATTTGACAACCCGCCCCTTTTGTGTTACTCTTTTAGGAAGAAGGAGGGAAGAGAATGGATATCAATCAGCTCAAATATTTCAAGACCGTAGCAGAGGCGGGGAAGATCTCTGTCGCCGCTCAGCTTCTTTTTGTCTCTCCGTCTGCCATTTCTGCCTCCATTTCCGCTCTGGAGCAGGAATTGGGGGTGAAGCTGTTTGACCACTCCAAAAACCGTCTTTCCCTGAATCGCCAGGGAAGGATCTTTTTGCAGTATGCCGACCATCTTCTGGAAAGCATTTCCGATGCCCGAGGGGATCTTGCGGAAAGCCTTGCGGAGGAGGAAAAAAGCGTGGTGGTGGGCACCACCTCCATTGGGATCTTTTCGGATCTTTTGGCAGGCTTTGTGAAGGCGCACCCCGAGATCACCCTCACCAGCTCCACCATTCCCCTGCGGCACATCAATTCCGCAGGCTTAAACCTTCGCTTTTCTTTCCTCTTTGCCGCCGAAACGGAGCCTCCCGCCGAATATGCCTCCCGATGCCACAGCCTCGCTCTTTTTGAGGACCGGCCCTGTCTGATGGTGCACCCCGAGCACCCCTGGGCAACAAGAGAGGGCATTGACCTACGGGAGCTTTCCGACAAGCGGCTCATTTGGCCCAGAACCAATTTCGGCCTCAAGAATATTTTGTTCAAGGAATTTTCCTCTCTCGACCTTGCGCCCCCTGTTTTGATCCATCATCATTACGAAACCGCCAAGGCTTTGGTGCAGAACAATTCGGGGGCGGTCTTAACCACGCTTCACAATCAAAATTCCCAGAACCGCCAATTTGTTTTCGTTCCCCTTCGCTCTGCCTGTCGCTGGAAGCAGCTTCTCCTTTGGCGGAAGGAGCAGACCCTCATCCAAGAGGACAGAGTCTTTCTCGATTTTGTGAAAAAACAATACAAGCTATAAAAAAAGATCCGATTTTCGGTTCTTTTTTTGCTTTTTTTGAAAATAAGCCTTGACAAAGGGAATTTTGGATGTATAATTGTATACAATTATACAGAATTTGAACAAAGGAGGAGCTTCCAATGCTTGAAATTTCCGCCAAAACCAATCTTTTGGAGCAGAAATCCTACAAGTATTCCTTGCAGGATGTCGAAAGCCCCAATTTGCATCGGGATATTTATTCCTACGGAACGGCTCCCAAGGTGGCCTTCAACCACCGCAGGGTGCCTATGAATATGCCGGAGGAGATCTGGATCACCGATACCTCCCTGCGGGACGGTCAGCAATCCGTGGTGCCGTACACGGTGGAGCAGATCGTTAATATCTACAAGCTTTTGTCAAAGCTTGGCGGCCCTTACGGCATCATCCGACAGACGGAATTCTTCATATATAGTAAAAAGGACCGTCTTGCGGTGGAAAAATGTATGGAGCAGGATCTGAAATTCCCCGAGATCACAAGCTGGATCCGTGCCAGCAAGGAGGATTTCCGCTTGGTGCGGGATCTTGGCATCAAGGAAACGGGAATTCTCGTCAGCTGCAGTGATTACCATATCTTTAAGAAAATGAAAATGACCCGCAAACAGGCCTTGGATCACTACCTCGGCACCGTGAAGGATGCCTTTGAGGCGGGGGTGGTGCCTCGCTGTCACCTGGAGGATATTACACGGGCGGATTTTTACGGCTTCGTGGTGCCCTTTGTGAACGAGCTGCAAAACCTGTCCAAGGAGGCGGGGATCCCCGTAAGGATCCGTGCCTGTGATACTATGGGCTACGGGGTTCCCTATACCGAGGCGGCCATGCCCCGCAGTGTGGCGGGGATCATTTACGGCCTGCAGCACTATTCCGATGTGCCCAGCGAGCACCTGGAGTGGCACGGGCACAACGATTTCTGCAAGGCGGTGGCCAATGCCTCCACGGCCTGGCTCTACGGGGCCTCGGCGGTGAACTGCTCGCTCCTTGGCATCGGGGAGCGCACGGGAAATATTCCCCTTGAGGCGATGGTCTTTGAATACGCTTCCCTCAGAGGCTCTATGGACGGAATGGATCCCACGGTGATTACCGAGATCGGAGAATATTTTGCCAAGGAGATCGGCTATGAGATCCCCGTGATGACCCCCTTCGTGGGGCAGAATTTCAATTCCACACGGGCGGGGATTCACGCAGACGGTCTTTTGAAGGATGCGGAGATCTACACCATTTTCGATACGGAAAAGCTGCTCAACCGAAAGGCCACCGTGGAGATCAGCAAGACCACGGGGCTTGCGGGCATTGCCTACTGGATCAACGGGCATTTTCACCTAACGGGAGAGGAAAGGATCCAAAAGACCGATCCCTTGGTGGCTTCCTTGAAGGCCTGGGTGGACAGCGAATACGAAAACGAAAGACAAACCGTGATTTCCAAAAAGGAAATGATCGAAAAGATCAGGGAATTTGCCCCCGATCGCTTCACGGTATAAGGAGGATGCTATGACGGAATTTAAATCCATTTCTTTGGCAACGCAGGTGTTTGAAAAGCTGGAGGAGGACATTATTACAGGGGTGTATCCCCGAGGAGAGATTTTAACGGAACTGAAATTGGTGGAGCAGCTGGGAGTCAGCCGCACCCCCATTCGGGAGGCACTGCGCCGTCTCGAGCAGGAGAGGCTCATTGCGGAAAGCGGCAAGGGAAGCGTGGTGTTGGGCATTACCATGGAGGATCTTGTGGATCTGATGGAGATCCGAGAGCGGATCGAGGGGCTTGCCGCCTACCACGCCACCCGAAACCTGACGGAGGAGGGCAGAGAGGCTCTGCGGCAGATCAGCGAATTGCAGGATTTTTATTATGAAAAGGGCGATGTGGAAAATTTAAGAAAGATGGATGACCGCTTCCACAGCACCATCTATCAGCTCACCGAAAGGCCTATTCTGCGGGATACGCTGATCCCGCTTCACCGCAAGTCTCAGCGCTATCGCAGGATCTCCATTGAGGACAGAGCAAGGCTGACGAGCTCCATCGGGGAGCACAAGGCCATTTTTAACGCCATTGTATCGGGCGAGGCAGACAAGGCCGCCGAGTGCATCACGCAGCACATTCGCCACGCCAAAGAAAGTATGATTGAGAGGTGCCGTCATCTTGGGTAAATCCATTGCTGAAAAAATTATTGCCGCCCACCTGATCTCAGGGGAAGGGAAGGCGGGGGAGGAGATCTCCCTGAAAATCGATCAGACCTTAACGCAGGATGCCACGGGAACCATGGCGTATCTTGCGCTGGAGGGAATGGGGATCGAGCGGGTCAAAACCGAATTGAGTGTGGCCTATGTAGATCACAACACCCTGCAGTGCGGCTTTGAGAATGCCGACGATCACCTGTATTTGCAGACCGTGGCGGCAAAGTACGGAGTGCTCTTTTCCCGCCCCGGCAACGGCATCTGCCATCAGGTGCATCTGGAGCGCTTCGGAAAGCCCGGCAAGACCCTGATGGGCTCCGACAGCCACACCCCCACCGCAGGAGGACTTGGAATGCTTGCCTTCGGAGCGGGAGGAATGGATGTGGCCTCTGCCATGGGCGGCGGCGCTTACTATATTACCATGCCCCGCATTTTGCGGGTCAATCTGACGGGAAGACTTCGCCCGCAGGTTTCCGCCAAGGACATTGCCCTTGAACTTCTCAGGATCCTTTCCGTGCGAGGGGGCGTGGGCAAGATCATCGAATGGGGCGGCGAGGGGGTCAAGACCCTGAGCGTGCCCGAGAGAGCCACCATTTGCAATATGGGAGCGGAATTGGGCGCTACCAGCTCCGTTTTCCCCTCGGATGAGGTGACCCGAGCCTTTTTGATCTCTCAGGGAAGAGGGGAGGATTTCGCCCCCGTCTTTGCCGATGAGGATGCAAAGTATGACGAGGTGGTGGAAATGGATCTTTCCGCCCTCACCCCTCGGGTAGCCCTTCCTCACAGCCCTGATCGGGTCGAGGCCGTTTCCGACTGTGGCGGGATACGGGTGGATCAGGTGTGCATCGGCTCCTGCACCAATTCCTCCCTTGCCGACCTTTTGAAGGTGGCAAGGATCCTGAAGGGGAAGCGGATCGCTCCCCACGTGAGCCTGTCCATTTCCCCCGGCTCCCGTCAGGTCCTAAATATGCTGAGCGAGCTTGGGGCTCTGTCGGATCTCATTTCGGCGGGTGCCCGCATTTTGGAGTGCGCCTGCGGCCCCTGTATCGGAATGGGCTTTTCCCCCAATTCGGGCGGGGTGAGCCTTCGCACCTTCAACCGCAATTTTGAGGGGCGAAGCGGCACACGGGATGCCAAGGTCTACTTGGTTTCTCCCGAAACGGCGGCGGTCTCTGCCCTGCGGGGCGTTTTGAGTGATCCCACCCAGTGGGAGGACAAGATCGAAATTACCCTGCCGGAGCGCTTTTTGGTGGATGATTCTGCCGTTCTGCCGCCCCTTCCCGAGGCCGAGGCCGAGAGGGCTCGGGTGCTGCGAGGCGCCAATATCAAGCCGTTTCCTGTGGGAAAGGCCTTGGAGGACTCCCTTTCGGGGGTTCTTGCCCTGAAGGTGGGGGACAATATTACCACCGACCACATTATGCCTGCGGGGGCAAGGATCTTGCCCTATCGCTCCAACGTTCCCTATTTATCCCGCTTTTGCTTTGAGGCCTGTGACCCCTCGTTCCCCCAGCGTGCGAAGGGGCTGGAAAACCCCATTTTGCTCGGAGGCGAAAACTACGGACAGGGCTCCTCCCGAGAGCATGCGGCGCTGGTGCCTATGTATTTGGGCGTGCGGTGCGTCATTGCCAAAAGCTTTGCCCGCATCCACGTGGCCAATCTCATCAATGCGGGGATCCTTCCCTTGACCTTGGCAAAAAGCGAGGATTACGACCTACTGGAGCAGGGAGCAAGGCTTACGATGAACCACATCCGAAAAGGCTTGGAGAAGGGAGAGATCGTGGCGCTTTCGGGGGACAAGGAAATCCCTCTGCGCTGTGACCTGAGCCTTCGTCAAAGAAAGATTCTCTTTTCGGGCGGCTTGATGCGCTATATCGGGGAGGGTGGAGTATGATGGAAATAAAACAGGCCTGCGAGGCCTTTCGTGTGCTTCTTTCGGAGCAGCAGGAAAGAATTCAAAGGGCCAATGGAGAAAAAAAGGATTTTGCAGCCCTGGACTGCCTGAAGATCGGCCTGATCGACGGCGACGGCATCGGCCCTTTGATCATGGCCGAGGCAAGGCGGGTGCTGGAGCATCTTTTATCTGACAGGATCGCCTGCGGCAAGGTGGTATTAAAAAAGATCGAGGGCTTAACGCTGGAAAACCGAATGGCGCTGGGGGAATCGGTGCCCAAGGCGGTGCTGGAGAGCATCAAGGAGTGTGACCTGATCCTCAAGGGCCCCACCACCACTCCCATGGGCGGCAGTATGGAGAGCGCCAATGTGACGCTTCGGAGAGAGCTGGATCTGTTTGCCAACGTGCGCCCCATCACCATTCCCGAAGAGGGGGTGGATTGGATCTTCTATCGGGAGAATACCGAGGGAGAATATGTTTTGGGAAGCCGTGGGATCGAGCTTGAGGGGATGGCGGTGGATTTTAAGGTGACCACCGATTTCGGCACCCGCCGCATCGCCCGTGCCGCCTTTGATTACGCCCGCCAAAACGGGAAAAAGAGCGTCAGCATCGTGACCAAGGCCAACATTATGAAAAAGACCGACGGAAAATTTTCCGAGATCTGCCACCGGGTGGCAAAGGATTACCCCGAGATCACCGCGGAGGATTGGTATATTGATATTATGACGGCAAACCTTGTGAACCCCGCCCTTCGGGGGAGGTTTCAGGTGTTTGTTCTCCCCAATCTTTACGGGGATATCATCACCGATGAGGCGGCCCAGCTTCAAGGGGGCGTGGGCAGTGCGGGCAGTGCCAACATCGGGGATCGCTACGCCATGTTTGAGGCCGTTCACGGCTCCGCTCCCCGCCTTTTGGCCGAGGGACTTGGGGATTATGTCAATCCCACCAGCATTTTGCGGGCTACCCAAATGCTCCTCGTCCACGCAGGCTTTCTCACCGAGGCTGAGCGGCTGGATCGGGCCCTGTCCTCCTGCCGCGCCCACGTCACGGGGGAGGCCACGGGAGATACCTGCCGAGCCTTGATGCAGGAGCTGATGAGCAAGCTGTAACAAAAAAAGAACCGAAATTTTCAAAAAATTTCGGTTCTTTTTTTATAGCTTGGCAAGGCTGATCTCCTTCAGATACAGGGCAAGGCTTGCCTTGGGGTGGTGGAGGTAATCCTCCTTTTCCATAGAAGGAAGAAAAAAGGGCAGAAGCCTCGGATCCAGAATCAGGGCCTCCTTTTGGGGCTTTTTAAGGGTCTTGAGGGCGTATTCCAAGCGGGAGGCCGAGGAGCGGTCTGCGCTTGACCAAAGGGCTTCTATGGCAAGGATCCTGCGGGAGCGGGTGAATTTGGCGCACCTTCCCCCTTGCCCTTGGTGCTCGGCCATACGGCGAAACATATTTTTGGCAATGCCCGTGTAGAGAGCGCCGCCCTCCACACGGATCATATAGGTGTAATACATTATCCCTGAGGGGGCGTGTAGTAAAGGGTCTTGCCTGCCTCCACGGAGCGGGTCAGCCATACGGAGGCGCCGATGACGCAGCCGTCTCCCACGAAGGTATTGCCGCCGAGAATGGTGGCGTTGGCGTAAATGACCACGTGGTTGCCGATGTTGGGATGGCGCTTGATGTTCTTGATGGGGTTGCCGTTCTCATCCATTTCAAAGCTCTTGGCACCCAAGGTAACGCCCTGATAGAGCTTCACGTGATCCCCGATGACACAGGTCTCGCCTACCACGATGCCCGTGCCGTGGTCAATGAAGAAATACTCCCCGATCTGAGCGCCTGCGTGGATATCCACACCGGTCTTTTCGTGGGCGTATTCGGTCATAATACGGGGTAAAAGCGGCACCTTCAGGCGGTAGAGCTCGTGAGCCAGACGGTAAATGGAAATGGCGTAAAAGCTGGGTAGCAAAGGAGCACCTCCTTGTGGCTCTTGGCGGCGGGGTCACCCTCATAGAGGGCCTGAATGTCCTTCAAAAGAAGGGTCTTGACCTGGGGCAAGCGGGAAAGAAAGGCGGCGGTACATTCCTTGGCCTCGGGGGCGTTCCCGTTGGCACAGCCCGCCTTTTCCAACAGGGTCACCAGCTCGTTTTCGATCTTGCGAAGCAGCGACAGACCGCTCAGTCCCTCTTGGGTAACGGAGCGGCTCTTAAAATAGCCGGGGAAGAGAAGGGATTGCAGATCCTTTAACAGATCCACCACCTCTTTGCGGTTGGGAAGGCACAGGCCGTCGCACTCTTCAATGGGGGAGGCCTTGCCGATCTCGTCAAGTCTTCCTTGGATTTCTTCTAATTTCATAGTAACTCCCAAAAAATTTCTTACTCCGATTATACTTTCTTTTCCCCCGCTTGTCAAATGGAAAGCAAAAAGAAAACGACTCTCCGAAGGGAGAGCCGTTTTTTTATGAAAAGCAGGGCGGAGAGGGGAGGACCGCTGCTGCCGATCATCTATCCTGCCAGAGAGCGCATTTTCAATCGCAGATTGTCTGCGATCATGGCCACGAATTCCGAATTGGTGGGCTTGCCCTTCCCCACCTGAACCGTGTACCCGAAAAAGGAATTGAGCATATCCACATCGCCCCGATCCCAAGCCACCTCAATGGCGTGGCGAATGGCACGCTCCACACGGGAGGAGGTGGTGGCGAATTCCTTGGCCACGGTGGGGTAAAGGGTCTTGGTCACCTCACCGATGACACCCGGATCCTTTACCACCATCATAATGGCGCAGCGCAAATACTGATAGCCCTTGATGTGGGCGGGGATCCCCACCTGATGGATGATGCGGGTGACCTGTGCCTCCAGATCAAAATCATCCTCCATTCGGAAGGAGTCCTCCAAGGCCACCTGACGGATCTTATCGGCCAGCGCCTCATAGTCAAAGGGCTTCAAGAGACAGCTGGAAACGCCGCTGGAGAAGGCATCCTCCAGCACCTTTTTGTTGTTGATGGAGGTAAGCAAAATGAATTTGGGGGCTTCGTTTTTCATTTCCCGCTTCAATTCCCGAATCAGGCTTGCCAGATCGTATCCGGGGAACCACAGGTCAAGGAGCACCACCTCGGGCCGCAGGGCCTTAATGGCCAAAAGGGCCTCGGCGCCGTCGCCGCTGTCGCCCACCACATCAAAGCCCATTTCCTTCAAGGTCTCCTTTAATACAAAACGGAAATCGTTTCCCGAATCAATGATGTATACTTTTTCTTTCTTGTTTTTCATATTGTCTCCTTTTTGTTTCAATGTTGTTGTTTCGTCTCGGTTTTTCTTGTTGCACCGTAATTTTACCAAAAATTGGTAAAAATAGCAAGAGCTTTGACGAAAATAATTACCAAAAATTGGTAATTTGTAGGATTGAACAAAAGCGGGGAGGAAAAGGAGGCAAAAGGGACAAAAACCCCTGTCGCTGATTGGAGAATGGAGAAACCCCCTGTCGCATTTTGTCGATGCTTTCGTTGAAGGTGCTGTTTTTTTGTGTTGTGATTGTCGGTGAGAGATTTGCGGGGGGCTTTTGAAAAAGCTTTCCCACTCCTCCCAAAAGCTTTCAGAGAAGGGATCATAAAAAGTGTCAACAGAAATTTGCTTTGCAAAAGAGAGAACCTTCCACGGACCGTCGGGACGTCGGCCCCTACAAATAAGAGGCGGCTTCGTGCGCAGAAGCGAAGGCTGATAAAGCCACGGCTTGCGGGCCGTCGGGGGGAGCGATGGGAGCGCCGCCGGTGGCGGAAACCGAGAAAAAGACTCGGGGAGTCTTTTTCGATGCGTTTTCGACCGCCGATACCCGATTTTATCGAGCCGAATGGCGATGATAAAATCCCGGTATCAAGGAGTGTGTCACCGAATGGTGGCAAGGAAGCGACTTGAGCGAGTGGCCGTGGTCGCC
>JAZQMO010000068.1:0-4217 GCA_045543495.1 Eubacteriales bacterium | reverse complement strand
ACCGTCGGGACGCCGGTCCCTACAAATAAGAGGCGGCTTCGTGCGCAGAAGCGAAGGTTGATAAAGCCACAACCTGCGGGCCGTCGAGGACGTCGGCCCCTACATATTTCAAAAAAATTCACCTCTTTGTCTCTAACCAATATTGATAAAACCATCGTTTTTGCATCGATAATTTCTGTATGCTCGGTAAAGTAATATCACAAATTCGTAGGGGAGGACTGCGTCCTCCCGTTTTACAGAGCAAAAAATAATACAAGGCAAATTTCTATTTGCAAAATTCAAAATTCTCTCCAACCTGTAGGGGCCGACGTCCCCGACGGCCCGAGCAAAATTCTCTTTTGTGCAAAATAGATTTCTGTATGCAAAATTGTAATTCCCACCACATAAGGCTCCCCCGGTGGGGGAGCTCCGCCATGGGCGGTGAGAGGGGGCTTTGGCCATCTATTCCAACAGAACCCCCTCTCCGTCACGCCAAGCGTGCCACCTCTCCCGTAGGGCGAGGCTCTATGGTGCGAAATCTTTTCTTTGTGCCACAGACCAAAGGCGGCAAAGACCACAACCTGCGGGCCGTCGAGGACGTCGGCCCCTACATATTTCAAAAAAATTTACCTCTTTGTCTCTAACCAATTTTAATAAAACCATCGTTTTTGCATCGATAATTTCTGTATGCTCGGTAAAGTAATATCACAAATTCGTAGGGAAGGACTGCGTCCTCCCGTTTTACAGAGCAAAAAATAATACAAGGCAAATTTCTATTTGCAAAATTCAAAATTCTCTCCAACCTGTAGGGGCCGTGTCCCGCGGCCCGCAAGCGGCGGCTTTTTCAGCCTTCGGTTTTGGTACCGAGAAAAGGCTCTGAATTTGGCTTAAAGGCGTGGTTTTTGGGGGTTTCCCGTTCATATTATTAACCGTTTGTTTTTAATTTGTGCAGGGTGAATAGAGCGAAGGATAAAATTTTGGTGGAATTGTGCCTTGCGTAAGAAAAGAAAAAGACTGTATAATGAGAATGAAAATTGATTTTGAAGGAGAAAGTTATGAAACGAATTCTGAGTCTCGCGCTGGCTGTTTTCATGCTGTTGAGCTGTGTGGCCTGCTCCTCCTCCCTTGGAGTCACCGAGGAAGAAGAGAAGAAGACCACGGCAGAAGAGGTGAAAAGTACTTCCGAGAAGACCGAGGAAGAGGACAAGGGCACCATTACCCTGCCCGAGGGCTACAGCGCAGGCTGGGCAAGAGTGACCGTGAACCCCGATTCGGGCACGGGTCTGGGCGGCTTTTCCAATGCCGATACCCGTTTGAGTAAGACCATTCTGGATGATCTGAAATTCTCCGTGACCGCCGTTTCCAACGGAACGGATATTTTCCTTTTCATCACCGCCGATGTCCTGTATGTCAGCGCAAGCAACCTGAAGGCCCTGACCAACATTGCTCAGAAGAACTACGGGATCCCTGCGGAAAATGTGGTGCTCAACGCCACCCACACCCACTCCGCCCCCGCCATTTATCAAGCGGAGGCCCCCGGCATTTCCAAATATCTGAAAAAGCTGTATCCCGCCATCGGTGAGGCTATGGACGAGGCCATCCGTGATCTTGCTCCTGCCAAATTAAAGATCGGCTCGGCTCACACCGAGGGACTCAATTACGTTCGCCGTTATCTTTCCGTGGCTGACGGCTCCTACCTCGGAAACTGGCCCGCTGAGGCAGGCCCCGAGGTGATGCGCCACGAGACCGAGGCCGATACCGAGCTTCAGGTGATCCTGTTTGACCGTGACGAGAAAAAGGACATTGTGATGTGCAACTGGCAGTGCCATACCACCGCCATCGGCTCCGAATCAGGCACCGTGGTTTCCTCCGACTGGGTGGCTCCCCTGAGAGAAAAGGTGGAAAAGGATCTGGATGTATGCTTCTCCTACCATCAGGGTGCCGCAGGCAATCTGGTTCCCGGCAGTAAGATCATCGGGGAAAAAAAGAATTCCGATTATACAAAACACGGTGAGGATATTGCCGAGGTAGTCAAGACCGCCGCCGCTTCCGCCCGTGAGGTCTCCTGGGGAAAATTTCAGGCCAAGCGAGTGGAGCACGAGGCGACCTACAGTGAGGCCTACAAGACCAAAAACAAGATCACAAGCTCCACCGGCACAAAGCTTCTTATGAATGTGCTCTCCATCGGTGATGTGGCCTTTGCCACCGTTCCCTGCGAGTATCACGACACCTTCGGAATGCGCATCAAAGAGGCCTCCTCCTTTGAGATGACCTTTATGTGCGCCTATTCCAACGGCACCTATTCCTATATTCCCACGGCTGAGGCCTGCGCCAACGGCGGCTATGAGCCCGGCAAATATATGTTTGAGGTGGGAACCGGCGAGAATATGTGCACCCAGCTCCAAAATATGCTCTCCGAGCAATACAACGCCAAATAACAGAAATAAGGGATAAGGTAGGCTTTCCTTCGGGAAAGCCTATTTTTGTTGTATATGGGAAAACGTTTGAAAAAGTTTTCCCATACCCATTCAAAACTTTTAGGGTTGGGGGGAGAAAAGGGGAAACTTATTTCTTTGTGCAGGGTGAATAGAGGAAAAGACAAATTTTTGGTAGAAATAGGCCTTGCCAAGAAAAAAGAAAAATTGGTATAATGAATTTGCAGATTACGAGGATTTGAAAGGAGACCGAAATGAAACGAATTTTGTGCCTTGTATTGGCCTTTGTGATGCTTTTGAGCCTTGCGGCCTGTTCCTCCTCTCTTGCCGTAACGGAAGAAGAAAAGAAGACCGCGGCAGAAGAAATAAAAACCGCTCCCGAAAAGACCGAGGAAGAGGAGAAGGGCCCCGTTACCATTCCCGAGGGCTTCAGCGCAGGTTATGCCCGTTTCACCTTAAACCCCGAGGAGGGAACCTTCCTCGGCGGCTTTTCCAACGGGGAGCGCCGCAGCGGCGCCATTCAGGACGATATTAAGTATACCGTCACCGCCCTTTCCGACGGAACGAGCGTGTTCCTTCTCATCAGCACCGATACGCTTTATGTCAGTCAGGCGGTTCTGGATCAGGTGGGGAAGCTTGTCCTCAGAGAATACGGGATCGCTGCCGAAAATGTTATTATGAACGCCACCCATACCCATTCGGGCCCTGCCATTCATATCGGCGGTGCGGCGGGGATCGGTCAGTACCTGAAAAAGTTTTATCCTCTTTTGGTGGAGAGCGTTGGGGATGCCTTGCGTGACCTTGCGCCTGCCGAAATTTATATCGGCCGAGCCAACACCGTGAACCTCAACTATGTGCGCCGCTATGTTTCCTTGGCAGACGGCTCTTATCTGGGCGGCACCTCCATGCCCGAAACCAGCAATACCGTGGCCCGCCACGAGACCGATGCCGATTCTCAGCTTCAGACCATCCGCTTGGAGAGAGAAGAGAAAAAGGACATTGTTTTGTGCAACTGGCAGTGCCACACCACCTCCATCGGCTCTGAGATGGGCAAAACGGTTTCTGCCGACTGGGTGTATCCCTTGCGGGAAGAGGTGGAAAAGACCGAGGATGTACTCTTCTCTTACCATCAGGGAGCCGCAGGAAATGTAGTTCCCTCCAGCCGCCTGAAGGAGGAAAAGGACAATGGGGATTACATGGCCCACGGCAAGGCCATTGCCGCCGTGGTCAGTGCCGCTCTGGACAGCGAGACCAAGGTTCAGTGGGGCAAATTCCAAGCCACCCGCACCGTTTTCACCGGTACCCATTCCGATGCCTATAAGAAAAAAGAGGGTGTGAGCGCCAATACGGATGATATGTACCTGACCACCCTTTCCATCGGAGATGTGGCCTTTGCCACCACCCCTTGCGAACTTCACGATACGCTGGGAATGTATGTGAAGGAAAATTCCCCCTTCGAAATGACCTTTATGTGCGCCTATTCCAATGGCACAGTCAGCTATGTGCCCACCACGGCCGCCTTTGACAACGGCGGCTATGAGGCCGGAATGTTCCATTTTGTCCGTGGCACGGGAGAGCAGATGGTGGAGGAGGTCGTCAAGGCACTGAAGGCGCAGTACGATGCAAAATAAGTAAAAAGCGTTCCCGAGAGAGACACGCAAAGTGATATGCACCCCAAAAGTTAGACACTTTTGGAGGTGCATATTTTTATGTGTAAAAAAGGTAGCAAAAATAAAGTTTATAGCGCAGAATTTAAAATAGGTGTTATAATGGACATGCGAGAGAACCGATTAGGGTATCGAG
>JAZQMO010000067.1:0-20979 GCA_045543495.1 Eubacteriales bacterium | reverse complement strand
GCAAGGGAGGAAAGAACCGAAGTCATAGCAAGGCAGAGAAGTTGTCGCTGGTGAAAAGAAATATAGAAGGAGAAGGGATAACAAGTTTAGCAAGGGAAAGCGGAGTCCACGAATCACTGATACACAAATGGACGAAGGGATATTTAAGCGGCGGAGAAGCAGCGCTTGAGAACAAGAGGAAGCCGGGGAATCCATTGTGTAAATACCAAAGCCGAAAAGAATTAACCCCCATGGAGCAATTGGAATACGAAAATGCACTATTAAGAAGAGAATTGCTGAAGAAGAATGCGGAGTTAATACGGTTAAAAAAAGCAAAAGAACAAGAAGGGGGCGATGCCTGAAAAGCACAATTCAAGAAATGTATGCACAGATTGAAAAAGATAGCAATAAATACGCTGTGCAAGAATTATGTGAGGCCTACGAAGTTTCCAGATCCGGTTACTACAAATGGCTGAAACGGAAAGGAAAACTGAATCGATACGAGCTTTGGCACAGGAAGCTCGACGAGCTGGTGAAGGATATTCATTCCCACTTTCCGGATCAAGGATATCGCACCATAAACGATACTTTGCTACTTCAAACAGGTCTTTTGGTTTCCGATCATGCCGTTTGGCGTTCCATGCAAAGGCTCGGTATTACAGGTTTTGTTCGCAAAAGCAAAAAGCCCCAACCTTCCGGTCGGGAGCACGTAGAGATTAAAAATGAGTTAAAGCGTCAATTTTACAGTGACAAGCCGCTTACAAAGATCGTCACGGATATTACCTACATTCGTCACAAAGGAAAATGGTATTTCCTTTCCTGTTTCTTGGATCTGTTTAACAATGAGATCATTGATTACGAATTAAGTGATTCTCTGGATAACTTTCTCGTGATCAATCCTGCCAAAAGGATCCTTGAAAACACAAAGAGTACTGCTACCCCTATCCTTTTCCACAGCGATCAGGGTTCCCAGTACTCATCGGTAGGTTACGTGAACCTACTTAAATCATACAACACAATTCAAAGCATGTCAAGAGCCGGAACCCCGAGGGACAACGCTGTGATGGAATCTTTTTTTGGAAGATTCAAGGATGTTCTTCGCGCACGCTTCCAGTACTGGAAGCATGCTGACATTCATTCCGTTATTGACCAAGCGATCTACTACTCAAATTACATCAGACCTGTTCGCAAGCTTAAAAGAAAACCGCCGGTCCAATTTCGCATTGAACCGGCGGCTTAACTTTTTTGTGTCTACTAACGATTGACTATTTCAGGCAAATGCCTCTTTTCTTTTTTATCCTCGGTCCTCAAAGACCGCTTCCTCTTCCACTTGGGGTTCTTTTTCTTCTTCATAGAAGGGATCGATCATATATTTCTTCACCACGGGCCAAGCCGCATAGATCTGGAAGAACCAAGCAAGAGAAATGGTGAAGATAAAGAACATCCCCACACCCAAGGAGGGAATGAACTGGAATACCATCACATTCAGGGCAAGCATTGCGGCGGCGGCAATGCCTCCCAACAGGTTTCTGCCGATGCCCGAAATGGCAAGGATCCAAGCATTCTTGATCATTTTGGGAATACGAATATCAAAGGTGACGCACATCAGGTACAAATAGGGGCGCATCATCAAATAGATCCCGGACAAAACCAGGGTCAGGTACAAGAGGATCAAAAAGCCGAAGCTTTGCTCCACAAACAGATAGCTGACCACATCAAAGGCGATGACAAAGAGAAGCAGAATATCCACAAGGCCAAGGAGAATGGACTGCTTCCAATTCTTCTTGATGCAGCCGAAAAAGTCCTCAGCAACATCCATAGGATCTCCCTTTACAAAGCCACGCTGAAGATAGGTCAAGGCGGCACTTGCCATACCGAAGGTCAAAAGGAGCAGAAGCCCCGCCCCCAAAAGGGTAAAGGTGATGGCAGAGGGATAATTGTGCTGGATCTGAATGCCCACCACGCCGTAGAGGGTATTCAGGGCAGGATTTTCCCCGTGAAGCAAAACGCCGTAGAGAGGCTGAAACAAAACATTGGTGGGGGTATGATAGGGCACGCCGCCCACCCCTGCCACATAGGCAAACAGGGCAAACACGGGGGCATTGACCAAAAAGAACAACAAATTCAAGGTGACCAGCTTCCAGAATTTATCCCCAAAGGTGGTGAAAAAGCGCTTGAAGCCGAAGCTTTTGGTCACATCACTTTTTTTGACGCCCTTGCCGGGCTTGATAAAACCGTTAAACAATCCCATTTTACTTTCCTTTTTCAGTTTTCATACTTTCTCAGGCAACCTTTGCCCAAATTCCCAAGCAAATGCAATACCTCTCGGCGCTCCCTGCCATCTCGGATCAGGTGGCGGGCCAAGGAATAGCGCAGTGCTTCGGGGGTACAGTCTGCAACGCCGCAACGAATGGAGCGATCCTTCAGATTCTTCCAAAATCCCTGACGGGTCATACGCTTCCCCGTAGAGCCCAAAAAGAGAGCCTCCTCCGCAGGATTTTGCATTTCGGAGAAAAGGGCTACCTCCGACAAAAGCTGAGAGGTGACAGGCGACAGCGGGATCCTTCTGCGCTTTTTGCCTTGACCGCAATCCAGATACGAGCCCGCAGAGGAAAAATCGCTTCGGGAAAGCTGCACCAATTCGGACACCTTCATTCCCGTTTCGCACAGAAGGGTCAGCATGGCAAGATCCCTTCTGCCCCGAAGGCCGTAAAAGGAAGAGGTCAGGAGACGGTCGAAATCATCGGCCTCCAAAATCGTTTCCTTTTTGGGAGAATAGTCTGCCGAGCGGATCCCTTCCATGGGATCAAGCGGGATCCTTCCCCTCTTTTTCTCAAAGGCAAAATACTGCCTTGCCACCGAAAAGGCTCGGGCAAAGGCGGTGCGGGAGCGAGTTCGGCTCAAATCCGAAAAATATGAACGCAGCTCCGCTTCCGTTGCTTCTTCCACGCTTGAAACAGCGTGTAACAGCGCCTTCAGGTCACGGCGGTAAGAAAGGACGGTTTCAGGCTTTTTGCTTGTTTTCAAAAACTGCAAAAATGCTTCCAAGCGATCCCCTCCCCTCTTTTTCCCTATTTTACAACAAAAGAGATCACTTTACAAGAAAAAATAAAAATCTTTACAAAAAAGACCCGTTTTCATAGAACGAATCCTCTTAAAAAGGCATAGGCATATACAAGACCGCAAAGCAAGGCCAAAACCAAAAGCAACACGGCAGAATAGGAAAACAAAAAGCGGAGATTGACCATACCGCAGAAATAGCGGGAGCAAAACAGGCTTCCCCCAAACAGCTCCTTTTCTCGGTTTTGACGGGAGAGCTGACTCTGATCCGTATACAAATGGAGGGAAACACAGGTACAAAAGGAGGAGTAGGCAAAAAGAAGCTGTGTAGACAAAAGGGTATATAAAACGGCCAAAAGAATAGCGGATGCGGAAAGATCGGAGCCTGAAAAGAGCGCAGAAAAGGCAAAGCCTGCCAAGGCCCCTCTCAAAAGAGGCAATACAATATGGAGAGCGGGAGCATAAAGGGTGACCCCCAACAGGCAAAGAAGAAGGCAAAATCCCCCCTCCCGAAAGAGCAAAAAGGAGGCAAAGGCGGCGGGCTCCTTCTGAAAGGACAGGACACTTCGTCCCCCTGAGCCCCAGAGAAGGATCTCCCCCATCAGTGCCGCAAAAAAGACTCCTGCGGCGATCCAAAACCAAATGCGGTAACGGCCGAATTTCTTCCGAAGCACAACGGGATCGTATTTTTTCATCAATCTCATACCCTGCCCTCTTTTCAATCCTTTTTTTCATCTTACGAAAAGAGAGCGAAAAAAAGACCGCCGAAGCGGTCTGATTTTTACGGATTTACCACAAGGCTCAACAGGGTCTCGGGATCGGCGGGGGTGGAATAATCCACATCCAGCCGATGCACCACATTTCCTGCATCCAAGCCGAAAAAGCTGATCCTTCCGAAGGTGACACCGTCCTCCTGCAGGGCGGCAAGGAGCCGTGCGCACTCCTCGGCAAATTCTCTTCGCTGAGGCTTTTCCTCCCGCAAGGTGACCGAATAGTGCATAAATTCAATGACGCTCTCGTCTACCTGACCGTAGGAGCCGGAAAGCACACTTCCCTTCTTTTCTGACAAAACATCCTCCCCCTCGGTGATGACGGAGGCGGAAATGCGGTGGAAGGTGCGGATCAGATCCGATTTTCTCTTTTCCATCATAAAGGCGGTGGTATCCTTAAAAAAGCCGTCCTCCACCCCATCCTCGGAAAAGGTCAGGGTTGAGGTGAGAGTCCCTGTTTCAGTGGCATAAGAGGCGAGAACTCGGTAGGAGCCGTCCCTCGTGTTCCGATGAAGACGGATCCTTGCAAATTTTTGATCGGGATAATGCTCGGCAAGATACCCTTCAGCCGCCTCCCGAGCGCTTTGCCAAGCGGCGGGGGTGCCCAAATAGAGCGTGGGAAGAAAAAGACCTGCCGCAAGGGATGCCGCCAAGAGAAGAGAAAGGAGCTTTCTTTTCTTCAAGCGCAGAAGGGAAAAGCTTGATAAATAGGCAAAAAGCGAGGTCACAAAATGAAATGCCCCGTAAAGGAAGGGGTCGGGCAGAAGTGCACTTTTGCCGAAGAAGAAGGAAATGACGGGAGGGGCAAGAAGAAGCAACCTCGCATCCGGGAAAACAAGCCCTGCCGCAACATAAAACAAAAAGGAAAGGGGCAAGGTGGCCACCAGACCCTTTTCAGGAAAGGAAAAAAACACGCCCAAGGAGATCAGAACAGTTGCCAAAACAAGGCGCACTGTTTTTTTCTGTACAAAATCCAATATTTTTTTCATATACGATCCGCCTTTCTACTGCTTTCATTATACAAAAAACCGAGAAAAAAGCAACACTTCCCTTGAAAAATAAAGGAAGTGTTGCAAAAAAGAATGAAAACCGCTATAATGAAGGTAGATCAGTTCTCTTCCTGCACGCCTCTCTCGGGGTTTTCCTTGGCCTCCTCGTAGGCGGCGAGAACAGCCTCCTCCAATTTCGCACGGAACTCTGCGGTAATGGGGTGAGCAATGTCACGGTAGGTGCCGTCGGCATTTTTGCGGCTGGGCATCACAATAAAGTGGCGGTCGTTGGCAAAGATGACCTTCACATCGTGGATCACGAACATATCACACAGGGTCACACTGGCCACGGCAAGCATAGGTCCCTCAGAAAAGATCTTTCTGATTTTTACGGAAGTAATCTCCATTTTTTATCTCCTTTTTTATAAAAATATATCTTATTTCCTTTTTACAAGCCAATTATATAACCGCTATATGAATTTTAGGTGAATTTATATGAAAAATAATCCATTGAAATCCGATTTTTTGAAGAACCGTCCAAATCTCTTTTTCGTGGGCATCGGCGGGGTCAGTATGTCCTCCCTTGCTTTTGCCGCAAAAAAAAGCGGGTGCACCGTGGCAGGGTACGATGCTACCCCCTCGGAATTGACCCGAGCGCTGGAACAGGCGGGGATCCCGGTATATCACGCTTTTGATCCCGCTCATTACGACGGGGTGGAGCTTTTGGTGTATACCGGTGCCATTCATTCCGACGATCCCAACCTTTCCTACCCGAGAGAACAGGGAATTCCCGAATTGACCCGAGGGCAATTTCTCGGGCTTTTGATGAAGGAAAAGGAAAATCCCATCGGCATTTCGGGAACCCACGGAAAAAGCTCCACCACGGGGATGATCTCTTCTGTCTTTATGGCCGAGGAAAAGCGTGATCCCACGGTGATGGTGGGTGCCCATCTCCCCTTACTTGGCGGGCTGTACCGTTTGGGAGACGGAGAGGATTATATTTTCGAGGCCTGTGAATACCAGAATTCCTTTTTGGATTTCTTCCCTCATCTTGCCGTGATTTTGAATGTGGAGCACGATCACGCCGATTTCTTCCCCACCTTGGAGGACGTGATCCGATCCTTCGTTCGCTTTGCGGATCTTGCGGCAGAGGGAGCGGTCATTGCAAATTTTGACAACGAAGGAGCCCGCAGGGTTGCCAAAGAGACCAAAAGCCCCGTCTTTTTCTTTTCCCAAACGGAAAAGAAGGATCTGTGGTGCGAGAATCTCCAAAGCAAAAACGGGTTTTACTCCTTTGACATTATGACAAAAGAAGGGCTTTACAGCTCCTGCAGCTTATCGGTTCCCGGTGTGCACAATGTGGAAAACGCTCTGGCGGCGGCCTCGGCGGCCTACCTTTCGGGAATTTCTCCCGAGGCGGTAAAGAAGGGGCTGGAGCGCTTTCGCGGAGTAAAGCGCCGCTTTGAATACCGTGGCAAGTGCGGAGAAATGCAGGTGTTCGACGATTACGCTCACCACCCCGATGAGATCCGTGCCACCCTGTCCTCCGCCGCCGAAATGGGCTTTGACAGGATCACCGTGGTCTTTCAGCCCCATACCTTTACCCGAACCCGTGCTTATTGGGATGATTTTGTTTCTGCCTTTTCCTTGGCAGACAAGGTCATTTTCGCAGAGATTTACCCCGCCCGAGAGGAGCCCATTGAAGGGATCGACGCCCTTCATCTTGCAGGGGCTTGTGAAAACGGGGTGTATCTCGGAAATGACAAGGCCATTGCCGAGGCCTTGCGAGCTTCAGAGGAAAAGGGACTTTTGATCGTGATGGGAGCGGGGAGCATCGTTCACCTGACCGATGAGATCCTGACGGAAGAAGCATGAAGGAAAATGTTTTTCTCTTTCTCCTGATCTTTCTTGCGGTGGATGCCATCGCCCTTTTGGTGCTTCTGATCTATCGCATCCATCGGGAATTGAAGCGAGAGAGGATCCGCCATTACGGAGACCGAGCGGAAAAGGCTGTGGCAGAATATCTGCAAAGAGAATTCCCCTCGGGAATCGTGCTCAACAATGTTTACCTGAAAACAGGCCGCTCCTCCTCCACCCAACTGGATCACATACTCCTTTCCAAATGGGGAATCTTTGTCATTGAAACCAAGAGCCACAACGGGCGGATCGAGACCCGAGGACGGGAATGGATCCAGTATTACGGAGAAAAGGTGGTTCGCTTCCACTCCCCTCTCCTGCAAAACAAAAAGCACTGCGATGCTCTTCGCTATGTCCTGCAGGGTACCAAGGGCACAAGGGGGATCCCCGTGACGGGGCTTGTGGTTTTCACCTCGGATAAGGTTTCCTTTTCCACTCCCGATCATCAGGTGTTAAAGCTTTCCCAGCTGGGGCCCTACATCAAAAGCGGAGGAAAAACAAAATCCCACCGCCGAATCCTGACCGCCGACCCCCACAGAAGCTATCTTTCTACGAAAAAACTTAAGCTTGCGGAAAAAGCGATCCGCAAAGCCCGTGTCAAAAGCATCAAGCGAAAACGGGACCACACCAAAAAGGTCCGTGCGCTGGATCACAACCGATATTGATATGAACATACTGTATTCAGACGAAGCGATCCTTGTTGCCGAAAAAGAAAAGGGAATCCTCTCTCAGGAGGATGAGAGAGGCAGAAGCAATATGCCCGCCCTTCTGCGGGAGGCCTTGGGAGGCGAGATCTATCCCGTGCACCGATTGGATCGGGAGACCTCGGGGGTGATGGTCTTTGCCCGAAGCGCCAAAAGCGCCGCAGCCCTTTCCCGCTGTATCGCCGAAGGAGAATTTGAAAAGCAATATCTTGCCGTTCTCACCTCCCGCCCGCAAGAGGAAAAGGGCGATTTTGAGGATCTGCTTTTTTACGACCGAGGAAAAAACAAGGTATTTCCCGTGAAAAAGGAGCGGAAGGGGGTAAAAAAAGCCCTGCTTTCCTATGAGATTTTAGAAGAAAAGAAGGGGTACACACTGGTTTCGGTATTCCCCAAAACGGGAAGGACCCATCAGATCCGTGTGCAATTCGCCTCCCGCCGCCACCCTCTTTTTGGAGATAGAAAATACGGAGGCAAGGGAGAGGGATTGGCTCTTTTCTGCGCCGGTCTTTCCTTTCCCCATCCCAAAACAAAAAAGCCCCTTTCCTTTTCCGCTCTGCCGAAAAAGGAAGGGATCTGGAGCCTTTTTGATGCTCTGTAAGAACAAGCCCCCGTGCCGTATTTTGGCACAAGGGGGCTTTGTTTTTTGCTCGTTATATAACAAGATGATATGCAAAACATAATAAAGTGATATGCTCCTGACACTTGCTTTTTTTAGATAAATGTGCTACTATCTTTAAGATGGTAGAAAAGATTTGTGAGAAGCAAGGAGAAATAATGGATAAGGTAGATAAAAAGATCATTCATATGCTGCAGGAAAATGCAAGGATCCCCGTAAAGGAAATTGCCAAAGAGGTGTTTCTTTCCTCTCCTGCCGTTTCCGCCAGAATCGAGCGCCTTTCTCAGGAAGGTCTCATTAAAGGATATCACATGGTCATTGACCGCACCAAATTGGGCTACGATGTAACGGCTTTTGTCAGCCTGGAGCTGTCCCCCACCCAAAAAGCACAGTTTTATCCCTTTATCAAGGAGTGCCCCAATGTATTGGAATGCTCCTGTATTACAGGTCAGTATTCTCAGCTCATTAAGGTTGCCTTCCGCAACACCACGGAGCTGGATACCTTCCTCGGTTCCCTTCAGCACTTCGGAAGAACCAGCACACAGATCGTATTCTCCACCCCCGTGGAGGCAAGAGATGTGAACATCACCCTATAAAGCACAAAAAAGCGGCTTTCAGTAAGCCGCTTTTTTTATGTTTCTTTCTTTTTTGGCATCAGATCTACCAGATTGGAGGAGGCGATGGCAACAAACATCAGAATACAGCCGCAGATCTCCTCTGCCGACATGGGGGTTTTCAAAAACAGAGCATCGCTGAGCACCGCAAACACCGATTCCAAGCACATCAAAATGGAGGCGATGGCGGGGGGTGTGGAGGCCTGACCGAGGATCTGGAAGGTGTAGCCCATTCCGCAGGAAAACAGGGCCGCATACAGAATCGCGCCGCCTGCCGCCAAGATCCCTTCCCAAGTGGGCGCTTCAAAGAGAAACATACATACGATGCCAACAATTCCCGCAAACAAAAACTGAACGCAGGATAAAAAGACACCGTCCGTATGGGGAGCAAAGTGATCCACCGCAATAATGTGGAAGGTGAAGCAAAGAGCACAGCCCAGAGTCAAAAGATCTCCCTTTGTCATCACAAGGTTATTGAGTACCCCTTGGAGCCCTTCCTCGAAGGAGGCAAGACAAAGCAGATACATTCCCACTGCCGCCAAAAGCACACATCCCCAAATAGGAAGGCGCACCCTTTTGCCCATAAACAGGCCCACAATGGGAACCAAGACCACATACATGGCAGTAATGAAGCCGCTTTTGCCCGCCGTGGTGCCTGCATCGATTCCTGCCTGCTGAAGCCAAGCGGCAACAAAGACCACGGCACCGCAGATCACACCGCCCAAGAGAAGAAATTTTTTATCCTTCTTCGTTGGCACGGTGGCAAACAGCTTTCCCCGATTCTTTACGGCGATCACCACAACAAGCGCTAAGGAGCCCAAGGTCATTCTCAAGCCATTGAAGGTAAAGGGGCCTACCGAGGAGCTGGCAAGATCCTGCGCCACAAAGCTGGCGCCCCAAACCATCGCCGCCAAAAGAAGAAAGAGGGGGCCTCGTATTTTTTTCCAGTTCATTTGTTCCTCACAAGAAAAAAACGGGAGTAACTCCCGTTTTTTTCATTTTTCTCTGTTCTTACTTCTCGAACACGATCTCGATGGCATCGGTTGCCTGAATGGCGTTGCCAAGACCGCTTTCCTTAGCGTTTACATAGTAGTTCCAGAAGAAGCCGTCTGCTGCGCCGAGATCGGCAAGCTTGGTGTAACGGGCATTGTCCTCATCGTAGATGGCGTTGCCGTCAATATCCAAAGCATAGGAATCAACAACGTGCTTCAGGGTCAGGGACTCGCCCTCGGCAAGATAAGCGGTGATGGGACCCTCGTAAAGAACGGTGCCCAGGGTCTTATCCAGCTGTGCGGCCTCGCCGGTAGCAGCCTGAGTGTAAGCATCCTTGTAGCTGATTACCTTTACGTTTGCCACTTCAACGGGAGTGCCTTCACGGGAAGAACCGCAAGCCGCTACCATGGGAAGAAGCATCAAAACAGCAAGCATCAAAAACAGAACTCTTTTCATTTTAATAACCTCTCTTTCTATTGGAAACCTAAAATTTCCTGAAAAGATTATAGAATAAAAAAAGCCTCCTGTCAATATATTTTCTCAAAAGAACGGCTCATTTGGTACGGAAAGAGAGGAGAATGACGGTGAAAAAACGGCTTTGGTTTCAAAAGCTCCTTCTGCTTCTTGTGATTTTGGCTCTTTTGATCTTTTCGCCCCACGGCCCCACCGCCTTTTCCCGCCTTTCCCAAGATTTTTTCCGATGCCTGCTGAAACACGAAGGGGCAAGAGAGGTTTTTGATCTGGAAGAGGAGGAGGCCGTGGAGGTATTCGGCGCCTTGGGAAAGGAAGAGTGGGTTTGATGGAGAGTCTTTTTCACCGAAGGGCTCTTTGGGAAGCCGCTCTTTTTTTCTTGGCGGTGTGTCTTCACGAGGGAGGGCACCTTTTGGCTCTGATTTTTGCAGGAGAGAGGCGCCTTTTCTTTCGCCTTCGCCCTGCGGGAGCGGAAATACACTTTGATGCGAGCCTTCTTCCCTACCGCAAGGAGATCCTTATTCACCTTGCGGGGCCCTTAGCGGGCATATTTTCCATGGGGGTGACCCTTCTTCTCATTCGGGCACGCCCCGCCTACGATCTGTTTTATTTTTTCTTTTGCAATCTGTTTTTGACCCTTCTCAATCTGCTTCCCATCAAAGGGCTTGACGGATACCACGCTCTCTTTGCCCTTTTCTGTCTTCACACCACCCCCGAACAGGCGGCGAGGCGGCTTTCTCCCGTACACTGCTTTTTCTCCCTTTTCATCCTGTGCCTCGGAGTGGGCCTTCTGATCAAGCTGAAAAACCCATCCCTACTCTTCTTTTACTTTATGGTGACGGGAAAAAGAAAAAGCTACGAGAATTTCTCGTAGCTTAAACTCTTTTACTCAGCAGCGTTGAGCTTCTTGGTCATCTGGCTCTTTCTTCTTGCTGCGGTGTTCTTATGAACATAGCCCTTGGAAACTGCGGTATCAATTTTCTTGACAGCGTCCTTGTATGCTGCCTGAATTGCTTCCTTGTTTCCTTCTTCCAGAGCTTTATCAAACTTCTTTGCAGTGGTCTTCACTGTGGTCACAAAAGCCTTATTGACCTCTGCTTTCTTCTCAGAAACCAATACACGCTTCTTTGCGGACTTGATATTCGGCAAACGATTCACCTCCTTGACGATACTTAACAGGATAATCATACCACCGATTTCAAAAAAAAACAAGTCTTTTCGGAAATTTTTTTTGAAAATTTGTCAAGAATATCCTTAAAGTGAAAAAAATGGGACAAAGAAAGGGATAAAATGGAGCAAATCAGAACCGATCTTGCCGTAGAAATTTGTGATCACCTGCGGCGGAATAATCAAATCAGCGACGGCATAGAGTGTACCAAAGAAGCCTGCGGCCCTATGGAAATGGATCGGGTGGAGATCAAAACCGGTCAGGGCGAGACCCTCTCGGGAAAGCCGAGGGGAATCTACCGCACTCTGAACACGGGAAAAATATGGCTGGAGGAGCGGGAGCTGTTTCGGGAGAAGGTTCTGCATTTTTCCCGTTTTCTGTCTCACCTGATTCGGGAAAAAATGCCCTCCGGCGGCACGGTTTTGGTGGCAGGGCTTGGAAACCGTGCCATTACGGCAGACGCCATCGGCCCCGTGGCGGTGGATAGCCTTGTGGTGACAAGGCACATCAAAAAGGAAAGGCCCCTGATCTTTGAGGAATTGGGCCTTGGTGATGTGTGCGCCGTAATGCCGGGGGTTTTGGGGCAAACGGGGATCGAGAGCGCCGATGTGGTAAAAAGCGTGACACGGCAGATCGGGCCCGATCTTCTTATTTGTGTGGATGCTCTTGCCTCCCGCAGTATTGATCGGCTTGTGACCACCATTCAGCTGAGCGATTCGGGGATCCGCCCCGGCTCGGGCATCGGCAACGGCAGACCTGCGCTGGTTCCCGAGGAGCTTGGGGTCCCCGTCATCAGCATCGGGGTTCCCACGGTGGTGGATGCGGCCACGCTGGCCTCAGACCTGATGGGGCGGATCACGGGAAAAACGCAGGATGCAGATACCATCAGAAAGGAATGGAGCGAAAGCAAATTGAATTTTTTTGTAACCCCCAAGGAAACGGATCAGATCATCCGTGTGATGGGCTCCTTTATCGGCTACGGTCTCAATCTGGCCTTAAATCCCAATCTTTCCTTTGAGGATATGCTCTCGCTGATCGGATGAATATGAAGCAATATCAAGAAAAAATACGCTTGCTCTTTCGCAGGCTTTGGGGGCTTTTTGCCCTGTACGCCCTTCTGCCGATGCTTTGCGGTGTGATCATCGGCGCCCTGTTTTGGGTGCAGACGAGGGGGGAGGCCGAGGCTCGGGAGGTCTTTCTGGAATGGGGTGAGGAAACCATTTTCGAGGCGGTATCAAGCCAAAGGGAGGCGCCCGCCGCAAGGCTGTATTTCCTCTCCCCCGAAATCCTGCCGCCCCTTTCCGAGAAGGCCCTCTCCCGCTTGGGAGCGGCCCTTTATCACGCTTCGGTGATCCCCGCCTCTCCCCTCCCCGAGAAAAGCGAAGAAAAAAAGCCCGAAATTCTCTACGACTCTCTGCCTGCGGGAGCGACCCCCATCATTCGGGCAGATCTGTCCTCCAAGGCCTTTTTCATCAATACTACAAAATACAGCGTGGATGTCAATTCGGTTCGACAGGATCTGTTTCCCTCAGGCGTCCGTTACAATACAGCACAGCCCTTGGTTTTGGTGCTGCACACCCACGGGACGGAAAGCTATTTTGAGGATAAGACCAATCTGTCTGAATTTGCCCCTTCCGATGTGGAAAGCTATTTTCTGCAAAACGAGACCACCTTTCGTACCTCGGATCCCGAGAAAAGCGTGGTACAGGTAGGGAAGGTCTTTTCCGATACCTTAAACGGCTTGGGGATCCCCACCCTGCACTGCGAGGTGATGCACGATGCCGAGGATTTCAATGACGCCTACTACAACTCTGCCGAAACGGTTAAGAAAATGCTTTCCCAATACCCCTCCATCCAATATGTGATCGATCTGCATCGGGACAGTGTGGTGCGGGGGAATTCCTATGTAAAAAGCTATACGGAGATCGAAGGGCAGGCCAGTGCTCAGGTGATGCTGGTGGTGGGAACCAATCAAAACGGGCGACACCCCAACTGGGAGGAAAACCTTGTGGTGGCCACCGCCTTCAAGGACAGTATGGATGCCCTCTACCCCTCCCTCTCCCGCTCTCTGTATTTGCGGACGGCCCGCTTCAATCAGGAGTTTTTGCCCGGCTGTATGCTTCTGGAGGTGGGAAGCGCCGCCAACACCTTGGGGGAGGCGGAAAACGCCGCTCGCTTTGCAGCAAAGGCCTTTTATGAAATGATCATAACACATCAGCAATAAAAAAATCACTGCGCCAACAACGCAGTGATTTTTTCTTTATCTTCTTCTGAAAATGGCAAGGATCACAATGAGAACGGCAAGGCCCGAGGAAACGCCGATGACGATCTTCGTTTCCCGCTCTTCCTTTTCCTTTTGCTTCTTTTCCGCTTCGGCACGGGCAAGCTTTTCCCCTCGGAGTCTTTCTTCCTCTTTCTTCTTTTCCTCCTCCAAGCGGAGCCTTTCTTCCTCCTCCAAGCGGAGCCTTTCCTCTTCCTCCAGCCTCTGTTCTTCCCAAGTCTTTACATTTTCAAAGAAATCGTTTTTCTCTACATCCTCCCCTACGGTGGAGCGGAACAGACCGTACTGACAGGGAGAATGGGTGGTGATCTGCTCGGCCTTTTGGATCTCTGAGTTGTTCCCAAAAAGCCAGCGGCGGAACCAAGTGTACTGCTGGGAGGCGTGACACAAGAAGCCCTCCTGCGTCATTTGAAAGGCGGTCTTTCCGCCGAACTTTTCCAAGGGAATATCCCAGTTTACGGTGATCTGCCCTTCAGGATACAAATGCAAATAGGTTTTGGGTACATCCCAAGTGCCGTATTGCTCTGCACTTTCGGGATACCGCTCCTTGTCGGCAGCAAGGGTCAGAGCCTCCTGAAGGGTGGCGCTGTTCAGGCGGTGCTGACCGTGACCGTACTCCCCTTCGGGATCGTGACCGATGACCACAAGAGGCTTGAATCTGCGGAGCATTTCCACCTGAAAGGACAGGATGGCGTCATAGGAAAAGCCTCTGCCCTCAAGCTGGGTCCTGGCCTGTTGAAGAGTAGTGCTGTAAAGATAGGGGAAGGAGCTGATGACGGGATAATGATCCACGCCCACGGTCCACAAGCCCTTTAAGAGCTCGTGGCGGCGCAGGGGCTCGTTTTTGTGGTCGGTAAAGTAGATGACCTGAACCTGATAATCCTTCTCTCCTGCGTAATACGGGAGAACGCCCGCAAAGAAGAGCTGTTCATCGTCGGCATGGGTGGTCATAAGGCAAAGATCGGCCTTATCCCAAGGCTCCTGCCAGATCTGCACCCAGGAGGGGATCTCCTCCCCGAAGGCATAGATCTCAAGCAGGCGGGTGGGGGCTAAAAAGGTTACGGTCAGGGTCTTGTTCCCCTGTCCCAAAACCTCCTTCACATTCACAAACTGACGAAGAAACGAGGGCTGAACCTCGATTTCCTTTTCTCCGTCGGAGAGGGTGAAGGATGTGGGGGTATCATAAAACAGAAGGTAAAGCCCACATATCTCCTCTTGGGAGGAAAGGCTGACCTTATTTACGGTGACGGAGGCGGTCTCCTTCCCGTCAACGAGGGCGGGGGTGCGGGGAGTTAAGGTCAAGTCAAGGGTCTCCCCCTCTGCGGCCGCACCAAAAGAGAGAAGGGCGGCAAACAAAAGAAGAAAAACAAGGGTCAAGAGACAGCGATAGGAATGTTTCACAGCATAAGCTCCTTTTCCAATTCTGTAAGATTTTCTGCAACGAAGCAGGCCCCTGCCTGCTCCAATTCCTCTCGAGAGCCGTAGCCGTAGAGGACACCGACGGTCTTCATTCCGAACAGAAGCCCGCCCTCCATATCGTACCTTCGATCCCCTACCATCACGGAATCTCGGGGGTCGGCACCGGAAAGGGTCAGAGCTTGACGGAGAATATCCTTTTTTTCACTCGGTGCTTTTTCATCCAAGGAGGCGCCGTAGATCCCGTGAAAACAGGATGTCAGGTGGAAATGATCCAAAATTCTGCGGGCGAACACCTCGGGCTTGGAGGTGGCAAGATACAGTCTTTTTCCCGCCCCCAAAAGGCGCTCCAGCATTTGGGGGACGCCCTCGTACACCTCGTTTTCAAAAAGCCCCGTTACGGCAAAATATTCCCGATAGCGCTCTATGGCCTCCAGCGCCTTGTCCTCGGAAAAGCCGTAGTAGCGCTGAAAGGAGTCCAACAAGGGAGGGCCGATAAAGGGATAGAGCTTTTCCCGATCCTCCTCCACGATGCCGTAGCTTTTCAGGGCGTGCATCACGGAATTGGTAATGCCGAGACCGGGATCGGTCAGGGTGCCGTCCAAATCAAAAAAGATGTGTTTCATAATCCCTCAAAAACAGATTTTGTAGCTTCGGTATACGGTGCTTTCGCCCGTTCGGATCCCCAAAAGGATCACATTTTCATAAACGAAATCAAGGCTTACGATCTCCTCTCCCTCCTCCAAGACGGAGGAAAGAGAAACGCTGCGCTTGCGGCTTGTCACAACGGTGTCTTCCCCGCTCTCTCCCTTCACCTCGGCCAAGGCATATTCTCCCTTGGGGGAGACCTTTAAGATCTTGCCCTGGGAATAGCCTTCCAATTGGGGAGAGGTGTATTCCGTACCCAGAAGCAGGTGACTCCAAGCAAGGAAAAAGCCTTTTTTCTCCTCCTTTTCCGTGCGAGAGAAGCGCTGGGCATACAGGCGGGAAACGGGCTCGGAGTAATCCCCCTCGGAAAGCTGTGCGGGGGCGGTCTCTCCCGTGGCGGCATTCAGGGCGAAATAGACCCTTTTCCCATCCTTCACGGCGGAAAAATAGGCCTCGGTCTCCGAAACGAAGGCACCGAAGGTGATCTCTTTTCCGAAGGAGGAAAGATCCACGGTCTTTTTGTCTACAATGCGCAGAGAATCATCCATCGGATCGGTGTGATACAGGGTGGCAACGCTCCCCTCCATGGAAACGGCCCAGCGAGCCTCGGCAGAAAAGCCGAGGATGTTTTGGCCGTAGGGATCTACCCCCTCAATGGAATCGGCCAGCATAGGATAGCAAAGCCCCTCCTCGGGATGGATGCGCCACTTTTTCCCTTCCCCGTCAATATAGATCAGCTTTCCCTGACGGCAGGCGGGCCAAAAGGGCTCATACCCCTCATAAGCGGGGTAATAATAGGTGTAGACCACCTCATAATCGTTTTTATAAGGGTAGACAAAATAGCTGTATTCCCCTCCGTTTTCAAACCAATCAGACAGGGAAAAGCTTTCCTTCTTCAGGGGAGCAAAGCGGGCCCGCCCGAGAGAATCAAAACGGAGGGCCTCCCCTCGGTCTGCGGAATAGAGTATCTTTCCGTCATATTCATACTCCCCCTCCAATTCCTCAATGAGGCTCAAGCCCTTTTGCTGATAGATCTGATAGACCCAAAGAAAAACGCCCAACAGTAAAAACACCACGGTGAAAATGGCAGCGAGGGTCAAAATATCCTTTTTTTTCACACTTTCCTCCTAAAAGAAACAAACTTACGTTGTATTTTTCATCTTCCTGTGTTACAATAAAAAAAGAGGTGAAAGAATTGAACGTACTTTTCGTATGCACCGGCAACACCTGCCGCTCCCCCATGGCCGAGGCCTTGGCAAGAAAAATGGGAGAGGAAAAGCATATCAAGCTGATGGCAGACTCTGCGGGGATCTATGCCGATGCGGGGGATGCCGCCTCCCGAGAGGCCGTGGAGGTTCTGCGGGAAAAATACGGCATTGACCTTTCCTCCCATCGCTCCAAGCCCCTGACTCTGGAGAGGATCGAGTGGGCCGACCTTGTGGTGGGCATTACGGAAAACCACGCAAGGCTGATCTGTCAGGCCTTCGGCGGAGAAGGAAAGACCGTCTCCATGCCGCAGGATGTGGGGGATCCCTTCGGGGGCTCTCTTGCCACCTACGAGATCTGTGCCGAGCGCATCCTTCAGGGCCTTTTGGATTTGGAAAAGCGGGGGATCCTCCATGATTGAGATCCGATCTGCCGATTTTATTGACCTCCCCTTTCTCCAAAAAGCGGAGGGGCGCATCTTTTCCGACCCTTGGGGAGAAGAAGCCCTGGAGGGCCACTTTGAGGGGGCCTTCGGAAGGGGCCTTATTCTTTGCTGTGACGGAGAAGAGGCGGGGTACCTGATTGCCTCCCGCATTGCGGGAGAAGCGGAGCTTTTGCGGATCGCCGTTTTGCCCGAATTCCGAAGAAGGGGGCTTGGCGAGACCTTGCTTTCCCACTGGCTCGCCGAAGAAAAGAAGGCGGGAAGCTCCCGCTTTTTCCTCGAGGTGAGAGGGGAAAATCGGGGTGCGAGAGCCCTGTATGAAAAAATGGGCTTTTCCCCTGTGGGACGGCGAGCGGGATATTACTCCAATCCCTCGGACGATGCCGTTTTATATCAACTACTTATAAAGGAAACAAACGATGAAAATACTTGCCTTTGAATCCTCCTGTGATGAAACCTGCTGTGCCGTGGTAGAGGACGGCAGACGGATCCTTTCGGATATCGTGCTCTCGCAGATCGACATTCACAACCGCTACGGCGGCGTGGTGCCCGAGATCGCATCCCGTGCTCACACGGAGGCCATTTGCACCGTATATGAAAAGGCCCTGGAACAGGCGGGGGTGACCTTGGATGAGATCGATGCCATTGGGGTGACCAATCGCCCCGGACTGATCGGGGCCCTTTTGGTGGGGGTAAACTTTGCCAAAAGCCTTGCCTTTGCCAAGAGAAAGCCGCTGATTCCCGTCAACCACATTGAGGGGCACATTGCCGCCTCTTACCTTTGCCACCCCGATTTGGAGCCTCCCTTTTTGGCCCTGATCATGAGCGGCGGCCACACCTCTCTTGTGGAGGTGAAGGGATATACCGCCTTTTCCCTCATCGGCGCCACCCGTGACGATGCGGCAGGCGAGGCCTTTGACAAGGCGGCAAGAGTTTTGGGGATCGGTTATCCCGGCGGCAAGGAAATGGATCGCTTGGCGCATCTCGGCGATCCCGATGCCATCCCCTTCCCTGCGGCGGCCATTCGGGATCACGATTTTGATTTCACCTTCTCGGGATTAAAGACCGCCGTGATCAATTACACCCACAACAAAAAGCAGCTGGGGGAAGAGATCGTGCCGGAGGATCTGGCCGCTTCCTTCACAAAGGCCGTTTGCGCGGGCATTTCCTCGAGATTGGAAAACGCCATCCGAAAAACAGGACTTGACAAGGTGGTGTTGGCAGGCGGTGTTGCCGCCAATTCCCACATTCGTGCTGCGGCAGAGCGAGTTGCCGAAAAATGCGGGGCAAAGCTTTATCTGCCGCCCCTCTCCCTATGCGGAGACAACGGCGCCATGATCGGCGCTCAGGCCTATTACAACCTGAAGGCGGGCATTGTGGCAGACGAGAGCCTCAACGCCTACGCTACCTCACCCTTCAGCTTTCAGTTTGACTGAAATCCTCGGAATCGGCAGGGGTGGGGGCGAAAAAGTCACTCTCCCCCGAGAGGAAGCGAATGGCTCTCTCCACGGAATCCTTGGCATTGCCCCAAGGCTCCTTCTGATAGCGATAATCAAACTTTTTGCAAAAATGAGATACATCGGCCTTCAGCTCTTCTAAATATTTCATTTCCACATTTTGCGCCTCCTCCAAAAAATCAGGAAGCTTTTTCTTGGAAATATAAAGCTTTGCGGTTCTTAAAAACCGTGTATAGCAGGGCAGACAGAAATAGGTCTGCTTTTCCATTTTTTTGCGAAATTCAAGATCCATTTCCCAAAGGAGACAGGCAGTTTCAAACATTTTGGACCAGTGGAACTCCACTCGGTCGCACACATAGCAGCCCTTGGCGAAGGAATCGGTCTTATCGGACACGGTCACAAGCTTATCCTTCAAGGCAAGCTTTGGGGTTGCGCACTCCTTCTTGATCAGATCCAGATGGCTTTCCAGCATCAGAGCAAGAGGCAATCTCTTTTGAGCCGCATACATTTTTTCAAAATGATGGGCGCAGAAGCCCTTTTCATTGGTTTGAATGCGGATATCCGGCTCCATCATAGAAGCGCCCAAAATGAGCTCGATCTCGTTTTCCTCCAGCTTTTTCTTCATACGGCAGAAGGGACAGGAGCCCGATTCATCGAAGGCCTCATTGACGGGGATCGTATATATTTTTTCCATGGAGAATCTCCTTTTTTCATTCTTTTTCTATGGTAACACAAATTCCTTGATATTTCAAGTCAACAAACAAAAGAGAGGATAAAAATGTCAAAGATCCTGCAAAGCATTGACGAGACCCATAATATGTATCAGTATTCCGACGGCTTTTCCTTCGGAACCGATGCGGTGCTGTTATCGGGCTTTGTTCGCCCCCGCAAAAACAGCGTTGGAGCGGAATTTGGCACAGGCGGGGGGATCATTCCCCTGTTGCTTTCCATCCACAAGGAATTCAAAAAGCTTTACGCCCTTGAAATTCAGGAGGACTACGCCCTGTTGGCCAAGGAGAACATTGCCCTCAACGGCTTTGAGGACAAAGTGGAGGTCATTTGCGGGGACTTGAAGCGGGCGGAAGATCTGATCCCCTTCCCTTGCGACTTTGTCTTCACCAACCCACCTTATATGAAAAAGGATTCGGGCAAGGTCAACGAAACGGAGAAAAAGCGCATTGCAAGACACGAGGTTCTGTGTGACATTCGGGATGTGTGCCGCTCCGCCTCCCGACTTTTGCAGGACAAGGGAGAATTTTTCTGCGTATACCGTATGGTTCGCTTGCCGGAATTGTTTTCCGCCATGAAGGAATTTTCCCTGGAGCCAAAGGATATGATCCCCGTGATCTCCACCCCCGGTGCCGATCCTGCTCTCGTTTTGGTGCGAGGGGTGAAGGGTGCCAAGGCCGATCTGAAATGCCGTGCTCCCTTTTTGATTCAGGACGAAACGGGAGAAAAAAGCCCCGAATGTCAAGTGCTTTACAAAACGGGCGTGATCTCATACGGAGGAAGGAATCAATGAAACGATCTTGTGCCTTCGTCCTTTCCCTCTTGCTCCTTCTCTCCTCCTGCTCCTACGGAAAAGGAGAACAAAGCCCCGATGGGATCGCTCTTTCCGTAAAGGAGAATGAAGAGATCCTTTTGCAGTGTGTGGCGGAAATGGAAAAATTGGGCTCGGAGCGGATCTATGTGGCCATGGAAAAGCCGAAAACCGAAGAGGGGGACGAGATCATCACCGCAGAAGAGAGGCTTGTTTCCTATGAAAAGGAAAGCGGTGACCGAACGGAAATTTACAGCGACGCCTTGGAAAAGGCCCTGACCGTCCTTGGCCTGAGGCTGATCTTTTTTCAGACCGCCTCCGATGCCAGACGCTGTGTCATCTTCAGCTTTCATAAGGAGTCGGAGAAAAATGTCCGAGGCTTTTACTATTCCTACGATGCCCTCCCCTGCGGCTGGTGGGGCCGGGCGGCCGATCTGGAAAAGCGAGACGGGCGCTATTTTCAGGCAAACCAAAAGGGGGATGCCTGGTTCTACACCCTGCCCATTACAGATGCCTTTTTCTATTTTGAAAAAACAGGCTCTCTTCTGGCTTGAAAAAGACCTGAAATTTGAAATGATATAATGTTGGTAGACACAAAAAAAGTGTCTACCAACATTTTTGTATAGGAGGAAAAAGAGATGGGACGGCCCAAGGGAGGAAAGAACCGAAGTCATAGCAAGGCGGAGAAGTTGTCGCTGGTGAAAAGAA
>JAZQMO010000066.1:0-109865 GCA_045543495.1 Eubacteriales bacterium | reverse complement strand
GATGAATTAAAAAAATATATTTATTATTACAACAACGAAAGAATTTCCTTAAAACTAAAAGGAATGAGCCCGGTGCAATACCGAACTCATTCACAAGCAATTTAATATTTAATTTTGTCTAAACTTTGGGGTTCACTTCACTATGGGCGGCTTTCCCTTTTTATTGCATTTCAAAAATAAGATCAAGGCGGATCTTTCCACACTCCGTTTCGGATACCGTTTCCTCCAAAAGGCGTCGGATCTCATCCTTTTCCGCCTCCCGATTTGAGGGGAGGGTCAGGTGAAAGGAAAGGATTCCCTCTTCCTTTTGATACACAAGATCGTGCAGACCGATTTGAGGATCCTTTTTCCAAAGGGCCTTTTCCAAGGTGGAACGAAATCTCATTTCCTCGGATTCCTCGGGCGGTGCGGGATCGCAATGGATCACCAGCTCCACCCCTGTTTCCTCCAAGCATCTGCGCTCCATTTCATCTGCCATTTCGTGCAGGGCGATGGCATCGGCTCTGCCGTCCACCTCCAAATGGAGGCTGGCGTAGCATTTGTCGGGGCCGTAATCGTGAACCAGGAGATCGTGCCACCCCAAAACGAGCTCATTTTCTTGTATACAGGCAAGGATCCTTTGCTCCTTTTCCTTGTCCACCGCCTCTCCCAAAAGGGGAGAGACGGATTTTCGGATCTGCCCGATCCCACCAAGGAAAATGCAGGCGGCAATGCCAAGTCCCACCGCTCCGTCTGCGGGAATGTCCCAAAGCCGTTCCAAGGCGGCCGAAAAAAGGACTCCCAAGGTGGCGACGGCATCGTTTCGGCTGTCTATGGCCGCAAGTTTTAAGGTCTTGGAGGAGAGATGCTTTCCTCCTCGGAAAAACAGCAGGGCAAGGGCTCCCTTTACCAAAACGGAGAGGACGAGAAAGAAGAAAAACAGGGGAGTCAGCTCCACCGAGACAGGGTTTAAGATCCTTTTGAAGGAGGAGATGAAAAGCTCCAGCCCCATAACAAGGATCAAAACGGAAATGGCCAAATTGGCTAAATACTCCATTCTTGCGTGGCCGTGGGGGTGCTTGCGGTCTGCGGGAATCAAGGAGAGGCGAAAGCCGAACAGCGCAATGCCAAAGCCCAAAAAATCGCTTAGGTTATTAAAGCCGTCTGCTGCGGCGGCGGTGGAAGAATACAGGGCGCCCACGGCGATCTTTCCTACCGCCAGGGCAAGGTTTGCGACGGCTCCGAAGAGAGCAAGCCGTGTGCCCCTTTGGTGCCGCAGGTCTTTGTTGTATTTTGTCATAGCATCCTCCGAATCAAATTACTATACTCTATGCGGATTGGTCCGAAAGTGCACAAAAAAACACCCACGGGAAAACTGTCCCGTGGGTGTTATCCACTGTTACGAATGTAACCCGGCTCCGAAAGGCCTGATCAGTTTGTACTGCAAAAAAGCGGTGCAAAGAGTGGATTTATTATACCAAAGAGCCTCCTTTTTGTCAAGACGGCACAATTTCTGTGTTTTTTCTTGCGTTCTGCCGAGAACAATGCTATAATAAAAAAAGATTTTTGAAAAGAGGAAGATCAATGAAAGATTTAAAAGAAATTAAGCTTTATCTTTTGGATATGGATGGAACCATTTATTTGGATGACGATCTGTTTGAGGGCGTTTTGGAGTTTCTCGATCACGTGAAAAAGATCGGCGGAAGATATATGTTCCTGACCAACAATTCCTCCAAAAGCGTGGATAAATACATTGAAAAGCTGGCTCGTCTCGGAATCAAGACCACGGAGGAGGATTTTCTCACCTCTACCAACGCCACCATTATGCACCTGAACAAGTGCAGCTACAAAAAGATCTATGCCTTCGGTACCGCCTCCTTCAAGGAGCAGCTGCGGGATGCCAAGCTTCCCATTACCGACCGCTTGGAGGATGACATCGATTGCCTTTGTATGGGCTTTGATACGGAATTAACCTTCCAAAAATTAGAGGATGCCTGTATCCTGTTGGGCCGCGGCGTGGATTATATTGCCACCAACCCCGATTGGGTCTGCCCCACCTGGTACGGCTTCGTGCCCGATTGCGGGTCGGTAAGCCAAATGCTGAAGAATGCCACCGGCAGACTTCCTCAGTTTATCGGAAAGCCTCAGCCCGCCATGGCCCTTGCCGCTATGGAGAAAACGGGCTTTGCTCCCGAGGAGACCGCTCTCATCGGTGACCGCTTGTATACGGATATTGCCTGCGGCATCAATGCGGGAATCACGGGAATCTTCGTTCTCTCGGGAGAGGGAACCATGGAGGATGTGGAAAAGAGCGAAACCAAGCCTACCCTCATTTTCCAAAACATCAAGGAAATTTACGATACCATTAAAGAGTAACAAAAAAGCCTTTTGCGTTGAGCAAAAGGCTTTCTCTTTTATTCGTTCCAAGAAAAGGCACCGGAAAGAAAAACGGTCTTTTCCTTTCCCACGGTCAATAGCCCTCCCTCGGTGCGGGCCGATTTTTCGGTTCCGTCCTCCAATTCGATCTTGCAATCACAGGGGGTAATGTAGGTCACAAAGGGAATGTGCCCCGCCAATACCGCAAGGTCGCCTCCCGTTCCTCTTGCCGAAAAGGATAGCACCCTTTGGGAAAAGAGAGTTCCCTCGGGGGAGGAAACCGTCAGGAGAAAGGCGTTCATTGTGCCACCTTTTCTGCCTTGGCCACGGCCTCGTCAATGGTACCCACAAACAAAAAGGCCGATTCGGGGAGATGGTCGTGCTTGCCCTCAATGATCTCTCTAAAGCCTCTCAGGGTCTCCGACAGAGGCACATAGCTTCCGGGAATTCCCGTAAATTTCTCGGATACATCAAAGGGCTGAGAAAGGAAGCGCTGGATCTTTCGTGCCCGTTGCACCAAGAGCTTGTCCTCCTCCGACAATTCATCCATACCCATAATGGCGATAATATCCATCAATTCCTGATAGCGCTGAAGGATCCTTTGTACCTCACGGGCAATGCGGTAGTGCTCCTGCCCCAAAATCTCGGGGGAGAGAATACGGCTGGTGGACTCCAAGGGATCCACAGCAGGATAAATGCCCTGAGATGCAATGGAGCGGGACAGCACCGTGGTGGCATCCAAATGGGCAAAGGTGGTGGCGGGAGCAGGGTCGGTCAGGTCATCTGCGGGTACATACACCGCCTGAATGGAGGTGATGGAGCCTTTTTTTGTGGAGGTGATCCGCTCCTGCAGATCGCCCATTTCCGTTGCCAGCGTGGGCTGATATCCCACGGCACTGGGCATTCTTCCCAAAAGGGCGGAAACCTCGCTGCCCGCTTGGGTAAAACGGAAAATATTGTCAATGAACAAAAGCACATCCTGCTTTTCTTCGTCACGGAAGTATTCGGCCATGGTAAGACCCGAAAGTGCCACTCTCATTCTGGCTCCGGGGGGCTCGTTCATCTGACCGTACACCAAGGCGGTTTTTGCCAAAACGCCCGAATCCTTCATTTCGTTGTAAAGATCGTTTCCTTCACGGGTGCGCTCGCCCACTCCCGTGAAAACGGAAAGACCGCCGTGCTTTTTGGCAACGTTGTTGATCAATTCCATGATCAAAACGGTTTTTCCCACTCCTGCACCGCCGAACAGACCGATCTTACCGCCCTTGGAATAGGGGCAGATCAGGTCAATGACCTTGATTCCCGTTTCCAAGATCTCCGTGGAGGTGGAAAGCTCGGAAAAGGCAGGTGCGGAACGGTGAATGTTCCACCGCTCGGCCTCTTCCTCAAAGGGCATATTGTCCACGGGCTCACCCAACACATTGAAGATTCGGCCCAAGGTCTTTTCTCCCACAGGCACCGAAATGGATCGGCCCGTGTCGGTGACGGGAGTTTTTCGTTTTAGTCCGTCGGTAGAGGACATAGCGATACAGCGCACCGTGTTATCCCCGATGTGCTGGGCCACCTCTGCCGTCAGGGTGCGCTGACCGATCTGCATGGTCAGCGCGTTGTGAATGGCGGGCAATCCTCCTGCGGGGAACACCACGTCGATCACAGGCCCCATAACTTGGGAAACCAAGCCTTTTTGTTGTTCTATCATCGTTTTACCTTTCTGCACCGGCCTCGCCGCCACCGGCGACGATCTCGGTGATCTCTTGCGTAATGGCGCCTTGGCGGGCACGGTTGTATTCCAATTCCAATTCCTCGATCATTTCTCGTGCGTTCTTTTCGGCGCTGTCCATGGCAACACGCCGTGCGGCCACCTCAGAGGCAAAGCTCTCCCGTACCGAGGAAAGGATCATTCCCGCCACATAATCGGGAACCAGCGTATCCAAAACCGTTTTTTCATCAGGCTCAAAGATGGCGCAGCTGCCCGAATTTTCGCTTTTTTGCTCCAAGGGCAGGATCCAGCGGATGGTGGCCTCCTGACTCATCATGGAGTGATATTTGGTGTAGGCAATTCCGAAGCGGTCAAGCTCTCCCGCCAGAAAGCCCTGACAGATGGTTTTGGCGAAATCAAGAGCGTTTTCGTAGGAAAAATTCTCTGCGGAGATCAAGGGGGCGCCGAAGCGCTCGCAGGCTCTCTTTCCCACGGGAAGGATCCTTTGATGCTCGGTGCTTGCCACCAGACGAAACAGATTGGCGTTATATCCTCCCGCCAAGCCTCGGTCTCCCGCAATGGCCAAAAGCCAATTCCTTTTTGACGGGGCTTTTTTCATATACGGGGATTTTTGACATTCCCGAAAGCCCGACAGAAGGGAAACGGTCTCCTCCAGAGCCTCGGCGTAATCCTTGCCCTTGAGCATGGCGTCAATTGCCCTTCGGATCTTGGAGGAAGCCACCAGCCCCATGGCCGCTGTCAGGTGCAGGGTGGAGGAAACGCTCTTGATGCGACTGCGTAAAAGCTTTGTATCCGCACCCATTTTATGCGTCCATATCAAGGAGAGCCTGTTTCAGTTCCTCCTCGTCTTCCTTCTCCCAAAAGCCTTCTTCCATACGCAAAAGAAGCTCGGGGTGCTTCTGTTCCATCCATTCATACAGGCGTGCCTCGTAGGCCTTTACCTCTTTGACGGGGATCTTGTTTAAGTATCCCTTGGTCACTGCATAGATAATGGCTACCTGAAGGCCCACCCGAACAGGGGAATTCCGATCCTGCTTGAGCACCTCCACGATTCTCTCGCCCAAGGCAAGACGAGATTTGGTGTCGGCATCCAGATCGCTTCCGAACTGGGCAAAGGATTGCAATTCTCGGTATTGAGAATACAAAAGCTTCAGTTCCCCCGCCACCTTTTTCATGGCCTTCAGCTGGGCGGAGCCTCCCACACGGCTGACGGAAATACCGGGGTTGATGGCGGGCATAATACCGGCGTGAAACAGCTCCGTTTCCAAAAAGATCTGTCCGTCGGTAATGGAGATCACATTGGTGGGAATGTATGCGGATACATCCCCCGCCTGTGTCTCAATGAGGGGCAGTGCCGTAATGGAGCCTCCGCCGTAGGCGGGATCCACACAAGCGGCCCGCTCCAAAAGGCGGGAGTGCAGATAGAATACATCGCCGGGGTAGGCCTCTCGTCCGGGAGGACGGCGGATCAGAAGGGAGAGGGCACGGTAAGCCACGGCGTGCTTGGAAAGATCGTCGTAAACAATGAGTACATCCTTCCCCTGCTCACGGAAGAATTCCGCCATGGCACAGCCCGCATAGGGGGCCACATACTGCAAGGGCGCCGTTTCCGAGGCCGAAGCGGATACGATGATGGTGTACGCCATAGCACCGCCCGCCTCTAATTCCTTGGTCAGACGAACCACTGAGCTGTTTTTCTGCCCGATGGCAACGTAAATACAAATAACACCCTTGTTTTTCTGATTGAGAATGGTATCAATGGCAATTTCGGACTTTCCCGTCTGGCGGTCACCGATGATCAATTCTCGCTGACCTCTGCCAATGGGGATCATACTGTCAATGGCCTTGATTCCCGTCTGCAAGGGAACCGAAACGCTTTTTCTTTCAATGATCCCGGGCGCCTCGGATTCAATGGGGCGGCTTTCGGTGGTGGCAATGGGGCCCTTGCCGTCAATGGGCTGACCGAGGGCATTCACCACACGGCCCAAAAGAGCCTCGCCTACGGGAACGGACAAAACCTTTCCCGTGCGAAAAACCTTCGTTCCCTCACGAACCTGATTCTGACCGCTGAGCAGACAGGCGGAGACCGTCTCCGTCTCCAGATTCTGTGCCAAGCCAAAGCTTGAGTCTTCAAATTCCAAAAGCTCGCCTGCCATACAGTCTCCAAGACCCCAAACTCTTGCAATGGAGTCGCCCACAAGAATGACCCTTCCCGTCTCCTTTACATCAATGGACGAGCGGTAATTCTTGATCTGCTCCTGAATGACGCTGCTGATTTCTTCGGGTTTTGCTATCATAGATCCATCACTTCCTTTACCTTATCAAGGCGAGCGCGGAGGCTTCCGTCCAAAACCTTGCCCTCCATTTCGATCTTCACGCCGCCCAGTAAGGATTCGTCAACAAAATACTCTGCTTGTAATGTTACGCCGTACGCTTTCTCCAGTTTCTTTTCAAGCGCTTCCTTCTCCTTTTCCAAAAGGGGAGCAGCGCTTGTGATCTCGGCCTTCGCAATGTGAAGGGAAATCCGATAGAGTCGGCGGTATTCCTCTGCCGCCTCGGGGAGAGCGGCAATTCTTCCTCTCTCTAAAAGAAGCATCAGAAAGGACATTACGTCCTCGGGGATCGTCCCCTGAAAGGCACGAAGCAGATTTTCTTTTCTTTCGCTCAATAAAACGGCAGGGGAGGAAAGATATTCCGAGTACAGAGGATTTTCCTCCATAGCGGAAAGGACAAGATCAAGTCCCTCGCCGTACTCCTTTTTCAGCCCCTGTTCCCGGGCCAGAGAAAACAGAGCCGCGCCGTATTCCTTTCCCACCTCATTCATCTTCTTTGCCGATCCTTTCAATGAAATCGGAAATCAGATTGCGGTGATCCTCTTGCCGTACCTCACGCTGTAAAAGCTTTTCGGTCAGAGCGCCGGAAAGCTCCACCATTTCGTGGTGCATCGCCGTGCGAAACTTTTGACGCTCCGCTTCGGCCTCACTGCGGGCGCTTTGCAGGATTCCGTCTGCCTGCGCCTTGGCTTCCTCCACCATTTTTTCACTGCGGCGCTTGGCCGTTTCGTGAGCCAAGGCGAGATGCTCATTGGCCTTTTTGTCGGCCTGAGAGAGCGTTTCCTCCCATTCCTTGCGGTAGGCCTCTCCCGCTCTTTTTTCTTTTTCTGCGTCCTCGTATGCCGAGTCCAGCTCCTTTTGTCGCTTCTCCAAAACCGACATCACGGGACGAAACAAAAATTTCTTTAAGATCCAGACAAGCAATGCAAGATTGGCAAGAGAAATCAGCATTTGCCACAGATTAAAAGAAATAACATCCAGTGTTTGCATCATTGATTCCCCATCAGCCCAGCGCCTTCAAAAGAAGATTGACCAAAAGATTGGGGGCTACGAAGATCAAAAGAATGGCAATGACCAGCGCATACAGACCGGTGGTCTCTGCAATGGCGCATCCCATGAGCATGGTGCTGGTCACCTCACCCTTACATTCGGGCTGACGGCCGATGGCCTCACAGGCCTTTGCCACAGCGTTTCCTTCTCCGATACCGGGGCCGATACCTGCGATCATCGCAACGCCCGCACCCAGTGCACAGGATCCTAAAATAATACCGATAGCCAGTTCCAACATTGTTTTTTACCTCCGAAATGTTTTCTTAATTTACGCTTTTTGTTTTGCTTTTTTTCGTGCCAAATATTCCTCCTGCGGGAAGCCCCCTGCAATATACATCATAGAAAGCATGGCAAAAATATACGCTTGCAGGCATCCGCTGAACAGGTCAAAATAAACCGATAATATGGCGGGCAGACCCACCTGAAGAAAGGGAATGTCTCCGAGAAAGCCGGGAAGCCACCCCAAAACCAAGGAGGAGAGCCCCTGCAGACCCGCTGCCACCAGCGTGCCAATGACCGTGCCCGACAACACGTTTCCGTAATGACGGAAGGACATGGAAACAGGCGTTGCGATCTCGCTGATCACATTCATGGGAGCAAGGAGCGCCACAGGCTCGGCAAAGCTCTTGAGATACCGAACGGGGCCGCATTTCATTTTGTAGTAGGTAATCAGAAGAAAGACCAGTATGGCCCAGCCTGCCACCACATTCAGATCCGATGTGGGGGGATACAGTCCCAAAAGGGACAGCAGACTGGAAAAGGCCGACAGGGCAATAATGGAAGCAATAAAGGGGGCAAAGCCCGAAAAATACTCTCCCATATTTCCCCGTACCATTTTTTGGCAGGTGGTCACGATCCATTCCGCTGCGTGCTGCCGACGGGTCACGGCTTTCACCGAAAGGCCGTGGGTCAGATACAGGCACAGGGAAAGAAGGGTGATCATCACGAGCCAGGAGTTGATCTGGGATTCCGTAATGGTTAGATCCTGTAAGGGAAGGGGAACGGTGAAAAATACCCTTGCCCCGCTGACCGTGATCCCTTCGCTTGGGGGAGCGGTCAAAAGCTTTAATATCATACCGCCCGCCAAGGGGAGGATCATCATTACGATCAGAATCAGATCCACCGCGCGAAAGAGGCGGCTTCTTGTTTTCATATTCTATCACCTCGCAAAAGGGGAATGTTTCTCATTTTGTTTTGTTCATCAAGGGGCGCAGTGCAATGGCAAGTCTCGGGAAAAAGAGGGAAATAAGGGTAGTCACATTGTGAAAAACGGGAAGCGCCATACCCAAAACCGCCATTCCGATCAAAAACAGAAAGCGGTAGGTCTGGGAAAGCTTGATCAGGGCTCTTCGGGCATCTCCCTCTTTTTTTACGGCGTTTTGCAGGGTGATCCCCAAAAGCAGGAAATTGATGATCCCTGCGCCGCCGCCCAACAGATTGCCCAATAAAACGGTGTAATCCCATTTTCCCATTATAAGGAACACCGCCTCCAAAACAGCACTGAAAAGCAAAACAAACAGAGCAATATACTCCGTTTCCTTTCTTACCGTAGCATCCAGTTTTTTCATTTTCTCCTCAAAAAACAAAAAGGAACCAACATCCTCTGCAGACAGCTGGTTCCTTGTTTTTTTATTCTATTATAGTAAACTGCTGAAATTTTAGCACATTTTCTCCGTTTCGTCAAGTTGTTTTGTCAAAACTAAGGCAAATGAGGAAAAGTGCAAAAACCGTCTCATTTTCCTTAACTCCCCTACGAAAAATCCCTTCATTTCGTAAGAAAAAAGAGCCTTTTTGCTTTAAAAAAATGAGAAGAGAGAGGGCTTGCTTTACAAAATCACGCTTCTTTTTTGTGCAAGACCCAGCGGTGTGGCTATCGATCCTCCAAGGGATTTTTTTCGTAGAGGGTGATCTCGGTGTCGGCGGTGTCGGCCCATTCCTTACCAAGAAGGGTGGAGTAGTAGTCAAGGGTCAGCTTGGCACCGTTTTGAGAGAAATTCAGATAGAGCACAAGGCCTGTGTCCTGGGTGCCGCCGGAGACTGTGCCATCCTCCTTTTTTCCGGTATCGTAGGTTTGCGGGTTCACCAGAATTTCGTGCACCACGTTCCCGTGATCTCCCACTTGGGTGGTGTATACGGGATCTACGGCGAAAACGTGACCGCAAAGGATCATCAAAAGGTTTTTGTGCTTTCTCAGGGCCATCTCCCAAAGCTTATCGGAGGTAAAGCCAAGAGGGAACATGGTGTCTCCCTTCTCCGTGGTGCGAAGCTCGCCGTTTTCCTCCAAATACGAGTGGAGCACAAGGATCGCGTGGTGATGGGAGTATTCCCCGAGGATCCGATCCAGCCACCGTACCACATTTTCCGTGGGGTTGAAGTCCACGGTAACGAAAAGATAGGGGATCCCGCAGATCTCGGCGGTGCGGTAGGAATTGACGATGGAATTTTCATAATGCCCTCGGATTGCACTCCAGTAAATATACCCTTCGGGATTGTTCGCCTCCCGCGCTTTGGGGTGCTTGGCCTCGGAATCGCTGAAAAAGCCGCCTGTCTCTCGGAACTGATGGGTATATTCCGGCACATTGAAAAAGTCGTCGATCATATAGTCGTCGTGGTTGCCGCGGCACAGGGTATAGGGGATCTTCGCCTCGTTCAACTGAAAGACGGCGTCTCTGGCATTTTCCCATTCCCGTGTCACGGGGGGATCTTGGGAGGAGAAGGCAAGATTTCCGTCGTTGTGATAGCTCAGGTGGGTCAGATCGCCCAAAATGAAAACGTGCTTCAGCTTTCGCTTTTCGGCAGTGTCGGCAATGTAGCCGAAGAGCTGCTTCATTTTTTTCGTGCCCTGATAATAATCTCCCAGACTGATGCGCTGCGGATCGCCCACCACGGCAAAGGAAAAATCGTGGTCGGTGTGAAACGCGGGCTCGCACCAAAGCGCCGGCTCCACGGGAGCAGGGTACGGATCGGTTCTGTTTTCCATGGGAAGGCTCCTTTTTGGGTGTATTGTTGGGGAGATTATAGCCCTTTTTTCTTCGTTTTTCAAGTTTTTTTGCAGAAAAACGGCATTTATTTTTGCAATTTTTTGTCTTTGTGTTGCGGGAGGGGGCAGATTGCTGTATAATAAGCGGGTAAGAAAAAAATACCGTGGAGGTTTTTATATGAATATGGAAGGTGTGGGAACCCAAAAGTGGTATCCCTTAACAAGCCCCGGTTATTATACGGCGGATCAAAGCGTGAATTCTTCCGTTGAATATGAGCATTGCCGTTTGGATCTTTCTCGCTTTCAGGGGAAGACGGTTTTTCTTTCTGCCAAGGCAGAAGAGGAGGATGAGTCCGTCTGCACCCTGACCGATGAAAAGGGAACGGTTCTGGAAACGTGGCGCACGCCGCCCGAAGCGCTTGCTGTCCCCGAGAATGCACAGTATCTTTATCTGAACAATCACTATGTCACGAATCCCGATTTCTACCTTCTTATTCCCGCCGAGATCGGAAGAGGGCAGAATTATCTTCTTTTTGATGAAAACTTCATTCAAGGAAATTTTTTGGACGGAAACGATTTCTTCGGCCTTTCTCCCGCCAAGGATTGCACTCCCGAAGGCCTTGTGCTCCCTCTCGGCATCGAAAATGCTTTGGTTCTGCAAAAGTCCACGGCGCTGGATGATTGGAGTATGACGGCAGAGATCACCCTTCCCGAAGGAACCGAAAGCGTTTGCCTCGGAAGCCGTATTACTCAGGGGCGCCACAGTCCCCGCCACGCCTCTTTGTGCTGTTTGGATCTCGGTGCGGATGAGCTGATCCTGTACCGTGGCAACGACGGCGCAAAGCTTCCCGAGGAGATTATGCAAAGAAAGAGCCTTGGCGGAGTCATTGAAAAAGGGGAGATCACCCTGCGGCTGGAGCGAGTGAATCTGGATATTCGTGCCACGGTCATCAATCCCAAAACGGGAGACAGCGTCAGCGTGATCCAAGAGATCAATCGGGAGGAAACGGAAACCTCCGTGGCAGGGGGCTGCAAGGCGGGTAAGATCTTTGATTCCCCGCAGGTGTTTGCCCTTTCCGGTGCGCCCCGTATCCGCAGACTGTTCGGTGCGGCAAAATCCAATCCCAAGGTGATCTTCTTTGGGGACAGCATTACCCAAGGCGCTCACAATCTGCCGCAAGACGGATGGGCGCAAATGTGCGCCGCCGACATTGGTGACAGCATTTGCTGCGGCCGTGGCTCGGGTGATATCTGGAGCTGCCTGAATCAGGTTCGCACTCTGGTGCCCACCCTTCGTCCCAAGGCAATGGTGGTCACCATCGGAGCCAACAATCGGGAGGATACCGCTTCCCTGAAAACGGTGAAGGGCCTGTATGAAAAATTCGTCCGTATTGCCGAGTGCTTCGGGGTCATTCTGATCCTGAACTGCGTCACCTCCTGCCGCCCTCACGTGGATGAGACCAACCGCATCATCCGCTCGCTGGGCACCCTCAGAAGCCGCTTTGATCTTGCTTTGGTGAAGGATCACGCCGAGGGAGGCGAGCGGATCCTCGATTATTACGTGTCGGATCAGGTCCATTTGAACAACGAAGGAAACAAGATCCTGCACCGCCTCTTTATGAAGGACTTTTCCTGGCTGAAAAACCTATAAAAGAAAAAAGAACGAAGCGATCGCTTCGTTCTTTTTTCTTAATTTGATTCTCTGACGGAATAATACTTTTTGATATAATCCAGAAAGAGGAGATCCTCCTCGGTCAAATTGTGGTTTTTTCTGCGGTAGAGCATGACCTGCCAGTGACAGCTCGGCATATCAAGGGGGATCAGCCTGAGCCCTGCGGTGAGGGTGGCGCTTCCGTGGGTGGTATACAGAGCGGGCGCCACATTCTTTTTTACCATGGTCAGGGCGGTTTGGTGGCTGTGCAAAACAAGCTCGGGAGGGGGAAGGTGCAGGGATTCAAACTCTGCCAGAACCTGATCTCTCAGCCCGTGATTGATGCGGGGCCAGACCACTTTTTTGCCGCAAAGCTCTTGGGGAGAGATCTTCTCTTTATGTGCCAAGGGATGCTCAGGGTGCATCAAAAGGGCGGGAGCGTCCTCAAACAGGCAAAGACTCTCGCAGTGGTCGGTATAAGCCCGAGGAGCCTCCTGCTCCGAGGCCAACAAAAAGGAAAAACGGGAGTTGATCCCCGCCGAGGTAATGTCTCTCGGATGAATGTTAGAGGTGGTCAGGGGAATGTCCGGGTGGGTGACGGTAAAATCGCAGAACAGATCAGCAAAGAGATTGGCCGAGGAAGAGGCAACGATGACGCTGTTTTTCCGATCGTTCAGGCTTTCCCGCAGATCGTTTTGGGCATCGGCAACGCTGTCTAAAATATAATTGACATATTCCAAAAAGATCTCACCCTGACGGTTCAGAATGAGTCTGTTCCCCGTGCGATGAAAAAGCTGCATATCCAGCTCCTGCTCCAAGGTGGAAATGGAGGTGGAAATGGTAGGGGGTGTTACATACAGCTCAGCGGCGGCCGCCGTGATCTTTCCCAAATCCGCCACGGCCTTGAAATATTTGAGTTGATTGATTTCCATTTGAAATACCTCTCAACATAGGATAACAAAAGCCTACCATATTTTAATAGACTTGTCAATTTGAAAGGGAAGAATCAAAACTTAAAAAAGATTGAAAATGCTTTAATGAAAATTTACTTTACTTTTTTTGCCGTCTTGTGTATGATGAAGGTAGCAAAAAAAGGAGACTTGATATGAGAGAATTCAACATCCGTGATTACGGTGCCCATTTTTCCGATCAGCTGCAGACCGAAAAGATCCAAAAGGCCATTGATGATTGCTTTTTGGCAGGGGGAGGCCGAGTGGTGATCCCCTGTGGGATCTACCTGACAGGCGGCCTGCGCCTTCGTTCCAATGTTCAGCTGTATCTGGAGGCGGGGGCCTATTTGAAGGGCAGTCGCAATCCCGACGATTATGATGCCTTTCTGTCCGACCCCATCGAGCCTGTGACCGTGGAGCCCATCGGTGACACACCCCCAACCTGCCGCTCTGCCGTGGCCACCAGCGATTGGTGCAACGCCCTGATCCGTGCGCTGGATGCCGAGAATATTTCCGTCATCGGGGAAAAAGGCTCCTATCTTGACGGCGACAACTGCGCTCAGATACCCGATGGGGAGAATGGCTTTCGCGGCCCTCACGGTATGAGCATCTGGAGATGCAAAAACGTCCATCTGGAGGGCTATACCTTCGTCAACAGCGCCAACTGGTGCCACGCCATATTCCAAACCCAAAACATTACCGTTCGAGGCGTTTCCATCTTCGGCGGCCACGACGGAGTCGATATCCGCACCTGTGACAATGTTCTCATTGAGGATTGCGAAATCCATACGGGGGATGACGCCGTGGCAGGCTTTGACGATCACGATGTGATCATCCGCAACTGCAAGCTTAATTCCGCCTGTCAGATCCTGCGCTTGGGCGGCAACAATATTCTGGTGGAAAACTGCGTTTCCACAGAGCGCCGCTTCGGCTTCCGCAAGCATCTTTCCGATGAAAAGAAGGCTCGCGGAGAATTGACCGATGAAACCTGTCGCCACGAGTGCACCACCCCCTTTTCCTACTACTGCGACTACCGAGCCGAGCTGCGAAAGCCTGCGGAAAATATTGTGATCCGCAATTTCCGTTTTTTGCAGGCAAGAGACCTGATCCGCCTGCAGTTTGACGGCCTGCACGTGTGGTGCTGCAATCGCTCCCTGCGGCAGATCACCTTTGAAAACTGCTATTTCGGGGATCTGATCCGTGCCGGTATGCTGTGGGGCGATGAGAACGAAAAGGTCACCTGCACCTACAAAAACTGTACCATCGCTTGCCGTAAGGGCTGTGAAAAGGAGCCTTTGTTCGTGGCGGCCAATTACGAGAAGATCATCTTTGAGGACTGCACCCTGGAGGGCTATGAGGATCCCCACATTCTCTCTGCCACCGAGGGGTGCGTGGAAGTGATCCGCTCCACCCCCATCCGAGTGCAAAAGGCCACTTGGGAGGAGTGCGTCGAGGCCCATCCTTGGGGAACGGGTATTTTGGACCGCAAGGATATTGAGGAAGGCAAGCGTGTCCGCCGAAAGGAGGACGGCACCTGGGAGGTCTATCAGGCCTTCCCCAAAAAAATTTGATCCGTCATTTCAATCAAAAAAACAGGCTTTTTGTAATTTTTGTAAGCCTGTTTTTTTGTTATCCCGGATAAAAAAACTGCGAGACTTCCTTATAAGAAGTCTCGCAAAAGAGTGCTTTTTTCTTTTCAATATCGGTCAAAAATTTCGCAGAGCTTATCATAATCCTGCGTTTTGGTCAAGGCAAGCTGAAGCAAAAGTCTTGCCTTTTGCGGCGTGAAGCTGCCCCCGGGGATGAGCCTGTCCTCTCGGTCGGAGTGGTCGCCGTCGGGGGAGATAAAGCCGCTGAGGGTTCGGGAGGAGCGAACCAGAAAGGGCCCCGCTTCGGCCTTTTGGATCCGCTCACGCAGTCGGGCAGGGAGGGTACCGTTTCCCGCCGCCGCCAGGATCACCCCGTCACAGCCCGAGGAAAGGAGCGCCTGAAGGAGAGCGCCGTCCTCTCCGATCTTGCCCCAATGGATCTCCACCTTGGGAAGGGATGTGACCCCCGATATATCAAATTCGCTTTTTGTTGTGTGGGGACGGGTGGGAGCGTAGTAAAAGCGTGGCTTCTCGATCACCGTGCCCAAGGGGCCGCCTTCACTGCAGGTGTAAGGGGAAATGTGGTAGGTGGAGGCCTTTCTGAGGTCTCTGGCAGGCCAGATCCGATCGTCAAAGACCACGAGAACTCCTTTTCCCCCGCTTTCCTGATCTCCTGCCGTGCGAATGGCGGAGAGGAGATTTCTCGGCCCGTCCTCTCCCACGGCGCCTGTGGGGCGCATGGCTCCCGTCAATACAACAGGCTTGTCACTTTTCACCGTAAGATGTAAGAAAAAGGCTGTTTCCTCCATGGTATCCGTTCCGTGGGTGATCACCACCCCGTCCACCTCCTTGCGGGACAAAACCTCTCCCACCCGCCTTGCGAGAGATAGGAGGTTTTCCTCCGTTAGGTCACTGCTGTCCACCCGAAAGATCTCTTCTGCCGAAAGGCAATAGTCCCGATCTATGTGGGGCAGAGAGGACAGAAGAGCCTCGGCCGTAAAGGGCATTTCGTGGTAGCCCGTTGCCCGCAGAGCCTCAGCGGGTGCACAGGCAATGGTCCCTCCCGTGGAGATGATATGAATGTGTGGTTTCATGGCCTGTCATCCTTTCCAAAATAACGATTCGTTATGGATATTATATCCTTCTTTTCCCCTTTGTGTCAATCTTTCTTTTGTAGAGAAAAGTAATCTTTAAAATGTGCTAATAACTCCTTAAAATCCCTTGACATTCCTATGAAAATGGTTTATAAAGGGGAAAGAAAGGTATTTTTTGTGCTCCCCTGTAAATTTCAGCGTGGCATCTTTTCCGTTATTGTATTAAAATAAAGTGAAATAGAAGGAGATTGAAACAATGAAGCAAGCAAATATGTCGATCCCCAAGCCCATGCAGCTGGTTCTGGATGATATCGGTTGGCTTTACGGCAGAGACCAGAGAGACCAAGGTCAGCCCTCCAGAACGGGCATTCCCCGTAAGCATTTTATGGAGGACTATCAGATCATCGAGGAGGTCGGTAAGGGACTGAATCAGAAGATCAACTGTATGCTGGTCATCGGTGAGTGGGACAGAAAGAAGCTTCTTGCCTCTGTTCCCAATTCCAGCAAATGGGCTAAAGATTGGGAAGGCTCTGAGTATTGGGATGATGCGGAATGTAAGCGTATTATAGATTATTTGCAGACCACAGAATATATTGAATTCGGTCTCCACGGCCTTCTCCACGCTATGTGGGATGATAACGGTGTATTCATCGGAGAAGGGGAGGCTTTCATTCCGGAGGGAATGGTGAAGGGCAATCCCAAGCACCTGGCTCCCGATGATTTCCTTCGTGCTCATTTTGATGCCTTCTTTGAGATCTTCCGTGATGCCGGCTTCCCCGGCCCCGTGCGCTCCTATGCTTCTCCCTGCGGTGCAAGAGATGCCTTCCCTCAGGGCAGACTGACCAAGATCCTGCACGAGTATGGAATTCAGTTCTGGCATAACGGCTCCGGCCCCAAGCAATTCCGTCCCTTCTGGTCCGACCTCTTGAAGGACGGTACCATCGTGGCAGACGGCGTGATCTGCAACTCCAAGGATAAGGCTATGGGTCCTTGGGAGGTGTATGATCTGGATCCCGAGGTTCAGCCCGTTCTCGATATGGAACTGATCGGTCTCAACGGCGGCCATTGGGTCAACTTCCTGCGCTTCAATCCCAAGAAGAATTTGGAGAATCTGGATGGCTGGATCCGCTACTGGGATGCCTACGGTGAAATGTTCGGCGTTATCATTTCCCGTGATGTGGCCTTTGCGCACTTCCAGAAGCTCTACCGCCACACCGCCAAGGTGGAGGAGAAGGATGGCAGCGTGATCCTTGATCTGACCGAGTCCGACAAGCTTTTGGATGCGGCATTTATTCCCGCCTCTGCTCGCCCCGACCTCTTTATTTCCATTAAGAAGGGTGAGAGAATGCCCGCCTGCGAGGGCGGCACCATAACGGAGTATGAGACCCGCCGTGATTTTGTGAACTACAAGATCCAGCGTGGCGCCTCCTCCGTCATCACCTTAAAATAATACTGAAAACAGGCAGAAGCTGCGGCTTCTGCCTGTTTTTGCATCCTTTCGATTTTTTAGGAAAAATGCCGATTTTCGGCCATTTTTTCCACCTTTTGCCCCTTGTTTTTCTCTCCCTTGTAAAAAATGCACAATTTCTTTTGTAAAATTTCTGCTTTTTTGCACATTTCACAAAGAGAAAGAAAATATTGCAATAATTTTATGAATGATTTATAATAAAAATGTTAAGTAAAGATTTCGAAACGAGCGAGATCCCTTATCGTCCCGTCCCTCGGGAAAAATTTGCATGCTCCGGAAATATTCGGGGCAAAGGAGGAAAAAACCATGGCAAGCATTGATATGAAACGAATCCGCAACATTGTCCTTCTGGGGCATTCAGGCTCCGGAAAAACCTCTTTGGCTGAGGCAATGCTGTATCTTTCCGGCGGTTCTGACAGACTGGGCAAGGTAGCCGACGGAAATACCAATTTTGATTTTGATCCGGAGGCCATCCGCAGAAAGATCTCCGTTGCTTCTGCGCAGGCTCCCGTAATGTGGAAGGATATTAAGATCAACGTGATGGATACCCCCGGTTACCCCGGCTTTACGGGTGAGGTCTCTCAGGCCGTCCGTGTGGCAGACAGCGCCATTATCGTGGTGGATGCCAAGGCAGGCATTCAGGTGGGTACCGAGCTGGGCTGGGATAAGGCCACCGAGGCAGGTCTGCCCAAGGCTATTTTTATCAATAAGTTTGATGATAACGAGGCTCGCTTTGCCAAGCTTCTCAATGCCCTTCACGAGCAGTTCGGCCGCTCCATCTGCCCCATTACCATTCCCATGGTGCGGGACGGCGAGGTAAAGGGCGCCATCGATCTGGTATCCAAGGAAGCCCACAGCTTTGATGAAAAGGGAACCCACCACGTGCTCCCCATTCCCGAGGAGAATATGGATGCGGTGGACCAATTCCGTGATATGCTTCTGGAGGCTGTAGCAGGCACAAGCGAGAATCTGATGAACAAATACTTCGGCGGTGAAGAGATCAGCCAGGTGGAGATCTACAACGCCGTTCACGAGGGCATTATCCACGGCGATATCGTTCCGTGCTTCTGTGGCTGCGCCACCAAGCTTTGGGGTGTTTGGACCCTGATGAACTCCATTTCCGAATCCTTCCCCCGCCACAGCGCCAAGGGCACCGAAAAGGCCGCCAACGGAGCTGAGGTGGAGATCGTGGCAGAGGGCGCTCCCGCGCTTCTGATCTATAAGACCATTGCCGATCCCTTCGTTGGTAAAATGAGCTTCTTCAAGGTTATGAGCGGCACCGTGAAGGGGGATATGACCCTGAAAAACACCCGCACGGGCGACAGCGAAAAGCTGGGCAAGATCTATACCGTCAAGGGAAAGGGTCAGGTGGAGGTTCCCGAGCTTTCCTGCGGTGATCTTGGTATGGTCTCCAAGCTTTCCGCCGCCACGGGCGATACCCTGAGCTGGACGGGGGAGGTGACCTACGCTCCCGCCGAGTATCCCTTGCCCTTCTACGTAAAGTCTCTGGCTCCCAAGGCCAAGGGCGATGAGGATAAGATCTCCACCGCCGTGACCAAGCTTTTGGAAGAGGATCTTACCTTGAAATATGAGGTGAACCGTGAGACCGGTCAGATGCTCCTTTCGGGTCTGGGCGGCACGCATTTGGAGATCACCCTAGCCAAAATGAAGGCTCGCTACGGCGTGGAGGTGGTTTTGGGTGAAAAGAAGATCGCTTACCGTGAGACCATCAGAAAGTCCTGCAAGGTAGAGGGCAAGCATAAGAAGCAGTCCGGCGGCCACGGTCAGTATGGCCATGTCAAGATCGAGTTCTCTCCCGGAGAGGACGAGGGTCTCACCTTTACCGAGTCCATCTTCGGCGGCTCCGTGCCCAAGAATTTCCATCCCGCCGTGGAAAAGGGTCTGCAGGAGTGTATGTCCAAGGGTGTTTTGGCGGGCTTCCCCGTGGTGGGTCTTGCCGCCAATCTCTATGACGGCTCCTATCACGATGTAGACTCCTCCGAAATGTCCTTTAAGATGGCCGCTTCCATCGCCTTCCGTGAGGGTCTGCCTCAGTGTGCTCCCGTTCTTTTGGAGCCTGTCGGAAAGCTGCACGTTTATATGCCCGATTCCCAAATGGGTGATGTGATCGGCGATCTGAACAAGCGCCGCGGCAGAATTATGGGAATGGAGCAGAGCGAGACCAAGCGTGGCTGGAGCGTGGTGGAGGCCGAGGTTCCCGAGGCCGAAATGAACGATTACGTTCACGCCCTCCGTGCCATCAGCCAGGGCAGAGCAAGCTTCACCTATTACTACGATCATTACGAAGAGGTTCCTGCTGCCGTTTCTGAAAAGATCATCGCCGCTGCCAAGGTATAAATAGTTTCGCCCCCTGCTCCTGCAGGGGGCTTTTTCTTGCCTTCTTTTCCTTTTTGTGCTACAATAGGGGGAAAAGGAGGGAGAATATGCATACGAAAGAATCCTTGCTTCGGGATTTGAAGAAGCTTGGCGTCCCGCAGGATCGCCCCGTTTTGGTTCATACCTCTCTAAAGGGCATCGGCCCTGTTCAGGGCGGTGCCGAAGCCGTGCTCACCGCTCTCAGGGAGCATATTACCGCAAGAGGCGGCATTTTAATGATCCCCACCCATACTTGGGATAATTATATCGAAGGTAGGGAATTCTCTCTGGATCTGAATCATCTCAATCCCTGTATCGGCGTTCTGCCGCAGGTGGCCTCGGCCTCCCCCGATGCCATCATCAGCGAAAATCCCACCCATTCCATTGCCTTTTTCGGGGACGAAAAAAGAATTCTGTCTTATATGGAAGAGGAGGAGAGGGTGGATACCCCCACCGCACCCCACGGCTGTTACGGAAAATTGATCCCTTGGGAGGGGAGCGTTCTCCTTCTTGGGGTGGATCAAACGAAAAACACCTTTCTTCACGCCGTGGAGGAGATCCTGGTGGGCAAAAAGCGCTATTTTTCCGAGCCTGTAAGCCTTAAGATCCGCCGCAAGGACGGTAGCACTTCCACCCGAGATTTTTATGTGTTTGATGAAAGCGAGATCGGGGATGTCTCCGAGCGCTTCGGGAAATTTGAGGCTCCCTTTTCCTCCTGCGGTGCTATTCGCTACGGCACCTTCGGCTCCGCCGAGGCACAGCTTTGTGACACTGTGAAAATGGCCGAGGTGATGGGGCAGATCTATGAAAAGGCCTGCGGACGGGAGCTTTTGGCAGACCACGCCCCCATTCCTCGGGAGTGGTACTGATTTCTTGACATAAAAGCCAAAATCTTTTATAATGTGTTGAATGATTTGTAAGGAGGGACACTATGTTTGAAAGAAGAAAAATTGTAAATCCCTGGGAGGGGGCTATGGCGCCCTTTCGCATTGTAGGAAATGTCTATTTTGTCGGTACCTTTCAGGCCTCCAGTCACCTGATCGATACGGGTGACGGGCTTGTCCTTGTTGATACCGGCTATGAAAATACACTGTATCTTCTCATCGATTCCATTTATCGATTGGGCTTTGATCCCCGGGATATCAAGTACATTATCAATACCCATTGGCACGGAGACCATACGGGGGCTTCGCTCCCCATGGCAAAGCTTTCGGGGGCAAAAAATCTTTTGGGAAAAGAGGATCGGGAAAGGTGCAAGGAAAAGTATTTTGATCCCGACAGTCTCATTTCCGACTCAGATACCCTGACTCTGGGAAATACCACCTTTACTTTTTACGAAACTCCCGGTCATACCAAGGGCACCATTTCTTTTTTCTTTGATACCGAGGAGAATGGCAAGGTGTACCGCTGCGGTATGTTCGGCGGCGCAGGTGCCAATACGATGGCCCAAAAACGGTGGGAATTTGAGGGCTGTCAGGAGGCCTACCGAGCTTCCCTGCATCGCTTGAAAAAGGAAAGGGTAGATGTATTCCTTGGAAACCATACCTGGAATAACAATACCTTCTATTCCGCCAAGCGCCTTTTGGAGGAAGGAGTCAACGACTTTTTGGATCCCACCCTTTGGGGCAAATTTTTGGATTTTTGCGAAAAAAGGCTGGATGAGGTCATTGAGAAAGAGAAAAACGAAGGGTAAGCGGCCAAGGCCGCTTCTCTTTTTGAAGGAGAAACAATGAAACGAGTACTGGAGATCTTTCGTGAGATCTGCGCCATCCCCCACGGCTCGGGCAATATGGACGGCATTGCAGACTACTGCGTGCGCTTTGCCGAAAAGAGGGGGCTTGAAGCCCTGCGGGATGAGGCCAACAATGTGATCATTCGCAAGGAGGGCGTGGGGAAGCTGAAAAACGCCGCACCCCTGATCCTGCAGGGTCATTTGGATATGGTCTGCCAAAAGGATGAGGGCGTGGAATTTGACTTTGAAGCTGAGGGGATCCGCCCCCGCATTGACGGCGACCTGATGCGGGCCGAGGGCACCACCCTGGGGGGAGACAACGGAATTGCCGTTGCCATGACCCTTGCCCTTCTGGAGCGAGAGGAGCTCTCGGCCCCGCCCTTGGAGGCTGTATTTACCACAGACGAAGAGATCGGGATGCTGGGTGCCCTCAAGCTTTCCCCCCATACTCTGACGGGGAAACGAATGATCAATCTGGATGCGGAAAGCGACGATACCGTCACCGTTTCCTGTGCGGGCGGCGTGGATCTGATTTTCACCGCAAAGCCCGAGGGCGTTTTGCAAACAGGAGAGACCGTCACCCTTCGCCTCTTTGGCCTGAAGGGAGGTCATTCGGGGGTGGAGATCCACCAAAACCGAGCCAACGCCGCCCTTCTGTTGGGAAAGGTGCTTGCTCAGGTGCGAAACACGGTGCCCTTTTCTACCGTGTCTCTTTTTTCGGGAGAAAAATCAAATGCCATTCCCTCCCTGGGTCAGGCCATTCTTTTGACCCAAGAGCCTTGCCGCCTTGTTGATGCCGTCAAGGAAAGAATGGAAGAGGAAAGGAAAGCGTGGCTTCCTTATGAAGAAGGCTTCTCCTTTTCCGTGGAGTGTGGCGAGAGGGAAGAGAGAAGGGTATTATCCCCCGAGACGGAAAACGCTCTGTATGGGTTTTTCTCGGTTGCCGAGACAGGGGTGGTGGCCATGAGCCGAAAGATCGAGGGCCTCGTGGAAACCTCCCGAAATCTTGGGATCCTGCGCCTTTCGGCCGATGAAATTTTGATCCATTATTCCCTCCGCAGTAATTTGGTGGAGGCACTTTCCGCCCTGTCAGGGAGCCTTACAAAGCAGGCCTCGGAATTTGGCCTGAACGGGGAGGAAACGGGCTTTTATCCCCCTTGGGAGTATCGGGAGGATTCTCCCTTAAGAGGGCTGTATCAGGCCATCTTTCGGGAGGAGAGGGGCTTTTCGCCTAAGATCGAGGCCATTCACGCAGGGCTGGAGTGCGGCGTGTTCGCCCGCCTGATTCCCGACCTGGACTGTATCTCCATCGGCCCCAATCTCTACGACATTCACTCTCCCCGTGAGGCTATGAGCCTTTCCTCCGTGGAGCGTTTGTATCGGATGCTGGAGAAAGTGCTGAAAAACTGCGTTTAGCCTTTACTTTCCGAAAAAAATTTGGTATAATGCCCGAGATACCAAAAAAAGGAGTTATTATGGAAAACAAACAAGATTTTAAGCCTTATATCCCGGCAGAAAAGGTTACGCCCGAGATCACCGTGACCTCCATTCTGATGGGTATTTTGCTGGCCATCATCTTCGGTGCGGCAAACGCCTACCTGGGACTTCGTGTGGGAATGACCGTTTCCGCATCCATTCCCGCCGCCGTGATCTCCATGGGTGTGATCCGCATCCTGATGAAGAAAAATTCCATTCTGGAGAGCAATTTGGTGCAAACCACGGGCTCTGCGGGAGAAAGCCTTGCGGCAGGCGCCATTTTTACTCTGCCCGCCCTGTTTTTGTGGGCCGCTGAAGGAAAAATGGAAAAGCCCGGCATCCTTGAGATCACCCTCATTGCCCTTTTGGGCGGTCTTTTGGGTGTATTCTTTATGGTACCCCTTCGCAATGCCCTCATCGTAAAGGAGCACGGAACCCTCCCTTATCCCGAGGGAACGGCTTGCGCCGAGGTGCTTCTGGCAGGTGAAAAGGGCGGTGCCAATGCCTCTACCGTATTTGCCGGTATGGGAATTTCCGCTCTGTTCAAGTTTATCATCGACGGCTTGAAGCTGGTTTCCGGCGAGATCAGCCTTGCCATCCGCGGCTTTGCAGGGGAGATCGGCACACAGATCTATCCTGCCGTGATGAGCGTTGGTTATATTTGCGGTGCCAAAATTTCCTCTTATATGTTCGCAGGCGGCGTATTCAGCTGGCTGGTCCTCATTCCCCTCATCGTGTTGTTCGGCTCCTCTGCGGTGCTGTATCCCGGCACGGCTCCCATCGGAGAAATGTATGCCGCAGGGGGAGCCGGTGCCATTTGGTCCTCGTATGTGCGCTACATCGGCGCCGGTGCTTTGGCGGCAGGCGGGATCATCAGCCTGATCAAATCACTCCCCCTGATCATCAAAACCTTCAGCGGTGCCATGAAGAGCATTATGACCGCAGGCGGCGCAGGGGATAAGAGAACCGAGAAGGATATCAGCCTGAAGATCGTTTTGATCGCCATTGTCATCCTGACCCTTTTGGTATGGCTGGTTCCCGCCATTCCCGTATCTCTTTTGGGTGCGGTGATCGTGGTGATCTTCGGCTTCTTCTTCGCCACCGTTTCCTCCCGTATGGTAGGCCTTGTGGGAAGCAGTAACAACCCCGTTTCCGGTATGGCCATTGCCACCCTTCTTTTTGCCACCCTGATCTTGAAGGTGACCGGCTCCGCAGGCAGTGCCGGGATGCAGAGCGCCATTGCCATCGGCTCCATCATCTGCATCGTTTCCGCCATTGCAGGCGATACCTCCCAAGACCTGAAAACAGGCTATCTGTTGGGAGCAACCCCCAAAAAGCAGCAGACGGGTGAGATCATCGGCGTCGTGGCCGCAGCCCTTGCCATCGGCGGCACCCTGTATCTTTTGGATTCCGCTTGGGGCTTTGGCTCCGATCAGCTGGGCGCACCTCAGGCTACCCTGATGAAGCTTATTGTAGAAGGCGTAATGGGCGGCAACCTCCCTTGGGGCTTGGTGTTCATCGGCGTATTCGTTGCCGTTGTGGCAGAGATCGTGGGAATTCCCGTGTTGCCCTTTGCCATCGGCGTATATCTTCCCGTTCAGCTGAACGCCTGCATTATGGTGGGCGGTCTTGTGAGACTTGTTATGGATAAGATGAAAAAGCCCGAGGAAGAAAAGAAGGCCATTACAAGCGACGGAATTCTCTTCTGCTCCGGTATGATCGCAGGCGAGGGCCTTGTGGGAATTCTCCTTGCTCTTCTTGCCGTATTCGGTCTGGATTCCGTTTTGGATCTTTCCACCAAGCTTGGGCTGTCTCCCGCCTTTATGAACATCGGCGGCCTTGTGCTCTTTGCCCTCTTGGTTCTCATCGTTTTGAAATTCTCCCTTTGGAAAAAGAGAGATAAAAAATGAAAAAGAAGAGTGAAAACTACCTGACCCGAAAGCCCCGCCGCAAGGAAGGCCTTTCCTGGGAGACGGGGGAGGATGGAAAGGTGACCCTTGCCGTGGAAAACAAGGGATTTTTCAACCGTCTGTTTCAGCTTCTTCTGAAAAAGCCCAAGATCAGCTATATCCATCTTGACGAAATGGGGAGCTTTCTCTGGCCCCTTTTGGAGGGGAAGGAGGACCTGATCGCACTGGGCGAAAAGGTCAAGGAGGCCTTCGGAGAGAAGGCGGAGCCTCTGTACCCGAGGCTTTCCCAATACATCAGCATTTTGGAAAGCTACGGCTTTCTGACTCTGTCGTAAAATAAACGGCTTTTCCCCAAAAAGGGAAGAGCCGTTTTTCATTTGGAAACTCGCCTTAAAAGGGGGCAAAAAAGGAAGAATCTTTGTGAATTTTGCCGTTGACTTTCCCATTTGACAGGAGTATAATAAATCCGTTCATCATTTTTTAGGGAAGGAGAATTCCATTGACCTTACTTACTGTATCCGTTGCCCTGCTTGCCGGTCTTTTGATGACCCGTTTATTCAAATATATTAAGCTTCCCGCTGTGACCGCCTACCTGATCGCAGGTGTTCTCATCGGCCCTTGGTGCCTCGGTGCCTTGGGGATCGAGGGGCTTGGCTTTGCCTCCTCTCAGGCCGTGGCAGGCCTTTCTCTCGTGTCCGAGGTGGCTCTCGGCTTCATTGCCTTTTCCATCGGCAATGAATTTCGTTTGGATGAATTGAAGCAAACGGGTAAAAAGGCTCTTATCATTGGAGTCTTTCAGGCTCTTGCTGCCATGCTCGTGGTGGATCTTGCCCTTGTTTTGGTGCACCTTGCCATGCCCGAAAGGTTTACCCTTGCCCAAGCCATTACCTTGGGTGCCATTGCTACCGCCACCGCTCCTGCCGCCACCCTGATGGTGGTTCGTCAGTATAAGGCAAACGGCCCCCTGACCCGTCTTTTGTTGCCCATCGTCGCCTTGGATGATGCCGTGGGCCTTGTGGCCTTTGCCGTTTCCTTCGGCGTGGCCAAGACCTTGGTAACGGGCCAAGTGGATCTGGTTTCCATTCTGGTCAACCCCCTCGTTGAAATTTTTGCCTCTCTTCTTTTGGGCGCCCTGATGGGGTATTTTCTCACCCAACTGGAAAAGCTTTTTAATTCCAATACCAACCGTCTAAACCTGACCATCGGCGTGGTCTTTTTGGCCGCCTCCCTTTCTATGCTGGAGTTCCATCTGGGCCCTGTTCACATTCAGTTTTCCTCTCTCCTTGTTTGTATGATGCTGGGCACCGTTTTCTGCAATACCTGCCCCCTGTCCCACGATCTGATGGCCGCCTCCGATAAGTGGACCTCGCCCCTGTTTGCCCTGTTCTTCGTCATCAGCGGTGCTGAGCTTGAGCTTGGCGTGTTCTCGGAGCTTGCCATTGTGATCATCGGCCTTGTTTACATTGTAAGCCGCTGTATCGGAAAATACTTCGGCACCTTCCTTTCCGCCAAGGCCACGGGCTGTAACAGCACCATTTATAAATACTTGGGTATCACCCTGTTTCCTCAGGCGGGCGTTGCCTTGGGAATGTGCACCTTGGCCATGCAGCTGGGCTCCGAGGGAGCCCTCATCCGCAACATCACCCTCTTCGCCGTTTTGGTGTATGAGATCTTTGGTCCCGTGATGACCCGTATGGCTCTGACTGCAGCAGGGGAGATCAAGCCCAAGAGCGATGAGGTGCAGAACCGTCGCCACCATAAGCTTCGTGAAGCAGAAGCCAAAAAAGAAAAATAATATGGGAAAAACACGGCTCGCCCGTGTTTTTCTTGCGAAATGACTTTTGAAAGAAGGGATCCTTTTGAACGGCTTTTATTTGAAACCCAAGCTTTTTTCCATCCTGAAGGATTATACCAAGGCGCAATTTCTCCGTGATCTTGTGGCTGGTGTGATCGTTGCCATCATTGCTCTTCCCCTTTCCATTGCCTTGGCTCTTGCCAGCGGCGTGGAGCCTGCGGCGGGTCTTTATACTGCCATTACCGCAGGCTTTGCGGTCTCCCTTTTGGGGGGTAGCCGAGTGCAGATTGCAGGGCCCACCGCCGCCTTTGCCGCCATTGTAGCGGGAATTGTGGCCACCGAAGGGATGGACGGCCTGATCCTTGCCACCCTGATGGCGGGCCTGATCTTGGTTTTGATGGGTGTCCTTCGTCTGGGCGGCCTGATCCGCTTCATTCCCGAAACCATTACCGTGGGCTTTACCTCGGGCATTGCCGTCACCATTCTCATCGGTCAGATCAAGGACTTTTTCGGCCTTCACTATGCCGACGGCGTAAAGCCTGTGGAAACGCTGGAAAAGCTTGAGGCAAATTTTGCTTCTCTTTCCACCTTCTCCTGGCAGGCGCTTTTGGTGGGAGCCGTATCTCTTGCCATTCTCATTTTCTATCCCAAGCTGGAAAAGAGAATTCCTCCTTCCCTGATTGCCGTTGTGGTGGGTGCTCTTCTGGTTCGCTTCGTTCCCGTTTTGGGAGAGGGAGTCAATACCATCGGTGAGCTTTATACCATTCCCACAGGCCTGCCCGCCTTCACCCTCGGCTCCGTTTCCTTTGAGCCCTCCCGTCTTCTGTCCCTTCTGCCCGATGCCGCCACCATTGCCGTTCTGGCCGCCATTGAATCTCTCCTTTCTTGCGTGGTGGCGGATACCATGGTCAACTCCAAGCACAATCCCAATGCCGAGCTTGTGGCACAGGGCGCAGGCAATATGCTCTCCGTGATGTTCGGGGGAATTCCCGCCACAGGGGCCATTGCCCGTACCGCCGCCAATGCCAAAAACGGCGGCCGCACTCCCGTTGCGGGAATGGTGCACGCCCTCGTTCTGTTTCTCGTGCTTCTGTTTTTGATGCCGCTGGCAGGGCTGATCCCCATGCCCACCATTGCCGCCATCCTCTTTATGGTGGCCTATAATATGAGCGAGTGGCGCAAGTTTTTGTCCCTTGTGAAACAGGAGAGGATAACCCAAATTATCGTTTTGGTGCTCACCTTCCTTCTCACCGTTATTTTCGATTTGGTGGTGGCCATTGCCGTTGGCCTTTCCCTCCACTTTATCTTCCTTCTTTTGGAAAAATGGAAAAAGAAATGAAAAAAGAGCCGAAAGGCTCTTTTTTCATTGGTATTGCTTTTAATTGGTAGTGCTGCTTTTGGGTCTGCCCACCATACGGTCCACACCGCTCATGGCAAGGCAGTGGTCAAAATATCGCTCGATCTCGATTTCGTACTGCCCGAAATCATAAAAAAACTCTCTTGCGGCAAGGTAGGCCTCTCTGTCCTGTCCCGTGGCCTTCAGGGCAACGATTTGGGAAAGGGCAGAGGCGTATTGGGCGTGGAGCAAAAGGAGTCGCTTGGAAACAAATTCGGGTCGGGTCTCGGGGGAAAGTCCCTCGGCAAGGGAAACTTCTTTTTCACAGAGCTGTCTCACGGCTTCGGGCAAAGCTTTCTTTTCGGGATCAAAAAAGGCGCTTTTTTTCGGATCCTTGGATCTCTCTCCCGACATAAAGGAGAAATCAAAGGTGTTTCCGAGCTTTTCTAAAAGATCGTATATCTTCTTCCATTCCTTGCCGTACAGGTGAGAAAAATAATCCTCTGCCAATTCTTCCCAAGTGATACTGCGGTTCAAAAGCGTTTCGGCGTACACATAAATGGCAAAGCCGTTGGGGAAGAAGCTTCTTTGCGACCCGTCCTCCACAAATCCGTCCAGCCCCATATCCTTTAAGGCGAGAATATCCTCAAAGATCCTGCGGGCAATGGTAATACCGCCCACATCACGGTACTGATGCTTCCAAAAATGGTATTCGTAGGAGAAGGAGGGACCCTTCCAGTTTTTCTGCCAAGCCTTCAGGTAAGCGTAATTCTCCTCGGCGGAGCGAGGCACCTTCCAGGCGTTTCTGAGGTAGGGCCGAGGCTCGGGGATCACGCTGTCCTTTTGAATGGAGGAGGAATACGAGCGGGTAATGGGAGCGTAAAGCAGAGAAAAGCGCTCAGGGTTCTGAATGCTTACCCTCTCCGGCGGGAACATGGTGTCCACATAAGCGATGAAAACGATGCGGGTGTCAAGCCCCTCACGGGTCAGCTTTTCATCCAGCTCATTCATGATCATCAGGTAAAAATCACTGGGAGGAAGCTCCCGACAGGCCTCACATTCGCAGTGATTGTGCTTGGCATCGGCCAGCCAAACGTGCAAATAGTCCACATTTCGGTGATTCTTTGCATATTGGACGATCCCGTCTGCCATAATGGAGCGAACCTGGGGATTGGAGTAGCAAAGATTGGTGTTCAAGGGTACCCCGTGGAAGGGCTCCCGTACCCCGCCGATTTCGGCAAGGTAGCTTTTTTGCTCCTGGGTCAGGTGGTTTTCCGTGGGTCGCCAGCCTGCGGTGGAGGCAATGCCGAAGGGCTCGGCGGTCCAGCCGTGGCCCATATCGTGGAACATCAGGCCGCGCTTTGCGATCTCGGCCTCGCACTCTCTCTTCCACTGCATCACCTGCGCTTCGCTTGCAGGCTCACTTTCCCGATTGGCCTCGTTGTATTTGTGCCTGTAGTAAATATCGTAGTAGTAATAGGGGTTGTCAAATTCGATCATATAAATATTGATCTCCTGCTTGGCATAGAAATCAATGGTCTCCAGCATACAGGTCTGACTCTCCGCCCCCTCGTTGCAGTGGCCGCGGAAGCGGTGATCTGCCTTTTTGTGGTAGCGCTGCGCCGTGATCTGCCGCACGGGCACAAAGTCCCCATCCACTCCGGGGTAGAGCCAGCGGCAGCCGTTCAGCCGCAGATAGCGGTAAACGGCAAAAAGCACGCTTCGGGGGTTGGAGCCTGCCAAAATACCGCCCTTTTCGTCGGTATCAATATGTACCACATCGTCAAGCAGAGGATCCTCCACCTCCTCGGTGGAAAGACCGAAATCCTCCAAAAGACCGAGGCGAAAGCCATCGTCCGGCTCCTTTTCCAAGGAAATGGTGATCTCGTCCTCTCGGGGCATCATCATTCTCAAATATTTTTTCATCTCCTCCGCCGCAAATACAAGGACGGGGTCAAAACGGGTCAATTTTACGGTCAGCATAGTACCTCTCCAATTTTTTCTTTCCTTCAATATACCAAAATTCAGCAGAGAGCGCAAGTGCTTTCGCCCCTCTTTGTAAAAAAAGAGCCTTGCCGTTTGTTTCGGCAAGGCCCTTCTTTTAGAAGAAATTGGTTCCTTGGAAGCTGGAAAGGATCTGACGGAAGGTAGAAGACATCAGGAAGTGATCGTAATAACGCTCGATCTCAAATTCGTGCTTTCCGAATTCGTCACAGAATTTTTGCTTCAGCTCCAGAGCACGGTAATCCTGACCTGCGGCCTTTGCCTTCATGACCTCGCAGAAATGCTCAATGTATTCGGCGTGAAGCTCCAAAAGTCTCCAGGAAATGACCTGAGGACGGGTGGGCAGGGGAGTGGGCTGCTTGGCTACCAGGCTTCTTTCCTCGGCCGCTAAATTGTGGATGGCATCCAGACGAGGCACACGGGCGGGATCGTAGTACTTGGAAACCTTGTTGTCAATGGACTTCTTGGCGGAAATATATGCGTAATCAAAGGTGTTGCTGATGCGATCCAAAAGATCGTATGCCTTCTCCCAATTCTCTCCGTAAATGTGAGAGAAATAATCCTCCTTCAATTCGTCCCATGTGATGCTTCGGTTCAAAAGAGTCTCGGCGTATACGTAAATGGCAAAGCCGTTGGGCCAGAAGCTTCTCTGGGAGCCGTCCTCCACGAAGCCGTCCAGTCGGCAGAAGCGCAGACCCATAATATCCTCATACACTCTGCGGGCAATGTAAATGCCACCGGGATCTCTCACCTGACGGGTCCAGAAATGGTATTCGTAGGAGAAGCAGGGGCCCTTCCATACCTCCTGCCACTGACGGAGCAGAGCCACATTGGCCTCTGACGTTCTGGGGGTCTCCCAGTTGTTGTAAACAAAGGGAGTGGGTTCGGGAAGCACCGTGTCCTCATTGACACTGGAGCAGTAGGAGCGGGCAATGGGAGCGTAAAGCAGGGAGAAGCGATCGGGGTTGGTGATGGTAAATTCCACAGGGGGGAACATAGTGTCCACATAAGCGATGAAGACGATGCGGGTGTCAAGCCCTGCGGCGGTCAGCTTTTCGTCGATCTCGTTCATGATCATCATGTACCAGTCGCTGGGTCTCTTCTTCATACATTCTTCGCATTCACAGTGGTTCTTGTCAAGATCCGCCAGCCAAACGTGGAGATAATCCACATTGGTGTGCTTCTTGGCGTAATCCACCACGGCATCGGCCATAGTGCTTCTGACATAAGGATTGGAGTAGCAAAGATTGGTCCAGTAGGCATAGCCACGGTACAGATCACGCTTTCCCTTCACCAAAGCCAAATACTGGCGGCTCTCCTCAGGCACCTCGGTGGTGAAACGATCGATCCCGAAGGAATTGGCGGTCCAGCCGTGACCCATATCGTGGAACATCATACCACGCTTTGCAATTTCCGCCTCGCACTGACGCTTCCACTGCATCACCTGATTGGGGTCAAGACCCTCTGGCTTGCGGTTGGTCTCGTTTCCGTGGTGGTTGTAGTAGTGAGAATAGTAGCCGTAGGGGTTGGGGAACTCCAGCATATATACGTTCAGTTCTTGCTTGGCGTAAAACTCAATGGTCTCCATCATACACTGCTGGCTTTCCGCACCCTCGTTGCAGTGACCGCGGAAGCGGTGATCCGCTTTTTTGTGATAGCTTTGAGGAGCAATGTCCTTTATGGGAACATAGTCTCCCTCCACACCGGGGTAGAGCCAGCGGCATCCGTTCAGGCGCAGATAGCGGTAAACGGCAAAGAGCACGCTTCGGGGGTTGGAGCCGGCTAAAATGCCGCCCTTTTCGTCGGTTTCAATGTGCACCACATCGTCAAGCAGAGGATCCTCCACCTCCTCGGTAGACAGGCCGAAATCCTCCAAAAAACCGAGACGAAAGCCCTCCTTGGCTTCGGGATTGAGTGAGATGGGAATGTCACCGCAATCCAACATCATCATCTTCAAATATTTTTTCAATTCCTCCGCCGCAAAATCAATGGTGTGATTTGAGCGAAGCTTTTCAATGGTCAGCATCCGATTACCTCCAAATCCGTTTTTGACATCATAGCACGAATAAAAAAGCGGTGTCAACCCTTTTTCACCATATTCTAAGGAGAGTTCTCTTCTTTTTCTTTTTTTATTTTTTTATGTACTTTCCATAGAATTAAATCTGCGGTATAATAACCTTACAGCGCAAACATAATCAAAGATTTCGACACCTGAGAGAGCATTGGATCACGATCGCAAAGACCCAGGCTTTTTCTCTGCCAACGCACTTTTTTTCTCCCGCTCAACCGTTGGTAGGTGTACTTTTTCTTAAAATGCTCTATACTGAAATCGAAAGGAGGAAGCCGATGGATCAAATCAAAATCGGAAAATTCATTGCCGAGCGCAGAAAACAAAAGCATCTGACACAAGCGCAGCTGGCAGAACAAATGGGCATCACCGACAAAGCAGTATCCAAATGGGAGCGTGGCCTCGCCATGCCCGATGCATCGATCATGCTTTCGCTCTGCGGTGTCCTCGGTATCAGTGTAAACGAATTATTAAGTGGGGAGAAAATTGATATGGAACAAAACGAAAAGAAAAACGAAGCCCTTCTTTTGGAGATGGCAAAGGAATTGGAGCGAAAAAGCAAAACGATCTGGTATTCTATGTGGGCCATTATGACCGTCAGTATGATCGGCCTGTTTGCCCTTCTTGTTTTTGCAAGATTCTTCGTTCCCGAAGGCGTGTGGCAGCTTATCACCATTCTCGGCGCTTGCGTCCTGTTTTTGCCTTCATGCTTTTATGCCTTAAAGCTTGAGGTCAGCGTGGGCGCTTACAAGTGCAAAAATTGCGGCAATGAGATCGTGCCGACCTATGGGGAAGCACTGTGGGCAATGCACAGAGGTACTACTCGTCACTTAAAGTGCCCGAAGTGCCACAAGCGCACCTGGTGCAAAAAAGTCTTGAAAAAGTAAGTCAAAAAATACAGAAAAACCCTTGGACTGTAAGAGATTTTGAGCATTTTGCATTCTTTTCTGTTTTATGGTATAATAAGTTTAATCAATTGGAATTTGCAGGTAGGATATGAACAAGAAACTCTTAGCAATCTTTTTTTCGATATTAGCCGCAGGCTTATATGCAATAAATGTACCACTATCCAAGGTGTTGTTAAATTATATAGAGCCAACGATGATGGCATCGTATTTGTATTTAGGTGCAGGGATCGGAATCGGTATCGTTTTTCTGATTACAAAAAATAAAGACAAAGAAACATACGAAAAGATCTCCAAAAAGGATCTGCCCAATGTTCTCGGAATGATCGTGTTAGATATAGCAGCTCCCATACTGCTTATGTTTGGATTGCTTGATAGCGCATCCTCTAACGCATCCTTGCTAAACAATTTTGAAATTGTCTGCACATCCCTTATTGCTTTGTTGGTTTTCAAGGAAGCGGTTTCGGGGAGAATGTGGCTCGCAATCTCACTCATTACAATGTCAAGCTTTGTTCTCTCTTTTGAGGATATAACGGCTTTCAAATTTTCGTGGGGAGCAATCCTTGTGCTATTGGCAACGCTCTGCTGGGGACTTGAAAACAATTGCACCAAGAATCTGTCGAGCAAAAACACCTACCATATTGTTTTTCTTAAAGGTATCTTTTCAGGACTTGGCTCCATAATCGTTGCTTTGTGTATGAGTGAAAAGTTTGCGGGTGCAGGATACTTTGCATTGGCTCTTTTGCTTGGCTTTGTAGCATACGGACTCAGCATATTCTTTTACATCAAGGCACAAGGAATTATCGGAGCAGCCAAAACAAGCGCATACTATGCGGTAGCACCCTTTATCGGAACTTTCTTATCATTTGTAATTTTCAAGGAGCAACCGTCGTGGGCGTATTTCCTCGGTCTTGCTATCATGATTTTGGGAACGGTTATCGTGGTTGTCGATACTTTGGTGAAAAAACACACGCATACTCATAAGCACCTCATTACCCATACACACGACGGTTCAACTCACTCCCATACGATTGAACACGAACATTCTCATAGCCATTATCTGTCCGATAAGAAACACGGGCACACTCATAAAAAAACTGAACTGTGTTGAAAAACAAATTCCAATATGTCGGAAAGTTTTGAGCAGCCGGACAACCCCATCTTTTTTTACGAGAAGTTTTTGGAGGTGCTAAAGCCTTTTTTTCAAAAAGTTTCCGCGTTCTTCCACGAAAAAAAGAGCCCGATTGGGCTCTTTTTTTGCTCCTCTTTTGTAGGGAACGGCGGTCCTGTTGTGGTACCCGCCACGGCTTCCCCTCGTACCCTCGGGGGCCTTGGCGACCACAGCCACTCGCTCAAGTCGCTTCATCCGCCCCCGGCGGCGCTCCCATCGCTCCCCCCGACGGCCCGCAATACAAAGCAAAAAATCAATGCAAAATAAATCTCTGTGTGCTAAATTCAAAACTCCCGCTTTCTTGTAGGGACCGCCGACCCCTACCGTGGATTACATATTTGGTTCGCAGGTGCCTTGCTCTGAAATAAGCTCTACTCTCGCAGACTCCTTCAGTCGCCTTCGGCGCCAGCTCCCTCTCGGAGGGAGCCTTATGTGGTGAGGATTTTAACTTTTACAAACAGGAATTTGCTTCGATATAATGACAAGTTTCCTCGGGCCGTCGGGGACGTCGGCCCCTACAAATTTGATATCATTTTTGTCTCATATTTCTAACCAACCTTGATATTACTTTCTTTTTTTGCAAAGATAAAACGGTAGGATGGGGCCCCTCCCTACCATATTAAAATTTTCGCCCCTGATTTCAATCCTCCTTGATAAAATCATCTTTTTTGCAAAATTGGTTTCTGTTTGCAGAATTTGAAATTTGCACCGATATGTAGGGGCCGACGGTCCTGTTGTGGTACCCGCCACGGCTTCCCCTCGTACCCTCGGGGGCCTTGGCGACCACAGCCACTCGCTCAAGTCGCTTCATCCGCCCCCGGCGGCGCTCCCATCGCTCCCCCCGGCGGCCCGCAATACAAAGCAAAAAATCAATGCAAAATAAATCTCTGTGTGCTAAATTCAAAATCCCCACAAATCGGTAGGGGTTGGCGTGGGCGCCGCCGGGAAAAGACTTTGGATTTATGAAATAGTCTTTATATAATAATGGAAAAGAGGAGGATTTCCTCTTTACAAAGGGAGAACTTGGTGGTATACTAATTGGGAATATACTCCAATTTTATGAATTGCGGGAAAAAGGGTGCTTTTTCTCAGGAAGGATCGGAACATGAAACGGAAAAACTTACTGAAGGCTTCGGTTTTTGATAAGCTGCGACCTATGGCGGTTGTATTGGTATCATCTCTGTTTTTGATCCTTTTTTCCATTGTGATGAGCCTTTTGACAGACAACTGGCTGTTTTTGCCTGTTGGGCTGAGTGCGCTGATCGTTGAAATTGCTCTGTTTTGGGTCAGCGCAACCCTTTCCATGAAAAAGCGGAGGAGCAACGAAGAAAAGCTGAATTTGCTCAGCGGATTGACCCTTGACTTTTTGACGGAATTGAGAATGCCTGTGGCCATTTTAGATGAGAAGGGTCTCATTCTTTGGTACAACAACGCCTTTCTTCTGGCGGCGGGCAATCAAGCCAATTTATATCAGACCAGTATTCAGGAGGTAGCGGACGAAAAGATCAGCCTGATCCGACTGAACACGGAGGATCCCGATTCCCTGACCCTGCGGCCTGTGATCGGCTCGCTCCACGGGGAGGAATACGCTGTGGCGGGCTACAAAATGGGCTCGGACGAAAAGGCCCTTTTGGTGACGGTTTGGGATTCTCTTGCGAGAGAGCGCCAATTGGAGGCGACCCTTGCGGAGAAGAACACGGTGGTTTCCTACATTGCGGTGGACAATTACTCCGAAGCCGCTTCCCTGCTTCAGGGCAATTACCGCACCATTACGGCAAAGATCAGTATTCTTTTGAAGGAATGGGCACAGAGCCTTGAGGGGATTTTGCGAGAGGTGGAAAGTGATCGCTATATTCTTTTAACGGAAGAAAGGATGCTTGGCAAGATCACCGATTCCAAATACGATATTTTGGATCAGGCCAGGGAGATCTCTCAGGACAATGTGGACATTCCCGTGACCATTTCCATCGGCACGGCTTGTATTGACGGGACCTTACCCGAAAAGGAAAGTGCCGCCCATCAGGCATTGGAGCTTGCTCTGCAGCGAGGCGGCGATCAGGCGGTTTTGAAAAAAAGAGACAACGCCACGGAATACTACGGCGGGCGCACCAAGACGGTGCAGAAGCGAACCAAGATCCGAAGCCGCATTATTGCAAGTGAGGTGAAGAACCTGATGGAGGGGGCTTCCAATGTTCTCATTATGGGGCATCGCTTTGCGGATCACGATTCCATCGGCTCGGCCATCGGTATGGCTCGCTTTGCCATGGAATACGCCAAAAAGGTAAACATTGTGGTGAATGTGCACGATTCCAACCTGAAGGGAGTATTTCAAAAGCTCAGCGGGCTGACTCCTTACAAGAATATGTTTATTGACGGGGCAAGCGCACAGGAGCAGATCACCTCCTCTACTCTTTTGATCATTACCGATGTGAACAACGTGCGCCAATTTGAGGCGCCTGAGTTATTTGAAAACTGCCACCACGTGGTGATCATTGACCACCACAGACAGAGTGCGGAATATGCGGTGAAGCCTGATATCACCTACATTGAGCCCAGTGCCTCCAGCGCCAGTGAATTGGTTTCGGAAATGCTGGAAATGCAGCTTTCTCCCGGCAAGATCCTGAAGGAGGAGGCAGAGCTTTTGTTTGCGGGGCTGATCCTTGACACCAAGCAATTTGCCAACAACACGGGCCCCCGCACCTTTGCGGCGGCGCACTTTCTCCGCTCGGAGGGAGCCAATCCCGCAGAGGCGCAAATGCTGTTCCGCTCGGATCTGAACGATTTCAAGCGTGAGATCAAATACGAGGCAAACGCCTTTATTTACCGTGATATTATCGCCTTCTCCTATATGGAGGAAAATGCCACACAGGCAGACAAGATCGCCGCTTCCAAGGCGGCAGACAAGCTTTTGTCTCTGGAAGGGGTTTTGGCAAGCTTTGTGCTTTGCAGGATCGACGATACCATTCACATTTCCGCCCGTTCCTCCGGCACGGTCAACGTGCAGTTGATCACGGAGAAATTAAACGGAGGCGGCCACTTTGACATGGCGGGTGCTCAGATAAAGGATGCCACCATGAAGGAGACCTTCCAGCAGTTGAAGGATGCCATTGACGAATATTTAAACGAAGTATAAAAAAGGAGAGACAAATGAAGGTTGTATTGAAAAGTGATGTTAAGGGACAGGGCAAAAAGGGACAGATCGTGAATGTTTCCGACGGGTATGCCAGAAACTTTCTCTTTCCCAAGGGACTTGCCGCTCCCGCTGATGCCAAGGCAGAAAACGAACTGAAAAATCAGATCTCCTCTCAGGAGTACAAGGCCAAGGTGGATCTGGAAAACGCACAGGCCATGAAGGAAAAGCTTGAAAAGATCGAGGTTTACGCCAAGGCCAGTGCCGGTGCAGACGGAAAGATCTACGGCAGCGTGACCAATGCCCACGTGGCAGAGCTTTTGGAGAGTCAGCACAAGATCAAGATCGACAAAAGAAAGATCACCCTTACCGCTGTGAAAAACTTTGGTACCTACAATGCCGAGATCAAGCTTTCCTCCGGTGTCAGCGCAACACTGAAGGTAAAGGTAGAAGAATAAGGACGAACAATGGACAACATTCAAAATTCCATGAGCACGGTTTTGGGGCGGCAGCTTCCCTATTCCCTGGAAAACGAACAAGCCCTTCTCGGTGCTCTGATCTTAGACAGCGAAAAGCTGGGTGACGTGACGGCAATTTTGACTCCCGATGATTTTTATTTTGAGAAGCATCAGAAGATCTTTTCCGCTCTGATCCAATTATCGGTGGAGAGCCGTGCGGTGGACGTGGTCACCCTTTTGACCCTTTTGGTGCAAAACGGGGATTATACCGAGGAATCGGGCTCCTCTTACATCCGCAATCTGGCAGAGAGCGTTCCTTCTCTTTCCAACTATATGGACTATGCCACCATTATCCGAGACAAGTCTCTGCTTCGCAGACTGATCAAGGCGGCAGAGGAAATTATGGGCTCGGCCTACGAGCAGAGAGAAGAAACGGAAAAGATCATCAATCAGGCGGAGCAGAAGATCTATTCTCTCACCCGAGGAGCGGTCAAGCAGGATTTCTCCAAGATCGACGAGATCATTCAGCAGTTTTACGCTGAGCTTTCCGCTCTGCGTGAGGGAGGAGACAAGACCTCCACCATGCGCACCTATTTCGGGGATATTGACCGAATTCTCGTGGGTATGAATCCGGGCGATCTGATCCTCATCGGTGCCCGTCCCGGTATGGGTAAAACAAGCTTTGCACTAAACATTGCCTCGGAGGTTGCCAAGCACAGGAAGGACAAGGCGGTTGCCATTTTCTCGTTGGAAATGTCCAAAACGCAGCTCGCCTCCCGTTTGCTTTCCGCTGAGGGCGAGATCGAAAGCCGCAAGCTTCGTGACGGACAGATGGAGCAGGAGGACTTAAACAAGCTTGCTGAGGCGGCAGTTGCCTTGGCGCAGACCAATATTTATATTGATGATTCCTCCGATGTATCCCCTGCCAAGATGCGCTCCAAGCTTTTGAGAATTGAAAATTTGGGGCTTGTTTTCGTGGACTATTTACAGCTGATGAGCTGTGACGACAAGGAAAAAAGCAAGAACCGAGTCCTCGAGGTGGGTGATATTACAAGAAACCTGAAGATCCTTGCCAAGGATCTTGGATGTCCCATCGTGCTTTGCTCTCAGCTGTCCCGTATTTCTCAGGAGCGCAAGGACAAGAGACCTCAGCTGACGGACCTGAGAGACTCGGGTGCCATTGAGCAGGATGCAGACGTGGTTATGTTTTTGCACCGAGAGGTTTACTATGACATCGGCAACACGGATCTGATCAATCAGGCAGAGTGTATCATTGCCAAGAACCGTCACGGTGCGCAGGACACGGTAAAATTGGGTTGGGACGGTCAGTTCACCCGCTTCAAGGCCTTGGAGCACCGATTTGATCAGCCCATTCCGGAAGCATAATATGGAGCTTTACAAGGCTTTTCTTGCCGATGCAAAAAAAAGAGGCCTCATTCGGGAAGGCGACAGGATTCTGGTGGCCTTTTCCGGAGGGAAGGATTCGGTTTGCCTGTTGCAGCTTCTCCTTACGGCAAAAGAAGAAATGAAGCTTTGGGTGGGGGCTTGCCACGTGCACCACGGGATCCGTGGTGCGGAGGCCGATGCCGATGCCGAATTTGCCAAAGAGGCTTGCAGGGCGGCAGGGGTAGACTTTTACCTTGAAAAGGCCGATGTGCCAGCCTTTTGCAGGGAGCACTCCGTGGGCTTGGAGGAAGGGGCGAGGATCGAGCGATACCGCCTTTTGGAGAAGGTTTGCCAAAGGGAGGGGTACGATCGCATTGCCACCGCTCACTCCGCATCCGATCAGGCAGAGACCGTACTGTTTCGCTTGATTCGGGGAACGGGATTTCAGGGCTGCAGTGGGATCCCCGAGAAGCGAGGGAGAGTGATCCGTCCCTTGATGGCGTTTTCCAAGGAGGAAATTCTCTCCTTTTGCAAGGAAAATCAATTGGCGTTCACAAAAGATTCAAGCAACCTTGATATTCTTATTACAAGAAACCGTATTCGGGAAAGGATCTTGCCCGAGATAAAGAAGATCAACTCCGATGCCGAGGGTGCTCTGAACCGCTTCGCCACACAGGCAAGGTGGCAGGAGGCTTTGGCAGAGGAAGCGGCGGATCACTATTGTCGGGAAAAGGAGATTTTCCCCGAAGAGGGCGTATGCAAGATTAAGGCCCTGAGCCCTTTAACGGAAAAGGAAGCCTCTTACCCCATCCTTTACATGATTTTGTCAAGAATGGCCAAGAAACAAAACATTTCCATTTCCTTTGAGCGGTTTCAATCCTTAATTTCGTTATTAAAATCTCCCTTTGAGGGTAAAATAATTGAAATATGCGACGTATACTGTTTTACGGTGCTGGGCGGCAATCTGATCTTTGAATCCCGCAAGGAAAAGAATGAGTGCCCCGACTTTTTGCAAAGGGTCAAGGTAGGGAAAAACCTCATTGAGGCTACGGGACATATTTTAACCATCGGCGAGGAAGAGGTTGGAAAAGCGACAAATATTAACAAAAAGCTCTTGATTCTTGAGGCGGTATCCGATAGAATAGAAGGAGCGATGTTCGTGAGAAACTATCGCAGCGGAGACAAGATCCGTATGAACGGAATGACCAAAAGCGTAAAAAAGCTCTTCTGCGACGGAAAGATCCCCTCCTATACCAGAGATCGCACGCCCCTTTTATGTGACGAAAAGGAAATTCTTTGGGTTCCCTATTTCGGTCTTTGCGATAAATTGCGGGACGAGGCGGGGCTAAAGAAGATCACACTGAAATTAGAAAACAAGAATATAAAATAGCAATTCAGAGAGGAAGTCAAAACCATGTCAAAATTTACAACCCTGGAGGCGGATGTAGAATCTATACTCTATTCCGCAGAGGACATCAATACCATGCTGGATCGCCTTGCCAAGGAGATCACGGACACCTATCGGGACGGATGTATGGAACGCCCCTTTATTTTGATCAGCGTATTGAAGGGCTCCTTCATTTTCGTGGCCGATCTGATCCGAAAGCTGGATCTTCCCTGCCAGATCGTATTTTTGCGTGCCTCCAGCTACGGCGACTCCACCTCCTCCAAGGGCAGTGTGGATGTGGAAAGCTTTCCCGACAGTGCCGTCCTCAAGGGTGCGGATGTGCTTTTGGTAGAGGATATTTTGGACAGCGGCAGAACCCTTCATACTCTTTCCGAGATCTTAAAGGAGGTAGGGGCAAATTCCGTTCGGATCTGCACCATGCTGGATAAGCCTGCCAGAAGAGTGGTTCCCATAGAGGTTGACTTCAAGGGCTTTGAGGTGGAGGATCAATTCCTCATCGGCTACGGTCTGGATTATGACGAAAAGTACCGCAATCTTCCCTACATAGGCGTATTAAAGCCCGAGATTTATTCATAAAAACCCATCCCAAGGAGTAATTGATTTCGAAATGAAAAAAAGCAATTTCAAGGTTATTATTTTTTATTGTGTACTGATCCTTGCTGTGATTATGGTTTCCAGCACCCTGTTCGGTATGACGGAAACCGAGGAAATGACCTACAGCAAGATCGTTCAGCTGTTTGAAAAGGATCAGGTCAAGGAATTCACCATTCAGGCAGACGGTGAATTGACCGTTGTAACCACGGATAAGAAAAAGGTGGTTTTTGATCTTATGAGTATTCAGGCCTTCCGCGAGGATGTGAATGAATTCGTAAAGAAAAATCAAAAGCTTGAAGACGGCAGCGGCGGGAATCTGGAAAAGTATGATTACGAGGCGCCGCAGACCTTCCCTTGGTGGGTCAATATTCTGCCCTATGTTATCCTAGCCGCCATTGTGATCGGCCTTTGGTTCTACGCCATGAATCAGGCGGGAGGCGGAAAGGGCGGCAGGATCAATTCCTTTGGTAAAGCACGGGCCAAAATGGGCAGTGACGAAAAGAAAAAGGTCTTTTTTGCCGATGTTGCCGGTGCGGATGAGGAAAAGGAAGAATTGACCGAGGTGGTGGATTTTCTCAAAAATCCCGCCCGTTTTCAGGAACTTGGCGCAAGAATTCCCCACGGTGTTCTGTTGGTGGGCCCTCCCGGTACCGGTAAGACCCTTTTGGCAAAGGCGGTGGCAGGAGAAGCAGGAGTTCCCTTCTACTCCATTTCCGGCCCCGATTTTGTTGAAATGTATGTGGGTGTGGGTGCATCCCGTGTTCGTGATCTGTTTGAAAATGCAAAAAAGAATGCTCCCAGCATCGTCTTTATTGACGAGATCGATGCCGTAGGCCGTCACAGAGGTGCAGGTCTCGGCGGCGGTCACGATGAACGAGAGCAGACCTTGAACCAGCTTTTGGTTGAAATGGACGGCTTCGGCTCCAACGAGGGCGTCATTGTGATGGCGGCCACCAACCGCCCCGACATTTTGGATCCCGCTCTCCTTCGTCCCGGTCGATTTGACCGTCAGGTAACAGTAAACTACCCCGATATCAAGGGCAGAGAGGCCATTTTGAAGGTTCACGCCAAGAATAAGCCCTTTGAAGAGGGTGTTAATTTGAATACTCTGGCAAAATCCACCCCCGGCTTTACCGGTGCGGATCTTGCCAACCTTTTGAACGAGGCTGCGCTCCTTGCCGCACGAAAGGGCAAAAAGCTCATCGGCAGCACAGAGCTTGAGGAGGCCACCATTAAGGTTCTTGTTGGCCCGCAGAAAAAGAGCAAGATCATTCCCGAAAAGGATAGAAAGCTGACGGCTTACCACGAGGCGGGTCACGCCATTGTGACTCACTTCTTGGAGACGCAGGACCGTGTGCATCAGATCTCTATCATTCCTTCCGGCAGAGCAGGCGGTTACACCCTGTCTCTCCCCAGCGAGGAAAAGAGCTATCTTTCCAAGCTTGAAATGGAAGAAGAGCTGGTTTCCCTCTTGGGCGGCAGAGTGGCAGAAAAATTGATCCTCGGCGATATTTCCACCGGTGCCTCCAACGATCTGCAAAGAGCCACCGAGATCGCCCGCAACATGGTCACAAAATACGGTATGAACGAGAAGCTCGGCCCTGTGGTTTACGGCAGCGGAAACGGAGAGGTATTCCTCGGGCGTGATTTCAGCAACACCCCCAACTACTCCGAAAAGATCGCCGCTATGATCGATGAGGAGACCTTGGCCATTATGAACCGTGCCTATGAGAAGGCCGCAGAGCTTTTGAACACCAATATGGAAAAACTCCACTTTGTGGCAGAGTTTTTGATGGAGCACGAGGTGATGGATGCCGAGCAATTTGAGGAAGCCATGAAGGAGGACGCAACCAAAGAGAGCGTTGCCTCCATCAAGGAAGCCAAAATTCAAAAGAGCATTGACGAGAACGCCAAGAAGCGTGAGTCTGACGCCGCAAAGGCCGCAACCACCCTTGCGGAAAAGCTGGCCGACGAAGCAGCCGCTGCGGCTCGCAAGGAAGAGGGCAATCAGACTCAGGCGCCCAAGGAGTAAGGAATGAAGATCTCTGTCATTGGGTGCGGAAGATGGGGCACCTTTATCGCTTGGTATTTATGCAAGGTTGGTCACGAGGTTTCCCTTTACGGGAAAGAGGACTCCAAGCACTTTCGGGAGCTGAAGGAAAAAGGAACCAACGGAACGGTCAGCCTTTCCCCTTCCCTTTCCCTGATCTCCGATTTTAAGGAAGCTCTTTCGTCCGATACCATTGTGATTTCCATTCCGTCCCAAGCTCTTCGCTCCCTGCTGACCGAAATACGGGAAAGCGGGGTTTCTACCGAAGAGAAACGATTCACCCTTTGTATGAAGGGAATTGAAATTGAAACGGGCTATCGCTTAACGCAGGTCTTCCGCTCGGTAATGGGAGAAGGTGCCAAGGTTGCCGTTTGGCTCGGTCCCGGCCACCCGAAAGAATTTGTAGACGGGATCCCAAACTGTATGGTCATTGACAGCGAGGATGACGCCCTGAAGGCCGAATTGATAGAATCCTTCAAGGGGCCTCTGATCCGGTTTTATTACGGAAGCGATCTGATCGGAAACGAGATCGGAGGAGCGGCCAAAAACGTCATCGGAATTGCCGCAGGCATTTTGGACGGGATCGGCCAGAAGAGTCTCAAGGGGGCTTTAATGTCAAGAGGAACCCGTGAGATCGCAAGGCTGATCAAGGCCTGCGGAGGCAATGAGCTTTCCGCTTACGGTCTTTGCCATTTGGGGGATTACGAAGCCACGGTCTTTTCCGAGTTCAGCCACAACCGTGCCTTCGGAGAAGCCTTTGCCAAGGGAGAGGAGTTTGACTCCTTGGCCGAGGGCTACTACACCGTAAAGGCCCTGCATCATCTTTCGAAAAAAACAGGGGTGGAGCTCCCCATTTGCAGTGCAGTATACAGGCTATTGTATGAACAGGCCGACCTTCACGAGGAAATGCAAAATTTGTTTTGTCGCAGCCTAAAGCAAGAGTTTTAATCAAAAATGCTTTGCCGAATGATCGGCAAAGCATTTTTTATTCTGTTATGACCCCGCAAAGCTCATCCCGATGGCAGAGGGTATTGAGAAAGGTTTTTCCCATTTTACTTCGGTCGCAAACCAAATACGCTTTCTTGGCCTGACGGATCATAATACGGCGAACGGCGTTTTCCAAAATGGAGTTATCGGTAACAAATCCGTCCTCACTGATGCCACGGCAAGAGAAAAAGGCAAGATCGGCATTGTAGCGCTTCAGAAGGTCCTCCGTGTCCGTTCCCACAAAGGAGAGGGATTCGGGGGTCATTTCCCCGCCGGTGCAAATGGTTTTGATCCCAAGGCCTGTTGCGGTAATAGCGGCGGTGGCTCCGTTTGTGATCAAAAGCAGGTTTTTGTAATTTTTCAAATACGGCAAGATATGACAGGCGGTGGTAGAAGCATCCATAAAAATGACATCCCCATCCTTCACAAGGAGCGAGGCCGTTTTTCCGATTGCCGTTTTTTCCTCGGTGGACTCAAGATCCCGAACAAACAAGGGAATCCGCTGATCCGCAGTCTTCCCCTTCAGCCTGACCACGCCCCGCTGACAAACAAGCAGATCCTTTTCCTTTAATACAATAAGGTCTCGGCGTACGGTGGGCTGACTGACATATAAAACGGAAGATAATTCCTTTACGGTATACGCCCGCTGTCGCAAAAGCTTCAAATACTCCTCTTCCCGATTAAAAACGGACATTTTATCACTCTCCGATCATTTTATGTCACTATTATAATCATTTTTTGATTATTTCGTCAAGCGTTTTTTCACATCTTGAAACTTTTTTCATTTGTATTATAATAAGAATGAGGTGATTTTATGAATTTATCCGCCATTGAAACAGATGTGTGCCCCTTCTGCGGGAAAGCGCACCACTGCGGAATCGAAAGTGTACATATTGGAAAGGGAGCATTGCAGGCGCTTCCTCAAGAACTGAAAAGAATGGGCGCCAAAAAAGCCTTCCTTTTAGCCGATCAAAATACCTATCCTCTGGCAGGGGCTCGGATCGGAGAAATGCTGAAGGAAAACGGAATTGGAATGAGTCAATACATTTTTCCTTTATCCCGCATTGAGCCCGATGAGAGAGCCGTCGGATCGGCTGTGATGCACTTTGACAACAGTTGTGACACCGTAATCGCTCTGGGCTCGGGGGTGATCAACGATATCGGAAAGATCCTTTCTGCCACGAGAAAGACTCGTTACATCATCATAGCCACCGCCCCCTCTATGGATGGCTATGCATCTGCCACCAGCTCTATGGCGATGGACGGATTGAAGGTTTCCCTGCCCTCCCGTTCGGCTCAGGTGATCATCGGAGACACCGATCTTGTGAAAACAGCGCCCATGGAAATGCTGAAGGCAGGCCTTGGAGATATGCTTGCAAAATATGTGAGCATTTGCGAATGGAAAATCGCAAATCTGATTCTGGGTGAGTACTACTGCGATACCATTTCAAAGCTGGTTCAGGATTCTCTGCAAAAATGTGTAGACAATGCCGATGGGCTCCTGTCCCGCAAGGACGAAGCGGTGGAAGCCGTTTTGGAGGGACTTGTGATTACGGGAATCGCTATGAATCTGGCCGGTGTTTCCCGCCCCGCCTCCGGAGTGGAGCATTATCTCTCCCATGTTTGGGATATGAGAGCCTTGGAATTCGGGATGGAAGCAGATCTGCACGGTCTGCAATGCGCCGCAGGCACCTATATTGCTTCTACAATCTACCACAAGCTTCTTGCCGCCACACCCGACAGAGAAAAGGCTCTGGCCTCTGTCAAGGCTTTTTCCTATGAGAAGCACAAAAAGGAGCTTCGCACCCTTCTCGGTAAGGGCGCAGAGGCTATGATCGCTCTGGAGGAAAAGGAAGGCAAATACGATCCCGAAAAGCACAAGGCAAGACTTGAGGTCATTTTGGAAAAATGGGATCAGATCTGCCATTTGATCCAAGCGCACATTCCTTCCCCCGAGAAGCTCCAGGCTCTTTATGATAAACTGAATTTACCGAAAAAAAGCGAGGATCCCACTCCTCTTACCACTGTATTCCGAGCCAGCGCCGACATTCGTGACAAGTATGTTTTATCCCGACTGGTTTGGGATCTTGGCCTGCAGGACGAAATGAACAAAGAATTGGAGAAGATGTAAAATGAATACAAAGAAAACCGTATTTGTGGAAGGACACCGCGGCTGGTGCTCCAAATACCCCGAAAACACCATGATCTCCTTTGTGGAGGCAATGAAGCTTGGCGTGGATGCCATTGAGTTTGACGTTCGTCTCACCAAAGACAAGGTTCCCGTGATCATTCACGATGACAACGCTCTGAGAACCTGCGGCGAGGGCAAATACATTGCCGATCTGACCTTGGAGGAGGTCAAACAGCTGAACGCCTGCTATGAAACGAAATTCGGCGATCAGTACAAGAAATTGGCTCCCGAGATCCCCACGCTGGAAGAACTGCTGACCTGTTGCAGAGAGAATTTTCCAAACATTCGTCTTGGAGTGGAGATCAAATCCTTTACCGAGGAAACGGTAGATCTGACCGTAGAGCTCTTAAAGAAATACGGCTATTTTGACACCTGTTGGTTCTACGCCTTCAGCGGAAAGATCATTCGCTACCTGAAAGAAAAGTATGACGGACGCACTATGGGTTACCCCGACTTTTTGATGCAGGAGTTCGTTCCCAACGATTACAACTACTACAAGGAGCTCGGTATTTCTATGAGAGTGGCAAAGTCTGAAATCGCAGATCACTTTGTTTCCTCTCCCCTGCCCAAGCATTTTTACTGTGCCGATACCGAGGAGGACGTTCAGTTCTTCCTGGACCTCGGAGCCGATCTGATCACCGCCAACAATCCCGTTCCCCTAATGAAGCTTTTGGGAAAATTGCCCGCAGATTTGGAGGAAGCGAAATGAAAGCAGAATACAAGGAATTTGACTTTGCCCCCAACGCTCCTTATGAAACCGTAATGGGTAATTTTCTCCCCAAGCACGGCCCCTATTATGCGGATCCCGATGCCTTTAACATCGACCCTTTTCGTATTTTCGGAAATCTTTATTATGTAGGAGACAAAAAGGTCTGTATGCACCTCGTGGATACGGGAGACGGTCTCATTCTCTTTGACAGCGGCTATTCCAACCATTACGATGCCCTGATCCATTCCATTGAAAGCCTCGGTTTTTCTCCCAAGGACATTAAATTCGTGATTCATTCCCACGGGCACTTTGATCATTTCGGCGGCGGCAATCGCCTGCGTGATCGCTACGGCGCCAAAATTTTAATGAGCCGTGTGGATACGGATCTGATCCGTGAAGAGCCAAGGCGTGCCCTGATGCACCTTGCTCCCGAAGGGCACGACGGGATCTGCTGGCCCGACAAGACGCTGGAGGACGGAGAGGTCATTGCCCTCGGGAACACCAAGATCCATTGCGTTCTTGCCCCCGGCCACACCTTCGGTACCATGGCCTTCTTCTTCGACGTAAGCGACGGGGACAAGACTCTTCGTGCGGGATATTTCGGTGGTGTTGGTTTTCTCACGGTATACAAAGAATATTGCCGAGAATATGGCCTTCCCGAAAATAAGAGCGAGAAAATGGGCGAGACCATCAAGAAGCTCAAAAAGGAAAAGGTAGATATTGTTTTGGGGAACCACCCCAATCAAAACTGCACTATTTCAAAGCGTGAATATATGATAGAAAACCCCAACAAAAATCCTTTTATCAATCCCAATGCCTGGAATGAATTTTTAACGGCCCTTGAGGAAAGCCGGCAGGATTTCATTCAAAGAGGATATTGACAAAAAACGATGCGAGGGATCAAATGAATTCTATCTCCATTGGATTTGCAAGAGAGATCTATTCTCCCGACAAGCCTGTCATGCAGAACAGCGTAAAAACAGGCTACAGCGTTTATACGGATATTAAAAACGGAATTTGGTACACAAATTCCCTGCTTGGGACAGTATAAGACAAAACTACCCGAAGAAGAGAAAACAAACCTCTTTTTCGGGTAGTAATTTTTATATAGTGATATTCTTTGCTACGCAAAGAGTGATATGATTGCCGACGGCAATCGTGATATTAAAACCTACGGTTTTAGTGATATTTTTTTCATTCTTCATCAATTCTTGTGTTCAACCTTAACGGATTCGCCGTTAAGGATGGCGGTACAGGTATTGATGATCTGCTTTACATAATCACGGTTCACATAGAACTGGGTACTTCCGTTGAGGGAGTAATAGGCCTTTCGGGCGGTCAGTCCGTAGAAGACATAGTCATAAACCTCACCGTCACGCAGGGTGATGGTAGCACGCAGGATCTGCTGTGCACCGTCAGTCTCTTCGGCGTAGCCATCCAAGGTGGAATATACAATTGCCTTGTAAAGCTCACGGAAATCATCCACATTCACATCCCCGCCCTTGGAGCTGGAAACCTTCAGATCGCCGCCTTCGCCCTGAAGAGAGAATTTCACATTGGTCTTTTCGTAGGCAAAATCAATGGAGGCTACACGGTCAATAAAGACGGAGTAGGCACGGTTATCCATAAAGTTGAGAACGTCCCACTCTACCCAGAAAAGGTCATCGGCCTTAAATTCTACAATGCAATCAAAATCGGGAGAGTAAACGTAATAGATCTCTTCCTTTTCGCCTTCGGCAGTTCCCTCTACCTCCAGCTTTTCGCTGATGTAGAGCGTGGTATTGTACTTCATGGATTCATACTCATAGGAAAGCTCATAAATCCAATTGTTGTCCTGATCCATCAGGCTGTACTGACGGAAGAGCTCACGGATCGCCTCTGCCTCCTCGGGCTTAGAAAGGCGCTCGGTAATGCCGTATTCCATTACCTGCTCACCGGAAAAATCGGTGAAGGTCAGAAGCATCTCGGGGAGAGTCTCGGGAGAAGGATAGTAGCCTTTGGGAGTTTCAAATATTTGCGATACGGCAACCTGACTGTCCAAAGCGGAGTCGGAGCCGCTCATTCCCTGCGCTTTCAGTTCCTCCTCGGTCATAGCACGAAGAGAAAGGAATACCTCGCCGTGCTTTTTGATCTCAAGACGGCTTACCTCGGTATGCTGAGAATTGGTGACAGGAATGGCAACCACGGGTGAAAAATAAGAATTCAACCCGGAGAAGACACAGCGGGTCACATAGTTGTCATGAAGGATATATACCGCTTCTCTGCCTTCTACCATACAGTAATAGGAAGAGCCCGCAACGGTCTTGTTTCCGAACAGAACCTTTTGGGTGACCTCGTTTCCGTCATCATCCAGATATTTCAAGGTAAGGGATGCTTTGCCGCCATCGGACAAGCCATAAACGGAAAGATCCTTGTTGTACCCTACCACCTCTTCATCCGAGAGCATATAGCGAACGAGGGAATACAAGGCATCCACGGCTGAGAAGCCGGAGAGAACATCCTTCATATCCTCTCCCTCTTCTCCTGCAAAATTACTCTGAGAGTCATAGATCATATGCTCGGCACCCTCAAAGTAAAACTCGTTGTCCTCGGCACGGTAGAAATTGAATCCGCCGAATTCATTATCCACAACAATGGATTGGATCTGACTCAATTCCACAGGATCCACAATAAAAGGACGGGCGCCGCTCATTTCTTCTCCGTGATTTCCCACGGTGGGGAGAACCTCCTCTTCCTCGGGCTTTAACACGGTAAACAAAAGAACCACGTAAACCACCGCACAAAGGAGAATGACAGCGGCAGAAAGAAGAATGGAACGAAGACGCTTATTCTCCCAAAGAGCGGTCAGTCCTTTTTTCTGATTGATTTTTTCTTGCTTACTCATATAAACTCCGATTACAGATGTTTTCTCTTAATATACACAACGATTCCCAAGGCAAATACCATCAGGGGGATCACAGCCACCGTGACAACGCCGTAGAAATACACGCTGCCCTTATCCATATCGATGGCATAATCCTCAATCACCTTGTAGTGCGTTTCCATGGTGATATGCTCATCGGACAGGAGACGGATCATATTATACACGATGTCGGTATTCCCGAACTGCTCACGGAAGGCGTTGGTCTCGGTAAAGTTTTCACTGCCGATCAGCATCACGTGGCCGTAGGTTTCGGTATTGTCCAAATAGGTGAAGCGGGTGGAAATGGCCATCAGGTTGAAGGGGCCGGTCTCCCGCTTGGTTCCTTCCTCGGTGACGATCTCCACATAGGAGTTATCGGAGCTTGCCAGAACGGCCTCCACTCCCTCGGTCTCGCTCTGCTCGGTTTTCAAAATACGAATGGGAGCAGAATTGATGGAAAGGCTTCGGGGAGGGTTGGAAAGAGCAGTCAGGGAGCCTGTCAGATTGCCCGCAACCTTTTCGGAGGGAACATAATTGACATAGAGCATCTTGTTGTTCTGCGTATGGCAGGAAACATCATCCATAACCACCTGATTGCGAACCAGCTCCATCCCCCAATCGGCCAAAAGCTCATCCAGAACGGGAAGAGATGGCGTGGTGGGAGAGGCAATGACTACCATAGAACGGTATTCATTCAAATAATCGGAGATCTTGGTATACTCGGTGACCACCGTATCGTCAGAGGAGAAGGTAATATCTTTCTGGGGGCTGCACATAAACAGGATCTTGGAATCGGGACTGATGTCATCCTTGGAAAGATCCACATTCTCAATGGTAAAGCCGCAGTTGGTCAGAACCTCGGTCAGGGCCTGAGGAATGGTCTCTCCGTGGCCTGTGGTAAAGGAAACAACGGGACTCTTTTTGCTGGTGATATAGTAAATGGCGGCGTTGAACTTCATTTCGCCCTGGAAGGCCCAGACCTCCTCGTCATTGGAAACGAGGCAGGAATCAAAGGTCATATAGCGGAAGGTATGGTCTGCCTGCGTATTGGTCACCAGAATGGCATCGGTATTGATCTCGTACCCCAGCTGGGTATACTTGGTGTAGTGCTCGGGGTGCGTTGTCAGATCCTCGCGGAATTCCACGGTGATCTGATCGTACTTTTCGGCATAGCTTTCGGCAAGATTGACCACCCAGGATTTTTCCTCAACCTCCATGATCTTATCCCTTGCCTGAAGGAAGGTGATACGGATCTGAGGATCGGTTCCCTGCTCCTTGCGGTAGACCTCAAGCTGCTCGTCTACCATTTTCACGGTCTTATCACTGATGGAGAAGATCTGATCGTCGGTCAGGTCAAAATAGAGGCTGTATTTGGAATCAATGGCGGAAACGATGGCATTGAGCAAGATCACAGCCACGATAAACAAAACGGTAAATACGGTTGCTGCCGCACCGTATTTGAATCTTCTGGAGGAAAAACGCTTTCCTTTTTTCATATTAGTATTCTTTTTATCCATTGTTCTTTCCTCTCTTTCTTATTCCCAACGGCGCTTTTCAAATACACGGACCGTCAGGAAGAGGAATACGACGGTAATGGAGATATAATACAAAAGTGCGACAAGATCAAAATAGCCGTAAGTGAAAACGTAGAAGCGGTCAAAAACGGAGATCCACTTCAAAGCCACACGAAGGGGGGTCAGAGTCACATAGTTTGCCAGAACGCCCACCACCAGTGTGGCGGCAATGGCGGCAATGGTCAAAAGGGCACTGATCAGCTGATTTTCGGTGCAAGCGGAAATGAAAATTCCAATGGAAACGAAGGCAGAGCCGATGAGAAGGATGCCCAGCGTAGTGGAAAACATAATGACGCTGTTGGGATCGCCGTAGAAATACAGGATCACAAAGTTCAGACAGGAAAGAAGAAGAGTGCCTGCAAACATGGTGAAGGCGGCAAGGTATTTGGCGAAGATCACCGAAAAGAGGCTGACGGGTGAGGTCAGGAGGATCTGCTCGGTTTTGGTCTTCTTTTCTTCACTGAGCATTCTCATGGTCAAAAGAGGAATGAGAATGGCGAAAATGTAAAGCAGGAAGGTGTAGTATACATTCACCTCACAGGTTCCGTTATACAAGGTAGTGTAGGTGAACAGAAGGGACGAAATGCAAAGGAAGAGGGCCACGTAGGTATAGCCGATGGGGCCGGCAAAATAAGTACGAAGCTCTTTTTTGTAAATGGCAAGCATTCTTATTTTCCTCCCTTTCTTGTGTTTTGGTTTTTATCCTGGATCAGGGCAAGGAATACATCCTCCAAATCCATACCCATGGTATCCATTCCGATGACGGGCCATCTCTTCTCTGCCAGAGCAAAGAACAGACTCTTGCGGATATCAATATTTTCCGCACTCTCAATGAGGTAAGAGGTGCTGTCCGTATCTCTCTGACCGATGGCTTCCGCATAGGTCACACCGGAGATGGACTTAATCAATTTCAACACCTCATTCTGCGGGCCGCAGATATTGTAGGTAAATCTTCTCTTATCCTGAACGGCACGGGAAAGATTTTCCGTTTTCTCATTGGCTACGATACTGCCCTTGTTGATGACCACGATACGGTCACAGATGGCCTGCACCTCGGAGAGAATATGCGTGGAGAGGATGATGGTATGCTCCTTGCCAAGCTTTTTGATCAGATTGCGGATATCGATGATCTGCTTGGGGTCAAGGCCAACGGTAGGCTCATCAAAGATCAGAACGGGGGGATTTCCCACCAGAGCCTGTGCAATGCCGACTCTCTGCTTGTAGCCCTTGGAGAGGTTGCGGATCACACGGTTATACACATCGCCGATTCGAACCACATCGCAAATTTCCTTCAGGTGCTTTTCACGGTCCATACGGCAGTGCTTCAATTCGTACACAAAATTCAGGTACTCCCGAACGGTCATATCCAAATAGAGGGGAGGCTGCTCGGGCAGGAACCCGATCTTCTTTTTTGCCTCGATGGGATTTTCAAAAATATCAATCCCGTCAATTTTGGCACTTCCCTCCGTGGCGGATAAATAGCCGGTGAGGATATTCATAGTGGTGGATTTTCCCGCACCGTTGGGACCGAGGAAGCCCATGATTTCACCTGCGTTTACGGTAAAAGAGACATTGTTTGCCGCAATTTTGTTTCCGTATCGCTTGGTGATCCCATTGATTTCGATCATACTTTTTTCCTTTCCGAAAATGGATTTATTGTTCTTCTGATACAACAGAGATGGAAAGCTCTTCCAATGCCTGAGCGGGAACGGGTGCGGGGCACTCGGTCATCAGCTCGCAAGCATTTTGCACCTTGGGGAATGCGATGCAATCACGGATGGCATCCAGTCCCAAGAACAGGCTGACCAAGCGGTCAAAGCCGAAGGCAAGGCCTGCGTGAGGGGGTACGCCGTAGCGGAACGCCTCCAGAAGGAAGCCGAATTTCTCATTTGCTTCTTCCTTGGTCAGGCCGATGATATCAAACACCTTTTGCTGAATATCGCCACGGTGGATACGAACCGAGCCGCCGCCTGCTTCCCAGCCATTGATAACAATATCGTAAGCCTTGGCACGGACACGCTCGGGAGCGGTATCCAAAAGGGCAAGATCCTCGTCCTTGGGACAGGTGAAGGGATGGTGCATTGCCTTATAGCGGCCGGTTTCCTCATCCTTTTCAAACATGGGGAAATCCGTAACCCAAAGAAGGGCAAAATCTTTCTTATCATAGAAGCCGTAGGTCTCGCCGCACTTGCAGCGGAGGGCGCCGAGAGAATCAAACACCACCTGATCGTTGCCATCGGCCACGATGAACACCACATCGCCCTTTTCCACACCCATTCTCTCTTCAATGGCGGCATTTTCCTCGGCAGACAAGAACTTTGCAAAGGAGGAGGTCTTTTCCTCAGCCCACTTCAGCCAAGCGAGACCCTTGGCACGGTAGGTCTTGACAAAGTCGGTCAATTTATCAATTTCCTTACGGGTCATACGGTCAGCCACACCCTTGACGTTGATGGCACGGACAGATCCCGTTTCGGCGGCACCTGCGAAGACCTTGAACTCGGAATTTTTCACAAGATCGGTCAGATCACAAAGCTTCATATCAAAGCGCAGGTCAGGCTTATCGGAGCCGTAATTCTCCATGGCCTCCTTGAAGGGCATTCTGCGGAAGGGGGTGGCAAGTTCAATGCCCAGTTCCTCACGGAAGATCTTTTTCAAGAAGCCCTCGTTGACACTCATTACATCGTTTTCGTCAGCAAAGGACATTTCAAGGTCAAGCTGGGTAAATTCGGGCTGACGGTCGGCTCTCAGATCCTCATCACGGAAGCACTTGGTGATCTGCATATAGCGGTCAAAGCCGGAGACCATCAAAAGCTGCTTGTAAAGCTGAGGAGACTGAGGCAGAGCATAGAAGGAGCCGGGATGAACACGGCTGGGAACCAGATAGTCACGGGCGCCCTCGGGGGTGGATTTGATCAAAACGGGAGTTTCGATCTCCAAAAAGCCCTGTGTATCAAAATAATCTCTTGCGCTCTTGGCCAGCTTATGACGGAACAGAAGGTTTGCCTGAAGCTGAGGATGGCGCAGGTTCAAATAACGGTATTTTAAGCGAATATCCTCTCGGACATCCATAGAGGAGAGCACCTCAAAGGGAGGAGTGGCCGCCTCGGACAGGATCTCCATTTTTTCTACGGCGATCTCAATTTCGCCCGTGGGCAGATTGGCATTGACGGCACCTGCCGCTCTCTGACGGATCACGCCCTCGGCACGGAGCACATACTCCGCACGGACACTTCCCGCCAAGCGGAACAGTTCCTTTTCGGTGGCTTCATCAAAGGCCAACTGAACAATGCCGCTGCGATCACGCAGATCAATGAACACAAGAGCGCCCAGATCACGGGTCTTTTGCGCCCAGCCGCAAACCACAACGGTTCTGCCAATGTCATTTTTGCCAAAATTGGCACAATAATCGGTTCTTTGCATAACTCTATCCTTTATTATTTCTAAAGTATCCATTTCAAATCAGCGCATATTCTCACGCCAGTCAAGATCCCCACGGTCCAAGGCCATAATCACAGCCTCGGCGGTGGCAAGGTTGGTGGCGAGAGGAAGGTTATAGGCATCGCACAGGCGGATGAGCTCCGCATCGTAGGCATCAAAGGCCTCATCGGAGGCCGCCGAGCGAAAATACAGCACAATATCGATTTCGCCGTAAGCAATGCGGGAATTGATCTGCTCCCGTCCTCCGGTGGAGCCGCCGAGCAAAAGCTCGATCTCAAGGCCCGTAGCCTCGGATACGACCCTTCCCGTGGTAGCGGTGGCACAGATCTTATGCTTTGCCAGAATGCCGCAGTAAGCAATTCCCAGTTGCGCCATCAATTCTTTTTTGTCGTCCTGAGCAATCAATGCAATTTGCATATTTTACACCTCCCTGAAAATCAATAAAAACGAAATCTCTTTTTGCCGGGCATAACACCCTTCAAAAGAGGAATGCTATCTCCCAAAATGCGGAGTGCGATGTTGGACACCGCCTTTCCCGCAGGGCTCTTTTTTACCCCTGCAAGGGGACGTCCCTTGGCCAGCGCCTTTTCCGCTCCCCCGTCAAAGGGAACCACGCCCAGAATGGGAACGCTCGCCCTTTGGATGATCTCCGTAATGCGGAAGGTATTGTCCTTAGGGCTTGAAAGGTGATAGCAATTGAGAAGAAGCTTGGTTTTTTCGGGCTCGGCAAGCCGCATGGCACAGCGCTCTGCCGCGCGGACTGCGGTGGGTGCGCTGGTGGTGACCAAAACGGTCAGATCCGTTCGGCCCCCCTGCTCCAGAAAAGGAAATGCGGCGCCGCCGCCGGCGGGCATATCAAAAATGACCACATCAAAATTTTCCTTCAAGAAATCCACCAAGTGGTCAAAGGCCTCTTGAGAGATATCCTCCAAACTTTTCTCATTGAAAAAAACGGGTGCGGAGAGAAAATACACCCCGTCCTCCCCCGGGAAAAGCGCCTCGGAGGCGGAAATGGAGCCATCCAAAAGATCCAAAAAGGTGGGAAGCACCAAATCCTCACGGCCAAGGGCAATATCCAGCCCTCCCGTGCCGAGATCCATATCCACCGCAAGCACACGCTTGCCGAGACGAGCGAGATCAAACGCTAAGGATGCGGAAAAAACGGTTTTTCCTACCCCGCCCTTCAGGCTGGTGACTACAACGATCTGTCCCAATTCTTTCTCCTCCGGATCATTTTCCTGCGGTCTAAAAAACCGCATAGAACCCGATTTTCATTCGTATTATTGTAACACAAAAACAGTTTTCAGTCAAGAATTTGTGCTCTATTTCGGCACTTTTCACGAATAATAGAAGCATTTTTTGACAGAAAAAAGCCCCTTTCGGGAGAAAACGGGTTCTTCGTGCACTTTTTCCCCAAAGGTCTTGATTTTTTGACAGCTTTTTACTATAATGGATAGGACTAAAAGAAAACATAAGGATGTGTGACCAAATGAAACAATACTTTACCTCGGAATCGGTGACAGAGGGACATCCCGATAAAATCTGTGACCAGATCTCCGATGCGGTTTTGGATGAGATCCTGAAGGTAGACCCCATGGCAAGAGTTGCCTGCGAGACCGCCGTGACCACAGGTCTTGTTCTGATCATGGGTGAGATCACCACCACCGCCATTCCTGATTTTCAGGAGATCGCCAGAGAGACCATTCGTGAAATCGGATACGACAGAGCAAAATTCGGCTTTGATTGCGACACCTGCGCTGTCATCAGCTCCGTACACAAGCAGTCCCCCGATATCGCTATGGGTGTGGATGCCGAGGGTGCGGGCGATCAGGGTATGATGTTCGGCTACGCTTGCGATGAGACCCCCGAATTGATGCCTCTGCCCATTTCTCTTGCCCATTCCCTTGCCAAAACTTTAACAAACGCCAGAAAGAGCGGGGTTCTCCCCTATCTCCGTCCCGACGGAAAGACTCAGGTTACGGTGGAATACGAAGACGGTGTTCCTACCCGAATCGAGACCATTGTAGTTTCCTCTCAGCACGGGGCCGATGTGGATCAGGCCACCATTCGTGCCGATATTATCAAGCACGTAATCGAGCCCACCATTGATCCCAAGTGGATGGATCGGGAAACCAAGATCTTCGTTAACCCCACGGGTCGCTTCGTGGTTGGCGGGCCTCAGGGTGACTCCGGTCTGACAGGCAGAAAGATCATTGTTGACACCTACGGCGGTTACTCCCGTCACGGTGGCGGTGCCTTTTCCGGAAAGGATCCCACCAAGGTGGACAGAAGCGCCTCCTACGCCACCCGTTATCTTGCCAAGAACGTTGTGGCCTCCGGCCTTGCCAAAAAGTGCGAGGTTCAGATCTCCTACGCCATCGGCGTTGCCGAGCCCACCTCTGTTTTGGTGGACACCTTCGGCACGGGCAAGGTTTCCGATGACAAGATCGGTGAAGCATTGAGAAAGCTTGTGGATCTGACTCCTCAGGGAATCATTCGCACGCTGGATCTTCGCCGTCCCATTTACAAGGCCTTTGCCGCCTACGGTCATATGGGCCGTGAGGAGCTTTCTGCTCCCTGGGAAAAGACCGACCTTGCTGAAAAATTAAAAGCGATGTTCTAAAAGCAAAAAAGCAACCGAAATCGGTTGCTTTTTTTATACTCATTTTAGATTTTTTCTGCAGAGAGAACAAGGCAGGTATTCTTTTCCACCCGAAAGCGGATCTCAAAGCCTGCGAAGGGAAAGCCGTAAACACGCTCCTCATCGTTATGATAAGAGGGACGGGGATCCTGACGGAGGATCTCAAGAAGCGCTTCCCTTTTCTTTTCGGGAAAGAGGGACAGAAGATCTGAGGGAGCCTTAACCTCGAGAGAATCGGCAAAGTGCTCATCAGAAAAGCCGCCGAGAGCCTCGGGATGAGAATCAAAATGGGGTAGGTAAGGCTTGATATCATAGATCGGGGTGCCGCTGACAAGATCTGCCCCCGTGACCACGAGAACGGGGCCGTCGCTTGTCTCCTCCACCCTCACAAGGCGCACACAGGAAAGCCCGATGGGATTGGGACGGAAGGGGGATCGGGTGGCAAAGACTCCTTTTCGCACATTGCCCCCAAGCCTTGGCGGGCGCACGGTGGGAGAGGGCTTATGCTCCCCGTTTTCCGAGAAGCACCAAAGGAGCCACAGGTGGGAAAAATCCTCAATGCCACGGATATAATCGGGATTGGAAAACTCCTTCTCGAAAACAATTCTGCTCTCCAATTCCGCCAAGATCCCGCTTTGGCGAGGGATTCCGAATTTGGTGGGAAAATCCGTTATGATATGAGCAATGATTTTCATACGATCCTCTTTTCTAAAAGAAAAAAGCCCCTGCGATAGCAAGGGCTTTGGCGACCTGAAGGGGGCTCGAACCCCTGACCTCTAGCGTGACAGGCTAGCGTTCTAACCAACTGAACTACCAGGCCAACTGGAGCGGATTACGGGGCTCGAACCCGCCACCTCGACCTTGGCAAGGTCGCGCTCTACCAAATGAGCTAAATCCGCAGATGGGCACTTTTCGGTGCCCAAGTAGTATAACAAAATTCGCCGTGCTTGTCAAGAAAAAAATCTTATTTTTTTCAAAAGAAATCACTTGTCCTCAAGGTAGACTCTTGTGACACGGGGCATAAAATTGCAGACCACCTCGTAATGGAAGCTGCCTGCCATCTCTCCGAGGTCTTCTGCACAGATCTCCTCTTCCCCGCTTTTTCCGAGAATGACGGCCTCATCTCCCACGGCGGCATCGGGGATCTCGGTGACATCCACCATGATCTGATCCATACAGACTCTTCCCACCACTGCGGCTCTTTTCCCTCGGATCAAAACAAAGCCTTTTCCCGAAAGGGAGCGGTTGAAGCCATCGGCATAGCCGATGCTGACGGTGGCAATACGCCGCTCGGCAGGAGCAATATAGGTGTGTCCATAGCCGATGGGAGTGCCTGCAGGCACGGTCTTTACGTGGATCACGTGGCTGATCACCTCCATAGCGGGGGTGAGCTTTACCCTGCTGCGATCCATTTCTTGGGAGGGGTACAAGCCGTAAAGAGAAATGCCGAAGCGGCACATATCATATTTTTCGGGAAATTCCATCGTGCCGGCGCTGTTGCATAGGTGGCGAATGGAAAAGCGGCAGCCCTTTTCCTCCAAAAGATGCAAAAAGAAATCAAAGCGTTCTCTCTGCAACAGGGCGGTGCTTTTGTCTCTTTCATCGGCTCGGGCAAGGTGGCTGAAAATGCCCTCCGCTTCAAGGCCCGAAAGCTTAAAAATTTCTGCAACGGCATTCGCCCCCTCTTCATCGGGAGAAAAGCCGATACGCCCCATTCCTGTATCGACCGCAAGATGAACACGGGCTTTTTTCCCCATTTTCACTGCCTCCTCGGATAACAGGAGCGCATCCTCGGTACGGTAGACCGTTGCGGTGATATCATTTGCGATCAATTCACAAAAGAGAGACGGGTGGGTGTAGGAAAGGATCAGGATGGGCTTACGGATACCGCCTTTCCGAAGAGTAAGAGCCTCCTCGAGACAGGCTACGGCAAAATAATCCGCTTCCTCTTCCAGAGCGAGGGAAACTTGGATGCTGCCGTGACCGTAGGCATCGGCCTTCACGGTGGCAAGCGCCTTGACCCCCTCGGGAAGGCAGGATCTCAATGCCTTGAAATTGGCCCTGACGGCCCCGAGATCCACTCGGGCATAGGTTCTGAGAAAGCGGCTCACTGAACGCCTCTTTTCTGCAAAACGGTTTTCAGAGGAGCGATCTCAATGCCTTCCGAAACAAGGGCATCCCGAATTTTTTGAACGAAAAGAAGCGCCTTTTCACTGTCTCCGTGAACGCAGACGGAATCGGGACAAAGCTCGATGGTTTTGCCGTTGATGGACTTGACGGTACCGTTTTTGATCATTCCCACCACGCGGGAAACGGCTTCGGTTTCATCGTGGATCATAGCACCGGGCTTGGATCTTGAAACCAAGGAGCCATCGTCCTCATAAGCGCGGTCAGCAAAGACCTCGCAGGCGGCGGGAAGGCCGATCTTTTTGGCCTGACGGAGCATTTCACTGCCTGCAAGACCAAGAAGGATCAGGCTCGGGTCATATTCATAAATCCCACGGCAGATGGCCTCGGCCAATGCAGGATCCTTGGCAGCCATATTATACAGAGCGCCGTGGGGCTTTACGTGCTGCATCCGAATTCCCGAGGCCTTGCAGAAGGCATCCAGGGCGCCGATCTGATAGAGGATCATACACCTCACTTCCTCGGGGGAAACGGAAAGATTTCGCCTACCGAAGCCCTGAAGATCGGGAAAGCCGGGATGAGCACCGAGAGATGCGCCGTGCTCGGCACAAAGGCGGGCGGTCTTTTGCATCACATTGGGGTCTCCTGCGTGAAAGCCGCAAGCGACATTGGCCGAGGAGACCAAGGGAAGGATCTTTTCATCCATTCCGATGCGGTAGGCACCGAAGCTTTCCCCAAGGTCGCTGTTCAAATCTACAAAATACATACGTTCAATCCTTTAACAAAGTATTTTTCACATCGGTAATAAACATATGTCCCGGTGCGTGAGAGATGGCAATGGGAGGCTTGGCGCTCATCACCACGGATTGCGGGGTCACACCGCAGCACCAAAACACGGGGATCTCTCCCTCCTTCACCGTAACACGATCCCCGAAATCAGGCTTTGCAAGGTCTGCAATGCCGATCTGCGAGGGGTCACCGATGTGAATGGGAGCACCGTGGACACGGGGCATAGTGGAGGTGATGCTGATGGCACGGATGGCATCCCTTGCGGGCATCGGTCTCATACTGACCACCAAATTACCGTGGAAAATACCCGCCTCCTCGCAGGGGATATTGGTCAGGTACATGGGTACGTTTTTCCCCTCTTCAATTTGACGGACAGGCACATCGGCCGCCAACAATTCCCCTTCAAAGGAGAAGGAACAGCCAATGAGAAAATACACAAAATCCTCTCTCCAAAGGGAGGAGATATCCGTATATTCCCCTGTCAAAACGCCGTTTTCCCAAAGTCGGTACTTGGGAAGATCGGTGGCAATATCGGCGCAGTCTGCCATTTTCTTCACCAAACGGCTTCCCACATCCCCCACCTCCAGAATGGGGCAGGATTTGGGATTGCGCTGCGTGAAAAGCAAAAAGTCATAGGCCTGCTCACGGGGCAGGATCAAAAGATTGGCCTGAGCAAAGCCGTCACACATTCCCGAGGTCTGGGAGGTGATCTTCCCTTGACGGATCAGATCACGCACCGCCTTCGGGCTCATTTTGGAAACATCCATAAATTCTCCTTCAAAACAAGGGCTGATACTTCTCGGTCAGCCTTCTTTCCTTCAATGACTCCTCCTTGCGGGTCAAAAGAGCCATTTCCTCTGTAATGGGATAAAAGCGAACCCGATCCCCCGGTCTTGCCTGAGCAAGAAGGGACAGGTCACGGCGGATCACCGTGGCAATTTTGGCATAACCTCCCGTGGTTTGGCGGTCGGCCATCATAATAATGGGAACGCCTGCAGGCGGGATCTGAACCGAGCCTGTAACAATGCCGTCGGAAATAATATCCACCCCGTTTTTATTCTCGATCCTTTCTCCCTCCAAACGAATGCCCATACGGTCGGAGTTGACAGATACAGTATAAGCCTTTTGGCAAAAGCTGTCAATTCCTTCAGAGGTAAAATAATCATCCTGCGGGCCAAGGATCACGTGAAGCGCAATGTCTCTTCCTCCGAGGTTTGGAGCGGCAATAAAGCGAGGCGAGATTTGGGAGGGGGCGGTCTCCCGCTTCAGGCAAATTTCATCCCCCGCAGCAAGCTTTCTTCCCTGAAAGCCCCCAAGAGCACATTTCAAATTGGTGGAAAGGCTTCCCATCACAGGCTCAAGGGCAAAGCCGCCTGAAACGGCAAGGTAGGCTCTCATTCCCGATTTGGCGGCGCCAAGAGTCAGACGGGAGCCTTTTTTCACATAGACGGTAGTATTCATATTCACAGGCTCGCCGTTTACGGTGGGGCACATATCCGCCCCTGTAATACCGATGACAGTATCACAGTCAAACTCGGCGGTAATTCCCATCAGGGTCATTTCCAAAACACCCTCTCCGAGCCGATTTCCCACCAAAAGATTGGCTCTTTTCATGGCGTCCGGATCCATGGCGCCGCCCGGGGAAAAGCCCGTATTCATATAGCCGAAGCGCCCCTGATCCTGAACGGTGGTCAGGGGGCCGGGAGACAGGATCGTCATTTTCATTTCTCTTCCCTCCTTACCTCAATGGCAAGGCCGCCCTCTGCCTCGATCCTTTGGTATTCTTCCACGGAAATGGGATAGAAGCGAATGGCATCTCCCGCCCGATATAAAATGGGCTCCTCCCGCTCGGGGGCATAGACCTTGACGGGGGTCTGCCCGATGAGGCGCCAGCCGCCGGGAGAGGCTAAGGGATAGATGCCCGTTTGCTTTCCCCCGATCCCCACGGCACCTGCGGGGATCCTTGTGCGAGGGGTATCAAGCCTCGGGCATTCCAAGGCAGGATCCATTCCGCCCAAATAAGGAAAGCCGGGCAAAAATCCCAGCATATAAATTAAATAATCCTCGGCGGTGTGGCGGCGTATGACCTCCTCCCGGGAAAGGCCCGTATGGCGGCATACCTCCTCTAAATCGGGGGCAAACTCCCCCTCATAGCAAACGGGAACGAGGAAGACCCGCTTCTCAGAAGCGATGCCCTCCTCATAGGCTCCCATCAGGGAGAGGATTTGATTTTTTAAACTTTGCTTTGAAATCACAAGGGGATCAAAAAAGACCGTAAGACTGCAAAAGGTCGGTACCGTCTCCCCCACTCCTGCAAGCTTTGCTTTTTCCAGCTCGGCGGCAAGATAGCGGATCTTTTGATTGACCGTCTCGGAGATCCTTTGATCAAAGGCTACGGTAAAGGCTCCCTCTCCGCAAGGGAGAAAACGAATGTTTTCCATACTCTCCTCTCTTTTCCACAGAAAAAGGCGGGATCTTACGGTTCAAAAAATCCCAATTCATTTACCTTTTCAAACCAGGTCTTACAGGTTTCCTTCAGGGAAAGGGCGCTTTTCACCATTTCTCTCATAAGGGACACCATGGGCAGATTGATCTCGGTGCCGAAGCCGTCAATGGCGGGAATGAGCCAGCCGTACATATCGATCATACCGTTTTCACAGGCGGTGATCATACTTCTCTTTTCCAATTCGGCATCGTGCATAATATCGATGTTTTCCATCAGAAAGGCAAGGGCGGCAATGAGCGCATAGCAGCCCCAATCGGACACGGTGGCGGTAATGAGGTTATTCGCCTTGGTGCGGGCGGCAATTCCCCCTCCGCAGCCGCAGCGACACCTGCCCTCGGCGGCATAAGGGATATAGTCTTTCAAGGTATCGGAGATGGCGCCCATTCCGATCTCATTGCCGAGATCGCCGATGGCAAGATCCAAAACACCCATTTTCTGCGCCTTTTCAAACAGAATATCCTGCTTGGCCTCAAGCTCGGTTACATCCAGACCCGTGGCATTGTGATAAACGCCCTTTTCATTGGCACCGGGGCACTCAATACTGATAACGGCCTTCGGCGGTGCGAGCTTTAAGAGGCGGTCTGCCTCCCCTTCGGCCTCGGCGACATCCTTGGTGAACAGAAACATTCCCATGGAAACGGGAATTTCGGCCAGAGCGGTGAAATCCTCCTGCAAATGCAGGCCCACACAGCCCGCCAAGGCTCTGACGGCCTTTTCATTATCCACGGGGCAAACGATGATGGGCTTTACGTCAAAGGCCTTCACCAGCGCTCTGCAAAGAAGCACAGAGCTGACGATGCCATCCATTTCCGCTTTTTTGAAGGGGCGCAGAACAAAGCCCGTCATAATATAAACGAAATCTCCTGCCTTCAGGGTCTCACATAGCTTTTTGGCTCCGTTCATACAGGTGGGGCCGCCTGCAAGGCTTCGGGAGGCCTGATACAGAATTTTACACACACCGTAGCCTCGGGGGTCTAAATTGGCGAGATCATCCAAGCTTTGGCCCAGATTGAGGGCGGTCATTTCCTTTTGTGTCATACTCTCTCCTTAATTGGTGGCCTCCGTAAATTCACGGAGCACCTCATCCTGAAGCAGTTTCAAAATTTCGGGAGCCTTTCCTCCCACTCTTTGGCCGTCGATTTCTTCTGCCGCAAGGCAAAGGGAGCCTGAGGAGGAGACGATGACCTCATCGGCCTCCATCATTTCCTTGATGGTGAAGGGGGTCTCATCCACCCCGATGCCGAGCCTTTTGCAGGCTGCGATCAGGTGAGCGCGGGCAATGCCGGGGAGGATCAGGTGGTCGGTGGGAGCGGTTACAAAAACACCGTCCTTGATGATATGCACATTGCTGTGGGCACACTCGGTCACCCTATCTCCTCTATGAAGAACGGTCTCATCACACCCTGCCTCCTTGGCCTTTTGACTTGCCATTACGGCGGGGATCAGGTTCAAGGTCTTAATATTGCAATGGAGAAAACGGGTGTCCTCCATAGTGATGAGCCGAATCTTTTTATAGGTATCCACAATAGGCTTGGGAACGATGGTGATCCAAAGATTGGCCTTTGAGCCGTCGGTGGTGAAAACATGATTTCTCACTCCCGTGCCACGGGTCACCTGCCAATAGACGAAATTGGCATCCGTATCCATTTTGTTGACCATTTCCTGCAAAATGGCTTTCATTTCTTCCTTGGTCTGACCGATCTCGATCTTCAAAAGAGCGGCGCTGTTATACAGGCGGTCAATGTGCTCCTCCAGAGCAAAGATCTTGTAATTGCGGCTGTAGGTGGCATCGTAAACGCCGTCGCCGAAATAGCAGACCCTATCGTTCATGGGGACGCTCATTTCCTCCAGCTCGCCGAAAAATCCGTTGTAATACCCGAGTTTTTTCATTTCTGCACCTCTGCCTATTTTTTTGGGAAAAACCGATTTCAACACCCTTTTATTATATTGTATCCCCCTTGTTTCGTCAACAAAAACAGCTTGTGGTTCTGCAAATTCTTTGATTTTTTGATTTTGAATTACAGGAAAAGAAAAAAATGCGGAAGGACTTTTCTCTTTCCGCATTTTTTTGGATGAAAGACTTTTCTTTTCGGTCTCAAGTCGGTTTTTTACAAAAACTTTCGGATATCAACGGCAAGCTTTTCCTCCAGGGAAATGAGTCTCTTTGCCATATTTTTGGCATCCTCCTCGGCCGCCTTGTACTGATTGAGATAGCGGGACAGGCTTTTGACTCCCATATCACAGCCATCGGTCATCAGATCCGCAACCGTCTGATCCGATTCCTCCATCATCATCTTCATTTCCGTTTTCATACGGCTCATACCCTTGGCCATCATGCCCGGCTCTTTTCCTTCATCCCCGTAGGAATTCAGCTTTTTCTGAAGCTCCTCGTTCAAGTCCTCGTGGGCTCTTTTGCAGTTGAGAAGAAGGGTGCGAAGCTCCTCATTCTTCACCTTATCCATCACATCCTCAATGGAGGAAATTCCCATTTTGACTCCTGCATCACACTCGCGAAGCAAACGGATCGTATCTTTTTCGATCATTTTGGTACCTATCCTTTTCTTTTTTTCGTAGTATGTGCTCTTTTTCTATTTTTATACCAATTGATGCAATTTTATAAAACGGACAAAAAAGGCAGACGGCGCATAAGATGAAGTGCAGGGAAAACCTGCAAATTACAAGGAGGAAATCCATGGCAATATTTTTCAATCAAGCAACTCTCACCTACAACGGCGGCACGGTCAATTCCAACGTGACCACGGGCGAAATTCTGGAGACCCTCAACGTCACCAAAACCGCCGTTGTGGAGGAATATACCACCTCTTCTGAGATCACCTATGCCATTAACATGACCAACACGGGCACCGCTCCCGTTACGGGGGTGACCCTGACGGACGATCTGGGAGCCTATCCCTTCGGCACCGATACCCTGATCCCGCTTGACTATGTGGAGGGAAGTGTGAAATACTTTATTGACGGCGTACTGCAGCCCTCTCCCACCACCACTGCCCAAGGGGGACTTGTCATCGGTCCCATTACCATTCCCGCAGGGGGTGTGGCCACCGTTCTTTACACCGCCGAGGCAAACGGCTTTGCCTCTCCTGAGGCAGGGGGTGTGATCACCAACACCGTGACCGTCACAGGTGGCGGGCAGACGGCTACGGCAACGGAAAGCATCACTCGGACGGATGATCCCGATATCACCCTGACCAAAGCCCTCTCCCCCGCTACCGTAACGGACAACGGCAGGATCACCTACACCATTGTCATTGAAAACAGCGGAAACAGCGCCGTAGGGCCCGAGGACAACGTGGTGATCAGCGATACCTTTGATCCCCGTCTCACCGATCTTACGGTCACCTTGAACGGCACGGCTCTGACAGAGCCTGAGGGCTACGCCTACAACGAGGCAACCGGCGCCTTCACCACCATTTCCGGCCTCATTTCGGTTCCCGCCGCCACCTTCACCCAAGACATCGCCACGGGTCTTTGGACCACGACCCCCGGAAGCGTGACCCTTGTGGTATCGGGAAATGTGATCGCCTGAGCACACAAAAAAATTGCCATCCTTCGATGGCAATTTTTCTTTTTTGGTTAAGACTCAATTTTCAAGATTTCGGAAAAGGAGCGCACATAGTAATCACAAAGGGAACGAATGGCCTCTTCCTCCTCTGCCGAGGAGAGATCAAACACGCCGCAGGTGACAAGCCCCGCCTTCTTTGCCGTTTCATTGGCCTTGTAATTATCGTCAAAAAAGAGGATCTCTTCGGGCTTTTTTTCAAGACACGCCGCCACGGTTCCATAAAGCTCGGGATCGGATTTTGAGGTGGCAAAATCATCACAGGACCACACGTGATCCATCAAGTCCCAAAGGCCGAGCCTTTTCAGGCAAGGATCCAAGGATATATGGGGGCTTGCAGTGAGTACATTGAGTGAATACCCCCTTTGTTTCAAAGCCGTGAGGGTTTCTTTCACCTCTTCCTTGGCGGGAATGGTATACAGATACGCTTCCAAAAGCTCCCTTGCCATTTCCTCGATAAGCTCCTGCTCCGTTTTTTTTACGCCCAAATCCATAAAATAACGGGCGGAGGCCACCACACCCAAGGGGGTGATGGCACGAATCAGATCAGGCCCGTAGGAAATCCCGCTCCGATCCAAAATTCCCAGCATGGTTTTGGTAAAGGCGGGCATGGAATCCACAAGAGTTCCGTCAAAATCAAACAAATAGGTTTTCATTTTTTCCTCCTACTGAAAACAGTTTACTCTCAAAGCCATTTTTTCGCAAGTAGTTTCAAAATATTTTATCTGTTTTCGGATAGAATCGATCCCGTCTCTTACCATTCTTCGCCAAAAATGCTTGACTTTCCTTGGGAATAAAGATAAAATGAGGAAAAAGAAGGAGGACATTATGCAGTACGAAGAATATTTATCCGTCATTGACGAAAAAAAAGAAGAGCTTTGCGAGGTTTCCGATACCATTTGGGCAAAGCCCGAGCTTTGCTTTGCTGAGGTGAGTGCCTCCAAGCTTTTGACAGAAAAATTGGAAGAAAACGGTTTTACCGTAACGAGAAATTTGGTTGGAATTCCCACCGCCTTTAAGGCAAGCTTCGGCACCGGCTCCCCCAGCCTTGGTGTTTTGGCAGAGTTTGACGGCCTTTCCGGCCTGAGTCAGGAGGGGGAGGTTGCTGAGAGAAGACCCATTCCCGATCAGGATACCTGCCACGGCTGCGGGCACAATCTGTTTGCCGCAGGCTCTCTGGCGGCGGTGCTTGCTGTCAAGAAATACATTGAAAAAACAGGAAAGGGCAGCATTACCCTTTTCGGTTGTCCCGCAGAGGAAGGCGGCGGCGGAAAGGTCTTTATGGCCCGTGACGGCGCTTTTGACGGGATTGACGCCATTGTCAGCTGGCACCCCGAAAGCATGTATATGGTGCGCACCCGTCCCGCCTTGGCCAACATTCACGTTGATTACGACTTCAAGGGCATCACCGCCCACGCAGGCGCCGCTCCCCATCAGGGAAGAAGCGCACTGGATGCGGTGGAATTGATGAACATCGGCTGCCAGTTCCTTCGTGAGCATATGCTCCCCACCAGCAGAATCCACTACGCCATTACCGACACCGGCGGAACCGCCGCCAATATGGTGCAGTCTCACGCTTCGGTCACCTATCTGATCCGTGCCACCACCTGTCAGGAGGTATTGGAATTAAAGGATAGAGTAGATCTTTTGGCTAAGGGAGCCGCTACCATGACCGAAACCGAATTTACCTCCAAGGTCACCAGCGCTTACTCCAATCTGATCACCATTCCCACCCTGCAAAAGATTGCAAACGAAGCCATGCACGACATTCCTCTTCCCGTTCCCACCGAAGAAGAATTGGCCTTCGGTAAGGCCTTGCAGGCTACTATGAAGCTCAGTGACGAAGCCAAGACCCTTCCTCCCTTCTCTACCTTTGTGAAGGATCCCGCTCCTCCCGTGGCACACGGCGGCTCTACCGATACGGCAGATGTCAGCTGGGTGGTTCCTACGGTGCAGATGCACGTGGGCACCTGGGTGATCGGAACTCCCGGCCACAGCTGGCAGAGTACCTCCCAAAGCCGAGGCAGCTATGCCAAGAGATCCGCTCTGTGGGCGGGCAAGGCTGTTGCCGCATCCCTGATGCGCCTGATGGACAGACCCGAGGAGCTGATTCAGGCAAAGAAGGAGCATACCGAGAAAACAGGCGGCAAGTACACCTCTCCCATTCCCGCCGACTTAAAGCCCAAGCTTCCCCAATAAAAAGCACAAAAAAGACGACTTTGCGAGACTTCTCATAAGGAAGTCTCGCAGTTTTATTCGCCTGACGGCGAGTGATATTGCTTCGCAGTGATATTCGGCTAAAAGCCGAGTGGTATTCGCTTCGCGAGTTTCGGAGGAGAATAAAATACCACTACGACGAGAGGGAGTAATAACACTTTCACAAAGTGAAAATATCACTCTGTGCGTTAGCACAGAATATAACTTTTTTTCTTTTGTTGTAAAAAGGGTTTGGGTATCACGAAAAAAACATTTGTGTGCGCAAATGCGATGCCGGCTCTTTCCTTATAAAAAAGCGAAAACCTCGATGAATTTCATCGAGGTTTTTAACATCTTTATGAGAAGTAGCCTTTCAGTCGTCTTTTTTCTTTTACTTGATCTTGCGGCACTCCAAGTAATACCGCTTGTCTCTTGCGTGACCGATGGAAAAGCTCTTTTTGGGGAACACGCCCGATTTTTCCACGGTGCAGAACAGATCGCTCTTTTCCATTTTGGGCAGAAAGAGGGCGAAGGTGTTTTCCTTTTTGCTCAATTCCTCCAGAGCGGCATCATCGTGGATATAATCAAGGGTGCTGCCCTCCTTTTCAAACACATCCAAAACCTCCTGCACGGTGGCAATGAGATCTCCCAAGCTTTCGCTTCGAACGGGGATTTCTCCGCTCTTTTCTCCCGCAATGTAGCGAAGGGGTCTGCCGCCCTCCTCATACATTCTTTCCTCAAGGAGAGCCAAAACACGCCTGGGATCGCAAGAGAAGGCAATGCGGTGAATGGGCTCAAAGACGATGCCCTCATCATACACATTGCAAAGCTCTACTAGGGCGTATCTTTGAGGGTGGCCCTCCCACTGCTCGGGAGACAAAGTCTCCTTGACGCTGCGCCAGATCTCCTTGGCGGCGGCAAGGGAATGGTTTCCGTCTCCGATGACCAGTTGAACCGCTCTTTTTCCGAGCGCGTCAATGGCCCTTGTGACCCGCTCGGCCTCATCCTTTTGAACCGCATAGCCCGCAATGCGGCCGCCGCCCTCCATCAGGTCGAAATCATATACGGTCTCAAGCTTCTCCTTCTTTTCGGTGAGAGGCTCGATGACACTTCTCTCGGGATCGTCCATCAAAACCAAAACGTGGGGCATTTCCAGACAAGCACCGCGGCGCACGGCAATTCTCGGGGGAAGGCGATCCACCACGGTCTTTTCGCTGGCACGGATGGGGGTCTCGGTGCCGGGCTTGAAATCATACGCATCCAGATCGATCTTTCCTACGATGCCACGGCGAATAAGGCCACCCGTAACCTCTCTCTCCACATAGATATAAGAATTTTCAAGGGTGGAGAAGATCTCTTCCTCACAGTATTTTTGCATGGTTGCATTTCGCTCCACCGAGGCCTGTTCCATACTGATGTTTTCCAGATACGCCTCGGGAACGATCATATGGAGGGTGGAGGGGATCTTTTCCACTCTCTTTGCCACTCTGTCCCAATAGGAGCGCTCAGAGGAAAACTGATCGCAGGCGATCACGGCCCAGGTTTCAAAGCTTTTGTCCTTGGGGAGAAGAATATCGGCGGGGGTAAATACATTTTTCATTTTTCTAACCTCATTTACTTATGATATTTGGATCCGTGGAGAATGCTCTCGGCACGGTAGATTTGCTCGTGGAGCATGACCTGAAACAGGGAATGGGCAAAGGTCATGGGAGAAAAGGAAAGGCGCAGATCGCAAAGAGCCTTGATGCGCTCGGCCATTCCCCAAGAGGAGCCTACAAGATACACCACCGAGGGCTTTCCCTCCCCTGCCACCTTCTCATAAAGGCGGCTCAAAGCCTCAGAGGAGAGACTTTTCCCTTCAATGCAAAGAGCGATCTTATAGCTTTTTTGATATTTGGGCAGAGACAGGAGCTTTTCAAGCTCTCGGGCTTCCTTTTCCAGCGCCAAAGCGATCTCATCCTCACTCAATTCCCGACCGGGGGTCTTGGCGGGCTTTACGATCACCTCTTCCAGGGAGCCGAAGGCCTGCATCCGTTTTTGAAACTCTCGCATTGCCTCCTTGTAATAGCTCTCTTTTCCCTCGCCTACGCAAAGTATGGTGTGATTCATAATACCTTTGTCACCTCGTATCGGCGGGCCACTTGCAGAGAAAAGTCCTTTTCGGGTGTGGCTCCCAGACCCGTCAGGACGCCAAGGGTTTCCGACAGGGCTTTTTCGGGGGTATTGTTATCCTGCGAAAGATGAAAGAGGGTAAAATTTTCACACCCCTTTTCCAAAAGCTTTGCGGCAAAGGCGGCACAGGCGGTATTATTCAAATGCCCCTGATCGGAGGCCACGCGCTCCTTCAAATACGGTGGGTAGGGGCCGTTATAGAGCATTTCGGTATCGTGATTGGACTCCAAAATCACATTTTTACAGCCCAAAAGATAGGTGCTTACCTCCGAGGACACGTGGCCAAGGTCTGTGGCAATCCCTAACTCCCTCTCTCCCAAAATAAAGCCTTGAGAATCCATACTGTCGTGAGGGGTCTTAAAGGGGGTGATCAGAACCTCGCCCCATTCATATTCCTCCCCTGTGTTGACCGTTCGGATAAAGCGGGCAAGGGCGGCGGCCTGATCGTGGCGGCCGTGATTTAAGTGGGACAGGTAGATCTCCTTTGCCACCTCATTCTGACAGAAAATGGGAATGGCGTGGTGCTTGGCGATCATCCCGAGGCCCTTGGTATGATCGCTGTGCTCGTGGGTCACGAAGATCCCTTTGATCTTAGATAGAGAGGAGGAAACCTTTTGCAGGGCCTCTTCAATGGCACGCATACTGCCGCCTGCATCCACCAGAATCTCGGTATTCCCTTTTTTGATATAGATGCAGTTTCCGGAGGAGCCGGAAAACAGGGTATAACAGGTCATAATTCACCTTTCAAAAAAAGTATAAAACGATCCAATCAATGAGAAAGATCAGATAAAACGGAACGGTCACGATCAAAAGGATCTGACCGAGAAGCTCCCTTTTTTCCTCGGGGAGTCCCAAGGGATTGGGACGGGGAACGGAGGGCTTTTCCTCCACGGTCTCTTCCTCCTTTTTGATGCGGAAGCGACGGTATTTATCCCTTTTTTTGATGGGATGGGCTTTGCCCTTATCGGCCAAATACTGTTCCCGAGACTTTTTTTCCTTCTCCCGATCCTTTTCCATGATGGGGGTAATGCCGCCGTTGATGAGAACATAGAGAATGGAGAATACAAGGCAAAGGGCAAAATAGGAATAGGTAATGGGCATAGTCCATTTTGTATTCCCGAGGCCGAAATAGACAAGGGCCAAAAAGGCGGTCCAGCCCGCCAGAAGCAAAAGGCGTTTTTTCTTCGTTAATTTCATTTTTTCTTTCCAAACACTCGGTACATTTCCCGAAGGCCCGTATACCTTCTGGAAATACTGTTATTTGCAATCATACGGTCCATACTGGGCTTATCCCCCACCATAATGGCCATTTTCTTGGCACGGGTCACCGCTGTATACAGGAGATTTCGGGTGGCCAGCATAGGAGGCGGATTGAACACGGGGAAGATCACCACGGGGTATTCGCTTCCCTGACTTTTGTGCACGGTCACGGCAAAGGCGTGCTCGATCTCTCCCAGATCCTCAAAGGCATAGGTGACGATCTTTCCGTCAAAATCCACGCTGACAGACTCCGATTCCGACGAAACGGAGACGATCTTTCCGATGTCACCGTTGAACACACCCATTCCGCAGATGTCCTCACGGTCGGCCATGACCCATTCGGCATCGTAATTATTGCGGATCTGCATCACCTTATCCCCTTCACGGAAAACGGTCTCCCCCACTCTCTTTTCCCTCTTTTCGGGGGAAGCGGGATTGAGGGCCGCCTGCAAGCGCAGATTCAGATTGACGGTGCCAAGCTCTCCCTTTCGGGTACAGCTGAGCACCTGCAGATTTTCCTGAATTTCAATGCCGTAGGTGGCGGGAAGGCGGCTTTTGCAAAGATGAACCACGGTATCGGCGGCATCGGAAACAGAGCGGGTATTCATCAGGAAAAAGTCTCCGTCCTTTTTGGAGGGGACAAGACTCTCTCCACGGTTGATGCGGTGGGCGTTTTCCACAATATCGCTCTCGCCGCTCTGACGGAAGATACGATCCAGACGGCAGACCTCAAACACGCCGCTTTCAATGGTATCAAAGAGAACCTCCCCCGCTCCCACGCTGGGAAGCTGATCCGCATCCCCGATGAGAACGATGCGGGTACCGGGGCGAACGGCCTGCAGAAAGGCAGAAAACAGCTGAATATCCACCATGGACAATTCGTCAACAATGACGGCATCATAATCCAAGGGATTTTTTTCGTTGCGGCAGAATTTGACTCTCTCGTCAGGAGAATACTCCATTTCCAACAGGCGATGCAGGGTTTTGGCATCGTATCCTGTGGACTGGGTCATTCTCTTAGCGGCACGGCCTGTGGGAGCGCAAAGGGCGGTATTCATTCCCACCTTACCGAACAGGCTGACAATGGCCTTGACGATGGTGGTCTTTCCCGTTCCGGGGCCGCCTGTCAAAATGGTGACGGGGCTTTCCACGGCACGGCGAATGGCCGCAAGCTGACGGGGAGAATAGCTGAGCCCCTCCTGCTCCTCCACCTGACGGATGAGGGCATCACAATCGGCAATGGAGCCGTAGAGATTGACACGGGAGAGCTCCGCAAGGCGGGAGGCCGAGCGGGTCTCGGCGTGGAAAAATTCAGGCAGATACACGGCGTGGTCGCTTGTGGCATCGTTTCGGATCAGATCCGCATCACAGCAGAGGGAGGCAAGAACCCCTCCCACCTGATCCTCCTCCAAATCCAGAAGGCGGGCGGCGGCCTGAATCAGCTTTTCTTCGGGAAGATAGGTATGGCCGTTGGCCGAGGAATTAAAGCGGAGCACGAAATGCAGCCCCGCACGGATCCGCTCGGGAGAATCCTTATTCAGGCCAAGGCTTGCGGCCATAGCATCTGCCCGTTCAAAGCCGATGCCGTAGATCTCATCACAAAGAATATACGGATCCCGCTTGACGATATCCACGGCGTGGTTCCCCCAGCGCTTATAAATGCGCACGGAGGTGGTCATACCGAAATATCCGCTGAAGAACATCATAATATTGCGCACGCCGAACTGCTCTCGGAAGGATTCGGAAATGGCACGGGCTCGGCGCACGGAAATACCGGGAATATCGGATAGGAGATCGGGATTGTTCTCCATCACGTCAAAGGTACTGTCTCCGAAGGCACGGACGATCTTTTCCGCCAGCTTCGGGCCGATCCCCTTGACGGCACGGGAGGAGAGATATCGGAGCATGGCGTTTTCATCCGCAGGCATACTCTTTTCAAAATAGCTGACCTTGAACTGCTTGCCGTAGGTGGGATGATTGACCCAGGTTCCCATGGCACGGACGGCATCGCCCACCATCAGGCTGGGAAGGATGCCAACCAAGGTCACAGGCTCTCTCTCCCACTCAATGGAGCAGACGGTATAGCCTGTTTCATCGCTTTGGTACACAATATCCTCGATCTCCCCCTCTACGGTGATAAGATCGGAGCGATCACTCATATCGTTTTCTCCTTTCTCTCAGGCACAGACCAAGGCCCCAAAGGACAAGGACTGCTCCCAAGAAATACAGAACCCGAGGGCCAAAGGAAACAAACGGGGTGATTTCATCGCAATAGGAGACCTCCCCCTCCAAAAAGCCCTGCTTTAAGGGGCCAAGCTCCCGAGTGATGCGGCCTGTTTCATCAATGATGGCGGAAACGCCCGAATTGGCACAGCGCACGGTGCTTCTGCGGGTCTCCACACTGCGGAACACGGCGTGGGCAAGGTGTTGCCACACGGCGGGGGAATCCTCATACCAAGAATCGTTGGTAACCAGAACAAGCAGCTGTGCGCCGTCCTTCACGCTATCCGAGGCAAGAGAGGGAAAGAGAGATTCAAAGCAAATGAGGGTGCCAAGCTTTTTTCCGCCAAGCTCCATCAGGGCACTGCTCTCCCCTGCGGCAAGATCGGAGGAGAGCATATTGATCTCTCCCAAGAAGGGAAAAAAGGTTTCAAAGAAGGCTCGGTAGGGCATTCTTTCCCCGAAGGGAACCAAATGCCGCTTGGAATAAGGCTCGGACACGGTGTTTTCGGTCAAAAGAACGGCACTGTTGGTGCTCTGAACTCCGTTTTTCCAAAAGCAGCCTGTAAGGATGGGTGTATCCACCTCTCCCGAAAGGGACTGAAGAAGCGCCAAAAGATCGGGGTGGAGCTTCAAATTGGAGGGGAGGGCGCTCTCGGGCCACACCACAAGATCAATGTCTTCATCGGCACATTCTCTCGTCAGGGAAAAATAAGTATCCGTGGCCGAGGAGGAGCCGCTCCACTTTTCCCCCGAAAGGATACAGCCCTGTACGGCGGCAACACGGATCGGATCCGTGCCCGAGGGACGGTTCAGGCACACGAGGCCATAGGAAAGATTCCCTGCAAACAAAAGGACGGCACAAAGAAGGCTTCCCCATCTCTTTTTATCTCTTTGATGAAAAAACAGAGCGATCAGCGCACAAAAGGCAAGAATGAGAAAATCCACTCCCTCAATGCCAAAGAGGGATGCCGATTGGATCAGAACGGGGGCACGGTATTGCCCCAAGGCAACGTGAAGCCAAGGGAAGGCAATTTCCGATGCCTCGGTGATCCTCTGAGCCAAAAGGATCATCGCAATGGCAAGAAACAGAAGGAAGGGAGCGTTTCGGATCCTCTTGCCCGCAAAATGACAGGCCAAGGTGGGGAGGGCGTAAAGCAGACCGTGGACAAAACTGATGCCGATCCAGCCCAAAAGCACCACAGCAAGGGAGGACAGATCATCCAGCCCCGCAAAATCCAAGGGATAAAGCCACAAAAACCAAAAATACACAAAGAAGTGATAACAAAAGCCGAAAAAGGCACCGCGGAAAAGGGCCTGAAAAAAATTTCCTTCTCCCAAGGAAGATAGGATCACAAGAAAGAACGGAACAAATCCCACCCAAGAAAGAAGAAACAAAGACGGAAAGGTCATCGGGAGGGCGGCAAGGAGCGCAGAAAGGCAAATTTTTCCCCACGGGGACCGAACAAAAGCCTGCACACGGTTCATTCCTTCTCCTCCTTTCCGAGCAACACTTCACTAAATTTATATTATAATACAAAAAAGATGAAATGTAAAGGTGAATTCTTGACAAAATAAGAAAAGCATCTATAATGATATAAGATGAAAGCGAGGTAGAAAAAATGAGCGAATGTACCCACGACTGCAAAACCTGCGGACAGGATTGCAGCGAAAGAAAAGAAAGCTTTTTGGAAGAAACCAACAAAAACAGCAATGTAAAAAAAGTAATCGGAATCGTCAGCGGTAAGGGCGGCGTAGGCAAGAGCCTTGTGACCTCCCTGATGGCTTCACATACTGCACGAAACGGGAAAAAGACCGCCATCCTGGATGCTGACCTGACCGGTCCCAGCATTCCCAAGGCGTTTGGAATTCATCAGCGTGCCGAGGCAGATGAAGACGGCTTGATCCCCCTTGAGAGCCGTGAAGGAGTGAAGGTTATGAGCCTGAACCTTCTTTTGCCGGATGAAACGGATCCCGTGGTTTGGCGCGGCCCTGTGATCGCAGGTACCGTCAAGCAGTTCTGGACCGATGTCAACTGGGGCGATGTAGACTATATGTATGTGGATATGCCTCCCGGAACGGGGGACGTTCCCCTGACGGTGTTCCAATCTCTCCCTGTGGACGGTATCATCATTGTAACAAGCCCTCAGGAATTGGTTTCCATGATCGTGGAAAAGGCTGTGAAGATGGCAAGACTGATGAACATTCCCATTTTGGGTCTTGTGGAAAATATGTCCTATTATGTTTGCCCCGATTGCGGCAAGCAGCACAGCATTTTCGGAGAGAGCCGTGTAAAGGAGACCGCTGAGCGCTTCGGGATTCCTGCCTTTGCTCAGCTCCCCATTGATCCCACCTTGGCCGCACTGGTGGACAGAGGCCTTGTGGAGGGCTATGACACAAGCGCCCTTGACGCCATTTACAAAAAGATTACCGAATAACCGAATAAAAGAAAAAAACGTGTGCTTCAGCTTCTGCATCTGCACACGTTTTTTTATTGCGCCAAAGGGGAGCCTTGGAAAAAGAGGCCGACTGTTTTATTCTTCATAGAGCTTGGAAAGAAGCTCGATATGGAGCCGGGCGATCATTTCGCCCGTGCCCTTGGGAAAATGACACTTTTTCACCTCGTAACCACCGTTTTCCCAGCAAAAGGCGGCAGGAAGATATCCCTGATGGCCGCCGGTGTAGCCGCAAACGAAGGTCATGGTAAAGGGAGAAGAATCCCGAACTGCTCGGCCGAGGGAATCGTGCCATTCAAAGGGTACGGTGGCAAAGGCGATCTCTCCCATGGAAAGAACGCTGATGCGAACCGTTTCACAGTCCTTTTTCACCCCTTTGTATTGCATCCAGACAGGGCTTCTCATCAATTCCAATTCCTTGCGGCAGGTCTTCAATTTGCCGAGGGAAACGGGGCGGGCGGACGCCAAGGCCTGTTTGGCAAAGTAGGCCAATTCCTTTCCCATGGTCTTATATCCGTTGTTGCTCTTTTCGCAAAGAATACGAGTGCCGGAGGCCAAATTTCCGCAAGCCCCCTGATGGTAGGCAAAGTGAACCCCCATGTTTTCCTCCACGGTATTTCGGAAGGAAGAGACCCAGTCGGGTGATATCTGCGTTTGCTTCTCCCCTGCAATACGGGAGCAGGGATGGCACTGCCAGTTCACCATGAGAATATCCTTTTTTCCTTCCCGCTCAAAGCGGATCACCTGAAGGATTCGGTCTGCCTCGCTCTCGTGACAGGCCTCATCGGGCTCCTGAAGCTTCGGCCAGTTCCCGAGAAAGGAGCCGTCCTTTTTGCTGACATAGCGACGCACGTGATTCATTTGATCCGCACCGGTCTTCCCCACTCTTGCGGTGGTGGGGGCAAGATCCCGAAGGGCCTCGTCCGTGATTGCCTCGATGGCATCGAAAAATCTTACTCTGTACTCCTCAATACCGGGGGCTTTGGGAGCATTGATACCGGGGCCCGTGTGGGTATGGGTGGCATTGAGAGCGATATGCTCTGCCGAAATGCCAAAGCTCTCCCCGATCCTGTCCACGAGGATCTGACAGATCCCTGCGCTCAGTCCGATGACATCGCAGGTAAAAAAGAGGTGAACCTCTTCCGAATCGCAAAGGGCAGTGCAGGTGACGCAAAGATCATCCAAAATCTCGGTGGAACGGCGAACTGTCTCATTGCCCCAGCCGCCCATGCCGGTTCCCTCCTCGGGATTGACCGCCTTTCTTGCATAGCCTGCAGAAAAGCCATCGGGAAGAGAGATTCCTCTCGATTTCAGTTTTTCCGTTATCATAATTGTTTTCCTCCTTTGATCCAACAGGTCTTGATCCGATCTAAAATTTCATTCTGCTTTAAGAAGGGATGCTATTGAGCATATCCACCAATTTTTGTGCCATCTCTTCTCCCGTTCCCTTAACGAATCTCATTTGCTTGGGCTCATAGCCGCCGTTGTCCATGGCGGCAGAGGTGGGAACATAGCTGTTGGTGCCGTTGGTATAGGCACACATAAAGGTGGTTTTGAAGGGAGAATTGTCCTTCACATACATTCCGAGTGTATCGAAAAACTCGCAGGGTACGGTGGCGAAGGCCACATCACCCACGGAAAATACACTCATAAAGAACTGATTCTTTTCTTCACCGTTTTTTCGGGTGGCTTCAAACCGAATTCGGTTGGCATAGAACGCTCCCGTTTCAACGGGCTTTGCATTGTTAAGAGCCTGTGAAACCACAAGGGAAATATCTTTTCCGTGGAGAATATGGTTTGTGCTGTTATCCTTTTCTCCGATGATACCGGAGTCCGGAACCAAATTTCCCGAGGCTCCCTGAAAATAGATGCAATGCACCTCTTCGTTTTCCTCCACCGCATCTCGCATGGCTCCGACCCAATCGGCGGAAACCTCGCCTCCGGTGGCGGAGCCGACGGTGGTGGGATGGCACTGCCAGTTGACCAAGACGATGTCCTTCTTCTCTCCTCGGTCAAAGCAAAGCACCTGAAGCTGAGTATCGGGATCGGTTTCGTGATAGGCTTCCTCAGCACTCATCTCGGGGCTGGGCCAGTTACCGAGGAAGGAGCCATCCTTTTTACTGATATAACGGCGAACCCAGTTCAGATTCTCAGTGTGGGCCTCTCCCGCCAGAAGAGTGGAGGGAGAAAGGTCACGCAGGGCTTTTTCAGTGACCTCGTCAAAGGCGGCATAGAGGGTCTTCAAATACCCTGTGATACCGGGACACTGAGCATAAATGGCGGGAGCCGAATGGCTGTGGGATGCGTTGATCATAACATTTTCCGCAGGGATGGAAAGGCCTTCAAAGCGGTTGCTGATGCGCCCGGTGACGGTATTCAGGATCTTTTCCGAAACCGCCAGAACATCCAAGGTAAAAAACAGGAATATCTGTTCTCCGTCGGAGATCGCTACGGCAGAAAGCTTCAGATCATCCATGATCATTTTGCTGAGACGGGTCTCGTGAGTGCTGTGGCCACCAAGTCCCACCCCGTTTTTGGGATTGACCACCTTTTGTGCAAAGCCTGCGGAAAAGCCTTGCGGTAAGGTGATGGGGGCCTCCTCGGTTTCCTCCTTTACGGCGGTAGCCTCCTCGGTGAGGGTGACATCGGGCTCCTCGGTCACCGCAAGAGAAGAAGAGCAAGAGACAAGACTCAAAAGAAGAGACAAGACAAGAACGGCGGCGATCAGTTTTTTCATTGTTTTTCCTTTCTGCACATTTCATATCGTAATTTAATTGCAAATATCATAATACGATTTCGATATTCTGTCAATTCACGACCACAAAATAGAAGATTTTTGATCAAACAGTCAATTAAAATGACAATTCGGTCAAATTTGAGCAAAACTTACTGAATCATTCTCTTTGTATACAAAAAAAGCGTGTGCCGAAGCACACACTTTTTTCAGGGCACGATCCTTTGCTTTGCCATTTCTTGACACTCGGGGAAGGAGGAGGCCGAAAGGGCTTCCTTCACCGCCTCGTGGGTGAAGGGAAGGCCGCAAAGCCTTTCTTCAATCTCCCGACAAAGCTCGGTTTCCAAGGCATCGGAATAGGCCTTTACCCCTTCGATCCTGCCCCCTGCAAAGGAAAAGAGAAGGCGGATCCCGCCGAAGGAAAAGCGTTCCGACCACTCCAGATCAAACTTGGGCGTTTGCCCGAGGCGCCACTCACGGGAGGCATGCTTTTTCCGATATGCCGCAATTTCTTCCCTCTCCTGTTTGCAAAAGTTCCATTCCCCGTAATAGCCGTAGCGCTCCTCAAAGGAGGAAACAAGCGCCTTCTGAAGGCTTTTGATGCTGATGCTCTCAGACAGCTCGGAAAGATTGACCACACGGGAGCGCACCGAGGCGATGCCCTTGGAACGGATCTTTTTGGGGTCGGGCGTTAAATAGCTTCCGAGGCGCTCCAGATCGGAGGAGACCAAAAGGGTTCCGTGGTGCTGAGCGTTTTTCTTCCGATGGCAAAAGGCGTTTCCCGAAAATTTCCGATCCTCAAAAACGAGATCGTTTCGTCCGGAAAAGGAGCAAGGGACTCCGAGAGACCGAACGGCAGACAGGATCAATTCCATTTGCCCTTCCTGATTATAGCGCCCCCGGCCCGCAATAAAGGAAAAATTCAAATTTCCTTCATCGTGATATACGGCACCGCCGCCGCTGACACGGCGAACCAGCTGAACCCCGTCCCGCTCCATGGCATTCAGATCGCACTCGATCCACGGATTTTGATTTTTTCCGATGATGACGGCGTTTTCATTCTGATATAAATGAAGGATCAGGTCGCCCTCGGCCGCGTGATCCAAAAACCACTCATCTGTGGCAAGGTTTTCATATCCGTCCCGAGACGGAGAAAGATAAACAAAATTTCGTTCCATCGCTCACTTTCCTTTCTCCCTTCAGTATAGCGATTTTTTTATAAAAAGGCAAGATTAAAATTGACACGCCCCCTCTTTTTCTCTATAATGGTAAAAGAAAAACAGAAGGATGGAATCGGTATGGCAGAGAAAATCAAAACCCTGTTTGTTTGCTCCGAATGCGGAGCAGAGCAGTCCAAATGGTCGGGGCAGTGCAAGGAATGCGGCGCCTGGAACACCATGGAGGAGATCACAAAGCGGGAGACGGCTTCCAAAGCAAAGGCTGCCGTCAGCCTGATGAATGAGGATTTTGCCGCTGCGGTTCCCCTTCTGTCCATTCAGGATGAGGCTCTGTTCGGAGAGCGGTATTCCACGGGGATCGGGGAACTGGACCGCACCCTCGGCGGCGGTATCGTTCGGGGCTCGGTGGCTCTTTTTTCGGGCGAGCCCGGAATCGGAAAATCCACCCTTCTTTTGCAGATCTGCAAAATGATGAAGGCACACAAGGTGCTTTACGTTTCGGGAGAGGAATCTCAGCTTCAGATCAAAATGAGAGCCAAGCGCCTCTCGGCCCTGACGGAAAATGTTTTTCTCCAATGTGAAACTGATATTGACGGGATTTTGCAGGAGGTGGAGCGGATCGCTCCCGATATTCTCATTATCGACTCGGTGCAGACTCTGCAGGATGCCTCCCTTTCCGCCGCACCCGGCTCAAGCTCTCAGGTGAAGGCCTGCGCCGCAAGGCTGATGACTCTGACCAAGCAAAAGGGCTTCTCCACCATTTTGGTGGGCCATGTGAACAAGGACGGGGTCATTGCGGGCCCCAAGCTTTTGGAGCACATGGTGGATGTGGTTTTGTATTTTGAAGGAGAGAGAACCCAAAGCTGCCGTATTCTCAGAGCCATTAAAAACCGCTACGGCTCCACGGGCGAGATCGGATTATTTGAAATGACGGACGTCGGTCTCGAGGAGGTGCCCGACCCCAGCAGACGGCTTTTGGAGGACAGTCCGAAAAACGTATCGGGCTCCTGCCCCGTTTGCCTGATGGAGGGAACCCGACCCGTGATCACCGAGGTACAGGCTCTCACGGTAAAATCCCCCTTCCCCACGCCCAAGCGCCTTTCCAGCGGTGTGGATCACAACCGTATGGCAATGCTTTTGGCAGTATTGGAAAAACGCCTCGGCCTGCGCTTTTTTGATCGGGATGTCTATATGAATGTGGTAGGGGGCTTAAGGCTGGATGAAACGGGAGCGGATCTTGGTCTTTGTGCGGCGGTGATCTCCGGTGCACTGGATATCAGGCTCCCCGGCAATCTCATTGCCATCGGCGAGGTGGGACTCTCGGGAGAATGCAGAACCATCGGTGATTCGGAGCTTCGTGTCAGCGAGGCGGCAAGGCTTGGCTTTGAGACCATTTTGCTTCCCCAAAAGCAGGTGGAACGAATGAAGAAAAAGCCCGAGGGTGTAAGGCTTGTTCCCATCAGAAGCGTATATGAGCTATTGGCGATTTTAAAAGGAGAACGGGATGCAACGGAATGAATGGAATCAGAAAGAGCGCTTTTCCTTTGAAGATCTGAAAGAAATCGTTGCCATTCTCCGCTCCCCCGACGGTTGCCCTTGGGATCGGGAGCAGGGGCACAAGGACCTGCGCAACAACCTGATCGAGGAGGCCTACGAGGTGTGCGAGGGCATCGACCGAAAGGATCATGCCCTGATGTGCGAGGAATTGGGAGACGTTTTGCTTCAGGTGGTCTTTCACTGCGGCATTGCCGAGGACGAAGGGGCCTTCTCCACCGAGGATGCCATCAGCGGGGTATGCCGCAAGATGATCCGCCGCCACCCTCATATTTTTTCCGATGCCGCCATTGATCCCGAAAGGCTTCAGGATGCTTGGGATGAGATCAAGCGAAAGGAAAAGGGCGATCGGAGCCTATGGGACACGCTGGATCGCATTTCCACCGCCCTGCCCAATCTCAAGCGGGCGGAAAAGTTTATCGAGAAGGGCGCTCCTGCGGAAAAGGTGTGCTGCGGGTCAGACCCCAAGCTGAATTTCGGCAAGCGGTTTTACGAGCTTTGCAGAGAATGTGCCGAAATGGAGATCGATCCGGAAGAGGCTTTGGAACGATATTTGAATGAAATTAAGTCAAAATGTACAAAATGTGAATGAAGAATTTATAATTTGTGGCGAAAATCACTATTTTCCTTGAAATATTCTGTGTTTTGTGCTAAACTGTGCTCAGTGCATGTTTCCTGATAAAATCCAATGAAAAAAGGAGAATTCTCATGAACAAGGCGCAGCTGATCGGACTTGTGGCAAAAAACGGCAAGATGAAGAAAAAGGATGCAGAGCGTGCGGTCAATCTGGTGTTTGAGACCATCACGGACTCCCTTTGCAAAGAGGAAAAGGTCATGATCTCGGGCTTCGGCAGCTTTCAGGCAAAAAAGAGAGATGCCAAGATCGGTCGCAATCCGCAAACACAAGAAGAAATGGTGATTCCTTCCTACAAAAGCGCTTGCTTTTCCCCCGGCAAAAATCTAAAAAATGCAATCAATCGGTAAAGGATTCAAAAGGGGCTGCCTCGGGCAGTCCTCTTTTTTGGTAAAAATATGAGACTGGACAAATTTTTAAAGGTATCCCGCATTATCAAACGCAGAAGCGTGGCAAACGACGCTTGCAGTGAAAGCCACGTTTCGGTCAACGGAAAAATCGTGAAGCCCGCATACGATCTGAAGATCGGTGATGTGATCTGCGTGCAGTTTGGCCAAAGAAGGTTTTGCTGCAAGGTTTTGAGTATGCCCGAGCACGTGGGCAAAAACGAAGCCGAAAGTCTCTATCAGGTGATAGACGAAGCATAAAATTTTTCACTCTTTCATAGAATGGATTACCGAAAAGAGGTGATCGAATGGAAGAGAAAAAGCATACTTTGATCCTGACGGAGCAAAGAGAAATGAATCTGACGGGGATCCTTTCCGTGGAGAGCTTTCGGGAGGATGCCGCCGAGCTGGAAAGCACCCTTGGGCCTCTTATGCTGACGGGACAGGGGCTTCATATGGAAAAGCTGGATCTTGACAAGGGAGAGGTCATTTTAACGGGAAAGGTGATCTCCCTGTATTATCCCGAGGATGCCCCAAGCACCAAAAAGGGGCTTTTTTCCCGCTTGTTTTCCTGAATGGAAAGTCCCCTTCTTTGGGCCAACACCTTGTTTTTGCAATCCATTCTGTTAGGGTTTCTCTTCGGATTGCTTTACGAGGTGTTTCGCTTTTTGCGACTTGCCATTCCCCACCCCGATCTTGTCACCAATTTAGAGGATCTGATCTTTTTTCTCCCTGCGACCCTCCTCTTTTTGTTTTTCACCTTTGCCTTCAGCGACGGGGTGATCCGATGGTTTTCCCTCTTTGGGGTGTTGCTGGGCTTCTTTTTATACCGAAACACTTTAGGGAAGATCCTGTGGCTCCTTTCCCGCGAAATTTTGGCTCTGATTCGTGCCGTTCTATTCTTTGTTTACAGGATCACCCTTCGCCCCTTGAAAAACGTTTTCAAAAAAATAACAATTACCCTCTTTACGAAGTGCCGAAAAGGGGTTATAATAGGAAAAGAAGCATACCGAAAACAAAAACGGAAAAAAGAAATGCAAATTCTTTTGAAGAAGGCCGAACGGGGCTTTCCCAAAGGAATGTAGGAGTATTATGCGACACAGACTGGGCTTTTTTGCCAAGCTTGCCTTTTTGGCCATTCTCTTCTTTTTGGCCATATCCATTGTGGATAAAAACATTGAGATCAACGCCTTAAAGAAAGAAGAAGCAAAGCTTGCGGAAATGAGACAGGCCTACACCTTGAAGGTGGAGCGGCTCAATTCTCAGCTTGAGGAGGAGGTTTCCACCGAGACCATCAAGCGCATCGCCCGTGAAAAGCTGAATTTAAGAGATCCCGACGATCTGGTCTATGCCAACGATCTTCCGGGCTGAGAAAAAGCTGTCGAAAGACAGCTTTTTTCTTTTTTGCTGAATAATTCTTTTTCTCCTCGCTCAAACTATTGACAAAGAAAAAAAGCAAGAAAGGAAAACCCTTATGGCAACTCACAATAAAAATAGGAATACCGCAGGCGGGGGCTTATACATAGCCCTGGCTATCTGTATTCTATCCGTCATTTGCATCGGCGTTTACAGCGCCATCATCAATGTTTTCGATTCCCCCTTGCATTTGCCCGAGGACGGCGAAAACGTGCCCGTGAAGGAGGAGAGCACCCAAAAGGAGCCCTCCGTACAAACACCCCCCGCCACCTCAAGGCTGCCCGAGGTTTCTGTGATCACGCCCGACCCCGAGCCTGAGCCCGAGCAAAATGTAAACGCTTCTCCCACTCCTCCCGGCTATACCATGCCCTTGGTGGGAGAGGTGCTGAAAGGCTATTCCAACGATGTTTTGGTATACTCGGAGACCATGAACGACTACCGTGTTCACAACGGTGTGGATATCTCCGCTTCGGTGGGAACCCCCGTGAAGGCCTTTACCGACGGCGTGGTCCTTGAAATTTACGAGGATCCCCTGATGGGGCAGACGGTGGTTTTGGATCACGGATCCGGCACCAAAAGCTACTACCAAAATCTTTCTACTCAGCTTCCCGAGGACATTCAGGTAGGGGCTAAGGTAGAGGAGGGACAGGTAGTCGGCGGTGTGGGAGAAACCTGCCTGATTGAATGTGAGCAGCCCTCGCACCTGCATTTTGAGGTTCGGGTGAACGATGCTTGCACCGATCCCATGGCGTATTTTAAATAAGCGCAAAAAGCGGCCCTCGGGCCGCTTTTTTTGCACCTTTTTTGAATTTCGGCATAAGATACATTGAGACTACAATTCAAGGAGGCTTTTATGCTTGATTCTACCAAGGGCTGCAAGGGCGGCCCACAGCGATATAGAGACAATTCAGACGGAGCGTGTTGCATCGATACATATCGGATCTACGACTCCTGCAAAAATCAGGACTGTATGGAGGATCTGAGAGTTCTTGTGACCGACGAGGGACAGAGGATTCTGGACGGTGCCAGTGCCGTCAGGGTCAAGGCCGTGAAAATTTTGTGGACGCAGATCCACACCGAGGAAATGCCCTTCAACAAGGGATATTTTCAGATCCACTCCCGCTTTTATGTTCACACCCTCTTAGACTGCTGCACGGGGCTTGGCACCGGTCAGGATGTGGCGGGGCTTTGTGTGTTTGATCAGAGCGTTCTGCTCTACGGCGGTGAGGGAAATGTTTCCGTTTTCAAATCGGACATTTTGCCCGACAGCTTCTGCCCCACCCTGCCCGCTCACATTCAGCAGAGCACCAATCTTCCCCGTGCGGTGGTGGAGGTGGCAGAGCCTGTGGCCCTGCGGCTGAATGTGGTAGGATACGATCCCGCTTCCACTTACGGTGTCTGCCTTTGCAGTCCTTGTCAGATCCCCGACAATGTATCCCGCAATTATGAAGGGGTTTTCCGTGAGAGCAGTGCGGGCTGCAAGGTGTGCTACCTTTCCTTGGGCGTTTTCAGTATTTGCCGTTTGGAGCGCCCCGCACAGCTGGTAGTGCCCGCCTGTGACGACTGTATTCCCACGGGAAGCGGATGCTACGATCTGCCCAAAACCGATCCCTGCGCCCTCTTCCGCTCCATGGATTTTCCCTTGGGAGAATTCTATCCCGAAATGCACCGCTGCGAGGCAGAGGGGGTAATAAGCCCCTGCTGTGGGGACTCGGAGCACTAAATGAAGGATAAATCCCCTTCTTTTCAAGATTTCTCTTGACAAAACCGAATTCCTTTTGTATACTGTAGTTAGAGAATTATGAATTCAAGGGGTATTATCTATGAAAAGAATCATTCCCGTTATTTTGGTGCTTGCCATGCTGATTTTGGCATTGGTTTCTTGCGGTCCCGAAGAAGTTCCCACCACCACGGTAGAAATTACCAGCTCCACTACGACCACCGCTCGCCCCAAGACCTCCAAGGTTTTGAAGATGGGTGTGGACGATAAGGATATTGGTTGGGCCTTCTGGGCAGAAAACTGATACAAGAAAAAGCCGACGAAATGTCGGCTTTTTTAATTGCCTTCCTGCGGGAAGGCTTTTTTACAAGATGCGAACGGCTCTCGGCAGATCTTCCTCCCAATCTCCCTCCCCCAAAAGGCGATGCGGAGAAACACGGAATTTTTTTGCGATCTGCCAAAGATCCTCATCGGGATCGGGATAATAGAAGATCAGTGCTTTTTCCCTATCGCAAAGCTTTTCGCCCTGCAAGATCTCCTTCAAGTACTCCACGGTTTGTCTTTCATAGAGATCCAGCGTGCCGCACAGCTCAAATCTCAGCTGCATCTGATCGGCCACAGGCGCAAGATCCACTCCTCGGCAAAGGGCAGACACCTCGATCCTCTCCTCATTTTGATGAGAGTGTGTTCCTTCAAAGGGCACCGTGACACAAAATTCGTGGCGCAGGGATTCGCTTCTTTTTTCGCCCTTTTCGGTCTCACCGAGATAGGAGATCTCCAAGAATCCCTCCAGCACAATGTTGTTCCCATCCCAATAGGAATTGACAAATTCCGCCCGACAGCAAGGATCCTCAGCTCGCACAAGATCGTGGCTATTCAGGGGAACGGAGGCCTTTTGCTGAACGGCAAAATCATAAGACGCGAAAAGGTGCTCCGTGTCCGATCGGGCCGTGGTGAGATCCATTTCGTATTCTGTGCTGTAAGCATCCAAAACCGAGGATAAGGGGAGCGTTTCAAACACCAGAACCTCCAAATCAGCCCCGATCTCAAAATCGATCTTTTTCATTTCGCCGTCCTCATTAACATCCGGATTGGCATGAAGGTAGCCGGGGGTCAAAAGAACTCTGCACAGGGTATTTTCCCCGCAAAGGGCAAGACCGAGGTTTTTATCAAATTCTATGGGCTGATAAAAGGAGACCATTTCCTCCCCCGTAAAATAGGAGCAGCGAATGTCGCAATAGCCCGAAAAACGAATTCCTCCCTCCTGACTCTTTACCTTGCGGCAAATGAGATCCACCTCCATTTGTGCGATCTCGGAAATGGCGGGATAAGCGGTGGGTAGGGTGATGCTTTCGGTAAAGGAAATGCTTTCCCGATGGGTTCCGAGAAGCCTTGTGGCCTCCCAGCTCGTTTTTTTGCAGTGCATATCCTCTCGGTCCAATTCCTCATAACAGGAAAAATCCCGATTTCCCTTCAGGTTCAGGTGGATCTTCACCTCACAGCGCACATTCATTCTGCGAGGGCCCACAAGCTTTGCAAAAACATTTTCCGTTTTCAATTCCACCAAGGCGAAGATCTCCTCGGGATCCAGCCCCTCGGTCGAAGCGGAACAGGTCAGGGTGCGGGAGAAGCTTTCCTGAATCAAAAAGCTCGCCCCTTCCGCACCCGCCTCTGCCCCCTCGGGCAAGTACAAAACATGGAAGGAGACCGCTCCCTCCAATTCACAGACCACGCTTTGGCCTTGCAGGGTGATGCTCTTTTCCGTTACTCTGGCGTGAGGGGTGATGCGCAAAATGCGCCCCGCCGCCTCCTTATAATCGGGCAAGGTCGCTTCGCTCTCCACCCTTTGAGAGGTCTGGGTGCTGTAAAGATTGGATAAAAGCCGCACATTTCTCGGTTCAAAAATTTCGTCTGCCACTGTTTTCTCCGTTCTCGATGGCAAAAAATTTCGCCGTACCGCCACCGTGGTACTTTCTTTGCACTATCACCTTATGCGCCCGCCTTCCGCAATATGCTCCAAACGCCTTACAGATAGTTTTTCTTTTTCTCCATTTCCTCCCTCAATTTCAAAAGGGCGGCCTTTTCAATGCGCGAGACATAAGATCGGGAGATCCCCATTTTCTCTGCCACCTGCCTTTGGGTGATCCCCGCCCCTCCTCCCAGCCCGTAGCGCAGAGAAATGACCTCCTTTTCCCGCTTCTCAAGCCGTTTTTCCACCGCCGCAAGGGCCTGCATCACACGGCTTTTCAGGTGGATCTGATCCACGATGTCATCCTCCACCCGCATCAGATCCATAATGGTCAGGGGATTGCCGTCCTTATCGATCTCCACCGCATCCGACAGGCTCATATCCAAGGCGTATTTTTTCTGGGAACGAAAATACATCAGGATCTCGTTTTGCACGCATTTTCCCGCATAGGTGGCAAAGCGATTGCCCAAGGCGGCATCAAAGGAATCAATGGCTTTAATGAGCCCGATGGTGCCGATGCTGATGAGATCCTCCTGCTCGCTTTTTTCCGCATCGTATTTTTTGATGATATGTGCCACCAAGCGAAGATTGTGCTCAATGAGCTTTTCTCTTGCCGCTGCATCCCCCTTTTTCATTTTCAAAAACAGCTCCCGCTCCTCCTCTTTTTTCAAGGGCGGAGGAAAGCCCACGCCGCCCATGACCCTCAAATACAAAAACAAAAAATGGGACAGGGTCAGTCCCGCAAGCTCAAAGATCATATTGCCTCCCAAGTGTTTTTTACCAATATATGCACCCCCTCCCTCTTTTTTTCATCCCTTGGGAAAAGGCCTTGCAATTTCATGAAAAATATTGTAAAATAAAGGCAAGAAAGTATAAAGGAAAAGAAAAGAATGCTTTATCCTGTTATCGATATCGGATCCAATACCGTTAAGATCGCCGTTTTGGATCAGGATCGTCTGTTTCATTCCGCCCCCGCTTTTTTCAAGGCGGTGCCGCTGAATATTCGTGCCAAGGTCTGCGACAATCTCCTGCCGGAGAACACGGTGGAGGAGCTCTGCCGCTTGATCTGTGAGTTTTCTCAAATTGCAAAACGCCTCACCCCTACGCCGCCCATCGCCTTTGCCACCGCTTCCCTTCGGGGACTGGACAATGCGGGGAAAATCGTGGACAGGATCGCAAAGGAAAGCGGCATCCTTGTGGACATTATTTCAGGGGAGAAGGAGGCCTACTACTCCTTTTTGGGAGCAAAGGGAACCTTTCGCATTAAATCGGGTATTTCCGTGGATCTGGGCGGCGGCTCCACAGAGCTTGTGGCCTTCCGCAAAAACGAGGTGGTGGAATCTGTCTCTCTGCCCTTCGGTTGCCTGACCCTGTATCACCGCTTCTTTGCCGACGGGAACTATGATCCTATGGGCTGCGAAGCCTTGATCCGCAGTCATTTAAGAGAAAGTGCACCGAAATTTTCGGGCTCTACGATCCTGCTTTCGGGCGGGAGCGCCAAGGCAGTCTTGCGGTACAAAAATTTCTTGGAAAACAAAAACAATTATTCCTTGGGAACCCATCAAATGAAGCGGATCGCCCGTCATTTTGTTTCGGGAAAGCCCGAGGAGAAAAAGACCATGGAGGGAATGCTGAAGGATCGGTACCGCCTGATCCCCCCTGCCCTTTGCGTATTCCGACAGATCGCCGAGCACTATGAAAAGGAGCAGTCCTTTGTGTGCCGATGCGGGGTTCGGGAAGGGTGTCTGGCTCATTTTTTGAAGAAAAAATAATTTTTTTCAAAAACCCCTTGCATTATTTGTTTTGCTGTGGTATAATTCACCTGTTATGGTATGAATGTATTTGCTTATGCAACCCAAGCGGTCCTCTGCCGGCTTCAGCACGAACGCTTGCATTTATACTTAAATAAATTACTTTTATTTAAGGAGGGCCCATCATGGATATGATCAAGGCTTTTACAAACGAGCAGCTGAAACAGGAAGTTCCCCAGTTCAACGTTGGTGACACCGTGCGTGTTCACAACAAGATCGTAGAAGGAACCAGAGAAAGAATCCAGCTTTTTGAAGGAACTGTTATCGCAAAGAAGAACGGTGGCATTTCCGAGACCTTCACCGTCAGAAGAGTATCTTACGGCGTTGGCGTGGAGAAGACCTTCCCCCTTCACTCTCCCAGAGTTGAAAAGGTTGAGGTTGTCCGCACCGGTAAGGTTCGCAGAGCTAAGCTTTACTACCTGCGTGACAGAGTAGGTAAGGCAGCTAAGGTCAAAGAGCTTATCTGAGTACCGAATTGCTAAAGTCACTTTTGACACTCATTCGGAATCAATCAAGTTGCTGAGAGGGACTTTTAGTCCCTCTTTTTTTATGAAAGGACACGTTATGGACAAAGAAAATCTCCCTGAAGAGAACCCTTTGCGGGAACGGTCTTCCCTCAATCTTCGTCCCCGTCGCACCCCTGCCCCCTTTTCCGAAGCAGAAAAGAACAAGGTGGAAGAAGTACCCGAGGAGGCGGTAAGCGAGGAAGAGGTTACTGAGGAGGCTGTAAGCAAGGAAGCGACAGAAGATCCCGCCGCAGAAAATTCCGCTCCCCAAGAGATGGCCGAGTCACAGGAACAGAAAGCATTAGAAGTACCCTTGGAAAACGGCGAAGCCTTGGAGGAAAACGGGCCCGAAGAAGCTTCTGACTCCTTACAAGAAAGTGAGCCCGCGGAAGCAGAAAAAGAAGCCTCGGCGGTCATTTCGGATGAGGACTTAACAAGCGAAAACACGAAAGAAACCGAGGAGAAAAAGGAGGAGCCTTCCTCTGCGGTCAACACCTTTGACTGGATCAAATCCTTTTTGTTTTCTCTGACGGTGGTGATCTTTGTATTTACCCTGATCTTCCGTGGCGTTACGGTCAACGGCGGGTCTATGCTCCCCACCCTCGAGGATCGGGAATACCTGATCATTTCCGATCTGCTTTACACCCCCAAGACGGGTGACATTGTGGTGGTGCAATCCCCCCATTACAAAAACGGAACCGAGCCTCTCATCAAGCGAGTGATCGCCACAGGCGGGCAAACGGTGCGGATCAATTTCACCACCTGGCAGGTTTGGGTGGACGGAGAAGAGCTTCACGAGGATTACATTCTCTTTGAGGAAGGCAGTCTGATGAATTTCGAAGATATGCAGCCCAATGAAAACGGAGAGAGCGAGATCGTGGTGGAGGACAACTGCATTTTCGTTATGGGTGACCACCGAAATGACTCCTTGGACAGCCGCAGTGATTCCGTGGGTCAGATCGACGAGCGGTTTATTATGGGTCGGGTCCTGATTCGGGTGACTCCCTTTGAGAAATTCGGCAAGGTAAAATAAGAGAAAAAAGAATGGCAAAATTGCCATTCTTTTTTCTCTTTTCGCTTGTTTGATGTTTACTTTTCGGGAATGATTTGGTATAATGGATGATATAAGGGGTGATTTATATGTATCGGAAAACCTGGGCCGAAATCGACACGGAAGTTTTAGAGAAAAACGCCCGAGAGATCACAGAAAAATACAAAGATTACAGTTATCACATCGGCGTGGTAAAGGCCGGTGCATACGGTCACGGATTTGGGGCCATTCACGCTCTGATCCGAGGCGGGATCAATTATCTTGCGGTGGCAACCCCCGAGGAGGCCTTGGCGGTAAGAGAAGAAAACAGGAGTATTCCCGTTTTGATTCTGGAGCCTTACATTCGCCGTCCCGAGGTTGTTGAGATTGCCCTGAAAAACGATCTGACCCTGACGGTGGATTCCCTTGCGGATGCCGCCCGATTGGCTGGTACCCCCCTCCCCTCTCCCCTGAAGGTGCACTTAAAGCTGGACTGCGGAATGAACCGATTGGGGATCAAGAGGAAGGAGGAGGTCGAAGAGGCCGTTTCCCTTCTTTCGGGAAAGGAAAATCTTATTCTGGAAGGGATCTTTACCCATTTTGCAACCGGCGGGATCCTTGACCCCTATTACGACAAATCCCTTGCCACCTTCCGTCATCTGACAGAAGGCATTGATTTGAAGAAAATTCCCATTGTGCATATCAATCGCTCCATTACGCTGGTGCATCACGAAAAATTGGAGTTTGAAACGGGAACCCGACACGGGATCCTTCTTTACGGTTTTTCCCAAAGCATTCCCGAGCCCAAGGGACTGCGCCGCCTGAAGCGGCTTTTGACCTTGAAACGGCTTGGCATTTCTCCCTGTATTCTGGAAAACGATCTGAAGCTTGAAACCGCCTTTTCCCTCTTTGGTGAGGTGATCAGCATAAGAGAAGTGAAAAAGGGAGAGCGGATCGGCTACGGAGCCCAAGGGGTCGCCCCTGAGGACCAAAGGATCGCCACCCTTTCCATCGGTTATCACGATGGTGTTGACAGCAGCTTGGGAGAGGTTTTTATCGGACAAAAAAGATACCCCATTGTGGGCTCTGCCTGCATGGATATGATCACGATTTTGGTGGACGGGAGCGTTTCTGTGGGAGACGTGGCAGAGCTGTTCGGAAAGAACATTTCCGTTTCCCAAGCCGCAAGAAAAAGCGGGGTCAACGCTTATCGCCTGTTAACGGGCATCGGCCCGAGAGTGCCGAGGGTCTACACCAACACAAAGTAAGTTAAAACGGAGGATTTGAAATGGACTATGTCGTTCTCATTATCGGCAGTGATGCCAACGCCTATTATATGGCTCGCTGTTATCACGAGGCATACGGCAAAAAGGCGTATGTTTTGGCAAAGTCCCCTCTCCCCTATACGCAGTATTCCGACATTCTCAATTTATTTTACGATTCTTCCATTTGGGAGGAGGAGGGCTTTTTGAAGGCATTGACGGACTTCAAAAAGCGCTTTTCGGGCAAAAAGATCCTTTTGATCAGCTCCAACGAAAGCTACGCCGCTCTGATGGTGAAAAACGCTGACAAGCTGAAAGAAGCGGGCTTTTATTTCAATTACCCAAGCCTTGAAATTCTCTCCTCCCTGATGATGAAGGAGGATTTTTACAAGACATACGAAAGCTCCTGTCTTTCTCTTCCCAAGACCTATTATTTTGATTGCAAAAAGCAGGAAGCATTTGAGGAGGAGGCGAATTTTCCCCTCATTGTGAAGCCCAGCAATGTGATTTTATACAACCACCTTTCCTTTGAAGGGAAAAACAAGATCTACAAGGTGAAAAGTCGGGAGGAATTAAACGATATTATCCATCGGATCCGAAAAGGCGGGTACGACGATATTCTGATCCTTCAGGACTACATTCCCGGAGATGACTCCCTGCTTTATGACGCCGTAGCCTATTGCGACAGAAACGGGAAGGTGAAGGTGCTTTCCTTGGCGCAGATCGGCCTGCAGGAGCACAGCCGCAATATGGTCGGCAATGCGGCGGTAATGATCAACGGCTATTATCAAAACGGAGATCCGAAGCAGATCGAAGGCCAAATGAAGGAATTTTTAGAGGGCATCGGATACCGCGGCTGGGCAGAATTTGATTTGAAATTTGATGTTCGGGACGGGCGCTTCAAGGTGTTGGAGATCAATGCACGGCAAGGCCGCAGCAGCTATTATGTAGCCGCTCTCGGAAAGAATCTGGTGCAGGTGCTTATTGAGGATCTTTTGGAGGAAAAGGAAAGCGAATATGTTTTCCTGAACAAGAAGCAGCTTTTATCCTTCGTGCCACGGGGCGTGGTGAAAAAATATGTAAAAAACGAGGACTTCAAGAAGGAGGCACTTCGCCTGTGGAAGGGACGGGTCAGCCCCGTTCGCTACCGCAAGGACCGCAATTTCAAACGACAGCTTTACCTGATCAAAAAGCATTTCAGGTATTACAAAGAATATAAAAACGGATATTGGAAGGCAGAATAAATGTGCGGATTTGTAGGCTTCTTCGGAGAAGAAGAGATAGAAAGAAAAGAAGAGATTGTAAAGGATATGGCCGATGCCATTGTGCACAGAGGCCCTGACTCCGACGGATATTTTTGTGATGACAGGATCGCCATGGGCTTTCGCAGACTCTCCATCATTGATCTGGAGGGAGGCAGTCAGCCCATATACAATGAGGACTCCTCTTTGGTGATCACCTTCAACGGTGAGATCTACAATTACAGACAGCTTCGGGAGGAGCTTCTTAAGAAGGGGCATACCTTCTCCACTCAGGCCGATACCGAGGTTTTGATCCACGGATACGAGGAATACGGTGTGGAGCTGTTTCCCAGACTTCGGGGAATGTTTGCCTTTGTGATCTACGATCGCAAAACGGGCGAGGCGGTGGGCTGCCGTGATCAATTCGGCATCAAGCCCTTTTATTACTACAAAACGGAAAAAGACTTTATGTACGCCTCGGAGATCAAGGGAATGCTCCCCCACCCGAGAATGAAAAAGGAGATCTGTGACAAGGCGCTGAAAATGTACCTGATCTTCCAGTATTCTGTCTTTGAAGAGACCTTTTTCAAGAACGTATACAAACTAAAGCCCGGCCATTATTTCCACTATTCCAAGGGGAATCTGACGGTCAAGCCTTATTTTACCGTGGAATACAAAAAGGAAAAGAGGCCTTACGGGGAATACCGCCAAAGGATCAAGGAAACGCTGGCAGATTCCATCCGCTATCATCAGATCACCTCGGATGTGGAGGTGGGCTCTTACCTTTCGGGAGGAGTGGACTCCTCTTATGTGGTCAGCGTGGCAAAGCCTGACAAGACCTTTTCCGTGGGCTTTGAGGTTTCGGGCTTTGACGAAACCAAAATGGCCAAGGATTTTTCCGATCTTATGGGGGTCAAGAATTTCAGCCGATACATTTCCAAGGAGGACTTTTTTGAGAGTCTGCCCAAGGTGCAGTATCATACCGATGAGCCCCACGCCAACCTCTCCACCGTTCCCCTGTTATTCTTGTCGGAGCTGGCAAGAAAAGAGGTGAAGGTAGTGCTTTCCGGTGAGGGAAGCGATGAAATGTTCGGCGGATACAATGAATATTTGGAGCCCTTGCCTGTCAAATTATATATGTCCCTGCCAACCTTCATCAAAAAGCCCATTGCCGCCGTGGCAAAAAAGCTGCCGCATTTTCCGGGGAAGAATACCCTTATTAAATACGCCCTTCCCTTCTGTCAGCGCTACATCGGCCACGCACAGGTGATGAACGAGGAGGAAGCAAACGAAATTCTGGCGGATCGCTTAAAGGACGATATGACCACAACGGATGTGCTCGCACCCTATTATGAGAAGGTGAAAAACGAGGACGACGTGACCAAAAAAATGTATTTGGATATGCACTTTTGGCTTCCTCAGGATATTCTTTTGAAGGCAGACAAAATGACCATGGCCAATTCCATTGAGCTGCGGGTTCCCTTTTTGGACAAGGAGGTTTGGGATCTGGCAAGAAGGATCCCCACATCCTTTATGATCCGCAAAAAGAAGACCAAGGAGATCTTCCGCAGTGTGGCAGACGAGGAAATGCCCGAGGAATGGTCTAAGAGGCGAAAGCTTGGCTTCCCCGTTCCCTTCTCCAAGTGGATCCGTGAGGAGAAATACTACGAGGCGGTAAAAAAGGCCTTCAAAGGAGAAGAGGTGCCGAGATTCTTTGATCAGAAGGTGATCCTTGATCTTTTGGAGGATCACTATGCAGGAAAGAAAAACAACGGCAGAAAGATCTACAACATTTATATTTTCTTGATTTGGTATCAAGTATATTTCGGATCGGATAAAACATGAGCAAACTGAAAAAATCAGGCTTTTTAGAGGGGGCGTTCATCGCCACCCTGTGCATCTTCCTCTCCAAGGTAATGGGGGTCTTATATGTCATCCCCTTTTATCAGATCATCGGGGAGGAGGGCGGCACCCTTTACGGCTATGCCTACAACATTTACAATGTGTTTTTGAGTATTTCCACGGCGGGGATCCCCCTTGCCATCAGCAAATTGACCAGCGAATATCACACGCTGGGGCAAATGGATAAAAAGGCCGGAATGTATCGCATTGCTACCCGCATCATTCTCACCTTTTCCCTTGTTTCCTTTTTGATCTGCTTTCTCTTTGCGCCGCAGATCGCAAGGTTGATCGTGGGAGATCTGGAGGGCGGAAATTCCACCACAGATGTGGCCTTTGTGCTTCGCCTCATTTCCTTTGCCCTCATTATCATTCCCTTTCTCAGCGTCAAAAGAGGGTATTTGCAGGGGCACCGCTATATCAAGGAGCCCTCTCTCAGTCAGGTCATAGAGCAGCTTTTCCGCATTGGGGTCATTCTCATAGGAAGCTTTGTTCTGTCCACTCTTCTTGGCCTTCCCACCAAATATGCCGTTGGCATTTCCGTTTTGGCGGCGGGGCTCGGCGGGCTTGTTGCCTATTTTTATCTGGATCGGATCTGCCGCAAAAACAAAGCCGAGATCGGACTTGACCGAAAGGGCAAAACAAGCAAGGCGGAGGATCGGGAGATCATAAAGAAGATCATATCTTATTCCATCCCCTTTATTGTGATCACCCTTGCCAACACCCTTTACACGTCAACGGATATGATCCTGATGATCCGCACCCTGCCAAAGCTTGGCTTTTCTGCGGAGGATACGGAATTTATCAGCAGTGTATTTACCACCTGGGGGGTGAAGTTCAACACCATTATCACCTCCGTTTCCACGGGGCTCATTGTAAGTCTGATTCCCAATATGGTAAAGGACTATACGGAAAAGAATATGGATGCGGTCAACGGCAATTTCAACAAAAGCCTGAAGATCATTCTGTTCATTATCACCCCCATGGCTCTGTTTATCAGTATGATGAGCACAGGGGTCTGGAACGTATTTTACAGTCCCAACAGCTTCGGGCCGCAGATCGTTCGCTTCAGCATTTTGGTGACGGTGTTTGACTGCCTTTATATGGTGACCAATTCCCTGCTGCAAAGTCTGCACAAGCCAAAATTGATCTACAGCTCCGTTTTTCTCGGACTGGGAACCAATCTTTTGCTGGATATTCCCTTGATGCACCTGTTTTCCGCTCTTGGATGGCCTGCCCATTACGGTGCCATTACCGCTACCCTGTCGGGCTTTTTGGTTTCCAACACCATTACCATGGTATACCTGAAGGTGAAAATGGGCTTTGATTACCGAGAGACGGCAAAGACTCTGCCGAGGTTTCTTCTTTCAAGCGCCGTCTTCTGCGGCGTTCTGTACGGGATGAAAAGTATCCTCCCCGCAGAGGATCCCCGCAAATGGGTGCAGATCATCAACCTTGGGCTTTCGGGTGTGGTGGCCGCAGGAATCTATCTTGCCATCAATTTTAAGCTTTTGATGGTTCTGATGCCCCAAAAAATTCAAAACAAATTTCAACGAAAAACGGAGAAATCCAATGAAAAAGCATAAGGGCGAAAAGCCTGAAAAGGAAAAAAGCGAGATCCTTTCCGACAATGTAACCATTCAATGGTTCCCCGGTCACATGGCAAAGACCCGCCGCATCATGAAGGAAAATTTGCCTGATGTGGATGTGGTCTTTGAATTGCTGGATGCCAGAATTCCCGAAAGCTCCCGAAATCCCGAGATCCGTCAGCTTTTGGGTGAAAAAAAGTCGGTGATCCTTCTTAACAAGGCAGACCTTGCCGACCCTGTGATCACCGAAAGATGGAAGGAATATTTCCTGAAGGAGGAAAAGAAGCCCCTTGTGGCGGTGGACTCCAAAAACGGCAAGGGCTTGCATGAGATCCTGAATGCGGCAAAGCAACTTTTGAAGGAAAAGCTGGAGAGAGACCGTGCCAAGGGAATGAAAAAACCCATTCGTGCTATGGTGGTGGGGATTCCCAATGTGGGAAAAAGCACCCTCATCAACCGCTTTGCGGGGCAGAAAAAGGCACAGGCGGAAAACCGCCCCGGTGTGACCCGCAACAAGCAATGGGTCAAGGTCAACGCCGAGCTGGAGCTTTTGGATATGCCGGGTGTCCTTTGGCCGAAATTCGAGGATCCCATTACAGGAGAGAACCTTGCCATAACAGGCGCCATCAAGGATACCATTCTCCCCACCGAGGAGATCGCCTGTCTTTTGCTGACCCGATTAAAGAATTGCGCTCCCACACTTCTTGCTCAGCGCTACAAGCTGACCGAGGAGGAGATCCTGATGGAGCCCTATGATCTTTTCCTTACCATTGGCAAAAAGCGAGGCTTTTTGCAGGGGGGCGGCAGTGTGAACGAAGAGAGATGCGCCGCCATGCTTCTGGAAGAATTCAGAAACGGAAAGATCGGCCCCGTTACGCTGGAGGACACGAAAAATGAATTATGATTTGGAAAAAAGCCTGATTCCCGAGGGAGTCAAGGTGGTCTGCGGGCTTGACGAGGCAGGCAGAGGTCCCTTGGCGGGCCCTGTTTACGCAGGGGCGGTCATCCTTCCCGAGGGATATCTGCCCGAAGGGCTCAACGATTCCAAAAAGCTCACCGAAAAGAAGCGGGAGGCTTTGTTTTCCGAGATCACACAAAACGCCGTGGCTTGGGGCTTTGGCACCGCCTCCCCCGAGGAGATCGACGAGATCAACATATTAAACGCCAGTATGCTTGCTATGAAAAGAGCCGTGGAAAGCCTTTCCGTGGAGCCTGAGTTTCTCCTTGTGGACGGAAACATTGCCCGTGGCTTCTCCCAGAGGGCAAAGCCCGTGATCAAGGGGGATGCCAACAGCCCCAGCATTGCCGCCGCCTCCATTATCGCAAAGGTTCTGCGGGATCGGGAGTGCTACGAGATGGATCGGCTCTATCCCCTGTATGGCTTTGCTTCTCATAAGGGCTACCCCACCAAGGCTCATTTTGCGGCCATTGAGAAAAACGGTGTGCTCCCCATTCACAGAAAAAGCTTTCTCAAGAAGCGTGGACTTGTATGACAAGCCGTGAATTCGGTGAAAAGGGCGAATATCTTGCCCGCTTGTTTTTGGAAGAAAAGGGTTATGTATTCATTCGTGCCAATTTCAGAGTCAAGGGTGGAGAGATCGACCTGATCATGCAGGAAAATGATGAGATCGTTTTCATAGAGGTGAAGACCCGAACGGAGGAAAGTGCCAAAAAATTCGGCCGCGGCGCCTATCGGATCGACAAGGAAAAGCAGCAAAACCTGAAAAAGGCGGCAAGGGCCTTTCTAAGGCAGGAGCCGAAATTAACAAAGGGTCTTCTGCCCCGCTTTGACGCTGTGGAGCTTTATATGGACCGTGAGGGAGAAAACCGAATACAGGTTCTTCACACCCCCTTTGCCTTCGGAATGTAAAGAAAGCACCCGAAGGTGCCTTCTTTCATCGGTTTTTAGGTCGGAATGTGCCGCAGATGGTATCGATCCCCGAGGTTGCATAGCTGGGGCCGACACTGATCTGTCGGGCGGTGCAATAAGAACTCATATCATTGTACACGCAGTTTTTCACATTGCAACGAATTCCCTTAATGTGCTCCGGCACGGAGGAGGATGAGAGTGTAATGCCTTCCATATTCACTTTCCTTTCTCATTGTTTTCCATAGTGTGTCCCAAATTCATCATTTTATACGAAAGGAGTCCCGTTATGGCACTTTTTACCCTTGCGGATCTGCATTTGTCTCTATCCGGCGAAAAGCCCATGGATGTTTTCGGCGGAAGCTGGGTAGGATTTGAAAGCCGCTTGACCGAATATTGGAACTATATGGTACAGGAATCGGATACGGTGGTGGTGCCGGGGGATATTTCCTGGGCAATGGATCTTGAGGGGGCCAAGCAGGATCTTGAATTTATCCATCGACTCAACGGAAAAAAGATCCTGATGAAGGGGAACCACGATTATTGGTGGCCCTCTCAAAAAAAGCTTCTTACCTTTTTGGAGGAAAACGGACTGGACTCCATTTCTGTTTTGAAAAACGATGCCATTGAGGCAGAAGGAATGATCCTGTGCGGATCCCGTGGGTGGATGTGCGAGGACAAAATGACCGAACAGGATGAAAAGGTACTGAAGCGAGAGGCCATTCGCTTTGCTCTGTCCTTGGAGGAGGGCAAAAAAATTCAGGAGGAGCGGCAAAAGGAAGGCGTTTTTCTTCCCACGGTCTGCTTTTCCCACTACCCCGTGGTGACACAGACCCAAAGGGAAAATCCCATTTTAAGCGTATTGAAGGAATACGGGGTAACAAGGGTGTATTACGGACACCTGCACAACTGGGGCTCGAAGCCTCTGGTGGAGGAATACGACGGCATCCGATTCACTCTCGTATCCTCCGACTATCGGAATTTTACCCCTGTCAGAATTGAGAAGGAAGCTCTTATTTAAGGAGCTTTCTTTTTTTGTTCTACTTTTCTGTTTTTTTGCATAGAGTGTATCAAAAGTGAGGAACAGAAAATGACGGACATCAAAACAGTTTTTTCTTTATTTCCCGAAAGGATCCAAAGAGCCCTTGCGGCCTTTGAGGGTTGGGAGAGAATTTCGGAAATCCGTTTGCGGTGCGAAAGACCTCTTTCCTTAACCTGCTTTTCGGGAAATATTTTTTTATCCTCCGAGGGGAAGGCGGTGGGAGCGGAACGGGCACTTTGCGCCACCTCCGACGAGATCCGATTTGTGATCGCTTCCTTTTGCAAGGGAAGCCTGTACCGATATTTTGACACCCTGAAAGAGGGTTATTTGGTGGACGAAAGGGGGTTTCGCCTTGCGGTCTGCCCTGAAAAAAACAGTTCCTCGGCGCATTTGGGAGAGCGCTTTGAAAGCGTGAGCCTGAGGCTGGCAAGGCAAATTCCCGAGGCCTGCGATGCCTTTTTCAGGCTCTTTCCCGAAAAGAAGCCCATATCCACCCTGATCTTATCGCCCCCCGGCGGAGGAAAGACCACCCTGCTTCGCTCCCTTGCCATCGCCCTTTCCCGTGGAGAGAAGGGGTTTTCTGCGCAAAGGGTTGCGGTCATTGATGAAAGAAAAGAGATCCTTCCTCAAGGGATGAAGACAGAGGCGGGCCTTTTGGATGTGCTGTACGGCTACCCCAAGGGAGAAGGGATCGGCATTGCCGTAAGGCTCTTTTCTCCACAGGTGATCCTATGCGATGAGATCGGAACAACAAACGAGGCCGAGGCCATTACAGAGGCAGTGGGCGGCGGCTGTATCCTCTTCGCTTCGGCTCACGCCGACAGCCTCAAGGAGGCCCAAAGAAGGCCGTTTTTAAGAGAATTGATTGAAAACAGAGTGTTTTCCTGCGGGGTGCTCCTGCACCCCATTGCGGGAGAGCACTACCGAGTAAAAATGGAGCGCTTTGCAATGGAATGAAAAGCTTGGGTGCATTTTTGATTTCGATGATCCCCGCCGCTTTGGGATTTTTTACTCGGCAAAGGATCCTCCGTGAGGGGAAGGAACGGCAAGGCAGTCTTGATTTTTTGAAGCACATTCATTTTCAGATCGAAGCCTTTTCCAAGGAGCAGGAGGAGATCGTTTCCTCCTTTGAAAGCAGTGCCTTAACGGAATCGGGCTTTTTACCGAGGCTGAAGGAGGAGATCGAAAAATCCCCCGTGGGAGCGCTGGAAAGAGCCCTCCCCTCTCTGATGGAGCGTGCAAATTGGAGCAGCGAGGAACAAAAGCTTTGGAAGGAATTTGCCGCAGGCTTTGGGATGCAAAGCAAAAAGGCACAGCTTAATCAAACGGAAAGCCTTATCAAGACCATTCAAAGAAGAGAGGAAACAGAAAGGCCAAAACGGGAAAAGGATGCGACCTTGGCAAGGACGGTAGGGCTTTGCGCAGGGCTTGGCCTTTTTATTCTGCTGATATAAGGAGAAAACAATGGAAGTTACACTTTTATTAAAGCTTGCAGGCATTGGAATTTTGGTGGGTGTATTGTGTCAGGTATTAAAAAGCAGCGGGCGGGATGAATTGGCCGGCTTTGTGACCTTAGGTGGGATCCTGCTGGCCTTTTTTATGCTGATCGGAAAGATCAGTGAGCTTCTGAACACCGTGAGAAGCACCTTCGGGCTATGATCCTCTCCGCTACCTTCTTTGCCCTGTTTGCCACGCTCCTGATCCAGTCCGTCACCCCCTTATCGGAGCGATTCAAGGGATATCTGACTGCAGGGGCAACCTTGGTCTTATCCCTACTCTTTTTTCGTCAGGCCGAGCCTGTTTTATCTTACCTTAAGGCCTTGGGACAAAAGGCGGTGGCAGGGAGCTTTTTCACCCCAATATTCAAGGGGATCGGCATTTCCTTTTTGGTCAGCTTTACCGCTTCCTTTTGCCGTGATCTGGGGGAGGACTCCGTTGCAAAAAAGCTGGAGGCCTGCGGAAAGGCGGCGGTGTTATACCTTGCCTTGCCCTTGGTGGGAGAGATCCTCTCCCTGATGGGAGAGATTTTAGGATGAAAAAAGCCATTTGTATTCTCCTTCTCGTCCCACTCTTCTTTTTTCTTGCCACCCCTGCGAGGGCGGCGGCACAGGAGGAGCTGGAGCGCTTTTCCGACTTTGATTCTCTGTGGGAGGCTATGCCCGAGGAGATAAAAAAGGAGGAGGTCTCTCTGATGCTGGATCCCGCAGCACAAGGGGAATCCCGAGAGATGCTGCTGAAAAAAATATGGAATGGGATCCTTTTGGGGCTTGAAGACAATCTGAAGCTGTTTTTATCCCTTTGTGTATTGATCCTGGCGGGGGCCTTATTGGAGGGGCTGAACAAGACGGGGAGTGACCCCAAGGGGGACGCCTTTCAATTCCTGTTTTTATTTGCCGCCGCCATCCCCGTTTTTCTTGCTCTGTCGGAAAGTCTCTCGGTGGCAGACAGTGCTTTGAGAACCGTCTCTCACTTTATGCTTGCCTCCCTCCCTGTGAGCACCATGCTACTGGCACTGGGGGGCTCGGTCAATGCGGCGGCGGTACAAAACAGCTGTGTGACCTTCTTTCTCTCGGCCCTCTCCACGGTTACCACCACCCACCTGTTTCCCCTGATCCGCACGCTGTTTTGCTTTTCTCTTTTGGAGGGGATGGGAGACGGCGCCCTATCGGGGCTTGTTTCCTTTTTGAAGAAGACGGTCAAGACCCTTTGTGTCTTTTTCTTTTCCGTTGCCACAGCTCTCATTTCCTTGCGCCACCTACTTGCCACGGCTTCGGATTCCGTTTCTATGCGCTCACTTCGCTTTGCGGCGGGCACCTTCGTTCCGGTGGTGGGCTCTATGGTGGGCGAGCAGTCACGCACCCTTTCTGCATCCCTTCAGCTGGTGAAGGGTCAGTGCGGCACCCTTTGCCTTACGGTGCTGGTTTTTCTTTTGCTCCGCCCGATTTTGTTCTTATGGATCAGAAAGTTCTTTTTGTCCCTTGCATCGGCGCTGGCGCAAATGCTTGAGATCAAATCACTGATGCGATTTTTGAAATCCGTTACCCATCTGATGGATCTGATCCTGTCCCTTTTGATCACACAAGGCTGCTATTTGATCTTTGCCATTGCCCTATTTCTGCAAACGAAAGGAAGCCTTTGATATGAAAGAATGGATCCTGCCCATCTTTTTTAGCGCACTTGCCTCGCTTCTTTTGCGTCTGATTTTACCGGAGGGAGAGAAGGCTCCCCTGTACCCTCCCCTGAAATTTCTTCTTTCCCTGATGCTGACTCTATCGGTGCTCTCTCCCATTCTTTCCGTGGCGATGAAGGGAGAAAGCGGCATCTCCCTTCCCGATTTGGAATTGCAGGAGGAAGGGGGCTTGGAAGAGGCTATCTTAGAAAAAAGCCGCAGGGATATGGAAGAAGCCTTGAGGCAGGCCTTTCCCGAAAGCGCAGCGAGAATTGAGCTGGAGCATAACGAGGCCTATATCCCTACGGGGATTCGTGTTTACTGCAACAAAGCGGAGACGGGACAGAAAATGGCCCTGTTTCTCAGGGAAAACTTTTCCCTTGTAACGAGGGTTATTTTGGAAGGAGAAAGCGGATGAAGAAGGATTTTTTCGGACTCAAGAAAAAGAACTTTGCATTTTTGATCATAAGTTTTCTGGTGGGAATCATTTTTCTGTATTTCGGTGAATATAGTGGTTTTGAAAAGACAAAGGGAGAGGAGGTCTTTGATGAAAGCGCCTACACCGCAGAATTGGAGGGAGAATTGGCTTCCATTCTGGAGGAGATGAATGGGGTAGAAAACGTGAAGGTAATGATCACTCTATCAGGGGGGAAGAATTACCGCTATGCCAACAAGACCCAAAAAAGCCAAAGCGGCGAAGCCACAAGCCTTGAAACGAACCTTCAGATGCAGGAGGGCTCTGACGGGAAAAGTCAGCCCATTCTGACGCAGACTCTGTTTCCCGAAATACGGGGAGTCAGCGTAGTATGCCGCGGGGCGGCTGACCCCAAGATTCAGCGCAAGATCATAGGCCTTGTGGCAAGTACCCTTGACCTGAACGAAAATCAAATTTTTGTAACCGAATAAAGGAGAACAAGATGAAACAGCTTAAAAAGATTCAGTTGACCGATCCCGAAACCTGTTTGGAGGAAATGGAACAGGCCGTGGAGCTTGTGCCCGTGGAGGAAGAAATGCACGACGGGGGCTTTGGGGAAATTTCCAAATGGTTTGATAAAATGAAGGAAAAGGTAAAGCCCTTTCCCTGGAAGCGCATCAATGCCAAAAATGCCATGATCGCAGGCTGTCTTGTGATCGTGGCGGTGGCGGGGTATCTGAACATTCGCTACGGCCCAACGGGTGACACCGCAGCCCCTGTGACCGATGAGGATGCGGTTGTGGAGGAAAAGGAAGAAAACTTTTTTGCCACGGCGCTGATCGATCGGGAGCGGGCTCGGGGCGAGGCACTGGAGGTTTTGGTGAGCATTACCGAGGATGAGACCGCCAGCGAAACCGCCAAGGAGGAGGCCTTCAACCAAATGGAGCGCATTGCCAATGAGACAAGCTGGGAAATTGACATTGAGAATTTGGTAAAGGCCAAGGGCTTTGAGGAATGTGTTGCCATTATCAACGACAATACGGCCAACGTGGTGGTAGAATCCAATGGCCTCAGCGCAGGGCAGATCGCACAGATCAAGGAGATCGTTTTTCTGGAGGCCTCCATTCAGCCCAAGGATGTGAAGATCATCGAAAAGGATATGGCATAAGAAAAAAAGAGTTTGCGAAAGCAAACTCTTTTTTTATGAATAGAAGATCTGTGCACCGAAGACGGCGATGGCATCGCCCCCACGCTTCACATAGCCCACCCCCACATAGCGGAAGACGGCATCCAGCACATTGGCTCTGTGGCTTTGAGAATTGTAGTAGGCATCGCTGACGAAGAAGGCGTTAAAATATCCTTGGGAAAGGTTTTCCCCTGCGTTCTGATATTGGATCCCCTTTTGCTTCAAGCGGGTAAGATAGGAATTGTCGTGGCCGAAGAAGCCGCTTTCGATCATATAGGCGCTGTATTCCGTGGCCACCTGAGAGCAGGCATCGGACCAAAGAAGGGGGGCGAGAGCGTGACGGGCACGGAGAGAATTGATGTAATAAAAGGACAGGCGCTGTTGGCCGTGGTAGTTTCCGTAGAGGTTGGGATCGTTCATATAATCGTATTCCCGCTCCTCATAGCGAAGCCACATGGCATAGTTTTCTCCCGAGCCGATTTGATCCCGAAAGGCAAAGATGCGGCAGGTGGCAAGATCACGGTAGACGGCCTGAGAATTCAGATCCGGCTCTCCCGTCATATTGGCGATGGTGAGGGTCTGGTTTTCCAAATAAAACTGAGCAGAGGGATCCATAGTGAAAACACCCCAAAGACCGTCGGCATCGGTTTGAATGACGGTGAGGCGAAGAAGATCCTCGGCGTAGATATAGCTTGTGAAAATTCCCTCGGTTACAATTTCCGTGGGAGTTCCGAGACGGTGAAGGATCTCGTCTCCCGAAGCATCAAAGCGAAGCTCCTTGCCCAAAACAAAAAGGGGCGAGGTGATGGCATTTTGACAGCGGGTGCATCTTCCCTTCACAGGGATATGACCCAAGGCGTTGGCTCCCGTGGCGCCGCAGGAATAGCAGGTGGCGGGAGTCAGGCAGGTGGGCTGAGAGAAGGCGTGGTTCAAAAGGCCCGTTTCCACGCTTCTTTTCGCACCGCAATCACAGCCCTGTTCTTCCGAGCCGGGCGTGGTACAGGTGGCATCCCGAACCGAAAGGGTGACCCAAGTGTGACTGTGCCCCGATGGCGCGGGGGGATCCTCTTTTATTTCTGCATTTTCCTCGGTTTTCGTCTCCGTTTCCGTTTCGGGATAGGGCTCTCGGGTTTGAGGCTCCGTTTCGGTGGAGACGGAGGGGAAAAGCGTGAGGGGCTCCGATTCGGTGGTTACACCCTCCGACAAATTTTGACAGGAGGAGAGAAAAAGAAAACAGACAAAAATCAAAAGAATGGCTTTTTTCATAAAGCGCTCCTATTTTAATTCTTCTGCATACTGATAGATCATTTCCTTGACACGGGAAAAGGTGGCGGTGTTTCCGTGGCCGGGGCAAAGCTTAAAATCACCCGGAAGGGAGTAAAGGTGCATCAAGGACTCAGACAGAGCCTTGCGATCCCCGCCCCAAAGATCATATCGGCCGTAGCCGTAGGCAAAGACCGTATCCCCGCAAAAGAGCTTATCCTCCGTGGCAAAGCAAACGGAGCCGGGGGTATGGCCGGGAGTATGGATCACCTGAAAGCGCATACTTCCCGCTGTGATCACATCCCGATCCTTCAAAACAAGGTCGGCACTGCAGCGGGGATAAAAGGCGGTGTCCCCGTGGTAATAGAAATTGGAGGAATTGAAGGCGGGCTTTTCCAGCATCAGAGCATCCCCTTCGTGGATGCAGACCTTGGCCCCTGTTTTCTCTGCCAGGAATTTCACTCCCTGAGAGTGGTCAAAGTGGCCGTGGGTCAACAGGATATACTGAGGCATCAGGCCTTTATGACAGAGCTTTTCCCAGATCCCTTCCCCATCCATACCGGGATCAATGACGACACAGGCGCCGCCCTCATCGAAGCAAAAATAAGTATTGGTAGCAAGCGCCCCCAAGCAAAATGTTAAAACCTTCATACAAAATCCTTAAAAACTGATAATTTCATTGAAGCAATCCATGGCATAGCGATCACTCATTCCCGCAATAAAGCTAATGACGGCACGGGCATAATCCTTCTCGTGGGAAATATCAAAAACGGGCTCGTTTTTGTATTTGCAGTCCCGAATGATGGTCCAATAAGCGCTCAACCACTCGGCAAAGGAGCGGGAGGTTTCGGGATAGATCTTACTCAATTCATCCAATCGGAGAAGGGTATCGGAATAGTCAAAGCAGCCGTACAAAAGATCGAAGATCTCACGGATGACGATCTCAAAAAAGTTCTCCGCACGGGTCACCCGCTTGGCACGGTAGATGTGGCGCAGGTTATACTCCCCCAAAAGGGAGATAAAGCGATTGGTCTGATCGGAGAAGCAGATGCCGTCCTCGGGATTGGAGAAGCGGCACAGATCGTTGATCAGGTAATTGATGATGATGGTGTTATTGATCTTATTGCCCGTAAATTCATACACGATGTCTCCCAGCTCCTCCATATTATCGGGAGTGAGGACACCGAGGGCAAGGGCATCCTCAATGTCACGGCCGATGTAGGAGATGCGGTCTGCCATTTTGACCACGCATCCCTCATAGGTAAAGGCATTGACCTTACCGGGGGCGGTGATGGTTTCAAGGTCCACGGCTTCTTCTCTGGGAAAGAGGTGATTCTCCGTGGCTTCGCCGCAGTGACAGATCAATCCGTCCCGCACGGCGTAGGTCAGATTCAAGGGCTGACGGTTTCTTTGGTCATCCTCCAAAAGCTCCATATGATCCACAATGTAGAGACTGTTTTTCTCGTGCCAGAACCTTTCCCCCAGCACCTTTTGAGAAATATCGCTCAATACCCTCTCTCCCTTATGGCCGAAGGGAGAATGGCCCAGATCGTGACCCACGGCAATGGCACGGATCAATTCCGTATTCAGCCCCAAGGAATCGGCAATGGCGGTGGCAATGGACTCCACGTGAAGCACGTGCTCGATACGGGTGCAGATATGGTCGCTGTGGGGAGAAAAGAACACCTGCGTTTTGTGCTTTAAGCGGCGGAAGGCCGTGGAATGGATGATGCGGGTGTAATCCCGCAGAAAGGGACTGCGGGGGTCATTTTCTCTTTGATACAGGGGGCGGATGCGCTCGGTGGCGATCTGCCAGCGAGGGTTTTCTTGGGTCATGGCGAATTCGGACAGTTTTTTCTTCATACTTACCTCAAAATTAAAAATGAAGATGGCGCCGCAGCTTCATCAGATACCAGATCAAAAAGCGATCCAGCAAAAGATCGTAAAGATAAAAACAAAGGTTGGCAAAGACAAGGGTAGTGGCATAAATCAGCTTTGCCTCCACGGTTCCCGTCACAAAGGCGGAAAGGAAAAGAAGCAAGACAAGGATCAAATTAAATACCAAAAATTTGACCACTCGGCAGAAAAAAGGCGGGAGCATCTGAATCCTTTTTTGAACCATGGGGTACCATCCGAAAAAGGAAAGGAAGAGGATCCCTGCGCTTTTCAGGGGAAGCAGAAGGGAAAGAACGGATACCACGGCAAAAACGGAAAAGCCCACACGGTCGGCATACTCCGTTGCCACAATAAGAACCACAAGGCCCGCCAAAATGGCAAGAGAGATATCAAGGCTCTCCACCAGGCTCCCCAAAGCCAGAATGACCACACACAAGGCGGCCATCATGGCACAAATGCTGATCATTTTCGTTTTTTTCATCTTAACAACAGCTGATCAGATCGCCGCCGCAAAGCTCGCAGAGGCAATCGGCACACAAAAGGTTGGTACAAATATCGCAGGTATTGCACTCCCGATAGGTTCCGCCGGGGGTGAAGGAGCCGTAATTCTGCTGTGCTCCGCTGAATCTGCGGTACATATTGGCGTATTCGGGATTATTGGGATTACGGCGGTAGGCCTCCTCAAAGAATCTTGCGGCGTCGTTATAGCTTCTGCGGTACATAGCACAAAGGCCCTTCAGGTAATACCACTCGGCACCGCGAACCGTATCTGCCTCCAAAAGCACCTCGGCCTCCCCGATCCGTCCCCCTGCAATGAGGCTTCGGATCCGAGCATACTCGCCGCCCGCACCCGATTGGGATGAGGCACCGCTGTGGCTCTGCCCCCCTGCTCTCTCCCGCAGGACGGTATCGTACGCCTCGTTGATCTCCTTCATTCTTTCACCCGCAAGATCGGCAAGATCGCTTCCCGCATAATTATCGGGGTGATACTTCCTTGCCAAGGCGCGGTATGCTTTTTTTATTTCTTCATCAGAGGCGTCTCTGGAGACACCCAGTATCTTATAAGGATCTGTCATTTGTAAATGCTTCCTTTTTCGTCATTACATATTTTCATTGTGGTATATCGGTACGTCTGCGCGCAGCATCACCGGACGGCAACGGCTCTCCCGGATGCATCGTAACATGTCTTGCAACAGCGGGCATACCGAGCACAAAAATGTTCTCCACACACGGCCATGCAGGATGTGTATGTGCACCCTTTGCAAGAAGCGCGGCGTTATACGCAGCAGAACACTCCAGTGTCAGTGCATTCAATATCCGTTCCCGATGCTCTTCCATAAAGCAAGCTGGATCTATATGCT
>JAZQMO010000065.1:0-17977 GCA_045543495.1 Eubacteriales bacterium | reverse complement strand
CAAGAAGCTGTATCTGGACGGCAACGGCAGTCAGGTGAAGAACACTTGGATGCAGGATGATACCGATTGGCTCTATCTCGGATCCGACGGCTTTGCTCTCACCAATCAGTGGATGAACGATTCCGCAGGCTGGTGCTATCTCGGCGAAGACGGCTATATGGTAAGAGACGCTTGGATCCCCGATTCTCAGGGCCTCTGCCGTGTGAATGGTGACGGTTATCTTGTAACAAGCGCTTGGATCGATGATGGAATCGGCTGGAGATATGTAGACGGAAACGGCCATGTTCTTTGCAACGCTTGGCAGCTTGACTCCAAGGGCTGGTGCTATGTAGGCGAGGACGGCTATATGCTTGCCGACACCTGGCATACCGACTCTCAGGGTCTGTGCTACATCGGAGAGGCGGGCTACTGCCTGACAAATACCTTCAAAGAGCACGAAAACGGCTGGGTATATCTTAACGCCAACGGCAGCCAAGTGAAGAACAACTGGGTCAATGACGGCGGCTTGTGGTACTTTATGGATGCCAACGGGTTCATGCTCTCCAACACATCCAAAGATTGGAACGGCAAGGAATACCACTTCAACGCCTCCGGCGTTTGCACAAATCCCTAAAGACGGGAATCGCCTTGGGTTTTGATTTATTTGTCCGAATATAACACATAGAAACAAATACAGAATAAAGAGATCGTGCCATATTGGCACGGTTTCTTTGCATTTAAGGGTCAATTCCGAACTGCCGGAATCAAAAACAGCACCGCAAAATTGCGGTGCTGCATTGCTTTGGGCGGCCTTGCAAAAGATCGGGGGCTATGGTATACTGAACACAGAATAGCAAAGGATGAGGGCTTTATGAGATATAAGAATTTTGAGATCCACAATGTGGCCGAGATCGTTCCGTGGGAGGATGGGAGCATTTCCTGGAAACGGGTGCCCTCCGAGGTACAAAAGGGGCTGGAGGCAAGGCTTTCCGATCTGTGCGTGGAAACCTGCACGGGGGTGGAGCTTCGCTTTGTGATCCGCGGAGAATCGGCCACGGTGCGCATGAGCACCCTGAAAAACGATCCCCAATCCTTTTCCACCTTTCACGTATACCGCGGGGGGATTCAGGGCACCTGGCGGGATCACGAGGTGCATTGCCACGTGACGGGGGAAATACAGGATTTCGTCATTGAGCGAAGCAAAAATGCAAACAATCTGAAAAAGATCGACCGAATGACCCATAGCCCTTGGGACAGCGAGGTCATTCGCATTATTTTTGACCGAGGGGAATACAAGATCTACGATGTTTTGGGAGATGTGGTGCCCCCCACCAAGGAGCAGATGCCGCAAAAGACCCTTCTTGCCTACGGCTCCTCCATTACCCACGGCTCCAACTCCATTGATCAGTCCCACGCTTGGGCATCGGTTCTGGGACACAATTTGAAAATGGATGTACGAAATTTGGGAATGGCGGGCAGCTGTGCGCTGGAGCCCGCTATGGCAGAATACATTGCCTCTCTGGGGGAGGCGGGCCTTTGGGATCTTGCCACCTTGGAGCTTGGCATCAATGTACTGTTTTGGGAAGAGGAAAAGGTCCGCACCCGAGTGGAAAATATGATCCGTCAGGTGGCGGGCAGAAACGGGGACAAGCCCGTATTCGTCATTTCTCCCTTTTACCACTGCGGGGACGATTTTGAGGAAGATAACAAGGCTTCCCTTTGGCGAAGCATCATCAAAGAGATCGTGGAAAAGCTGCACTATGAAAACGTGACCCTGATCAACGGTCTTGATATTTTGGACAGTGCCGCCTATATGTCGGCAGACGAGGTTCACCCCAACATTTACGGTGTGGCCCGCATTGCCGAAAAGCTCACGGAGCAAATCCGGGCGGTTTTGTCCTCCCGTCCCCTTTGAGGAGGATACAAAATGCAAAAAAATTCGTTTGCCTTAAAAGCTATCCTGCTTTTACTGATCAACACCATCCCCCTTGCATTTTCTGTTTTTTGTTACGAAGGAGGGATCCTGTCCACCCTCTTTGTATTCCCGCCCGCCGTGGCCTTGTTTGGATATATCAACTATTGTATGTGTGACAAAACCCTCTCCTTTGCTTTGATGCAGCTTTATTTTTTCATAGTCATTGTTTTTTCCGGTTATATCAGTACCTCACTATACTACCACAACATTGGTCATACCTCCGAAACCTTATTGGTGGGAACGCTCTCTACCTTTCTCAAAGGAGCGGTCGTTGCCATCGGCTCCGTCATCGCATCCATTGCAAAAGCAAAGGAGAACAAACCATAAAAGGAGAACCCTATGAATGAAACGGTTCAGGCTTCCTTGGAGAAGCAGGTTGCCCTTCAAAAAAAGAAGGAAAAGAAAAATCGGGTTTTGGTGACCGTTCGATGGATCCTCGGCACCCTTTATCTACTCTTCGGGTGGATGTACGGCTTTTTGGGACTCTTTTTCTTTTCTCTTGGGCTTTCCGGCAACGGAGTCTCCTCTTTCTTTGGCATTTTCTCCGCTCTGCTCTTTTCCCTCACGCCTGTTTTTTGTATTCTCGGCATTTGGTTTTCCGCACTCCTTCATAAAAAGGATCGGTGGACAGAAGCCTTTCTCATACAGTTTTTGCCCTTTGTCACTCTGGGGCAAGCCGCATTTCTCTTTCTCCTTTTTGTGTTTACCGGAAAAGGAGCATAAAAAAATCCTCGGAATTCCGAGGATTTTTTTGTTTGCTTTATTGCATCAGATCGTAGGCCATACCGCAGAAGACCTGAATGGCCTTGGTGATATAGCTTTCGTCAAAGTCGAAATTGCGCTTGTGTGCCTTGGAGGCCATTTCGGAGCGCACCCGAATAAAGGAGCCCTGACCGCCGTTTTGCTGAACACGGTTGAGCATATAAGAGAAGTCCTCACTGCCGCCCAGCTTGATGGCAAGGGCTTCGGAGACCTTCATTCCCATTTTTTCGGTGCAGACCTGTTTGATCCGCTCGCAGAAGGCGGTATCGCTGACCATGGACTCTGCCGCACCCATCAATTTAATATCAACGGTGCAATCGTGCATGGCGGCGCTGTGCTCCAAAATACGAAGGGCGTAGCCATCCACAAATTCATTGATCTTGGTGGTATCGCCGCGAACCTCCAATTCCATAAAGGCCTCATCTGCAATGACGTTTCTGCCGCTGCCTGCGATCAGTCTGCCCACGTTGATGCGGGTGGCTCCCGCAGAGTGGCGGGGAATGGCGTAAAGATTGGTCACAGCGGTGGCGGCAGCGAGCAGAGCATTTTTGCCCTGATCGGGGCTTCCGCCTGCGTGGGCGGCAAGGCCGTGGAAGGTAACGTCATATTTATGAGAGGCAAGGGAGCCGTAGGAGCCGGGGGTCAGATCGCTCTTTTCGGCATCCAGCCCCGTGGTGTGGCTTCCCATCAGGAAATTCACATCGTCCAGATGCCCTGCGGCAACAATGGACTTGGCCCCTCTCAAGCCCTCCTCACCGGGCTGGAAGATCAATTTGACCGTGCCGTGCAGATGCTCCTTGATCTTTGCCAAAACAGCGGCAACCCCGAGACCCGAGGCGGCGTGGCCATCGTGGCCGCAGGCGTGCATAGAGCCCGCATTGATCGAGCCGAAGCCCTCACGGGCGGGGCGGTGATCCTCCTCCTTGGACTCGATCACACCCAAAGCATCAATATCAAAGCGCATACCCACCACAGGCCCCTCGCCGCAGCGAAGAATTCCGATGACGCCTGTAAAGCCGCCCTCGGTGGCCTTGACAAATTCGGGGTCAGCCCCTTGGGAGACGGCTCTCTCGTAGCACTCCTTCAAAACCTCCTCTGAGGGAACGCCCATTCGGGCCTCTCTTTGGCAGACCGCTTCTCCCACCAAGACCTCGTATCCCAATTCGGTCAAGCGTCTTGCAATGAGGGAGGCGGTGCGCATTTCAAGCCAGCCTGTTTCGGCATATTTGTGGAAATCACGGCGAACGACCACCATTTCGGGGGTGACCTTCTTCGCCTCGTTCAGAATCATTTCATATACATTCATTGTTTTTCTCCCTTAAAAGCGGATGTAGCCCACGCCGTCCACGATCTCGATCTTGGTGCCGTAAGGCTCGGAAAGAGAAGCCAGGTACTTCAAGGTCTCTTCGCTCTTGTTCATAACGGGGCGACCCTTCTGTGCTCGGGATTTTTCCATATTGAGGGTCACGGGATACAGCTGAACCTCGGTGATCTTGCCGTCCTCCATGGTCCAAGCGGCCATAACGGAATTCCAGATCTCGGGGAGGGTGCCGTAGCCTGCGGTGCCGTTCTTACTGCGGCGATCCATATATTCGCCCACCTTCATATCGGCGCCGTAGCCCTTGTTGACATAAGCATCCCAAGGCTGATACTCTACGGTCTCGGTCTCGAAAATGTAGTTTCCGATGGAGTAGAAGATCAGACCGTCCTTATATCTTTCAATGCCCTGCAATTCGTGGGGGCCGTGACCGATGATGACATCGGCGCCCGCATCAATGCAGTTGTGGGCAAAGGCTTCAATAAACCGGGAGGGCAGATTGGTCTGCCTTTCATCGTAGAAGTGGCTGTGAATGCTCACAAGGACGATATCGGCCTGCTTTTTGGCCTCCTTGATCTGGTTGATCATTCGTTCCATATCCCCTTTGTGAGGCACGGATTCCACCCAGTTGTGATCATCCAAAATAAAGCGGCTGGCGCCGAAGGGGAACTGTCCCTCCGGATAGGGAGCGGTGTAGCCGAGAGCGATGCTGCGCTCGGAGGAGGCATTGACCTTGGTGACCTCAGCCAGTTCCTTCACCATATCATAATGCTTCTGATCCACGTGGAAGCGCTTCAGGCAGCGCATGGGGTTGGCACCGGGGCGGCCGGGGAGATCCTCGGTCTGTGCACCGGCACGGGCGGAATCGTTGTTGGAGGAGTTGCAGGCAATGAGCGCCACTCTGGCGTTTCTGGTCTCCAGATAGCAGGGCTTGGAGGCATCGCCAAGGTTCTTGCCGGTGCCGGCAAATACCATATCTCTCTCCTTCAGATGCTTGATGGTAGCCAAAACACCGCTGTGGCTGTAATCACAGGAGTGGTTGTTGGCGGTATTGAAGAGATTGAAGCCGTATTCCTTCATATCGTCCAAAATACGGGGGTCGGACATGGCCCAAGTACCGCCCGACTGGGCAGAGGGGATGCCCTCGCGGTCGTGGAAGGTGCTTTCCAAATTCAAAAAGGCCACATCGTGCGCCTTGACACAGGCCTGAACCTCGTCAAAGCCGTCGTAACCGCCCTTGGGAAGTCTCTTGGTGGCGAATGCGTCACCCGCTGCAATAAATGTTGTCTTTGCCATAACAAAATACCTCTTTTTCGTTAAATTGGATCGGATCTCCCGATTCCTGTGGAGTTATTTTTCAAAGTGATACCATTGTAAATCACTCGTCCCCGTTTGTCAATGCCGCCGAGGGCTTTTTGGGAAACAATCCTCCTTTGTTTTTTCTGACAGCATTCTACCAAACCCACCCCGCAATCGCAAGTTCATTCCCGAAAAAAGAAACGGAAAATCCCTTTTTTCTCTTGCGCAGAAGCAGTTTCCATTGTAAAATAAAAATAGAAAGAAACACAAAGCATCAAAGGAGGAAAAATGAAAGCATTTCGGAACGCCCTTGGAATTATTATCTTGTCTCTGACCGTCCTTGCACTTTTTGGATGCAATTTCGCTCCTGCAAAAACCGAAGGATCTTCTTCCGAGGAAAGCCAAGCAAATTTCATTTCCTTGGAAAAAGCAAGCGATTTTGATGCTTCTCTTGTGAATATTCCCTTTGAAGTTTCTGTTTATGATAAAGAACACTATGATTTTTCAAATAAAAACGAGGCTTTTTGTAAAGCATTCTCTTCGTTTTTAAAACATACAAAGGTCTGCCCTAAAAACGAGGAAGCGGCAGGAGAAAGCATTACTGTCACCTTTTTTGACGGGAAGGATCAGCATCTTATTTCCCTGTTTGAAACCGATTTAATAAAAATCGGCGACAGCATTTATTTCTCTGACGGGATCTATCAAGGCTTCAAGTCCACCTTCGCCGATTTCTTGAAGGAAAATAAAAAATATTGCCGTTCTGCCGCAACTCCCATACGCTTTATGTATGAATACGCCGTCTATGATGCAAACGGAGCCGTCATGGAATCCGAATATCTCGGGCGAGCACCACAGCTATTTTATAATGAGGGGATCGTCCATCTGAAAATTCAGGCGGGAACAGGCTCCCTCACCCAATGCGCAAAATTTTTCGATGTAACCAATAAAGTATCCTCTCCCGAATATGTGGGCCAAACCGATTATTTCGGTGAAACGGTGCTGGTTACGGCATCTTCCAAGATCACCCTTCACAACATGTTTTCGGGAGAAGAAATCGGTTCTATCACATCCTTTGAAAAACCGTTGGGGAATTGCGCAGAAAACATTGTATCGGCATATTTTTCCAAGGACGGTAAGCAAATTACGGTAGAGTATTTGGATGCAGAGCTAAAAAGCCAACAGCAGGTTTTTGATATTACCGCATAAAAACCTAAAAGGAGGAAAAATGAAGGTCTTTTGGAAACGGATCTGGGAGGTACTTTCCTCGTCCCACAGATTCCAAATTCAAACGAAGCTCTCTCAAAAAAGAATCCTTCAACGGGTTGAAAATGTTGTTTGCGAAACCGATTCCCGCTACACCGGCTATCTGTTGGACAATGGCTTTATCATACGATTCAACCCACACGGCCGCAATGATATGTCGCCCCAATGCAAGGCAACCATCCGCGAGGAGGAGGGAGTCACCACCGTAGACCTCTGTTTGTCCTCCCGAATGCTCTCTCGAATCGCCAGTATGATCCTTTATCTTTTCATGCTTTTTTATATCGTTCTCGCTTCTCTCTTCCTTATGCTCTCGCCTGCAGTTATCCTCTATTTCACTCTCCTTCTCGGGGTTCATTATGTTGCCCTGTTTCGCCCCGCACGGCGAATGAAAAAACTCTTGATCGAGATCCTGTCCGAGGAATAAAAAAAGAAAAGCGCCCACGAGGGCGCTTTTCTTTCCCGAAAAAATACCCTCCCGCTTTCAAAAACGGGAGGGTATTGTTTTTACAAAGGGATCAGACCCAACCTCTTGCCTTTACGGCGTTGACCACACGGTTGATGGCAACCACATAAGCGGCATCACGCATATAAAGCTTCTTTTCCTGAGCCAGAGAGTAGATGTTCTGGAAGGCGTTGGTCATAATGGTCTCCAGCTTCTCGAGAACCTCCTCCTTGGGCCAGAAGTAGTTCATATTGCCCTGAACCTGCTCAAAGTAGCTGCAGGTTACACCGCCGGCGTTGCTCAAGAAGTCGGGAATGAGCATAATGCCTGCATCCTGAATGAGCGGGTCGCAGTCGGGAGTGGTGGGGCCGTTGGCTGCTTCGCAAATGATCTTCACCTGCTTGGAAATGTTGGGGAACACCTCGGGAGTGATCTGATTTTCCAGAGCGGCGGGGATGAGAATATCAACCTCCTGGCTGATCCAAGCATCGCCGGGAAGAACCTCGTAACCGAGGGCAATGGCCTTTTCCTTATCAATGCTGCCAAAGGAATCCTTGATGTCGGCAAGCTCGGCAGGGTTGCAGCCGGAGAGCTTGCGGAAGGTGTAGGCAGTCTTGTCGGCAGCGTTCCAGCAAGAAACGCAAACCACCTTGCCGCCCAGGCTGTGATACATACGGGCAGCGTACTCAGCAACATTACCGAAGCCCTGAATGCTTGCGCTGGTCTTGGTGATGTCAATGTTCATATTCTTCAGGCACTCACGCAGGCAGTAGATGACACCGTAGCCGGTGGCTTCGGTACGGCCGAGGGATCCGCCCAGACCAACGGGCTTACCGGTGATCATACCGGGGTAGCGCTGACCGGTAACGGCCTCGTACTCATCCAGCATCCACATCATGTGCTGACCGTTGGTCATCACGTCGGGAGCGGGAACGTCGATGTTGTAGCCTACCTGATTCTGCAGGCGGCGAATGTAGCCGCGGCACAGACGCTCCTGCTCGCCCAGAGACATGGTTCTGGGATCGCAGATCACGCCGCCCTTGCTACCGCCGAGAGGAATATCCACTGCGGCGCATTTCCAGGTCATCCACATGGAAAGTGCACGAACGGTGTCGGCAGTTTCGTGGGGATGGAAGCGGATGCCGCCCTTTCCGGGGCCTCTGGAATCGTTATGGATCATACGGAAGGCCTTGAACACCTTGGTGGTGCCATCATCCATCTTCACGGGAATGGTGAAGTGGATCTCCTGACGGTGCTGACGGAGCAGATCTCTGGTAGCCTCATCCAGCTCCAGCATTTCTGCCACACGGTCAAACTGTGTTTTCGCATTCTCAAAGGGATTGTAGTTCTGATTTGCCATACTTTTTTCTCCTAACCTCGCAAATTCTTTTCATTGATATATACATCGGAATGATCAATGAAGATAGGATACACTTTTTTTCAGGGCTTGTCAAACGAAAATTTGAAGGACACCGTCCGCAGAGGGCGAACGCTTTGTTTGTGTCGGCACATTCCCCCTTCTCCTTTTTTTCTTTTTCTCAAAACAGTAAAAAACCGAAAAAATTGAGCAAAAGACGGTTATTTTTCTTTCTTTTTTCTGTTTTTGTGCACTTTTGCCAACAAAATCCGAGAATCCCCCCTCAAAAAGAGACAATTTCTAAAAAAAGGAGCCTTCTCCCCCAAGAAAAAAGGGCTTGCTTTTTCCCAAAAACTCCGATATACTGAAGAAAGGAAGAGAATAGCACCTGTTTTTGCCCCCGCAAGCAGATTCACCAAAAAAGGATAACCACACCGTGGGAAAGCAAAAAGCGGGAAAAAGATAAAATGGAAGAAATTCCGTATTCCTTATAACAGAAAGGGGTTTTTTTATGAAATACAAAAAAATACTGACCATTCAGGATATTTCCTGTGTGGGACAATGCTCCCTGACCGTAGCACTGCCCATTCTCTCCGCCTGCGGAATGGAGACCTGTATTCTCCCCTCCGCCGTTTTGTCCACCCATACGGCGGGCTTCGAGGGCTTCACCTTCCGTGATCTGACCGATGACATTCCCGCCATTCGGGAGCATTGGCAGAAGGAGGGCATTCGCTTTTCTGCCATCTATACGGGCTATTTGGGCAGCACCAAGCAGATCGCCTATGTGAAAGAAATTTTGGATACCTTGGGAAATGAGGAGTGCATCCGCATCGTGGATCCCGCCATGGCGGATAACGGCAAGCTCTACCCCGCCTTTGACACGGAGTATGTCAACGCTATGAAGGGGCTGTGTAAGGGCGCCGATCTTCTTCTCCCCAACATTACCGAGGCCGCATACCTTGCGGACGTGGAATATCGGGAGGAATATGACGAGGCTTACATTCGCCTTCTTTGTGAGAAGCTCTCTCTTCTCGGGCCGAAAACCGTTGTTTTGACGGGCGTTGGCTACGCAGCGGGAAAAACGGGCGTTGTAGTCTATGAACAAGGCGAAATGGAGTATTACGAGCACGAAAAGATCGCCAAGGGCTGTCACGGCACGGGTGATATTTACGCCTCCGCCTTCACAGGGGCGCTTCTCCGCGGAAAGAGCACCACCGAGGCCGCCAAGATCGCCGCAGACTACACCGTCAAATGTATTCAGAATACCCAAGGCGATGCCGACCATTGGTACGGTGCCAAATTTGAGACCGCTCTGGGAGACCTGATGGCGGCGCTGGATTAGTACGCCGTTTTCATCCGTACGAGTAAGGAGAAAGAATATGACACGAGCAGAATTTTTAACCCAAAAGCAAAAAGAAAAAAGCCAAAGGTATATGCAAAAGCATACGGAATTTTACACCAATCCCTCCACCGCCCGCATCGACCCCTTCAAGATCGCAGACGGATTGTATTATGTGGGAGATAAAGAGGTCTGTATTCACCTGATCGACACGGGGGATGGGCTGATCCTTCTGGATTCGGGCTTTTTCGGTGCGGCTCACCTTTTGGTGGACAGCATATGGCGTGCCGGCTTTGATCCCAAGAATGTTCGCTGGATCCTTCATACCCACGGCCATTCCGATCACTTCGGCGCTTCGGAGGAATTCCGCAATATGTACGGCACCAAGCTTGCCATCAGCAGGATCGATGCGGAAAAATTGAGAAGCGCTCCCATCGTCATCCCCGGCTTCCCCTTTGCCAAAGCCCCCGAATTTGACCGTGAGCTCGAGGACGGCGAAATCTTTGAGCTGGGCAACAAGAAGATCCGCTGTGTATTGACCCCCGGCCACACCCAAGGCGTTCTGACCCTGTTTTTTGATGTGACCTGGGAGGGAAAAACCTATTTGGCAGGTCTCTTCGGCGGAGCGGGAGTCAACGCCCTCTCCCTTCCCGGCATCTTCTACTCCAAGGCGCCCGCCAATGCTCCCGAGCAAATGCTGGAATCCATTGACAAGGTTTGGAACGAGCCCGTGGTCTTCCATCTTGGCAACCACCCCGACAACAACCAAACCCTGAAAAAGAGAAGGCTGCAGCCGGAGGAGGGAGGCAATCCCTTCCTGGCGCCCGAAAGCTGGCAATCCTTCCTGACAGAGCTGCAAAAAAAGGTCCGCAAGACCATGGCAGACAACGAAGAGATGGCAAAGGAAATGCAAAGCGTCTGCGAGGACTGAACAGAACAAAAAAACCTCTAAAAAAGCGTTTGTATTCGAAATATCGATAAAAAAGATGCACGAACGTGCATCTTTTTTGTTTTATGTCAAAGAGCGCATAAAACAGCACCTCACATTTTCCACTTTTCTTAAGAACTTGAGCTTCGTTGAACCTTATAACACACCAATGATATTTTTGCCTTTCTTTATGGCATAATCCAAGGCGATTTTGGTTCCGCTTTTGCGGGTAGTCGGAATGTAAGGCTCACCATAACCGACAACGCAATAGTAACTTTTATCAATCATCTCATAGTTACGCTCAATGTAAGACGCTTTTCCTGCATTTATAATCCTTTTGGGGTAAACGGGTTCCTCGTAGATTTCCAGTAAATGTTCCCTATAGGATTCACTTATATGCGGATATTCAGCCCGTACATAAATTCGTTTTATATGCGGATATTTTTCTTTTATTTCGGACACAATTTTAAGGCAAAGGCGGTCAAAACCACTCTTGCTCCCGAAAAGGAAGCTGTCAACCTGTTTCTCAACAATCAGTTCTTCAATAATATTGATAAGTTTTGATTTTAGTTCCTCGGTTTCCTCTGTCGTTCTATGACCGAAAAAACAACATGCATTTTCGCACATCATAATCACCACCGGCACAAGTTTACCATATATGGTCCAAAAAGTCCATATATGGTCTATATCCTTTTCCGAAAAAGCATAAACTATGTGTATCATTTTTTAGAGGTTGATTGGATGGATACAAGAAAAGCCGTAGCAAACAGATTGTTGGAATTATGCGAAGAAAAGCACTTGGCGGTAAATGCTTTGGCAAGGATCTCCGCTGTTCCACCCTCCACATTGAAAAATATCATAAACGGCGGCAGCAAAAACGCCGGCGTTGTTACGCTTAAAAAATTGTGTGACGGCTTGGAAATCTCCCTCTATGACTTTTTTAACACGGAAACATTTAAAACCTTGGAACAGGAAATCAAATAATTTTTGAAAAGTTCTCTGCTGAAATCCGGCGGAGAGCTTTTCTGTCCTTTGCGGCACGAGCAGTGTGTTCCTTTTTTCTTTTCGGGGCAAAATAAAAAAATGAAATCTTTTTTCGACGGGGTCTTTACTTTATCGACAAAATGTATTACAATAATCTTTGTTTGAATTCTAACCGAAAAGGAGTATAAACTATGAAAATTTCCTCTTTGCAGAAGGCAAGATATGCCTATCAGCCCAAGCTTCCCGGTATGCTTTTGGGCGGTATTGCCAATATTTGCGTAAAGGAAGGCGCTCCCACCCAAAGCGTTGCCGATCAGGACAAGATCTCTGCCCTGTTCCCCAACACCTACGGCAAAAAGGAGATCACCTTCAGGAAGGGTCAGAACACCTCCGAGGCCAAAAAGCAAGTGGTGGGTGTGATCCTCTCCGGCGGTCAGGCCCCCGGCGGACACAATGTGATCTGCGGTCTTTACGATGCCCTGAAGGCCACCGATCCCGACAATGTGCTCTACGGCTTCAAGGGCGGCCCCAGCGGTCTCATTGAGGACGATTTCGTTGTATTTGATGACGAATTTATCAATCAGTACCGCAACACCGGCGGCTTTGACATCATCGGCTCCGGCAGAACCAAGCTGGAGACCCGTGAGCAGTTCGCCATTGTCGCCGAGGTTTGCAAGAAGCACGGCATCACCGCACTGGTGATCATCGGCGGTGACGATTCCAACACCAACGCCGCTGTTCTGGCAGAGTATTTTGCCGCCCAGGGCGCAGGGGTTCAGGTCATCGGCTGTCCCAAGACCATTGACGGCGACCTGAAGAATGAGGACATTGAGTGCTCCTTCGGCTTTGATACCGCCACCAAGACCTACAGCGAGATCATCGGCAACATCGAGAGAGATGCCAAGAGCGCCAAGAAATATTGGCACTTTGTCAAGGTGATGGGCCGCTCCGCTTCCCACGTGGCACTGGAGTGCGCACTGCAGACTCAGCCCAACGTTTGCCTCATTTCCGAGGAGGTTGCGGCAAAGAAGATGTCCCTGAGCCAGATCACCGATATTTTGGCCGACTCCGTGGCAGACCGTGCCGCAAACGGTATGAACTACGGCGTGGCTCTGATCCCCGAGGGCGTGGTGGAATTCGTGCCCGAATTTTCCGTTCTCATTCACGAGATCAACGAGCTTCTGGCAGGCGAGAGAGCCGATGCCTTCAACGCTCTTGCCTCTTGGGAGGAAAAATACGCCTTCATTCAGAAGGGTCTGACCGAAGAATCCATGAAGGTCTTTGCCATTCTGCCTCAGGCCATTCAGCAGCAGCTGTTTTTGGAGAGAGACCCCCACGGCAACGTGCAGGTATCCCTCATTGAATCCGAAAAGCTCTTCTCCGCTATGGTGAAGGAAAACCTTGCCGCAAGAAAGAAGGCAGGCAGTTACAACGGCAAATTCAGCCCCCTGCACCACTTCCTCGGCTACGAGGGCAGATGTGCGTTCCCCTCCAATTTTGACTCCGACTACTGCTACTCCTTGGGCTACAACGCCTTTATGCTCATTCAGTACGGCTACACCGGCTACCTTTCCAAGATCTCCAATCTTTCTCAGCCCGCAGAAAGCTGGATCGCAGGCGGTATGCCCATCACCAAGATGATGAATATGGAAAGAAGACACGGCGAGGACAAGCCCGTGATCAAGAAGGCTCTTGTGGAGCTTGACGGTGCACCCTTCACCTACTTTGCCGAAAGAAGAGCCGAATGGAGCAAGAACACCTGCTATGTTTACCCCGGCGCCATTCAGTACTACGGCCCCGCCGAGGTTTGCGATGCTACCACCGTGACGCTGGCCTTGGAGCAAGGAAAATAAGTTTTTTCTCCGTCCCTTTGCGGCAAATGCCGCAAAGGGATCTTTTTTTGCAAGCTTTTCTTTACAAGAGGCAAAAGAAGCGTTATACTGAAGACAAGAAAAAAGTTGAGAGGACGCAAAATGAAAAAGCAGTTGAGTCAAAGGGCAAGAGCCATCATTCTGAAAATGCAGCAAAACGAATTGACGGAGAGCGTGATCTACCGTGAGATCGCCCGCTTTGCAAAGGGCGAGGAAAACAAGAAGGTCCTGCTTCGCTTGTCAGAGGAGGAAGAAGTCCATTACCGCATTTGGAAGAGCTACACCGAGGTGGAAATGAAGCCTCAGCGGGGCAAGGTATTGAAATTCAAGCTTCTTGCCCGTATTCTCGGCTTTACCTTCGCCGTGAAGCTGATGGAAAACGGCGAGGAGGGCGCACAGGAGGAATACGCTCTGCTTCAGGACGAGGTGGAGGAAAGCGTACAGATTCGGGAAGAGGAATCGGAGCACGAAAAGGCCCTGATGGAAATGCTGGACGAGGAGCGATTGCAATACGTGGGCAGTATGGTGCTGGGTATGAACGATGCGCTGGTGGAATTGACCGGCTCTCTGGCAGGCTTTACTCTGGCCATGCAAAACACCCGCCTCATTGCCCTTTCGGGCCTTATTATGGGCATTTCCGCCACCTTTTCCATGGCCTCCAGTGAATTTTTGGCCGCCAAAAGCGAGGGTAGAAGCGATGCCCTGAAATCCTGCAGCTACACGGGAATTGCCTATCTTGTGACGGTGGCCCTTCTCATTGCCCCCTATCTGATCTTGGATTCCGCCAAGTATCTGTGGGCCCTCGGGGTGATGCTTTTGATGGTCATTCTCATCATTGCGGGCTTCACCTACTACATTTCCGTGGCCAAATCCCAGCGCTTCAAGCCCCGCTTTCTGGAAATGAGCCTCATCAGCATCGGCGTTGCGGTGATCTCCTTCGGCGTAGGACTTTTGGCCAAGCACTTTTTGGGCGTCGACCTATAAAATAGGAAAAGATTGTCGATTTTTCGGTTGACAATCGGGGGGATTCGTGGTACGATATTGGTGTAATTTTTCAAATGGTTTGGGGGTCGTTTTATGAAGGCTTTGGAAGAGAAGATTTTGCAAGAAGGAACGGTTCTCCCCGGCAACATTTTGAATGTTTCCTGCTTTTTGAATCACCGCTTGGATGTGGATTTTCTCATGGAAATGGGAAAGGAGATCGCCCGCTTGTTTGAAAACGACAAGGTGGATAAGATCCTGACGGTGGAGACCTCCGGCATTGCCATTGCCGTGTGCGCCGCCTATCAGATGCACCTGCCCGTGGTCTTTGCCAAGAAGCACAAATCCGGCAATCTTTCCGGTGAAATGTTCAAAACCGTGGTCCATTCCTACACCCACGGAGTGGATTACACCATTGTGGTCAGCCGCTCGTTTTTGAATGAGGGCGAGAGGGTGCTGATCATCGACGATTTTCTTGCCAACGGCAAGGCTCTTTTGGGTCTGATGGACATTGTGGATCAGGCAGGGGCCGAGGTCGTGGGGTGCGCTACCGCCATTGAAAAGGGCTTTCAGGGCGGGGGCGATCTGATCCGCCAAAAGGGGATCCGTGTGGAATCCCTGGCCATCGTCGAATCCATGAGCGACACCTCGCTCACCTTCCGCAGTATGTAATTTTATTTACATAAAAATTTTAAGAAAGAGGAGTATTTTCAATGAAAAAGTTACTCGCAATCCTTTTGGCCGCTGTAACGCTCTTTAGCCTTGCAGCGTGCGGTACCGCTGAAGAACCCGGCAAGACGGGCGAAGAAGCCGCCGCAGATCTGAAGGTTGGTTTCATCTTCCTTCACGACGAGCAGTCCACCTACGACAAGAACTTCATGGTTGCCGCTAAGGCCGCTTGTGAAGCAATGGGCGTAGAGTATGCTCAAAAGACCCAGATCCCCGAATCCAAAGACTGCTACGATGCCGCTGTTGAGCTGATCGAGGTTGACGGCTGCGACATCATCTTTGCAGATTCCTTCGGTCACGAATCCTTCCTGATCGATGCTGCCAAGAAGTATCCCGAGGTTGAATTCTGCCACGCTACCGGTACGCAGGCTCACACCGCAAACGTTGCAAACTTCCACAACGCTTTTGCTTCCATTTACGAGGGCAGATATCTGGCAGGCGTTGCCGCAGGTCTCAAGCTCAACGAAATGATCGATAAGAAGGAGATCACCGCTGAAGAAGCTAAAATGGGCTATGTTGGCGCATTCACCTTCGCTGAGGTTATTTCCGGATACACCTCTTTCTATCTCGGTGCAAAGTCTGTTTGCCCCAGCGTAACCATGGACGTGAAGTTCACCGGTTCCTGGTATGACGAGCAGAAGGAAAAGGAAGCCGCTCAGGCTCTCATTTCCGGCGGTTGCGTTCTCATCAGCCAGCACGCTGACTCCATGGGCGCTCCCACCGCTTGCGAGACCGCAGGCGTTCCCAACGTTTCCTACAACGGCTCTACCGTTGCCGCTTGCCCCAACACCTTCATCGTTTCCTCCAGAATTGACTGGACCCCCTACTTCAAGTATATGATCCAGTGCGTGCTGGACGGCGAAAAGATCGCTGCTGACTGGACCGGCACCATCCAGACCGGCTCCGTTGTTCTCACCGATCTTGGCGAGAAGGCTCCCGCAGCAGGCACCGCTGAAAAGCTTGCCGATGTAAAGGCTAAGCTTCTGGACGGCTCCATCAAGGTATTTGATACCGCAAACTTCACCATCGGCGGCGAGACCATCACCTCCTACAAGGCTGATGTGGATACCGATGCAAACTTCGAGAAGGATACCGAGGTTGTGGAGGACGGCGTATTCTACGAGTCCAAGCACCGCTCCGCTCCTTACTTCGATGCTCAGATCGACGGTATTACCCTTTTGGATACCAATTTCGGTTGATTCTAAAACACAATTTAAGGCGAGGGAACTCCCTCGCCTTAAATTAATTTTGAAGAAGCTGCTATGAGCCATAGCCTCTTCTTGAGAATTAAGAATACGGAGGTTTCCTGTGACGAAACAATCTGCAATCGAGTTAAAGAATATTACCAAGGTGTTTGGTAAGGTCGTTGCCAATAAGAATGTGAATCTCACCGCATACCGTGGGGAGATCCTTTCCATTTTGGGAGAAAACGGAAGCGGCAAGACCACTCTGATGAATATGATCTCGGGCATTTACTTTCCCGATGAGGGTCAGATCTTCATTGACGGCAAGGCCGCGGTCATCACCTCTCCCAAGGACGCCTTCGCCTACAAGATCGGTATGATCCATCAGCACTTCAAGCTGGTGGATGCCTTCAGCGCCGCTGAGAACATTGTTTTGGGTCTGGAGGAGGGCAAGTATAACCTGAAGGCCTCCACCGAAAAGATCCGTGCCATCAGCGAGCAGTACGGCTTTGATCTGGATCCCCAAAAGAAGATCTATACCATGAGCGTTTCCGAAAAGCAGACGGTGGAGATCATCAAGGTTCTGTACCGAGGTGCGGATATTCTCATTTTGGATGAGCCCACCGCCGTATTGACCCCGCAGGAGACCGAGCGGCTCTTTCAGATCCTGCGCCGTATGAGAGATGACGGAAAATGTATCATTATCATTACCCACAAGCTTCACGAGGTGCTCTCCCTTTCCGACCGTGTTTCCGTTTTGAGAAAGGGCGAATATGTGGGCACCGTGAACACCTGCGAGACCAGCGAATCCCAGCTGACGGAAATGATGGTGGGCAAGAAGATCTCTTTGAACATTGAGAGAAGCGAGCCCGAAAATCCCACGCCCCGCCTGATGGTTCGGGATCTGGAATGTGTGGATCGCAGCGGTGTGAAGATTCTGGATGACGTTTCCTTTACCGCCAACTCCGGCGAAATTTTGGGTATTGCAGGCATTGCAGGCTCCGGTCAGCGAGAGCTTTTGGAGGCCATTGCAGGGCTGCAGCAGGTGCAAAAGGGCACCATTCTCTATCACAATCCCAAGACCGATAAGGAGGAGGATCTGCGAAACAAGACTCCCCTGCAGATCCGTGAATTGGGCGTTCGCCTCTCCTTCGTGCCCGAGGATCGTCTGGGTATGGGGCTGGCCAACGGTCTGGACATCTGCGACAATGTGTCTATGCGCACCTATAAGTCCGAAAAGGGTCTGATGCTGAACCGCATGAAGGAGTCCAGACGTGCAGAGGAGCTGGTGGAGGCATACAACGTCAGCGCTGCCGGCGTGCATCAGCCCATCCAGATGCTCTCCGGCGGTAATATCCAGAAGGTTCTGTTGGGCCGTGAGATCAACCGCGGCGCAGAGTTCTTCATTGCCGCCTATCCCGTGCGCGGTCTGGATATCGGCGCTTCCGACTTTATTTACGAGAAGCTCAACGAGGAAAAGAAAAAGGGCGTTGGCGTCCTGTTCGTGGGCGAGGATTTGGATGTGATGCTGGGCATCTGCGACCGGATCGCCGTGCTGCACGCCGG
>JAZQMO010000064.1:0-3275 GCA_045543495.1 Eubacteriales bacterium | reverse complement strand
GGGAGAGGTGGCACGCTTGGCGTGACGGAGAGGGGGTTCTGTTGGAATAGATGGCCAAAGCCCCCTCTCACCGCCCATGGCGGAGCTCCCCCATCGGGGGAGCCTCTTGTGCGAGAATTTTACATTTTGCACATAGAAATTTATTTTGCAGAAAAGAGAGCCTCCCTCGGGCCGTCGGGGACTTTTTCAAAAGTCCCCCGCATAAAAAAACAGATAAAAAAGCATTTGCAAAATCAATTCCTGTTGCATCATTCCTTTTCCCAAACCCCAAAAGTTTTGAGGAGGTTTGGAGGGACTTTTTCAAAAGTCCCTCCAAGACAATAACAACAAGACAATAACAAAAAATAGGCTTTCCAAACGGAAAGCCTACCTTGATTCTATTCCATTTTTTAGCTTATCTCTCTTCTCTGAAATAGGAGAGGCCCAAGCTTTCGGGGGGCTGATGCTCTCTCTTCTTTCTCATACTGGTAATGATCAGAACGATGATGGTCACCACATAGGGGAGCATCTTAAACAGCTCCTGAGTTTCGGTTCCGAGGCCCTGAATGTAGTTGTTGGCGTTGCACAGAGCGCCGAATACAAAGGAGCCGAGGATCGCCATAGAGGGCTTCCACAGGGCGAAAATTACAAGCGCAATGGCCATCCAGCCACGGTCACCGAAGGCATTGTTGGACCAAACGCCGCTGGCGTAGGCCATAACGTACTGCAAGCCGCCAAGCCCCGCAATGGCAGAGCCGATACAGGTGGCAATGTACTTATACTTGGTAACGTGAATTCCGGCGGCATCGGCGGTAGCGGGATTCTCACCCACGGCACGAAGGTTCAGACCCACACGGGTGCGGTTGAGAACAAAGGCAACCACCAGCGCAATGGCAATGGCAAGATAGGTCATAAAATCGTGGGAGAACAAAAGCTCGCCCACAGGGCCGAGATCATCGGCAAAGGGAAGCTCTTTGGAGAAGAAGGAGCTGGTCTTGGTCAGGGCAATGGAGGGCAATTCGCTTTTTGTAATGTTAATAAGAGAAGCGCCCAAGAAGTTACCCAAGCCGATACCCAAGGTGGTCAGGGCAAGACCGGTCACATTCTGATTGGCGTGGAGGGTCACGGTCAAAAAGCAGTAGATCAGACCCATCAGCACCGCACCCAAAATGGCGCAGACCAAGGGAATGAGAACGGCAAGAGCGGGGTTCATATTGTTGATATCATTGCCGCAGGAGTTCTCATACAAAAAGGAGCCAACCACGCCTGAAATGGCGCCCACGTACATAATACCGGGGATACCCAGATTCAAGTGACCGCTTTTTTCCGTTACGATCTCACCCGTGGAGCCGTACAGAAGCGGAACACCAAGAAGGATCGCGCGGCAAATAAATTGAATGATCATGCCTTACCCTCCTTTTTGTGCTTGAATTTGATGGAATAATGAATGAAGAATTCGCAGCCTACCAGCATCAGGATCACAACGCCCACCATAATCTCGGAGAAGGAGGAGTTGAGCAATGCCGTGTCGGCCACCTTGGCTACGCCGATTCGCAGAAAGACCACGATGGCGGTCATGATCACCATAATAAAGGGATTGAACTGACCCAGCCAGCTCATCAAAATAGCGGTAAAGCCTTGGCCGCCTACGGAATTGATGTTGATGCTGTGGTCCTTGCCTGCCACCAGAAGCATTCCCGTTACACCGCAGAGGGCGCCGGAGATGACCATGGTGCGGATAATGACTTTTTTCACATCAATGCCGATGTAGCGGGCGGTGTTCTGACTTTCGCCCACCACGCTGATCTCATATCCCTGCTTGCTGTACTTTAAGTAAATGAACATGATCAGGGTGATGACCGCTACTACCACGATGTTTACAAAGTAATCGTTTTTGCCCACAGCGGGGAAGGCACCCGTTTCCACGGGGTTGATAACGTTGGATCCGCCACCCTTCAAGTACACATAGTAAGCAATGATCTGTGTGGCGATGTAGTTCATCATCAGGGTGAACAGGGTTTCATTGGTATTGAAAATGGCCTTGAAAACAGCGGGAATGAGACCCCATACGGCACCTGCCAGAATGCTGGAGGCCACAATGGCACAGAAGAGCAGGGGAGTGGGAAGCTTTTCGCCGAATTCCAGCATACAGATCATAGTGGCAAGGCCGCCCATCAGGGCCTGCCCCTCGGCACCGCAGTTCCAAAATTTCATTTTGAAGGCGGGCGTCAGCGCCAGTGCCAGAGAAAGGAGAATGGCGATCTCCTGCAAATATTTCCAAAGCATGGTGGTGTGTCCCTTGGCAATGTTACCGAAGACACCACGGAACATAATTTCATAGGTCTTGCCGAAATCCTGCCCCGTTACCAAAACGGAAAGAAGACCCACGATCAGGATCCCGAGGCCAATGGTGATCCCACGGATCAGCCACGCCTGCCACCAGGCAAGATCATCTCTCTTGACGACGTGGAACAATGGCTCACGGTGGGGCTTTGCTGCTTTCGTTTTCATTTGGTCTCTCCTTCCTTCTCGGTTTTGGTCATCAAAAGACCGATCTCCTCCTTGGTAGTCTCTCTACCGTCTACAATGCCGGTGATCCGACCCGAGCCAATGACCAGAATACGGTCACAAAGCTCCAAGAGCACATCCAGATCCTCGCCCACGAAGATCACGGCAACGCCCTTTTTCTTCTGCTCGTTCAAGAGGTTGTAGATCAGGTAGGAGGAGTTGATATCCAGTCCTCTTACGGGATAGGCCGCCATCAGAACCGTGGGAGAAGCGGCGATCTCACGACCCACCAGAACCTTCTGCACATTACCGCCCGACAGCCTTCTGACAGGGGTGGAGGCACCGGGGGTCACCACCTCCAGATCCTCAATGATGTGCTGCGCCAGATCCTTGGGTCCGCGGCGCTCCAAAAAGACACCTCTGCCCTTGCGGTAGCTGCGAAGCAGCATATTATCGGTAATATCCATATTGCCCACAAGACCCATTCCCAGGCGATCCTCGGGCACAAAGGAAAGGCGCACGCCCAGCTCCCGGATCTGCAAGGGAGTCTTGTTTTGCAGGTTGTCCACGTTGCCGGTTTTGGGATTGTGATACAGCACGGCACCGCTGTCGCTCTTTTGCAGGCCGGCAATCACTTCCAGCAGCTCCCGCTGACCGGAGCCGGCAATGCCAGCCACGCCCAGGATCTCACCGGCGTTTACGTGGAAGGAAACGTCGTCCAGCACCAAGGTCCCTTCCCGATTGGTGCAATCCACGTGGTGCACCTCCAACCGGACCTGGGGATCCTT
>JAZQMO010000063.1:0-47533 GCA_045543495.1 Eubacteriales bacterium | reverse complement strand
CACCAAGACAAAGTGAAAACCCTTGAAAACGTAGTGTTTTCAAGGGTTTTTGGCGGAGAGGGCGGGATTCGAACCCGCGTGCGATTGCTCGCAAACTGATTTCGAGTCAGCCCCGTTATGACCACTTCGATACCTCTCCGTATATGTTAACTCGGCACACCGAGATTAACGCAAATATTCAGTTGTATTAGAATTCCCGTTAGAACTCATCGTGTTTTAGAAACAAGGGAATGCCCGAAAACCGCACGGTTAAAGGCTTTTTGGAAGATTGACTTCCGTTAGGCGAAGAAGATTTCGAGTCAGCCCCGTTATGTCCTGTTGCGGTGCCCGAAATTTTTCGCTCGCTGTTCGCTTCGCAAAATTTCGACCGCGGCCACTCCTTTTTGCTCCCTTCATCCGCCACCGGCGGCGGTCGCAAACGTCCCCACTTCGATATCTCTGCATTTGAGATTGCTCTTGACGGGGGATAGTTTACCACAAAGACGGGACAATGTCAAATTTTTTTCTTGCGGGGGGATGGTTTTTTTCGGAAAAAGGAGGCGGTGGCGGCCTTTACGGTGGAGGAAAGGAAAAACAGGCCGACAAAATTGGGAATGGCCATCAGGCCGTTGAACAGATCCGAGAGGGCCCAGACGGGGCGGGTGGGGAGGAGCACCCCCAAGGCGGCAAGGGTGACGAAGATCAGGCGATAGCCGAAGGCGGCCCCTTCTCCCAAGAGGTACTGGGCACAGCGCTGTCCGTAGAGCGACCAGCCCAAGAGGGTGGAAAAGGCAAAGAGGATCAGGCTGATGCTGACAAAGAAAACGGAAAAGGCGGGAGGCAACACGGTGGAAAAGGCCTCGGTAATGAGAAAGGCATCGGGCTCGGAATGAGAGAGGATCTGCGGCAACGGGAGACTGACCAAGACCACAAGGCCTGTGAGGGAGGAAATGAGAACGGTATCCACAAACACCTCAAACACTCCGAAAAAGCCTTGCTGAACGGGGTGCTTCGTTTGGGCGGCGGCGTGGGCGATGCCCGCACTGCCAAGGCCCGCTTCATTGGAAAAGGCACTGCGCTTCAGCCCCCATTCCAGCGCCTGCTTCATACCAATGCCCGAGGCGGCACCAAGCAAGGCCTTGGGGCGAAAGGCGCAGGCAAAAACGGATTTTAAGGCCTGTCCCAGCCTTTCCCCGTGGCAAAACAAAACCGCAAGGCAAAGAAGGAGATAAAACAGGCTCATAAAGGGAACCAAAAGCTCGGCCACCTTGCCCACACGGCCCATTCCTCCGAAGATGCAAACGGACAGGATGACAAACAGCAAAACGGCAAGGAGCCATTCTCCCTTCCCTTCCGTGAGGGCTGAGGAAGAAACGGTGGCGAGGATCCTTTTGACCCCGTGGGCAATGCTGCCCGCTTGGGCAAGATTTCCCATCCCGAAGGAGGCAAGGGTGGCAAACAGGGCGAAAAGGAGCCCCAAGGCCTTGCCCCCTCTTCCCAAGGCGGCAAGGTAATACATAGGGCCTCCCACCCATTCCCCCGTTTTGCTTCTTTGACGGTAGGCCACCGAGAGGGTGACCTCATAAAACTTAATGATCATTCCCAAGAAAGCAGCTGCCATCAGCCAAAAGAGGGCACCCGGACCACCCATTGCCAAAGCCTGACAGGTGCCCACCACGCTCCCCGTTCCCACGGTGCCCGCCAAGGCAGTACACAGGGCTTGAAAGGGAGTCACGCTCCCCTGTTCCCGCTCCCCTTTTTGAAACATACGGCCAAGGGTCTCCCGCAGAATACGGGGCAATTTCACCACCTGCAAAAAACGGCTTTGGAGCGTAAAATAAATGCCCCCTATGAAAACAAAGGGCAAGAAGATGCCGTTCCAAACAAAAGAAGCCGTTTGTTCCACTAAGTGCATTTTTGCAACCTCCGTTAATTTTTCGGTAAATCTTTGTAATACGAAAATATTTTCGGTTTTATCGAAATCATTTCGTATTATCGGGGACCCAATGAAAAATATTTCATATTTTTCTTGACGGGCGACTTTTTTTCGTGCTATACTGACAAAAAAATAAGGAAACGAACGATTTATGACCAATCTTGACGAAATTGATATTCAAATCCTCTCCCGCTTGAAGGACAATGCCCGTATGAAGGCCTCTCAGATCAGTCAAGAGATCAATTTGAGTGTATCCTCCGTCACGGAGCGCATTCGCAAGCTGGAGAAAAGCGGCGTGATTACCGCCTATACCGCCATCATTGATCAAAAGAAGATCGGAAACGATGTGACGGCTCTCATGGAGGTTTCTCTGGATCACCCCAAGTATTACGATGACTTTGCCGCCATGATCGAAAAAACCAAATGCGTGGTCTCCTGCTATTATATTTCAGGTGATTTTGATTTTATGCTGAAGATTTTGGCACCCTCCGAAAAGCTGGAGGAGATCCACCGTGCCATCAAAAGCTTTCCCGGCGTATCGGGAACCCGCACCAATGTGGTGCTGAAATCCCTGAAAACAGGCTCCACCCTTCTTCCCGAATAAACAAAAAAAACAACCGAGAAAAAATTCTCGGTTGTTTTTTTTGTGGTGTGCGGAGGCGGCTCAGATGGGGTCAACACATAGAACCGTCCCCTGTCTTTCTTCCTGTCTGATTATGGGTGTTCACATGTTAATGAATACTCATCTATTATATATTGAGCGTAATTATTTGCTTGGCGTTCTCTTCCTATTGGTGTAAGTTGGATACCATTTATCCATTGAAAATAATGAGTCAATTCATGAACTAATGAAGCAAGAATTGTTGCAAGGGCATTATCTTTTCCCAAAGAACTTATCAATTCAAGATAATCACCAGTTGAGATTTTAATGTATGGTTCATCAAAATAAGAAAAAGGTTCAAAAAATGTACCAACTACGCTTTCGCCATCTTTTGAACGAATTGTTTTTGTTCCCTTAACATAAACAACCACTCTCAATGGGAAATAATACTCTGATCGTAACCAACGTGCAAATTGAGAACATGCACGCTTAACTTCAGCATGAACAGTCTTGTCGTATCGAAATCGTATACCTGTTCTTCTTATAGAATCCTCTACAAGATTTTTACTCCAATCCTCTATTGTCCAAACATGCATACTATCTTCCCCTCCTATACAAAAACACAGGGGACGGTTCTATGTGTTTTACTCAGGTTGCAATTTTCAACCATTTTTCTACAATTCCTTTCGATATTATCCCCTACGGGGGGGCGGGGGGCAGTTCAGGCGGGGTCAAGATAGAGAACTGTGCCCTTGTGTGAATACCCTCCACGGGGTTGGTGCAGGGGGCGGCTCAGGCGAGGTCAAGACGGAGAACTGTCTCCTGTCTTTTTGATAAAAGTGATGGTATCATATCGGCCATTTAAAAGCGTATCTGTCTCTTCATCAACAGTAATAATTAGCTTTTTAGAACTGAATTTGCATGTTCCAAGTAATATCATATTATCATTTTCATCTATAAAGGATGCTTCTTTACCATGACCAAAACTGAGAGTAAATTTGATGGTTTTATTACCAATAGTAATTTCTCCTTTGGGATAAATAAAGTTTTCATCATCTTTAGAAGAATTGACAATAAACCATGCATCTGGCGATTCACAAACCCATGTAGCTTTACCATAATCATATGGCCTTTTTCCGGAGTAAAAGTCAGTAGCAATAACGCAACCGCCAAAAGTTATTAGAATTAGTAAGATACAACTTATTATTAGAGCTTTTTTCAATTTACCACCAGCCTTTCTTACCATATACACCTATAAAGTACATTGGAACACAAGGAGACGGTTCTGTTGTGTTATCCGTCGAGAGAAAGAAAACGGTTCTCTGTCTTTTAGTCAGATTGCAGTTTTTAACCATTTTTCTACAAATCCTTTCGATATTATCCCCTACGGGGTGGCGGGGGCGGCTCAGGCGGGGTCAATCACAGAACCGTCCCCTTGTGTTTACTGATTTAAGTTGATGTTTCAATCAAGGATAAGCAGTTATTGGCTCTCCGAGAAACATATTCACAGGGGTCTCTTTTTAAAACATTTAAAAGTTCAATGGCATTTGGAACATTTGTCCTGTAGATTAACTCCGCAACCTGCCATCTTGCCCCCATTAGATTATGTGTAATCCCCAATTCGATAATTATTTGTAATTGCTCTTTCGAGCTTTTTTCCTCAATGTATTCCAACACACTTTCACTTTCGTTGTCAATTGCCATAATGGTAAGCAAATCATCAATATTTTCAGCATTTAAATTTTGATGATCAACGATTTGTTTGGCGTACTCAATACATTCCGAAAAGAAAGGAAACTCATCTTCAAATTCTCCGTGGTTTTGATTCATCCCTTTTTTAGCATATTCCGTCGGAGATTTTCCTGTAGTTTTTTTCATCCATATCCAAAATTCCGATATCAAATTATTCATATATTTCACCAATAAATTGTTGTGTTTTTGCCCATGTTGTTTTTGAGATTATTCTCCGATTGCTTCGTCATAAAGACGAGACATTTTTTCAACATCAAGACCGTTTTCTGTTGTCGCCAACGATCTTAACTTTGCAACGGTGTTCTTTGAAACCACCCTTGTTTTTAAACGGCGATATTCCGCATTAAAAATCCTTCCATAATCTCCATCGACATAAACTGCTTTCCATGCAAGAATCGTTCCTTCAAAATTAAGCCAAAAAAATCTCTTTATCAAAATAATCGGAGAAGGTCTGCACCACTTGTCGTCATAAATTTCAAGCCCCATCAACATTTTGCCAATGCTTGCATTTCTAAATGCAAGGTCTTTGCACGAGTACAAAATAATTATAATTGCAATTCCCAATGGAGCATTGTTTAAAACAAAAAATGGTTTCAACAAGTGATTTACCCCTGCAGCAATGATAGCTAAAAGAAAGCTGTCAATCGAAAATGCAATGAAACGATCTAAAAATAGTCTTTTCATTCACAAAAAATCCTTTCTAAAAATTCAGAAATCATAAATCAGGGGATAGTTCTATGATTGATTTAACTCTTTTGAACAACATAGTAACTCTCCCCTGATTTATGCGCTACGCTGTGGCGGGCGAACGCAGTTCGCCCCTACGGGGTGGCGGGGGCGGCTCAGGCGGGGTCAATCAGAAAACCGTCCTCTTGTGTTTGTTTGTGATTGTTTAACTATCCTCATCAATGTGGATTGGTACTGAAACGAAACTTAGGTCAATATCCTCCATCAAAGATTTTGGTATGATAATTTCAATCTTATGATTTTCAATCAATTTTTGAAGTTCGGTTTTGTTGTATGCAAAACTAAATAAAAAATCATTGTAGATATTATCCATAAAGATTTCATTGATAATCGCATTGAAATAGCGCATTTCTTTTGACCAATCGTTCCATCGTATCATATTTAGAACTTTTTGCACTGTGCAATTGCTTACAATACAAATCATCAAGCAATCTAATTTAATAAATCTGGGACGTTTCATCGTGCTAATCCGCTGTTTTGAAGGATTTCTGCTTCCCTTTGAAACAATTAATACCAGTTCATCTGGAAGACTAACCTCTTTTTTGAAAAAAATTTCCTGATGGTAACCACACGATTTTTAATTTTATAAAATTCGCTATATGTAAAAATATCTATAACAATCGTATAACTACAAACAATACCGACTAAGATAAACACCTCAAAAGTAATTTGCTTTTTGATGAAAAATATTGAAATAATAATTATAACGTAGACAATCAAAGAAATAGCCAGCTTCTTGATATTAAATTTTCCATAACGCGGAAGCATTCCATCTTTTGATTGTTCTCCGCTTCTTTTTTCATTTCCCTCTTCATCCGTTTTTTTGAAAACACAGGGGACGGTTCTCTGTCTTTTAGTCAGATTGCAGTTTTTAACCATTTTTCTACAAATCCTTTCGATATTATCCCCTACGGGGTGGCGGGGGCGGCTCAGGCGGGGTCAATCACAGAACCGTCCTCTGTGTTGTGATCAATTATGTTAATTCCCGGAAGCCATTTTCCGTCACCGCGATATACATAATTCTCTGTCCAATTATTTGATTCAATAATATAGATAGACATAATCCCAATATTATTATCATCAAATTCATCCTTTATACATTCTTTGATAGCGATATAATATGTGCTTTCGGTTGTGCTGATACAAAATGCAGACTGTATTTCTTTTCTCTTTTTCCCGCTTTCAGTTCTATCGTCAGTCCCTACTCCCGCTTCCGATGCAGGGGAAAATGAAACTATCTCACCTCGAATAAAATCCAAAAGCATTGATGCCGATTGTGATAGATTGTCTTCGCTTTTGATGGAATGAGAGAACATATCTACTATTTTCGAATCATCCTGTAATCTAATAGCAGTAATCATTTCGTTAAAAGTCTTATCTGCAATTTTTTCATCATTATCTCCAAAAACACCCATACCAGTTCGTCCGACAGAACATGAAGCAAAACTCAATGCCAATATAAACAGTATTATCGATAGAATTGTTTTTTTCATATTTTACACCTATGCTTAAAACTGAAGAATAGCAAATTTTATATCATTATAAGCCAAGGCCGGGCAAACGCAGTTCGCCCCTACGGGGGCGTGTCAAAGAATTGCCCTTTTTATGGGACACCTCTTTTGTTATGATAAAGACAGAAAAACAAAGGAGGTATTTGTTATGACACAAAACATTTCCCGTTCCGCCGAGGCTCGTTATCATCGCCTTTTGGCAGAAAAGAAGAGACTGAAGGAAGAAAAGGAAGCGCTGATCGCCTTTTCCTTGGTGCTGATGAGCGTGGTGGGGCTTTTGCTTGTTTTGATCTAAAGGGTCAGGCTATGGTAGGCGGTTCCGTCCTCCAGATTTTTCCAAGTGAAGGTGCCGTTTTCCAAGGTCATATAGGACCGCTCGGAGCCGCCCTTGGGAATGGTGACGGAGCCGGGATTGAGCACCAGAATTCCTTCGTGCTCCTCCCAAATGGGAATGTGGGTATGGCCGTGAAGCAGGATATCTCCCTTCTTTAAGGGAGGGAGGGCGGCGGCATTGTGGTGATGGCCGTGGGTGGCAAAGAGCACTCGCCCCTCCAATTCAATGAGGGCATAGGGCGCCATAATGGGAAAATCCAATACCATTTGATCCACCTCGGTATCGCAATTTCCTCGAACGCAGAAAATGCGATCCTTCACCGAGCCCAGAAGCTCGATCACCTTTTTGGGGGCATACTGATGGGGCAGATCGTTTCGGGGGCCGTGGTACAGAAGGTCTCCCAAAAAGAGGATGCGGTCTGCCTTTTCCTTCTCGAAGGCCGCAAGCAATTTTTTACAGGTTTCCTCGGAGCCGTGCAGATCCGAGGCAATGAGCCATTTCATATTACGATTCCTTTCCGATGCTGTTTTTTTCAGTATACCAAAAAGATGAGAAGTTCGCAAGATACTCTTTTCATTTTTCCAAAACCGTGCTATACTAAAAGCCATCAAACAAGGACGGTGTATTATGACCAAGGAAGAATCGCTTGCCGTATCCGCTCACATCGGGCGAGTGATCGGAGAATACGCCCCTCACCTGACCTTTTCTCCCGAGGAGATCCAAGAGGCACGGGAGGGATACAGCCAAGAAAAGCTGGAGGAGCTTTCTCGGGAAGGCTTTTATTTCGGGGATTTTGAGCATTTTTATACCATGCTTCGCTTTGTGGACGGAATGGATCTGTGGGGCAAGGCAGACGAGGAATACTTAAAAAAGCTCTTTGCCCTTTCCCGCAAAATGGATCCTGCCGAATTCCGAAAGGATCCGTACTTAAAGAATATCAGGATCGAGGAAAAGAAGGAAGAGAATGTTCTCCTGACCTCGGCGTTTTACGAAAAGGGTGAGTTTTTCCAATACGATATGCCCTCCCTTTCGGACGAGATCGTGGTGCCGAAGATCGGCTATTTTACCCATCGGGTGACCTTTCCCGCCGTTTACGAGGGGAATATGCCCTGGGTCAGCGTTTGCCCCTCGGAGATCCACTCCATGACCCCTGATCTTGAAGGCGTGCGGGGCAGAGTTTTGGTATTGGGCCTCGGGCTTGGGTATTACCCCTACCGATTGGGCGAAAACGAGGGGATCGGGAGCATTACCATTGTGGAAAAGAATCCTCATATTCTAAAGCTCTTCCGAGATCAGATCCTGCCGCAATTCCCCCACAAAAACAAGATCCGAACCGTTTTGGCCGATGCCTTTGACTTTTTGGAGGAAACGGAAAACGGCGCCTTCGATTTCTGCTATGCCGATATTTGGGAGGGCTGGGAGGACGGTGCGGCGGCCTATGAGAGGATTTTGCCTCACGAAAAAAGGCTGTGGGACTGCCGCTTTCGCTACTGGATCGAAAAAGAGATCCTGTGGTATCAAAAATACGGGAAAGTGACTTGATAGCAGAAGCATCTTGTGCTACAATCAAGAAAAGCAATTTGTTCTGACGGAGGAAATATGAACATAATCATTGTGGGAGCCGGCAAGATCGGCAGTACCATTCTGAAAAATATGGTGGCAGAGGGTCACAGCGTGGTAATGGTGGATTCCAGCCCCGCCGTGGTGGAGGAGATCTCCAACGTATACGACGTGATGTGCGTTTGCGGAAACGGCGTGGATTGGGAAACCCTGACGGAGGCGGGGGTCGAAAACACCCAGCTTCTCATTGCGGTGACCGGCTCGGATGAATTCAATATGCTGTGCTGCTTTATGGCAAAGCGCCTTGGAGTGGAAAACACCGTGGCACGCATCCGCAAACCCGAATACAACGATCAAAGCCTTGGCTTTATGAAGCAGACCTTGGATATTTCCATGGTCATCAACCCCGATTCTTTGGCGGCCAAGGAGCTGTTTAACATTGTGCAGCTGCCCGGTGCGGAGGGGGTGGAGACCTTCTCCCGCAAGAACTTTGAAATGGTGGAATTGGTGCTGAAGGAAAACTCCGTTTTGGACGGCATCAGCCTCATGGAAATGAGAAAGAAATATCCCGCCGCTTATCTTGTGGGCGTGGTTCAGCGTGGGGATGAGGTCTACATTCCCGACGGCTCCTTTCGCTTGCAGAGCGGAGACCGCATCGGTCTGACCTCCACTGCCGCCGAGATCGAGCGGCTTTTGCGGATGATCGGAATGATGCACGAAAGAGCCCGAAGCGTGATGATCGTGGGCGGAAGCCGCATTGCCTTTTATCTTTCCAAGATGCTTCTGCAGGCGGGCTGCGCCGTGACGGTGGTGGAAAAGGATCGCAAGACCTGCGAGGCCTTTGCCGAGGCTCTGCCCGAGGCGGTGATCATTTGCGGTGACGGAAACCGAGAGGAGCTGCTTTTGGAGGAGGGCTTGGCCCAGACCGATGCCTTCGTGACCTTAACGGGAATTGACGAAGAGAATATTCTGCTTTCCTACCGTGCCTTGGAAAACAATGCAGGCAAGGTGATCACCAAGATCAATCGGGAAGAATTTACTCCCATGGCCGCAAAGCTTGGCCTTGACTGCACCGTGACCCCCAGAAGGCTGGTGAGCGATGTGATCAGCCGCTACGCCCGAGCCCTGCAAAACTCCATGGGCAGTAAGGTGGAAACGCTGTACCGCCTGATGGACGGCAAGGCAGAAGCGTTGGAATTCAAGGTGGGGCAGGATTTCGAATACTGCGGCATCACCCTGAAGGATATGAAATTGAAAAAGAACACCCTGATCGCAGGGATCATTCGTGGCAGAAGGATCATCATTCCCTCCGGTATCGATGAGATCTGCGTGGACGATCGGGTCGTGGTTTTGACGGCAGGTCAGGGAATGACCGACCTTGCGGATATTATGGAGTAAGCCATGAATCGACGAATGGTATTTCATACAGTGGGTTATATTATCGTTTTGGAGGGGCTTCTCCTTCTCCTTCCCACGGTGACGGGATTGGTCTATCGGTCTGACAGCCTGCCCTCATTTTTTCTGACCATTGCCATTACGGTTTTGGTAGGCAGCGCCATGATTTTGCTCTCCCGCCCCAAAAGCCGCGTGATCTATGCCAAAGAGGGCTTTGCCATTACCAGCCTTGCCTGGCTTTTTATGTCTCTTTTGGGTGCTCTCCCCTTCTATCTTTCAAGACAGGTGCCAAGCTACATTGATGCTTTCTTTGAAACCGTCAGCGGCTTTACCACTACGGGCGCTTCCATTTTGCCCCGAGTAGAGGCTCTGGATCACGCTCTCCTGTTCTGGAGAAGCTTTACCCATTGGGTCGGGGGAATGGGTGTATTGGTCTTTTTGATGGTCTTTCTCTCCAATGTGACAGACCGTCCCATCCACATCATCCGCGCGGAAATGCCCGGTCCCGTGGTGGGAAAATTGTTGCCCCGTATGAAGGACACCGCCAAGATCCTGTATGTGATCTATATTGTGATGACACTGCTTGAGGTGATCCTCCTTTGGGTGGGCGGTATGGATCTGTTTGAAAGCCTGATTCACTCCTTCGGCACGGCGGGCACGGGCGGCTTCGGCATTCATTCCGACAGTGCGGGAAGTATGACCTCCTATCAGGTCTGGGTGATCACCATTTTTATGATCCTGTTCGGTGTGAATTTCAATTTGTATTATTTTATCCTCATTCGCCGCTTCCGCACGGCACTCCGATCCACGGAGCTTTGGGTATATCTGGGAATCGCAATTGTGGCCACCGCTCTCATTTGTCGAAATATTTTCCCTCTTTATTCCGGATTTGCGGAAAGCCTGAAGCACAGCGCCTTTCAGGTAGCCTCCATTCTGACCACCACGGGTTTTTCCACGGTGGACTTTAATCTATGGCCCTCCTTTTCCAAAACCGTTCTGATCTGCCTGATGTTCATCGGCGGTATGGCAGGCTCCACGGCGGGCGGTATCAAGGTCTCCCGTGTGGTGATGCTTTTCAAAAACTGCCACAGTGAATTTCGGCAGATGCTTCACCCCAGAAGCGTTAATGTGATGCGGCTGGACGGCAAAAAGGTGGATGACGAGGTAAGAAAGAGCGTTTCCGTCTATTTTGTTCTGTATATGCTTTGCTTTTTTGCGATCTTCTTGCTTTTGAGCCTGAACGGCTTTGATCTGGAGACCAACTTCACCGCCACAGCGGCTTGCTTCAATAACATCGGCCCCGGAATGGGTCTGGTGGGCCCCCTTGCAAGCTTCAATCTTTATTCCCCCTTCTCCAAGGTGCTTCTTTCCTTTGCTATGCTCTTGGGAAGACTTGAGATCTGGCCCATTCTTCTGGCTCTGTCTCCCCGTCTTTGGATGGGAAGCCGCCACATAAAAAAGGAAACGGTATGAATTTTGAAACAGTAAAAAACGATCCCGATATCAGAACCTATATTCTGAAAGCCGATGAGGCCCTTTCTGCCCTCGGGTACACGGAGCACAGCCTCCCTCACGCTACCGTTGTAGCACAAAAGGCAGGAGATCTGTTGCAGGTGCTTGACTATGAGGACAGAGCGGTGGAGCTTTGCCGCATTGCAGGCTTTTTGCACGATATCGGAAACATGGTCAACCGCTCGGAGCACAGTCAGAGCGGCGCCATCCTTGCCTTTCGCCTCTTGGATAAAATGGGCTTTTCGGCAGAGGAGATCGCCACGGTGGTCTCGGCCATCGGCAATCACGATGAGGGAACGGGGGTTCCCGTCAACGCCACCGCCGCCGCTTTGATTTTGGCGGATAAATCCGATGTGCGGCGAAGCCGTGTGCGGGCAGGGGCAGAGGAATGTGATGACATTCACGAGAGAGTCAACTATTCCGTCACCAAAGCCACCCTTGCGCCCGATGTGAAGGAAAAGACCGTTGCCCTGCACCTGACGGTAGACCCCAAGATCGCTTCGGTGATGGAGTATTTTGAGATCTTTATGGAGCGTATGCTCCTGTGCCGCAAGGCGGCAGAAACCCTTGGGCTCACCTTCACCCTTTTCATCAACGAACAAAAAATGCTGTAAAAAAGGGGCGGACCCTTAAAACTCCGTAAAAAAAATTCCCGATCTGCTGTTTTGCAGACCGGGAATTTTCCTTTTATTGCAACAGAGACACAAGCTCCAAATAATCCGAAAGGGTCTCGGCGTGGGAGGCACGGTCCCGCAGGGCGGCCGCTCCCCGAAAGCCCTTCAAATATTTTGCCATATGCATTCGCATCTCTCTGCCCGCACTTTCGGGCTTGTAGAGAAAGGCCAGGCGCAAATGCTCCCGAATGACCTCCTTGCGGTCAATTTCGGGGGCTTTTTTTCCTTCCAGCTCACTTCGCACAGTAGAAAAGATCCAAGGGGCTCCCACGGCGCCACGGCCGATCATCAAGCCGTCACATCCGGTTTCATAAAGCATTTGCCGTGCGCTCTCGCCGGACACCACATCCCCATTTCCGAAAACGGGAATGTGAAGGGCACTTTTCACTTCTCGGATGACCTCCCGCCGCACGGTTCCCTCCCGATAGAAATCCATTCGGGTTCTGCCGTGAACGGTGACAAGGGATGCTCCCGCCTCCTGACAGGCCAAGGCCACCTCGGGGGCATTGAGGCTTTCTGCATCCCACCCTGCACGGATCTTCACCGAAACGGGAAGATGGGTATTTTCCTTCACCGAGGAAACGATCTCGGCACATTTTTTCACGTCCCGCATCAGAGCGCTTCCCTCTCCGTTCCCTGCGATCTTGGGCACGGGGCAACCGAAATTGATATCAATTCCCTCAAAGGGAGTTTTCGATACGATCTCGGCCGCCTTCCCGAGGCAGTCGGGCTCGGATCCGAACAGCTGCACCCGCAAGGGCCTTGCGGCCTTGCCCGCATCCATGAGAGCGGCGGTTCTTTTATCCCCATACACAAGCGCCTTGGCGGAGATCATTTCCGTAAAGAAAAGCTCTGCTCCAAACAGGGCGCAGACCTCCCGAAAGGCACGGTCCCCCGCCCCTGCCATAGGAGCAAGGGCGAGGGGTACATTCTGTTTCTTTGGTTCCATCTTGGATTACTGCACCGAACCGTTATTTACATCCAATCGGACTGCGTTTTCCACCAAGGAATCAAAGCTCTTTTTCCAAAGCAGGCGCTGACGGATCTCGTTTGTGGTCATATCCTTTTCAAATTCTTCCACCGTGGCAAAGCCGGAATCCACACCTCCCGCATTTTCATACAGGAGCTGTCTTCCCTCCTCATATTCCTCCTGCGTGAGGGTGGTCTTAAAGAGACGGGAAAGCTGAATACAAGCCATATCGGTCTTCACCTGCTTTTCGGACTCCTTCTTGGCAGAGGCCTGAAAGGTGGCAAGATCGGTAAACAGGTATTCCTTCACATAGTCCTCATAGGACATCTCAAGCTGCTCGGCCAGGGCAATGGAATCGCTTTGGTAGGCTTCGATGTATTCCTCCAATTCCTTTTCGGGATACTTTTTCACCTTGACCCCATCCATAAAAGCATCGTAGACAGCTTCGGCCTTTTTCTCTCTTTTGGTTTCCTTCAGATCCAGCGCCAGCTGCTCTCTGAAATCGGCCACGGTCTCGAAGGAATAGCCCTCCAGAGCGCTGACAAATTCATCGGTACACTCGGGCACGTGGTGCTGATAGATGGCGGTGAGGGTGCCCTCTGCCTCAATGGTCATTCCCGCCCAGAAGCCGATGGTCATATCGTCCTCGGGGAAGGTGTATTCAATGCTTTTGGTATCTCCCACACAGGCACCGAGAAAGGCCTGACCCAAAAGATAGTCCAGATCACCGAAATCATCGGATTCAATGATGATCTCGTAGCTGTCCTCGTGGTAATCCTCCAGAGGCTTATCCTCGTGGTACAGGTCGTAGACCATTTCCAGCTTGTTGTACTGCTCGGCCACACCGCCCTCTTTGACGGTAAATTCGGCATAGGAGAGCATCACCTGAAACAGAGCCTGATCGACCTCCTCTTCGGTGCAGACCTCGGGATCCTCAAAATAGGCGGAAATGGGCTGAACCTGGCCCAATTCAATGTATTCGGAAAGGTCGTAATCGTAGCGAGTGGGTTCGGCGCAGCCCGCCATTGCAAAAAGAAGCAAAAGGCAGGTCAGGGCAATGCACAAAATTCGTTTCATATTCAGTTCCTCTTATTCTGCTCGGACCGCATGCTCCACCACGGTCATCAAAGCTTTATCACGAATCAGATTTTCACGGATCCGATCCTCGGTATAATGGGTAATAAATTCCGTAACGGAATCAAATTCCGTCTCTTCCGCTTCAAAATAGCGCTCGGCTCCCAAGCGATATTCCTCATCGCTCAAGGTGATCTGAAGGGTGCGGGCAAGCTGGGTGAAGATCATATCGTTTTTCACCATTTCCTTCGCATAGCGCTCGGTTTCCGCTTCAAATTCCTCTAAGGTCATTTCCATATACTGCGAAAGAAAATCTGCCATTTCCATTTTCAGCCCTTGGGCAAGAGCGGTATAGTAGGCAATGTGATCCGATCGGTATTCCGCCAATTCTGCCTCGGGATAGGCGTGGACCACCACCCCTCTTGTGAAGGCATCCCAAACGGCGACCCTTTGGTTTTCCGCCTTTTGGGCCAAAATATCCTTTTTCAAAACGGCACGGAATTCCTTTAAGCTATAGGTTTCAAATCCTTCCATGGAACGGACCAATTCCTCGTTGAATTCAGGCAAGGCGCCACGGTAGATCTCCTTGATCTGCGCTCGGATCACCACGGTCTTCCCCGCCAATTCATCGTACACCACGGAATCGGGATAGGTATATTCCACATAGCACTGATTCCCCGCACCAAAACCCAAAAGGGCCTCGGCCAAGGTATTTTCCAAGCCGTTTTCCGTTTCCAATCCCACCACAAGGCTCGTTCCTTGGGCACTTTTTTCCCCAAGCTCCCGCCCCTGAAGGATCACGGTGTAATCCAGCACCACCTTGCTGTACTCCTCCACCAGAGCGATGGCCTCCCCGAAGGTGGCAAGGCGCAGGCGGATCTGCAGGATGGCCTCATTCATTTCCTCCTCGGTGCAAAGCTCCGGATCGGCAAATTTTGCCGTGACTCCATAGGGATCGGGCAGGGTCACATACTCGCTCAGGTCATAGGGGTATCGCTCCACCTTCTCCGCCTCGGTCACGCTGACTGCCGCATCACCGGAAACGGTGAGGGTCTCTCGGGGCTCACTGCAAGCGGAAAAGGAGAACAGAAGAAGGGCAAGACACAAAATGAAACAATGCTTTTTCATACCTTATGAAACCTTTACCGCATATTCCACCAAGCGCTCCGAAACGGCGGCATTGATCACCCAATCCTCAAAGTAATCGGCGCCGAAGGCCTGACGGTGATAGGCCAAAAAGCTTTCCATATCGGAAAAATATTGGGACAGATTGGCATACAGCTGACGGATCACCGCCTCCATCTGCTCATCGGTACAGGTGATGCCTTCCTTTTGGGCAACGGCAAGAACCATCATGGAGGCGGCGGTGGAGATCTGAGCGTACTCCACGGCATCGGCATTGAACTCTTCATAGCTGATGCCCAGATTCTTTTCACAGAATTCCTCCAGCGTCATCCCGCTTTCGGCCCCTTGGGTGCAATCGTCAATGTAGCGTTTTCTGTAAATTTCAAGCTCTTTTTCGGGATAGGATTTTGCCTTGCCCCGATCCAAAAGCTGACCCTGCAAATAGGTGGCAAGAGAGGTGTAGGCGCTTTCCGCCTTTTTCCCCTCCAAATAAGAGCGGATATCCTGACGGACTCCCTCCAGATCCGAAAAGGCTTTTCCTGCGATCTTGCCGAACACCTCCACCGTGGCCTCGGGGATCTTGGGACGCTGAGCGGATTTGATCTTCACGGTGAACGTGGCGCTCTTGCCCGCTACCTGAGGATCGGAATAATAGGGAGAGAATTTCAGCTCCAGCTGCACCGTGCTTCCCACGGTCTTTCCCACAAGGCCCGATTCGAAGCCGTCAATAAATTGGCCGCTTCCCAGCATCAGGGTGGCATCCGTATCCTTGGCGTTGTCGTGCTCCTTGCCGTCGATGATGCCCGTATAATCCATGGTCACCACATCAAATTCCTGCAGGGGCTGTCCCTCGGGAACGGCGGTATAGTCGCTGTCGGGAACGGTATTGCTGATGAGAATAAAGGTCTGATACCGTTCTACCTCTTCGTCGGTAACCTCCTCCCGAATGGCGGGATCGTCGGGGTAGGTCAGGCCCTTGTACTCCCCAAGCTCATAATACTCGGACAGATCCTCGTAGGAGAAAAGCTCCTCCTCCTTGTAGACGCCCTCTCGGTATTCCTTGATGAATTTTTCCAGAGCGGCTTCGTCCTTGGCGGCCTTTTCTGCCGTGGTCATTTCCTTTTCCGCTGTGGTGGAGGGGGACGCCTCCTCCTGAGAGCAAGCGGCAAGGGAGAGAAGAAGCGTGAGGGCAAGAAGGGTGCAAACAAGTCTTTTTTTCATCCTACTCGCCCTTCCTTTCTGCCGCCTTTTGGGCAGAGGTCAGGGTGTTTTTCAAAAGAAGGGTAATGGTCATGGGGCCTACTCCGCCGGGGACGGGGGTGATAAAGGAGGCCTTTTTCTCCACGGCGGCAAAGTCCACGTCGCCGCAGAGGCCGTTTTCATCCCGATTCATTCCCACGTCAATGACAACGGCACCGTCCTTCACCATATCCTCGGTGACAAATCTTGCCTTGCCCACGGCGGCCACCAAAATATCGGCCTCACGGCAGATCTTGGCAAGGCCCACGGTGCGGGAGTGACAAACGGTAACGGTGGCGTTTTTATGTAACAGAAGCATGGCCATGGGCTTTCCTACGATGTTGCTTCTGCCGATGACCACGGCTCTCTTTCCCTCGGGATCGATGCCGTATTCGGCCAAAAGCTCCATAATGCCCGCAGGGGTACAGGGCACGAAATCAAACTCCCCTGTCATAATTCTGCCTACATTTTCCCAAGAGAAGGCATCCACATCCTTCTTCGGATCAATGCGGGCGATGACCGCCTTATCATGGATGTGACGGGGCACGGGAAGCTGAACCAGAATACCGTGGATCTCGGGATCGGCATTGAGCTTGTCAATCAGGGACAAAAGCTCTTCTTGGGTGGTACTCTCCGCCAAGCGGTATTCACGGGAGAGAAAGCCCACCTCCTCGCAGGCCTTTTTCTTGTTTCTGACATAAATCTGAGAAGCGGGATCCTCCCCCACCAAAATCACCGCAAGGCCGGGGCAAACCCCCGTTTTCTTCTGCAGCTCGGCGGCGGCAAGGCGAATTTCCTCTCTCAGCTTCAGGGATGTTTTCTTTCCGTCAATGATCTGTGCCATCTTATTTCTCCTCTTCGGTTTCGGCTTTTACGGTTTCTTCGGTTTCGGTTTTCTCGGCTTCTTCGGCTTTCTCGGCCTCGCTTGTTCCCTCCTCGGCAAGGACGGGAGCGGGAGCCTGCGTCTTATAGATCTGCAGGATCACAAACAGGGCAATCCCCAAAAGAGCAGAGCCGATGCCGATGCACTGGGCAAGGCGAAGGGAGCCCACCATCAGGGAATCGGTGCGAAGGCCCTCCACCAGAACTCTTCCGATGCCGTACCACACAAGGTAGAAGCAGAACACCTGCCCCGAGGTCTTTTTGAAGCGGTAGATCACGAAGGTGGCGATCAAAAAGCCCGAGAAGGTAATGAGGGATTCATACAAAAAGGTGGGGTGCACAGGGCCGACACCGTTGACCACCATACCCCAAGGCAAGGGATTTTTCATGGTTTCACCGAAGGCCTCACCGTTGATGAAATTCCCCCAGCGGCCGATGGCCTGCGCCAAAAGCAGACCGGGAACCATAGCGTCAAACACCTTCAGGGGATTGTGCTTTTTCACCTTGGCAACGCAGAGCACCGTGATGGCCCCTGCGATCACGGCACCGTAAATGGCAATGCCGCCCTCCCAAATGGCGATCATTTCACGGAAGGAATCGTACTGATCCAGCCGTGCCAAAACATACATCACACGGGCGCCCACCACACCGATGGGAATGGCAAACAGAAAATAATCCAGGAAGGAATCAAAATTGAAGCCTTCTTTTTTTACGGCGTTTCGCAGAATAATGACGCAGGCCAGAATCATGGCAACGCAAATGATCACACCGTACCAGGCAACGGACAGACCCCCGAACAGATCCTCAAACAAATAGCGGTTCAAGGTCCAAGGCCCAAGGCCCAATTCGGGGAAGGACACGATGGTGGTGGAACTTAAATTCATCATAGCTTTTTCTCCTTAATGGGTTTCACGGCGGAAAGAACCAGTCTTTCCGTCTTATAGGATTTTTGAATTCTCTCCATCAGATCCTCCGGCGTGACCGAGGCGATCACATCGGGATAGCGGAGCATATCGGTGCCGGAAAAGGCAAAGTCCATAAAGTTTTCCGCAATTTCCGTGGTGGAATTCCAATCCTGAACACTGCGGGAATACACTGCACGGCGGCTTCTTTCAAAATCCTCCGGCGTAATGAGGAGCGAGGCTTTCCCCACCACATCCTTCCCCATACGGAATACGGTCTCGGGACGGCGGGATTCCCCGTACAGCATCAAATATCCGTAGCTACGGGACAGGTTATACTCCATGGAGAACTTATCTCCCAAGAGGCCCTTGTCATAGAGCTCGTTGTAAAAGGCTGAGCTTTTGCCGAACAAAAGGTCGGACAGGATCTCGTGCTCCGCCTGCTTTTTCAAAAATTCATCGGGAGAAATTCTCTTTTTCAGGTCATCCTCCTTCATGGCAACGGCAAACAGAGGCAAGGCCACGGGGAAATATTTGACCACCTTCTTTTGATGGATGCGGCGGGGCTCCTTGGGGGTCTTGGTCTGAATGACGATCTTCTCCTTTTTTGGGATACACGCATCCACCACGGCGGCTACACGGCTCTTTTCCCAAGGGCCGCAAAGAACAAGAAGCATATTGCCGGGATTGTAGAAGGTATTGTAGCAGCGGTAGAGGATCTTATCGTCGATCTCGGCAATGGTCTCCTGCGTGCCCGCAATATCCACCTTTACATTGTGGTGGTGGTACAGAGCCTCCAGCATTCCGTAATAGAGCTGATGGAAGGGCTCATCCTGCCCCATTTGGATCTCCTGTCCGATGATCCCCATTTCCTTCTGCACGGTCTCGGGGGTGAAATAGGGGGAGGATACGAAGCGGAGCAGCACCTCTAAATTCTCGTAATAATGCTCGGTGGCGGAGAAGAGGTACGCCGTCATTTCCGTGGAGGTGAAGGCGTTGCAGTTGGCGCCGAGAGCGGCAAAATGGTTGAAGGTATCGCTGCCGTCCTCATTTTCAAAGAGCTTGTGCTCCAAGAAATGGGCGATACCGTCGGGAACGGTCACGAAATCCTCATCCAAATTGGTCTTAAAGGTGCGGTGAATGGAGCCGTAGCGGGTTCCGAACAGGGCAAAGGCCTTGCGGTGTGCCTTGGGAACGATCACCACCTCCAAGCCCGAGGAGTGCTTTCCATGATAATACTTTTCCTGCAAGCGAGGATTTTCTTCGGTGTAAAATCTCATTTTGTCGCCTCCTTTGCGGTTAAGGTGTAGACCGTATCCAGCGTGATCCCGCGGGCCACGGCTACCACCTCCTCAAGGGTGACCTGATTCAGCTCTGCCACGATCTCGGCGGGAGTCTGAACCCGATCGGCCAAAACCCGAGGCAGATACCACTCTGCCAGAACGGCGGGGTTATCGCCCAAGCCGTTGAGAGAATTGACAATGGCGCCGCGGGCGTTTTCCAATTCCTCCTCGGTAACGTTTCCTTTTTTGATCTCCTCCATCTGCTGCAGAGCCTCCTCAATGGCAACCTGACGGTTTTCGGGAGCGATGCCCGCATAGATGAGCATAATGCCCTTCATAGCATCGGGGGAGGAGGAAACGGAATAGCAGAGGCTCATTTTCTCTCGCAAAATGCAAAAGAGCTTGGAGGTGAGCGATCCGCCCAGCACGGCGTTGTAAAGGCTCATGGCACGCCACGAATCGTCGTAAATGCTGCAGGCGGTGCGGAAGCCCATGACCAAATTGGCCTGCGTAATATCCATTCTCTCCGTGACCTCCTTCACACGGCGGGCCGAGGTGCGGATGGAGGGTGCGGGAAGGGGCAGTGGCTCCCGCTTTACGGAGGAGAACATTTCCTCAACGGCGCTCTGCACCTTTTTCTGATCAAAGCGACCCACAAAGAAGATCTCCACGCGGGCGGTGCGCAAAAGCTTTTTGTAATAGGCAGTCAGGCTTTCGGGCGTGATCCTGCGAAGCTCCCTGTTTCTTCCGAGGGAGCAGGTGCTGTAAGGCTCCAGAGCGCACATATGCTCGATCATTCGGCTTCTGGCGTAGCGGGCCTTATGGTTCACGAGAGAAGCGATCTCATCCAGATTCAACTTTTTCTCGCTTGCCACATATTCTGCATCGAAGGCGCCTTGGGGCAAATAGGGATGAAAGAGAACCTCTCGAAGGATCTCAAGACCACGCTCGAGGATGGATTCCCCGTCAAAGGCATAAGCATCGTCCAACAGGCAAAGGGACAGGCTCAGGGAATGCCACTCTCCGATCTTTAAGGTCTCGGCATCCAAAGCGGCATCAAAGCAGGCGTCCAGCGCACGGTTCAGATCCATTTGGGTGGGATATTTTTCACAGCCACGGGTCAGAACACGGGACAAAAGGGTATTGTAGGAGGCACGCTCGGCAGACAGCGGGGTTACAAAATGAAAGCTGATATAATTGGTCTTATATCGGTCGTTTTCAATGAAATTCAGGCCGATCCCCTGTCCGACAAGGGTTCGTTCCAGCTTTTCTCGGTTCATAAAAATTCCTTTCAGAAAAATTTGCATAAATATACTTTTACCATTATACTACACAATTTGTTCCTTTTCAAACCTTTTTATGATTTTTCTGTGAAAAAGTGCCTAAGGCCGCCGTTTTTTTCTTTTTCTATCCCCCAAAAAAAGAGTTCTTTTTCTATTTTGAATTCCCCTTCCCGCCAGTTTTTTTTAACCAAATTCAAATTTCCGGTTAATTTTTGAACTCTGAAAAGAAATTTCTTGCATTTTTTCAATTTTCTTTAGGAAAACCCTTGCAAAACTTTCCAAAATTCAGTATAATGGGTTTGAATTTGAATATTTGAGGAAAGGATACTCATTATGACCACAAACAAAACCGTACTGCAGTGGATCGAGGAGATGAAAGCACTTCTCAATCCCGACAAAATCGAGTGGATCACCGGTGAAGAAGCACAGCTGGAAGCCCTCCGTGAGGAAGCTGTTAAGACCGGCGAAATGCTCAAGCTGAACGAAGAGAAGCTTCCCGGTTGCTATCTCCACAGAACCAAGCCCAATGACGTGGCCCGTGTGGAAGACAGAACCTTTATCTGCACCTCCGTGAAGGAAGATGCCGGCCCCACCAACAACTGGTGCGCCCCCAAGGAGATGTACGAAAAGCTTTACAATATCGCCCGTGGCACCTATCAGGGAAGAACCATGTATATCATCCCCTTCTCTATGGGGCCCATCGGCTCTCCTCTTGCTAAGGCAGGAATCGAGATCACCGACTCCATCTACGTTGTGCTGAACATGGCCATTATGACCCGTGTGGGCACCAAGGTGCTGGAGGTTCTGGGTGACTCCAATGACTGGGTTCGCGGCCTGCACGCCAAGTGTGACGTGGATCCCGAAAACCGCTACATCTGCCAGTTCCCCGAGGACAACACCATCATTTCCGTAAACTCCGCTTACGGCGGAAACGTTCTTCTGGGCAAGAAGTGCTTTGCTCTGAGAATCGCTTCCTATCAGGGCTGGAAGGAAGGCTGGATGGCAGAGCATATGCTCATTCTGGGTATCGAGAATCCCCAGGGTGAGGTCAAGTATGTTGCCGCCGCATTCCCCTCTGCTTGCGGTAAGACCAACCTTGCCATGCTCATTCCTCCGGAATATCTGCGCAAGAAGGGCTACAAGGTTTGGACCGTCGGTGATGACATCGCTTGGATGAGAATCGGTGCAGACGGCAGACTTTACGCCATCAACCCCGAAAACGGCTTCTTCGGCGTGGCTCCCGGTACCAACGAGAAGTCCAACTTCAACGCTTTGGCTTCCACCAAGAAGAACACCATCTTCACCAACGTTGCTCTCGATCTGAATGACAACACCGTTTGGTGGGAGGGTCTGAACAAAAACCTGCCCGAGAACGCACTGGATTGGAAGGGCAACCCCTGGGATCCCTCCAAGTTTGACAAGGCTGACAAGTCCACCTGTGCCGCTCACCCCAACTCCCGCTTCACCGCTCCCGCTGTGAACTGCCCCTGCATTTCCGAGGAGTTTGACAAGGGCGCAGGCGTTCCCATTTCCGCCATTATTTTCGGTGGCAGAAGAGCCAAGCTGGCTCCTCTGGTTTACCAGTCCAAGGATTGGAAGAACGGTGTATTCGTAGGTGCTACCATGGCATCTGAGACCACCGCCGCTGCTGCCGGTGCCGTTGGTGTGGTTCGCCACGATCCTATGGCTATGCTTCCCTTCTGCGGCTACAATATGGGTGATTACTTCCAGCACTGGCTCGATATGGGCGAAAAGCTGGGTGACAAGGCTCCCAAGATCTTCAATGTTAACTGGTTCCGTACCGATGACGAAGGCAACTTCGTATGGCCCGGCTTCGGTGACAATATGAGAGTTCTCAACTGGATCGTTGATCGCTGCGAGGGCAAGGCTGAGGCTCAGGAGACCGCCATCGGTTACATTCCCAGACCCGAGGATATTGATCTGACCGATCTGGATATGGATATTGAGGTTCTCAAGTCCATCCTCACCGTGGATCAGGCCGCTTGGACCGAGTACGCCGCCGACGTGGAGGAGTACTTCAAGAAGTTTGACCGTCTCCCCGCAGAGCTCGCCGCTCAGCTGGAGACCCTGAAGAAGAACTTGAAATAAGACAAAATAAAATAGTGGCACCCGAGGGTGCCACTATTTTATTTTCCTTTGTATTTATCCAGTTCCATTATGATATTAACGATCTGTTCTTGCTCTTCTTTGCTTTTGGTCAATAAAAACTCATAACACAAATGAGCATAATGATCCTGCAAAGCATTCTCGTCCCCAAGATGTTCAAAGAGCTTTGATAAGGACACCTGCAAAGCAGATGCAATTTTAGCCACACTTTCCAAGGTGGCGTTCTTCTCTCCACGCTCCAGCTGACCGATATAAGTAGGATGACAGCCTGCAAGCTCTGCAAGCTTTTCTTGGCTTAAGCCAAGATGAACCCTGTAATTGCGAATTCGTTGTCCTATCGTTTTGCTCAAATCCTTCACATCATCACCTCTATATTAAAGTCTATTGATATTGTTTCTAATATTCCACAGACTATTGATATTGATAATCCAAAGGTGTATACTATAAGTATATTATTTTGCAAAAATATGTTTATAGTATTTCCTTTGAGGTGAAAAATGAAAATTGATCAGACTATCTAATGGAACAATATGAAGACAGCTACTTTCCCGAAAAGCTTTTGAAAGCAGGGAAGGCGATCTATGTGGAGCGAAACCGTGAAATGATCCGAAACAGCCGTTTCTGTATTGTTTATTATGATCCGAATTTCGCTCCCGCCCATGGCAAAAGCGGAACTGAGCTCGCCCTTCTTTATGCGATAAAAAAGGAGAGAACCATAATACGATTCCCTCTTTAGACAAAAAAATAGTGGCACCCTCGGGTGCCACTATTTTTTATTTGGCAAAATCTTCGCCGTAGTCCTCGGCCACCGCCTGATGGGCGGCCTTCTTCAAAACGGCGATCTTTTCTTCGGAAAGGGAAAGATCCTGACCTTCGAATTCATAATGGGGACGGAAGGTATTCTCAAGGCAGCTGATGCCCGTTAAGGTTTCAAACATTACACAGGCGTTGAGATACTGACCGCCGCCCACGTCTCCGTCGTGTCCCAAGTCATCGTGATTGGGCTTGCCGAGGAAAATGCGGGTGGTCATATTCTTGCCGCCCTCGTAGATCACGGGGTTAAACCGCACCAGATCCCAGGCATTTCCCATAGGTGCCCAGCCAATGTTGTTCTCCTCTGCAGTCTCCTTGGCCACTCTGGCGTGAATCTTGGTATATTCTCTCTGCTCCTCCTCCGTTTTCACGGATTTGCCAAGCTCCTCCGTCCAAAGCTGCTGGTAATAATAGTCTGCCTCGGGGAACTTTTCCTGAACATACTTCAGAATCTGGGGGAAATAGGAAGAAACCGTCTTTTTATAAGCCTCTTCTCCCTCTCTGTAGATCACGCCCTGCGAATGGCAAAAGGTGATGGCATCCCAATTTTTGTAATTCAGGCAATACTGAAGATCTACATTTTTCACAGAGCGGCGACCTTCCGAGGTCATATAGAAAAACTCATAATTTGCCTCATTCCCCCGCAGCCACTCCCAATGCTGACTGAATTTACAGCCGGAATAGTAGACGTTGCAGACCGTCAGCTTTTTGTAGCCTGCGGCATCCATCAGGCCCCAAAGCTCATCAATCCAATAATAGCAATTGCTGTTTCCTATGAAAATAAGATTCATTTCTCCGTCATTCTTTGAACTGATCATTTCTTCTTTTTCCTCACTGGTTTTCCCATTTGTTTTCGGCACGTCCTTTGTTTCCGCAATAACGGAGGAACAAGCTACCAAAGCAGGCAGAAGCAAAAGACAGGCAAGTAAAACCGTCAAAATTCTTTTCATTCTTTTTCTTCTCTTTTTTTATTTTGCATAATCTTCGCCGTAGACTCCTGCCACCGCCTGATGGGCGCTGTTTTTCAAAAGGGTGATCTTTTCCTCGGACAGGGAAAGATCCTGACCTTCGAATTCATAGTGCGGAACAAAGCTGTTTTCAAGGCAGCTCTTCCCCGTGATCACCTCAAAGGCCACGCAGGCGTTGAGAAACTGACCGCCGCCCACATCTCCATCGTGGGAAAGATCATCGTGATCGGGCTTCCCGAGGAAAATGCGGGTGGTCAGGGTCTTGCCGCCCTCTCGGATGAGAGGATCGTGGCGCACCAGCTCCCACGCATCCCCCAAGGGAATGCGGGTCATACCGTAGGAGGCGCAGGTATCAATGGCGACACGGCGGTTGATATCCGTAAGCCTTGCCTGATCGGCAAGATCCTTGCAATCGTTTCCAATGCCGTGCACCCAGCTTTGCTGCCAGTAATACTTGGCGTTGGGATGGAACTTTTTCACATAAGATAAAAGAGTCCCAAGATCCTTTTGGATGCTGTTTCTGAGAGCCTCTTCTCCCTTTCCGTACAAAAGAGAGCCGCTTTGAAGAATACTGACCACATCCCAATCGGCAAAATCAAGGCAAGCTTTCAAACCGGTTTTTTCCTTCTCTACCCTGCCCTTTTCCGTGTAGATGATAAAATCGTAATTCGACTCTCGATTCATGAGCCAGTCTACATGCTGCTGCAAGCTACAGCCGGAATAATACACATTGCAGACCGTCAGCTTTTCATAGCCTGCGGCATTCATCAGGCCCCAAAGCTCATCGATCCAGTAATAGCAATAGCTGTTTCCGATGAAAATGAGGTTCATTTCATCGTCTTTGGAAGGATCCTTTTCTTTTTTCTTATCTTCGGTTTTTACATTCTCTTCCGTTTCCTTTGTTTCCGAGCTTGCCTCGAAATCTGCCGTCCCCTCGGAATCTGCGGTTTCCGAAATCGGCTCCTTTTCAGCCGCAAGCCCTGCGGAGCAGGCGGTCAAAAGAGGGGTCAAAGCGACAGAAAAAACAAGCAAGCAGCATAACAAAAATCGATACAGTTTCATTGTACTTTCCTTTCCAAATTGATGTAAACAGTATACCATCAATTCCAAGCTCAGTCAAGAAAATTGCACAAAAAAAAGAAAGGGCAAACGCCCCTTCTTTTTTCATTTTTTACAAGTCTCTTCCTGTTTGGTTTCATCGGCATTACAGCCGGTATCCCGATTGCGGAAGAACACAAAATAGATCACAACGCCCACCGTCAGAAGCAGATAGGCAAACAGGGTAATGCCAAGTCCATTGGCCGAGAAGGAGCGAGAGCCCTCCTTGGCGGGGAAGATCAGATCGAACACACCAAAGACCTCAATAACCAAAATAAAAAGAGGGGTAATGTATTTTACCATCACCTGATAGATCCCTCGCAAGAAGCCGAGTCTTTGCCCGTCCTCCTCCATTTCCTTCACCGCACGACGCGGCCCGATAAACCAACCCACCGCCACACAGCCGAAGAAGGCGCAGACGGGCATAAGCACTGTATTGGTCACGATGTCAAAAAAGTCCAGAAGGTTCTGACCGAAGACCACAATGGCCCCCTCATCGCCCTCCAGCACCTGTCCCAAGGAAATGCCCACGGGAATGGAAACGGCAAAGCAAACGATCGCCAGAACGGACACAGCCTTTTTCCTGCGGATACCGAATTTCTGAATGAAGAACTGACACACCACCTCAAGAAGAGAAATGACAGAGGTGACGGCGGCAATGGCGATCATGGCAAAGAAGAAAAAGCTGATGCACTTGCCAACAAAGCCGAGATCCTCAAACACCATAGGAAGGGTCTGGAACATCAGTCCCACCCCTTGAATGGAATCCACCTCAAGGCCCGTGGTGGCGGTAAAGTGATACACGGCAGGGAAAATGGCAAAGCCTGCAAGAAGAGCAACAGCCGTATCGCAAAGGCAGATCATAGCGGTGGATTTCACCAGATTGACCTCCTTGCCCGTATAGGAGCCGTAGACGATCATGGCTCCCATCCCCAAGGACAGGAAATAAAAGGCCTGCCCCATGGCAGCGAGGATCCCCGTGCCCGTCAACTTGGAGAAATCGGGCTTTAAGTAGAAGATAAGCCCCTCCTTCACCCCTTCTCCCAAGGAAAGAGAAAAGATGGCGGTGCAAACAAGAATGATGAAAAGCACGGGCATCAATACCTTGGAGGCCTTTTCAATTCCTCCCTTGACCCCTGCCATCACCACAAACAGAGCCATACCGATAAAGACGGCGGTACAAAGGATCACCAAGGGAACATTGGATGCAAAGGGAACGAAGGTGCCCGAATTTCCTGCGAAGGAATTGACGGTGAAGCGAACGGTATACCCGCCCAAAACCGCATAATAACAGGTGATAAAGGCGGGAATGAGAACCGCCAGAACGCCGAACCAGCCCACGGCAGGATGGATCTTTTTGAAGGCCGTAACAGGGTTTGCCTGAGTTCTTCTGCCAATGTAGATCTCACTGAGCATGGTGATCACGCCGATGAACAGGACGCAGGCGATGTAGACCAGAACAAACGCCGCTCCTCCGTATGCGTGGGTCTTATAGGGAAATCCCCAAAGGTTTCCAAGTCCCACTGCCGAACCCGCAGCGGCCAATACAAAGCCGATACCGCTACCGAAGCCATTTTGCTTTTTTTCCATAATATTTTTTGCCTTTCTGTTTCAATAACGGACAGTATTCTATCACGAAGAAGAAAAAAATACAATCCGTTTTCCGAAAAATCACCAATAAAAGCAAAAAAGGCACCCCCGAAGAGGTGCCTTTTAAAGCCAATCTCAGTGGCAGATGCAAAGCTCGGTGTCTTTGTCGAAGAGGTGCAGTCTGTTGATATCGAATGCAACCTTGATGGCGTCGCCGACCTTTGCCTTGGAGCGAGGAGATACTCTTGCGATGAAGTTCTGCTCCTGGCTGTTGAGATACAGGAAGATCTCTGCACCCATCAGCTCGGTTACGTCAACATTGGCATCGATTACCCAGTCGGAGAACTGAGACAGATACATGGGCTCATCGTGAATGGCCTCGGAACGGATACCGGCAATGACTTCCTTGCCGATGTAGTTCTGGAGCTCTTCATTCTCAGCCTTCTCTTCGGGAAGCTTGAATTCATTCTCGCCGAAGGTGAAGTAGATGCTCTTGTCATCGCCTCTCTTCTTGATGAGCTTACCGTTGAGGAAGTTCATCTGAGGAGTGCCGATAAAGCCGGCAACGAAGAGGTTAACAGGCAGATCGTACAGGTTTTGAGGAGTATCTACCTGCTGGATGATACCGTCCTTCATAACCACGATTCGGGAAGCCATAGTCATAGCCTCGGTCTGGTCGTGGGTTACGTAGATGAAGGTGGTCTGCAGCTTCTGATGGAGCTTGGTCAGCTCGGTTCTCATGGATGCACGAAGCTTTGCATCCAAGTTGGAAAGAGGCTCGTCGAGAAGGAATACCTTAGGCTCACGAACGATGGCACGACCCAACGCAACACGCTGTCTCTGACCACCGGAGAGGGCCTTGGGCTTACGGTCGAGCAGGTGAGCGATGTCCAGAATACGGGCAGCCTCTTCTACTCTTCTCTTGATCTCTTCCTTGGGAACCTTTCTCAATTTCAGACCGAATGCCATGTTCTCAAACACGGACATATGGGGATACAGAGCGTAGTTCTGGAACACCATTGCGATGTCTCTGTCCTTAGGAGCAACATCGTTTACCAGCTTGTCGCCGATAAAGAGCTCACCCTCGGTGATCTCTTCCAGACCTGCTACCATACGAAGGGTGGTGGACTTACCGCAACCGGAGGGACCAACCAGAATGATGAATTCCTTATCCTTGATCTCAAGGCAGAAATCGGTAACTGCGGTAACGCCGCCGGGATACTTCTTAAAAATGTGTTTTAAAGATACACTTGCCATTTTTTCCTCCTAAATATTAAAGCAGAGCTTCCCCTGCGATTTACAACGCTACCATTATAACAAATTCCTTTCGTCAAGAAAAGATGTTTATTTCCCAAAAAATCAAAATTGATTTTGTTTAATTTATACAAAATTATACACAAAAATTTATAACCGAACAATATTTTCAAGTGTTTAAGCCAAATGTTTCCGTTCTTTATATATTTTTATGTGTCAGATTCGTTTTCAAAACTATCACTTTTTCAAAAATGAAACAAGAAATTTCAAATTTATTCACAAAACTTCGCATTTTTTATTGCCAGAAGCCCTCCTTTCTTGGTATAATAGACTCGTTCCGCCGAGGCGGAATCAGTTTACGATGAGAACGAGGAAATGTGTTATGGCATTTAACAAACGGATCTTCTCTCTTCTTCTGGAGCAGGCCAAGGGCAATCGCTCCTGGAGACAGTTTGCGCTGGATTGTGACATCAGCTACATTCAGATGCGAAAGCTGGCATTGGGTCAGCAGGAGAATTCCCCCCGCAAAAAGCTTATGATCAAGATCGCTCAGAACGCCGCAGGCGGCATTGCTCTGGAGGATCTTCTGTTTTGCTCGCAAGGGCCCGCTGCCGAGGAGCGCCTGTCTCCCGCCGTCAGCCGTGCCAACGATCTGTTTCAGGATAAATTCCAAGCTCTCTCCATGGGTCAGAGAAAAATGGTCTTGGATTTTATGGACTTTTTGGCGAACCGATGAAGAACGAGCTTTTAGCATACTTAAAAGAAAGCGGAGAAGCAATCCTCTCCTATTATAAGGCCACTCCCCCCTTCGCACTGACCCCTGCGGAACTGATGGAGGGCACCTTCGTATACTTTGAGCGTGGCGGCAAGCGCCTTCGCCCTGCCATTTGCCGCTTGGCGGCGGGGGCTCTGGGAGGAAAGGAGGCCGAAAAGGCCGCCGTTCCCTGTGCGCTGGCGCTGGAGCTTTACCACAACTGGACTCTGGTGCACGACGATATGATCGATCACGACGATACCCGCCGTGGCGAAAAGGCAGTGCACAAGCTGATCTCCGATGCCTTTGAGGGAAAAACCGCCCCTGAAACCGCAAGGGAATACGGCTTTGATACCGCCCTCCTGGCGGGAGACGCTCTGCAAAGCGCTTCGATCTCCTATTTGACCAAGCTTTCCGATTCGGGCTTTGTGCCCCCCGAGGTGACCTTGAAGATCCTCTCTCTTTTGACGGGAGAATACGGCCCTCGCCTCATCAGCGGAGAGACGGTGGATACCAAAAACGGCCTGATCTACGGAAAGGGCGCCTTTTGGAATATGACCGAACAAGAAGTTTTGAAAATGATGGCCGGCAAGACCGGCGCTCTCTTTGCCATCAGCGCTCTGTCGGGCGCTCTCATCGGTCTGAAAAGCACCCATCGGGAGCATCCCATGGCAAAGGCCCTCGCTCTCTTTGCGGAAAAGTGCGGCATTGCCTTCCAGCTGCAGGATGATATTTTGGGCATCACCTCCACCCAAAAGGTGCTGGGGAAGCCGATCCTAAGCGACCTGAGAGAAGGAAAGCCTACCCTGCTTCTGATCTACGGGTATGAGATGGCCACCGAGGAGGAGAAGGAATTCTTGAGAAGCACCGTCGGCTGCACCGAAGATGAGGACGAGCTTTGCCGAGCAAGAGATATTTTGATTCTGCGGGGCGGCGTGGAAAAGACCAAGGCCTTGGCAGAGCAATATCTGGAGGAGGCAAGAAAGGCCCTCTCCCTGCTCCCCGATTCTCCCTACAAGGATCTGTTGGAGGCTTGGCGCAGCTATATGCTCTCCCGCAACAAATAAAAGCAAAAAGGAATGCACAATGAAACGACTCTTCAGTCTCATTTTGGCGCTGATCTTGATCTTGCCCCTTTCCCTTTCGGTGCACGCCGAGAAGGATGCCATTTACGATCTGAGCCTGGATTCCCAAGGGGTTTATGTTTTCAATACCGAAACGGGCAGTGCCATTTATGAAAAAGCGGAAAACAGCCGTATGTCTCCCGCCTCCACCACCAAAATTATGACGGCGCTTGTGGTGCTGGATCTCTGCGAGGATCCGAAAAACACCCTCATCACCACTCCCGATACCGATCTGTTTGCCTACATCATCAACGAGGGCGGCGTTCATATGCAGCTTTATCGGGGCGAGGTCTTTACCGCCTACGATCTGCTTTTGGGAATGATGATGAATTCCTACTGCGATGCGGCGGATCTTTTGGCCTATCATTTCGGGGGTGAAAGCGTGGAGGCCTTCGTGGAGAAAATGAATGCGAGGGCGGCCTCTCTCAGTTTGGAAAACACCCATTTTCAAAACGCCCACGGTTTGAATGCGCCGGATCACTATTCCTCCCCCAAGGATCTTGCCTTGATCTTGGCGGAGGCGGCCAAGAATCCCCTGTTCCGAGAGATCATTTCCACCCGAAATTATCAGATTCCCGCCACCGCACACAGCGGCCCGAGGGATTTAAGATACACGGTGAATATTTTTTACGAGTCCAATTCTTATTATTTAGACTGCTTTATCGGCGGGAAATCAGGCTTCACCAATCAGGCGGGGCGCTGTCTTGCCACCCTGAGCGAAAAGGACGGGATCACCTATGTTTCCGTGCTTTTGGGAGCCAATTTGGACGGCAACCGTCAATACCCCGGCAATATGGCGTGGATCGAGACCCACACCCTTCTTTCTTATGCCTACGAGAACTTTGAGATCCGATCCGTTTTGGCAAAGGGAGAGGAGATCGCAAGGCTTCCCGTTTTGGATTCGGAGAGCACGGTGCCCGTGGTGGCGGGGGAGGAGATTTTGGTTCTCACCCGAAAGGAGGCCGAGCCCGGCTACCGAATAGAATTGCCCGAGAGCCTGGCGGTGAGTGAAATTCAAAAGGATGCGCAGGTGGGCAAGGCCGTACTGCAATTCAACGGAGAGGATTCCGACAAGGCCTATCCCCTTGTTTTGAATTGGGACGGGGTTCCCATCGTAACCAAATCCGCCATTGAAAAGGGAGCGGAAAACGCCGCCGATGCGGTGACGGGTATCTTCAAGACCGATCGGATCTTTTTGATCCTGATCATTCTTCTCTTGCTCCTGGTGGCCATTTGTATTCCCGCCATGAAGATCACCCAGCGGATGCACCAAAAGAAATCCCACAGACCGAAGCATTAAAAAAAGATCCGATGAACCAAGGCTCATCGGATCTTTTTTCGTTTTTTTATCCCAGCAACACATCGGAAACCAGCATCAGGCAAAAGCCCACCAGAAGAGAATAGGTGCTTCCCTTCTGACTGCCCTCGTGATGGGTCTCGGGGATCATTTCGTGGCTGATGACATACAGCATCGTGCCGCCCGCAAAGGCCAGCGCAAAGGGAAGGATCGCTGCGGAAACACTCACCGCAAAGTAGCCCACAAGGGCACCGATCACCTCCACAAGCCCCGTCAGGGAAGCGAGAAGAAAGGTTTTCTTCGGGGTCATTCCCGTGGCCAGCATCGGGCCCACGATCACCATACCCTCGGGGATGTTCTGCAAGGCAATGCCTCCCGCAATGAGAAGTGCCTCGGCGCTGTCTCCCGCTCCGAAGCCAACGCCTGCGGCGATGCCCTCGGGCAGATTATGTATGGCGATGGCGGAAACGAACAGCAGAACCTTTTTGGCGCTGCCGTCGGGCCCGGGCCCCTTTGCCCCCGCCAAGCGGTGCAGATGAGGAACGGCCTTGTCCATCAGGTTAACACAGACGGCACCGGCGAAAACCCCCAAAACGGTCATGGGAAGGCCCTTTGCTCCGCCGCCGTATTCCACCGAGGGGAGCACCAAGCCCAAAACCGCCGCCGCCAGCATCACACCGGCGGCAAAGGCCATGATCAGATCGGAAAAGCGATGGGACAGATTTTTGAAAACAAATCCGATGGCCACGCCAAACACCGTGGCAAGGCCAACGCCCAAGGCTGTCAGTAAAACCATTTCCATTTGATTTTCTCTTTACGCTTCCTCAAAATCCTCTTTGCCTACGCCGCACAGGGGGCAAGCAAAATCCTCGGGAAGATCCTCAAAGGCGGTGCCGGGAGCAATATCCCCCTCGGGGTAGCCCTCAGTCTCGTCATATTCCCATCCGCAAACGGTGCATACATACTTTTTCATTGTTTTTTCTCCTTTTTCTTTTGTTCTTTATTGAATTTTCTCAAAATCGGCGGCGCCGTGCTTGCACAGGGGGCAAACAAAGTCCTCGGGAAGAGGCTCGCCCTCATACACAAAGCCGCAGATCTTACAAACATAGCCGCGCTTTCCCTCCACCTGAGGCTTGGGCTTCACGTGATCCTGATAGTAGGTATAGGTCATCGTCTTGCGATCGGACAGGACTCTGGCCTCGGTCACGGAGCAAACGAACATGGCGTGGGTATCCAGATCGATGCATTGCTCCACCTTCAGGGACAGGAAGGAATTGATATAACGAGGCAGGAAGATCAGCCCGTTATCGGAACGCAGGGGGGTGCAATCGGCAAACTTATCCACGGTGCGCCCGCTGACAAAGCCGAATTTCTCAAAGACCTTGAAGGGGGCGTCCTCGGTCAGGCAGTTCACATTCATTTTCCCTGTCTGACGGATCACGTGGTAGGAATAGTTTTCCTTATTGATGGTGACCGCCACACGGTTGGGGGTATTGGTCACCTGCGTTACGGTGTTGACGATGAGGCCGTTGTCCTTCTTGCCGTCGTGAGAGGTGACCACATAAAGGCCGTAGCCCAAGCAGAAGAGAGCGGTCAGATCGTTTTTGTTGGCGGTATCGGAGCTTTGCTCCTTCCAGTCACGGCAGATTTCATCGGCAAGAGAGTCGATCTGCTCCTTGGTTTCCTCATTCATAGCGGAAAGAATACGAACGGTATTCTCTGCCAAGGTCAGATTTTTGCAGGAGGAAAGCATTTCCTTCATTACCTTGGCGGCCAAGGGAGCCCAGCTTCCGTTTTCCACGAAGGCTACCGTGCGGTTTTGGAAATTGCGCTCGGTGAGATGATGGATAAACTCCTTCATAAAGGGGAAGATATCCGCATTGTAGGTGGTGGTGGCAAGAACGAGCTTGTTGTAGCGGAAGGCATCCTCCACCGCCTCGGCCATATCGGAGCGGGCAAGGTCGCAAAGCACCACCTTGGGACAGCCCTTTTCCTTGATCTTATCTGCCAGAGCCAAAACGGCCTTCTTGGTGTTGCCGTAAACGGAGGTGTAGGCGATCAGAACCCCCTCGCTCTCGGGCTCGTAGGAAGACCAGGTACGGTAAAGCTCCAGATAATACCCCAAATTTTCCTTCAAAACAGGGCCGTGGAGGGGACAAATGATGGAAATATCAAGGCCTTGGGCCTTTTTGAGAAGATTTTGCACCTGAGGGCCGTATTTTCCTACGATGCCGATGTAGTAGCGGCGAGCCTCGCAGGCCCAATCCTCCTCCACATCCAAGGCACCGAATTTACCGAAGCCGTCTGCGGAAAAGAGCACCTTGTCGCAGGAATCGTAGCTGACGATGACCTCGGGCCAATGCACCATGGGAGCGGTGACAAAGGTGAGGGTATGCTTCCCCAGAGACAGGGTATCCCCCTCTCCCACCACTACACGGCGGTCGGCAAAATCCGTGCCGAAAAAGTTTTTCATCATCTGAAAGGCCTTGGCCGAGGAAACGATGGTGGCCTCGGGAAAGGTTTTGGCAAAATTGAAAATGTTGGCGGAATGGTCGGGCTCCATGTGGTGCACCACCAGATAATCGGGCTTGCGCCCTGCAAGAGCCTCCTCTAAATGATCCAGCCATTGATGGGTGAAGGCGGCGTCCACCGTATCCATAACTGCCACCTTTTCATCCAGGATCACATAGGAATTGTAGCTCATTCCGTTGGGGACCACATACTGCCCCTCAAACAGATCCACATTGTGATCGTTTACGCCCACATAGCGAATATCATTGGTAATCTTCATCTTTTCCTCCTGATCAAAGACTTACTTGCCCTCAAAGAAGGCGGGGTCAAAGGGGACTTCCATCACAAAACGGATCTCCACCTCTTGTTCAAACATTTTTTCTATTTCGGGGGTAAATTCTTCCCTTTGGGAAACGAACACCATACTGATGCCTGCCTCCTCCTCGCTCTGTCGGGGGCGAGTATCCCCTCCCGCAAGGAGTACGCCGCACAGACGGGCGGTGCAAAGAAAGAGCACCCTTCCCTCCTCATCCGGCGGTGAGAGGGGCCGCGCCTTGGGGATCTTTTGGGGAAGAAGGCCGAGGCCCTCTAAAAAGGCAAGGCTCTCGGGCGGGGCCGAGGGGGCCAGAAAAGAAAAGAGCTTTGTTGCCTCATCGGCACAGAATTCGGCCTTTTCATAGGCCGTTTTGGTTTTTGCGGGATCGATCTCCAATCGGTAGGAGCCGATCTCAAGGCTTATCCGGTTCTTCTGCAAAGGTTTCTCCCTCCGTGATCAGTCTGATCTTGCCGCCTGACAGATCGGACAGGATCAATTCTATCTCCTCCCGCTCCTTTGGGGTTGCCAGCATGGACAGAATCACGCCCTCGGCAAATTCCTTTCCTACAATGCGGTATTTTCTCTGATTCAATTCAAATTCTGCCTTGGAAAACAAGGGATACGGGATCTCTGCCTTCACCCGAAACACCTTCACAAACAGGCATACGCCCGCCTCGTGAAGCGCATCTCTCGCTCCTCGGGCATAGGCACGGGCAAGTCCCCCCGCTCCCAGAAGGATCCCGCCGAAATAGCGGGTGACCACGGCACAAACACCCGTGACCTCCTCCTTTTTCAGCACCTCCAGCATAGGGATGCCGCCGGTGCCCTTGGGCTCTCCGTCGTCATCAAAGCGCTGAATGTTGCCCTCTCGGTTGATGAAGGCGGAAACGTGGTGCCGAGCCTCGGGATCGCCCCGACGGATCCGGTCCACAAACTCCTTTGCCTCCTCCCAGCTCTCGCAGGGACGGATCCTGCCGATAAATTCACTTTTTTTCTCCGTAAAGCGGCTCTCGGCAAAGCCGCGGACAGTGCGGTACGATTCCATCAGTACGCGTCCGCCAGATCAATATAGAGGTGGCCGTTTTCGGAAATATAGCGTTTTCTGCCCTCCAGATCGTCTCCCAGCAGGATCTCAAACATTTCACGGGTGGCAAATTCATCCTCGGGCATAATGCGAATAAGTCTGCGGGTAGCAGGGTCCATGGTGGTACGGCGCATCATATCGGGCTCGTTTTCACCAAGACCCTTAGAGCGCTGAATGGTATATTTCTGATCTCCCAAGTTAGAGAGGATCTTGGCCTTCTCCTTTTCGTCATAGGCAAAAAAGATCTCGTCCTTGCAGGTGATCTCGTAAAGGGGCGATTCGGCAATATACACCTTGCCCTTTTGGATCAGGGTGGGAAGCAGACGGTAGAACATGGTGAGAATGAGGGTGCGGATCTGATAGCCGTCCTCATCGGCATCGGTACAAATGATGATCTTGTTCCACTTCAAATTATCGTAATTGAACTGAGACAGCTCCTTGCTGCCCTTGCCGATCTCCACGCCGCAGCCGATGATCTTCAAAAGATCCACGATGATCTCGCTCTTGAAAATGCGGTCGTACCCGCATTTCAAGCAGTTCAGGGTCTTTCCTCTTACGGGAATGATGGCCTGAAATTCCGCATCTCTTCCCAATTTACAGCTTCCCAATGCAGAGTCACCCTCCACGATGTAAAGCTCTCTTCTTTCCTTATCCTTGGTGCGGCAGTTGGCAAATTTTTCAATGCGGTTGGTCAGATCCACCGTGCCCGAAAGCTTCTTTTTGATGTTGACTCTGGCGCTTTCCGCACTCTCACGGCTTCGTTTGTTAATGAGCACCTGAGCGGCGATGCGGTCGGCATCCGTGGGATTTTCCGCAAAATAGATCTCCAGCTTTTCATCGAAAAATTCGATCATAGCCTCGGCAATAAACTTATTGGTGACCTCTTTCTTGGTCTGATCCGAGAAGGAGGCAATGTTGGAGAAGCAGTTGGTCACCAGAACCAAGCAGTCCTCCACATCCTGAAAGCTGATCTTTTGCTCGTTTTTATTGTATTTCCCGCTTTGCTTCAAATATCCGTCAATGGCTCTCAAAAAGCTGGATTTCACCGCTTTTTCGGGGCTTCCTCCGTGCTCCAGCCAGCTGGAATTGTGATAATACTCCAATTTCTGCGTGGCGGCGGAGAAGCAGAAGGCTACCTCGATGCGAACGTCATATTCGCTCTTGTCCTCACGGTCCTTGCCCCGCTTTTCTCCCTGCCAAAATTCGGGAACGGTGAGCGTGCCCACCTTGCCCTCGGCCTCCACTGCCTGATTTTCCCCGTCAATATGGGCGATCTGGCGTACATAGTCCAAAATTCCCTCGGGGTAAACGAAGGAGTGCTCTGCCCAACTTCCGTCCTGTCTCTGATACTTCAAATTCAGGGTCAGACCACCGTTGACCACGGCCTGACGCTTCATCACATCCACAAAATATTCCTCGGGGATCCCGATCTCGGTGAACACCTCAAGGTCGGGGCGCCAGGTGATGACGGTACCCGTGCGGCGGCGGTTACAAGGCTCCTTCTGAAGCTCTCCCGCTACCTCGCCCTTTTGAAAGCTGATGCGATAGTGGGTGTCCCGTCCGAACACCTCCACATCCATAAATTCGGAGCTGTACTGCGTGGCGCAGGCACCCAGACCGTTCAGACCCAGAGAATACTGATAGGCACCGCCCTTGGCATTGTCATACTTGCCGCCTGCGTAAAGCTCGCAGAAAATGAGCTCCCAGTTGTATCTCCCCTCTTTTTCGTTCCAATCCAGAGGGATCCCTCGGCCGAAGTCCTCCACGGTGATGACCCGATCCTTGGTGACCTTCACATTGATCTGATTCCCGAAGCCTGCTCGGGCCTCGTCAATGGAGTTGGAGAGGATCTCAAAGAAGGAGTGGGCGCAGCCGTCCAGCCCGTCCGATCCGAAGATGACACCCGGGCGCTTACGGACACGCTCGGCACCCTTCAGGCTCTGAATGCTTTGGTCATTATATTCTGCAGTCTTCTTCTTTTTTGTTTCCGCTGCCATACTTTCTCCTTTGGTTTTGGGTATTGTACCCCTATTAACACTTTATTATAAAGAAAAAATACGATTTCGTCAACTCCCGCAGGCTCCTTTTCTCCCTTCCCTGTGAAAAAAATTACTTTCTTTCAAAAAAGAAGAAAAAAGCCTTCCCAAAGGGGAAAAAAGGGGTTGTTTTTCTTTGTTAGCTTGTTGACATAATCCCTTATTTTATGGTAAAATTATGAAGAGATATGGCTGGGATTTTTTCCCGCAATCGACCACTTCAAGGAGATAAAAAATGAACCTTTTAGGAATTGATGTAGGCACGACCTCCCTGAAAGCAGTATGCTTTGATGAAAAGGGCAACTGTCTGGCAGGAACCAACATTGACTACACCTTGGACACCCGCGGTGACCTGGTGGAGTTTGACGCCATGGAGTACATTCGCATTACCCGTCAGGCCATTGATGAAATTCAAAAGACCTGCAAGGTGGATGCCATTTCCATTGATACTCAGGGCGAAACCATGATCCTGACCGATGAGGAGGGCACCCCCGTGATGCCCGCCATCGTTTGGCTGGATAACCGAGCCGTAAAGGAGGCAGATGAGATCGCCGCCCATTTCGGCCAGGAGAAGATCTACAACGTGACCGGTCAGCCCGAGACCACCGGCGGTTGGCCCGGCTGCAAGCTTTTGTGGGTCAAGAGAAATATGCCCGAGACCTGGGCCAAGGTGAAGAAGGTCTTCCTTTTGGAGGATTGGCTTCTTTGGGCCCTGAGCGGTGAGTTTGTCACCGAGCCCACCATTCAGTCCTCCTCCATTTATCTGGACATTGTGAAAAAGGACTGGTGGGATGAAATGCTGGACTACATCGGGGTAGACCGCAGTATGCTCCCCCGAATCGCCAAAAGTGCGGAGAAGGTCGGCTCCTTCGGTGATATCGATATCATCACCGGTGCGCTGGATCAGATCGCAGGCGCCATCGGCGTGGGCGTGGTGGATGAAAACATCGTCAGCGAAATGACGGGCACCATCATGGCCATCTGCGTGGTGACGGATAAGATCCCCGCCTATGATCCCGCCTCCAAGATCCCCTGCCATCTCCACGCCATTGACAATAAGTTTGTCAGCCTTCTGTGGTCCTCCACGGCGGGAATGGCGCTCAAGTGGTTCCGTAACAATTTCGGAGAGAATTTCTCCTTTAAGGAATTGGATGAATTGGCCGAGAAGGCAGGCCCCGGTGCAGAGGGTCTTACCATGCTGCCCCACCTGTGCGGCTCCACCATGCCCGTTTACAATCCCGATGCCCGCGGCGCCTTCTGGGGCATCACCCTGTCTCACACCAGAGGCCATTTTGTCCGTGCCATTCTGGAGGCCGTTGCCTTCACCCTGAAGGACGATCTGGACTGCATCGGTGCCAAGTGCGACGAGGTTCGCATCACCGGCGGCGGAGCAGGCTCTCCCCTGTGGGCTCAGATCAAGGCCGATGTGACGGGTCTGCGCCTTTCCACCCTGAAGGAAAAGGAATCTGCCTGTCTGGGCTGTGCCATTATGGCCGGCGTGGGCTGCGGCATCTACTCTTCCATTGAGGATGCTTGCCGAAGCATCATTCAGACCAAGAAGACCTATTCCCCCTGCGGTACCGATTATACCGCACCTTACAAACAGTATAAAAAGCTGGATCAGCTATTAAATAATGCGGAGGACAAGATATGTCAAAAGTAGGATTTGTAGGCTTCGGTGAAGTCAATACCCCCGTTGAGGTAATCGTTTCCCGTGCTACGGCTGCTGCCGAGGCGCTGGAGAAGGAGGGGCTGGACCTGGTGAAGGTCATTCCCGTGGCTGACGATTACGAAGAAGTACAGGTTAAGGGTGCCATTGAGGCACTGAAGAAGGAGAGCTTTGATGCTTTGGTTCTCTGTGTGGCAGGTTGGATCCCCACCCACGCAGTGATCAAGATCAGCGAGCACTTCCGTCACCTTCCCGTGGTCCTTTGGGGCCTTTGCGGTTGGATGGAGGACGGCAGAATCGTGACCACCGCCGATCAGGCAGGTACCACGGGTCTGAGAGCCGCTCTGGAGGATATGGGCTACACCTTCACTTATATTTACGATATCATCGGCAAGCCCTCCAACTCCAAGAGAGTTGCCGATTATTGCAAGGCTGCCATCGCAGCCAAGAACATTCGTCATCAGAAGGCCGGTATGGCAGGCTACCGTGATATGAACCTGTACGGCACCCTGTATGACGGCGCTTCCCTCAAGAAGGTCATCGGTCCCGAGATCGAAACCTTCGAAATGCTGGAAATGCAGCAGAGATTTGAGAAGCTGGATGAGAAGGAGATCATGGATGTGGTGGAGAACCGCATTAAGAAGTGGCACTTTACCGCTCCCTGCAGCGACGAGCCTATGAAGACCGCCGCCGCTTACTATCTGACCGTGAAGCAGATCGCCGAGGAGAGAGGCTACAAGGCCATTTCCCTCAAGGATGTGGACGGTATGAAGAAGTTTATGGGCTTCCCCCCTGCTCCCGTGTTTATGCTCCTTCAGGAGGACGGCTACCTGACCGTTCCCGAGAATGACTCCTTGGGCTGTATCACTCTGATGCTGATGAAGGAGCTGGTTGGCGGAACTCCCTTCTATCTGGAATTCTATGAATTCTTTGAGGATGGCGTTCTGGCCGGTGTTCCCGACTATGTACCCGGTCAGGTAGTAGACGGTGAGGTTACCGTAATGCCCGCCGCCTTCGGTCTGCTCAATCAGGGTATTCTGAACATTTCCAAGGTAAAGACGGGCGAGCTCACCATGAGCCGCTTGGTTTACAAGAACGGAAAGTATATGATGCACATGGTGCACGGCACCGGCAAGACTCCTCCCAAGTGGGAAGAGTACGGCTGGGCTCAGCCCGCTCCTCAGCTGCCCTCCCTGAAGATCGAGATGGCAAACGTAGAGGATTTTGCACAGCACGTGGCTTGCCAGCACTACATCATCACCTACGGTGACAACCGTCAGCAGATCAGAAACATCTGCCAAATTCTCGGAATCGAGGTATATGAGTCTTGAAAAACGAAGCATTGATCGCCGCCAAGGCGGCATTTGACATTGAAGCAAGAGAGATCACCCGTGCCAAGGAAGTGATGGATTGGGATGTATTCGGCAAGGCCGTTGAGGCTTTGGCAAAGGCAGAGCGCATCGGAACCGCAGGCTGCGGCCACTCCGGCATCTGCTGCACCCACTTTGCTCACTCCCTGTGCTGCATTGAGCGCCCTGCAAGATTTATTTCTCCCGCAGAGGCCGTGCACGGCGGTATGGGCTTTATTCAGAAGGGTGATGTTATGGTTCTCGCCTCCAGAGGCGGCAAGACCGCAGAGCTCCTTCCCATTATGAACATTGCCAAGACCAAGGGTGCCACGGTGATCGCCGTGACCGAGAAGATGGATTCTCCCCTTGCGCAGGGCTCCGATATCGTGATCCCCATGCGCGTGGATCTGGAGACGGATAAGTACAATTCTCAGTCCACCTCCAGCTTCGTGGCCCTTTCCTCCGTGTTTGATGCCCTGCAGACCGCACTCATTGAGGAGACCGGCTTTGTGAACGAACAGTTTGCTCTCACCCACCCCGGCGGAGCCGTTGGCGAGAGACTCAACAAGAAATAAAGGAGAACGAATATGATCAAGAATCTGAAAATCAAAGCTCCCTTCTTTGAGATCGGTCCCAAGAACTATCTTTGGGGCGACGATGTGGTGGAGCTTGCCAAGGTTGCTGACGAAGCCAGCAAGAAGTACAATGTTGATATTATCTTCACCACTCCCATTGTGGAGCTTCGCAGAGTGAAGGAGGCCACCGAAAAGATTCACGTTTTCGCACCTCATATGGATTCCCTCAAGCCCGGCAGAGGCCTTGCTGATATCCTTCCCGAGAGCCTTGTGGCCGCAGGGGCAGAGGGCGTTATGCTGAACCACTGCGAGAAGCCCGTTTCCATTGCCGATCTGAAGGCCGCCATCAAGAGAGCCGACGAGGTGGGACTGGCTACCATCGTTTGCGCAGACTCCTGTGCCGAGGCCGCTGCCATCGCTCATCTTGAGCCCAACATCATCGTTGCTGAGCCCACCGAGCTCATCGGTACCGGTAAGGCAAGCGATAAGGAATATGTGGAAGCTTCCACCCGCAGTGTAAAGGACGTTAACCCCGAGATCCTGGTGCTTCAGGGCGCCGGCATCAAGTGCTATGACGACGTTTACCGCAATATCTATGCAGGAGCAGATGCCACCGGCTCTTCCTCCGGTATCGTAGGTCTTCCTACCGCCGAGGAAAGATACAAGATGGTGGACGATATGATCCGTGCCGTCCGTGAAGCCTGGGACGCAAGACAGGCGTAAAAAAGTTTAATTTAAATTTATTTTCAGGAGGAAAATATAATGGAATTCAAAGTAGTTCAAAAAGAGATCGAGCTTCAGTCCAGAGGCTGGATCCCCACCTTCCATGACATCTCCACCGATGTTATGAAGATCGTTGAGGAGTCCGGCGTAAAGAACGGTACCGTTGCTATCGTTTCTCACCACACCACCTGCTCCGTTATGGTTCAGGAGTGCTCTCACGACTTCGATACCTTCGATCTGGAGTACCTGCAGCACGACCTTCTCGACATTATGAGAAAGATGATCCCCGACTTTGCAGAGGAGCATCAGTACCGTCACCCCGGCCCTGTGCACGCTCAGTTCGGCCGCTATGTAAAGGAGCCCGGTAACTTCACCTCTATGAATACCGATGGCCACCTCCGCTCTGTTTTCTTCGGCAGAAGCGAGACCATGACCCTGAAGGATGGCAAGCTGGATGGCGGCGAATTCGCTCACATCTACTTCATTGACTGGGATCACGTTCGTGCCCGTCACCGTCAGTGCAATGTAACCATTATGGGTACCACCGAGGACGTTGCTGATCGCAAGTACAACAACGGCGAGGTTGTGAACACCCTCCGCAAGTTCCCCGAAGAGGAAATGGCTTACATGGAGCAGTACGACGAGTGGAGAAAGAGATAAATTATCTTTTCTAAGTCAAAAAGGACGAGAGCAAAACTCTCGTCCTTTTTTGTTAGGAAGAGGGGAACTTTTGAAAAAGTTCCCCTTCCCCCCTCAAAACGTTCCGGCAATTATAATTTATGATGGATCGCTTCAAGACAGCTTCTGCAAAAAAGCCGATTTTGAAAGGGGATCCTTCGAATACGGTCGATATAGGTAGTGCATTCTTCCCTCCGATTTTATGGGGGTTATATCCCCTTAATAAAAAAGATTATAACCCCCATAATAGAGCTTGTCAAGGGGGTGCCTTTATGATTACATTTGATCCGTTGTGGAAAACCATGAAAGAAAAAGGGGTCAGCACTTATTTTTTAAGAGAGAATTGCGGGATCGACAGCAAAACGATTCGCCGTTTGCGGGCAAACGAAAACATAGAAACCAAAACCTTGGATAAGCTTTGCGGCGCATTGGACTGTGATATTTCGCAAATTATAGCCTATACTAAGGATTAAGGACGAGATAGAATTTTGTTTTCTCTTCCTCAGAGGATAAAAAAAGCAAGGCGAAATCGCCTTGCTTTTTTGTTTTGATTTACAACCTATGATCAAACCTCTTCGGTGTTGATGTACTTGATGTAATCGTTGAGAGCCTTACGAGCGGCGCCGTAACGAGCATCGTACAGAGAACCGAGAGTATCATAGTAAGCATCGGTACCGGGCTTACCGGCCTCGGGAGAACCTGCTTCCTTGAACATAGCAAGGGTTGCACCGAAGTCATAGCCAACAACCGGATCGTAAACCTTGTTCTCCAGAGCCATCTTAACCATTTCGGCAGACTCAGAGTCACGAACGGACTGCTTGAGAATTACCTGATCATAGAAGGCGGGAGTGAGGATCTGCATGGAGTAGTATGCGAATGCTTCCAGGAAGTAAGCGCACTGCTCTGCACCGGAGGTGAATCCGTTGGTTTCCCAGTCCTCAGCCTGCTCTACGGAGTAAGGAATGCAATAAGTACCCAGCTGAATGTAGGACATAGAGGTGTGATACTTTTCCTGCTCAACGCTCTGCTTGGGCAGAGGAAGGAAGCCAACATTGATGGTGGAATCACCGGCATTCAACATGGTACCAACATTGCAGCAGAAGAAGGTGGAGAGACCCTTCTTGAAGTAAGCGGAAGAGTCATCAACAATACGGTAGGGAGAAGCGATAACGGGCTTTGCAGCTTCCCAAGCAGTGAGGATCTCGTTGCTCAGCTGAGGGGGAACTTCGATATCGCCGGAGGGGGAGATCTTGGAAAGGGTAACATTCTGGGCAGCTACGTGGAACCAGTTGTTTCCTCTTTCACCGGTGTAACCGAACAGGTCGGTACCGATCTTGGTGATCTGGCCGTCACCGTCCATATCAGCAGCGGTCTCATTCATGAGCTTAGCCATGTACTCAAGAGTCCACTCACCCTTCTTCACGATATCGTAAATATCGATGGAGGAGTCATACTTCTCGATGATATCACGGTTTACCCACATGATCCAGGAAGCTCTGTCGTCAGAGGTAGCGGCATCACCGGTGATGAAGAAGTTCTTACCGCCAACATTTACGCCGTTCAGGGCGTTCTGATCCCACCAAGCCTTGGTGAGGTCAATGTTCTGCAGGGTGTTGAAGTCAACCAAAAGACCTGCGGAAGCGAGGGTTCTGGTCTGAGCTGCAGTACCCATGATAAAGTCAGCAATGTAGTCGCCTGCAATGAGGGACTCACGGGCGGACTTACCGGGGTTAGAGTATCTTTCCTCGGTGATGGAGCAGTTGTACTTTTCAGCCAGCTGCGCATTACGGGCATAAACGGCGTCATTCACCTTATCACCGGTGGTGGTCTCCGCATACACGGCGTGGGTAGCCAAGTGGCTGGAGGGGTTGGTACCACGGGTCAAGAAGTGGAACACGTGACCGTTCAGGTTTTTGATTTCGGCAGTGTACTTCATGCTTTCGTCTTCAGCTTCGGTGTTAATGGCAACATTGCCACCCTTGCCGCCTTCTTCCTCATCCTTGCCGCAAGCAACAAAGAGGAAGGAGGTAGAGAGCATGAGAACTGCGAGAATCAAAGAAAGGATTCTTTTTGCGTTCATTCTTTTTTCTCCTTTAAAATTATTCCCTTTTTGGGTAAAATCATTCTATCACAAAAGAAATTAAATGAAAAGGGCTTATTTTATATTTCACAAATTATTCACAGTTTTCTATATTTTGACCCGTTCCCCCCCATCTTTCTTGGCCAAAAAGCACAAAAAAAGCAAGGCGAAAAACAGAGATCGTTCGTAAAGAAGCAGTCTCCGTTTTTCTATGCAAAATGTATAAATGATACTTTGAGAAAGGTAATACTTGCCGAAAAAAATATCATTCTCGGCAGGTAAAGTGAGATTGCAAACGAAGAGCTTGCCGTGATATTCGACCTGCGGTCAAGTGATAGGAAAGCCTTGTGGCTTTCGTTATATTATATTCGCCACAAAACTGTCCGAAGGACAATATCACTTGGCGAAAACCAAATGGAACTGCGAAGCAATAAAACTCGCCGTCAGGCGAATATAAAACTGTGGCACCTTCCTTACGGAGGGTGCCACAATCGCCTTGCTTTTTTCTCTTTCGGGATCAAAGACTTTCGGTGTTGATATACTTGATATAATCGTTGAGGGCCTTACGGGCGGCCTGATAACGGGCATCGTACAGGGTGGAGATGCCGTCATATTCCAGATCGTTTGCGATCTCGCCCGCACTTCCGCAGGCACCCTTGAAGATTGCCATGGTAGAGCCCATATCGTATCCCACGACCGGATCGTACATCTTGTTCTCCAGTGCCATCCGAACCATTTCGGCAGACTCGGCATCACGGACGGACTGCTTCATAATGACCTGATCGTAGAAGGCGGGGGTGAGGATCTGCATGGAGTAGTAGGCGAATGCTTCCAGGAAGTAAGCGCACTGCTCTGCACCGGAGGTAAAGCCGTTGGTCTCCCAGTCCTCAGCCTGCTCTACGGAGTAAGGAATACAGTAAGAACCGAGCTGGATATACTCTACTGCAGTATAATACTTATCCTGCTCCACACTCTGCTTGGGCAGGGGAAGGAAGCCGATGTTGATGGTCACGTTACCTGCATTCAGCATCGTACCCACATTACAGCCCCAGAAGGTGGACAGATTGTTTCTGAAGTAGTTACCGGTATCGCTGACAATGCGGTAGGGAGAAGCCAGCACCTTTCGGGCGGCTTCCCAAGCGGTGAGAAGATCACTTCCTAAGGTGGGGAAGATCTCAAAGTCGCCGGAGGGAGTGGGCTTGGCCAGAGTAATGTTCTGTGCGGCAATGTGATACCAGTTATTGTTTCTCTCACCGGTATAGCCGAAGCGGTCGGTGCCGATCTTGGTGATCTGGCCGTCACCGTCCATATCGGCGGCAGTCTCACTCATGATCTTAGCCATGTACTCGAGAGTCCATTCGCCTTTTCTTACCACATCGTAAATATCAAGGTTGGGATCGTAGATATGCAGGATATCACGGTTGACATACATGATCCAGGAGCCTCTGTCATCCAAGGTGGCGGCATCGCCGGTGATGAAGAAGGTCTTACCGCCCACGTTCATACCCGCCATGGCGTTCTGATCCCACCAAGCCTTGGTGAGGTCGATATTTTCCAAGGTGTTGAAGTCAACCAAAAGACCTGCGGAAGCAAGCGTTCTGGTCTGGTATGCGGTACCCATAATAAAGTCTGCCACATAGTCCCCTGCAATGAGAGACTCACGGGCGGATGCACCGGGGTTGGAATACCGCTCTTCAGTAATGGTACAGTTGTACTTTTCCGCAAGCTGTGCATTGCGGGCGTAAACCGCATCGTTCACTTTTTCTCCGTTGGTGGTCTCCGCATACACGGCGTGGGTCGCCAGGTGGCTGGTGGGGTTGGTGCCACGGGTCAGAAAGTGAAACTCGTGTCCGTTCAGGTTTTTGATCTCGGCGGTGTACTTTTTGCTTTCGTCCTCGGCTTCGGTGTTGACCGCTACGCCGCCACCCTTGCCGCCCTCCTCTTCTTCCTTCGCACAGGCGACGAAGAGGAAGGAGGTGGAAAGCATCACAATAGCCAGGATCAAAGAGAGAATTCTGGTTGCTTTCATACTTTTTTCTCCTTTGCATAGATTGTTACCATCATACCGACGATAAACTAACTTCAGTCTATCATAAAGCCCTCTTTTTGTAAATAGTTTTCGAACGATTTTTGAACAAACGGTGATAAATCATTTTTAATCTGCTTTTGCCGAAATTGAAAGAACAAAAACGGTGTTTTTTCAAAATAATTACGCACAAAAAAAGCAAGGCGAAATCGCCTTGCTTTTTTGTTTTCATTTACAATCTACGATCAAACCTCTTCGGTGTTGATGTACTTGATGTAATCGTTGAGAGCCTTACGGGCAGACTTGTAGCGAGCATCGTACAGGGAGCCTAAGGTATCAAAGTATACATCGGTACCGGCAACGCCTGCCTCGGGAGAACCTGCTTCTTTGAAGATGCTGCAGAGAGAACCGAAGTCATAACCGGCAACGGGATCGTAAACCTTGTTCTCCAGAGCCATTCTGACCATTTCGGCAGACTCAGAGTCACGAACGGACTGCTTGAGAATGACCTGATCATAGAAGGCGGGAGTGAGGATCTGCATGGAGTAGTATGCGAATGCTTCCAGGAAGTAAGCGCACTGCTCTGCACCGGAGCTGAATCCGTTGGTCTCCCAGTCCTCAGCCTGCTCTACGGAGTAAGGAATGCAGTAAGCACCCAGCTGCATATAAGACATGGAAATGTAGTATTTATCCTGCTCCACA
>JAZQMO010000062.1:0-22213 GCA_045543495.1 Eubacteriales bacterium | reverse complement strand
ATTCGGCTTACGCCGAGTGATATTTGCTTCGCAAGTTTATGAGCGAATAGAATATCACTGAAGCCGCAAGGCTTCAATATCACTTTCTTTTGGAAATATCTCGCCACAGGCGAGGTTTTTTCAAAAGAAAATATCACGCTGACCTTAGTCAGCATATCACTTAACAGACAAAAAGAAAGAGAAGACTCGTTAATATACGAATCTTCTCTATTCTGTTGCTCTGTGGGTTTGGGCTACTGCCCAACTGAATTTGTGCATACAAATTCGATGCTGGTTCTTAACAGAAATAGGTATGATTACAAATTCTCCGATAAGAACAACAACGATTTGCGAACCGATTTTTTCTCAGTAAAGCTTGGTAAATTCGTAATCGGGATCAATTCCCAGATTTTTCAGGGCCTCGTCCTTGCGCTTGGCAATGTCTTCATCCAAGCGATCAAAATAGTTGTTTCCTTCGGTATCAATATCCACGATGAAGGGGCCGATGTCATTTAAGCGGAAATGCCAAGCGGCCTCGATTCTGCCCAGCTCATCATAGAGGAACACCTCCTGCACCTCAATGGAATCGATCCAAAGGTTGGGGCTGACGGAACGGGGAGAAACGTGAACACACTTCTTCTCCTTCATCATTTTTGCGGTTTTTTCACCCATGGTGGTTTTGCCCACGATCATACGAAGGCCCCACTCCTCCACACTCTTGGCACCCCATTTTTCAAAGCGGATGCTGGAGGTGGGCATAAAGGAAACCAGACGCCATTTGCCGTTTTCCTTTACGATGATGGGCCCGTTATGAATGAGAAGGTTTCTCTTCTCGGTGGAAAAGGGCAGGGTGTGATTTTCGTCAAAGCACCATTTTTGCAAACGGGAACGGCAGGTGAACGCATCACCGCTGAGATACACCGTATCTCCCAGCTTCAATTTGGTTACATCCTCTTCGGAAAGAGGGCTTGTAAGATGATATACAGCCATAACTACCTCCTTATCTGTCGCCGAACCAATTGGGGCTGATCATAGGCTGAACCAGACCTTCCCCTGTGATGCGGGTGGATGCACGGCGGGCCACCATACAGTTGGTACTGGTAGCGCAGGCAATGCCCGCAATGTGGGTGTAAGCATACTCTACATTGACTGCCAAAACGGAGGTATCACCGCCGGAGCCGAGGATGCCGATTCCCAGATGGTTCAGGGCTTCGTACAGTTCCTCTTCAATCTTGGCAAACATAGGATCGGGATGGTGAGAGCCCACGGTTCTCAGGCAAGCGGCCTCCTTGGCAAGGTTTGCGGCAACGTTGGCCGTACCGCCGATACCGATACCCAGAACAGAGGGGGGACAAACCGCACCGGCACGGGCAGAGGCAACGAAGGAATCAATGACGAATTTTTCAATGCCTGCCACGCCGTCGGCAAAGGCTACGATTCTGTGGCGGGTACCGCCGAAGCACTCGGAGCCGCCGCCCTTTGCGGCATAGGAGATCTCAATGTCTTCTCCGTCTACAAACTGATAGGTGAAATCGGGAATGTTCATACCGATGTTGTTACCGGGGTCGTAGCCTGTCAGGGGGTGCTTCATGGTAGCACGCAAATATCCCTTTTCGGTGGCCAGGGCAACGGCACGGCGAGCGGCATTCTCCAGCTCCACAAAGCCACCCTCCAATTGGCACTGATTTCCTACCTTAAAGTAGAAAATGGGCCAGCCGGTATCCACACACAGGGGATTTTCCCGCACGGCAGACATATCCATACTCTTCAAAGTAGCCTCCAATCCCTTTTTGGCATCGGCATTGGATTCCTTGGCAATGGCCTTTTCAAAGGCCGCTCTCACATCGGGAGAGAGCTCGGTTGCGCCCCGCTTGATGGTTTCAAACAGGACCTGTTCATAAACTTCTGTTTTGATCATAATTTTCTCCTCTATTTCTTTGCCGCGGCGTACACCTTTTCCATATCCACTCCCGCCATATGATCCAGCACAAACTGAACACAGGCGGCGCTTCCGTGAGAAAGGGTTTTTCGACGAATTCTGACGATATAATCCCGATCGATCGGAATATTGTTCTCCTTACAGAACGATCTCGGAAAGGGGAAGGTGCTGCTGACAGCCGTAGATATCATCATCCTCCAGGCTTCCGCTGATGTTCTTGCGGGGGAAGGTGATCTTAATGGAGTTGACCACATCATAGGGGATGATCTGAATCTTCTCCACCTTTACATCATAGGCCTCGGAGACCATTTCACGGGTCAATCTTTCTTCCACATATTTCATGGTTTCACGGTCGTGGAAGATCAGGTCAAAGGTAATGGTCAGGGGACCTGCATTTTTGCTTCTCAAGATCTTGGTGTAATCAATGAGCTTTTTCATTTTCCTACCTCCTCAATGGTGATATCTGCGGTTTCGGTAAGATCCTCCACCTTGGCAAGCCAGAACACGCTGAACTCATACACGGGGCCAACGTGAATATCGGAGGGAGAGAAGGGGAAGGCAAGGTTTCCTGCGGAGGATTTTCTGCCCTCGTAGTCGCAGTGGAGCATACGGCTTCTCACCAGCGCACAAACGGTATCGGCAATCTCCTGTGTATCGCCCACCACATCAATGGTAATACCGAGATTGGACTCCCCTCCTCCGCTCTTCTTGTAGAGCACACGGAAGGAATTCTCGGGCAGAGTTTCCTTGGTATTCTCCTTGACGAAGGCGTTGACGGTGTCGATGATCTCGTCAATGCGGCTCACGGTTTCGGGATCGTTGATCGTGGCAAGGCAAATGGTACGGTAGCCCGAGCACTTAACGCCCTCCAGCTTCAGGGTCTTTTCCTTGGCGGGGGTGAAGCGGGAGCCGCTGACACGAACGGTGCGCTCATTCACCTGCTCAAACTTGGAATGGTAGAGATCCACGCATCCGTCTGGCTCGAAGATCAGGTAGGGGTTGGACTGCTCGTAAAGGGTGTGAGCGGCCACACGGTCTACGGTGCATCTTCTTGCGGGATTGGCGGGGCAAAGCTCGAAATGATCTTCGTACATATAGCCCTGCATCACATCGGCCGCGGCCACGGGCTCACAGCACATACCGCCGCATTCCATAATTTTGGCCATGTGGAAGGCAAGGCCCTCGTCATAGCCGTTGAAAATACAGGGAGCGGCGTAAATGGCAGTATCACAGGCTCTGCCGCACAGGATCACATCGACCCCCTCCCGTAAGAGCTTTAAGATGGGCGAAACGCCGATCTGGCTGACGATGCGGGTGCTCTTGAGGATCCCTTCCTCGCTGACGGGAAGATTCTCGCTCATTTCCACAAGCTTTCCTGCCTTGAATTTCTCCAACACATATTCTTTCTTCACATCGCTCTTGACAACGCCAAGACGGAAAGAAAGCCCCTTTTCCGAGGCGATCTCCAGAAGGATCTCACGAAGCCAGGCAACGTGCACCTCACTTCCCGCTCCTCCTGCGGTTCCGATGATGAAGGGAGCCTTGTGCTCCAATGCCTTGGGAAGGGCCAGAGCAAGATCACGCTTGACTGCGCCGCGGTCCGTAAAGGATTTTCCGCTTCCCAGATAATAAGGACCGGGGTCGGTAGAGCCTGCATCCACCCCAAGGTAATCTACCTTTTCGGAAAATGCTTTCTCCAGCGATTCCTCGCTGTAGCCGTAACCCAAAAGTCCGTTTAATGCGACAATTTTCATTTTCTACTCCTCCTTGTTGTTCTGCCTCCATTGTATCACGAAACAAGAAATATTTAATTGCAAAAAATACAAAATTCATTGCAATTTTATCTTTTTTTTGCTATAATAGGCGTGAGGTGAGAAAATTGGACATTAAAAAGTTTGTGCTTTCCTATTATCAAAATGCTACCAAGAACTTTCATATCTCCCGCATTGAAAAGCCCACGGAGGCCTTAAAGCTTCACAGTCACGACTATTATCAGATCTATTTTGTGGTGCAAGGGAATCTGGTGCATCATCTGCAAGAGGAAAAGGCTCTGCTTTCCCGAGGGGATGTGTTTCTTTTGCCCCCCAACATTCCCCACTATATTGAGCCTGTGGGAGAGAAGATTGAATTTTTCTCCCTCTCCTTTATGCCGGAATTTTTGTCGGATTGCGGCAACAAGATCGTCCAAGACTTTTTGCAGACCCTAACGGCAACTCCCGTCAGTAAGATCCAGCCGAAATTCGTACTGAGTGCCTCGGACACCCTCTTTGCAGACAGCCTTCTCAAGCGCATCAGCGCAGAGTTTGAGGAAAAGAAAACCGCCGGCGAGGTGATGATCCGAGAATGTCTTTTGGTGCTTCTGACGCTGTTTGCCCGTATCTTTTTTGAGGAGAATGCAGAGGATCTGACGCTGGAGCTGAAAAAGAAAACGGCGCTTCACTGTATGGAGTACATTCAGAACCATTTTGATGAGGCCATTACCCTGTCGGAAATGAGCCGTCTGTTTGCCATGAGCCGCACCTCCTTTTGCAATTTGTTTTTATTGACGGCAGGAATGCCCTTTAAGGAATACTTAAATTCCTACCGCATTGACAAGGCCTGCGAAATGCTCCGTGGGGGAGAAAAGGCCACCACGGCATCGGAAAGGTGCGGCTTTACCGATTACAGCACCTTTCACCGCTGCTTCAAGAAAAAAACAGGTCTCTCCCCCACTCGGTATCGGATGGAAGAAAAGGGGCGACCGTAACGAAAAAAACACCCTCCCGTGAAATAGTATAATTTCACAAATTGCGGCTTTTTTCTCATTTTTCTTGCATTGGGGAAAAAGCTATGATAAAATGTAAAAAAAACTATGGAAAGATAAGGAGAGCGTTATGACACCCATCGAAATTGCACAGGCTTTGAAGGTCGATCCCGCAAAGCTGACGGAAAAATTCATTTCCTGCTTTGATCGGATCGAGGAAAACAAAGATCGCCTTTGTTCCAAAGAGATGATCTGCCATCTTCAGGAGCGCTTCAATATTTTCGGAGATCATTTTGAAGCGGTGCTTCTTGGCTGGGAGGATCTGGAAAAGAGCCCCGAAAAGAAGCTTTGGGCCGATGCGGCGGCACTCCATGTTTTGGAGCAGCCCTTGCAGCTTGCTCGCAAAACGCCCTTCCCCGCCACCGACGAGACCCCTGCAGGTGATCTGCTTCCCCTGTTCGCTCTCATCCCCTCCATGGAACCCTCCTACAACGAATATAAGCAAAGAGGCTTCACCGAAGAACAGTGCAATAAATTCATCAATTGCTACAAAGGCAACATGGACCGTGTCAGATCCACGGTTTACGGCAGAAGCGGCCTGACCTCCGGCCTGTTTGATTGGCTCTGCATTTACGCCAAGGTGCGTATTTTTGATTATGCGGGCTTGAATTTTGAAATTCGCAAAAACGGCAAGCTTTCCCTGATTCTGAAAAACAAGAAAACCGGTGAGATCATGCCCCTTGTGGCAAACCGAGAGGTGCACAGAAGCGGTTATCTTCTGGGCAGCGGCGGCAGAGACGATGCCGAGGGCTCCTTTTTGGCAACGATCGAAGAGACCGATGAGGCCTGGATTGCCAATCCCACGGTAAACCACCTGATTTCCAAGGAAAAAGAGACCTTTCTCAAGAGTGAGTGGGAGGTCGCTTTGGGCGACGGGGACGACTGCGTGGGAATCCACATTCCCAGAAAGACCGATTTCTCCCCCGAGGCGGTCAGCCGCTCTCTGGAGGGTGCTTGGAATTTGGTCTGCACCTACTACCCCGACTTAAAGCCCAAGGCCTTCACCTGCACCTCTTGGCTTTTGGATCCCAGACTGCAGGGAATGCTGGGTGAGGACAGCAAAATTTCCGCCTTTGCCAAGCGCTTTGCACGCTACCCCGCCAAGAGCACCGGCAGAGAGGTTTACAGCTTTGTATTCAACTGCAGAGCAGGAACCGATCTTGCCCTTCTCCCCGAGAATACCAGCCTACAGAGAAAAATCAAGGAAATGTATATCAATGGAGATTTTATCTACGGTTACTCCGGTGTCATCCTTCCCGAAGACAAATAAAATCAAAACCGAACGGAAATTCTGAAATAGTATATAGTATAATGATGGTAGACACTTTTTTAGTGTCTACCATCATTATATCACTTCAACTATTTCACTCCCGGGTGTTTTTTTAATCCGCATTTTTGCGATAGGCACGGGGCGAGACCTTCATGGCTTTGGAAAAAGCACGGTTGAAGCTGCGAATGGAGCCGAAGCCCAAGGATAAGGCAATGGTGCTGATATTCTCCGAGGTGGAGCGCAAAAGATCGGCAGCATCGGAAAGGCGAAGCTGCAAGAGATAATCGGAAAAGCTCTGATCCAGATATTCGCTGAACAGATGGGACAGGTAGCTTTCGTTATACCCCACCTCCTCGGCTACCCTGCGGCGGGTCAGGGGCTCCCGATAATGCTCGTTGATATAGCGCAAAATTTCGGAGAGGGCGGAGGGAAAATTTTCCTTTTCCTCCTTCAGGGAAACCTTTGACAGGATCTTCCCCAAAAGAACCGCGGCGTACCCCTCCCGCACGGGCCGAGGTGCGGTATTCCAATCCGAAAAGGCCTGCTCCATAAGAGGAAGGAGCCCTGTTTCGGCATAGTCCTTCTCGGTCAACACAGGGTGCTCGGGATGGCTTCGCCACAAGGAGGGCGGGAAGAAGGAAAGGCACAATTTGCGGGGCACCATAAGAAGCAGAGCCTCCACCCCACGGCTTTGCTCATAGCCGTGGATGCGATTGGGAAATGAAACGAAGATCTCCCCCGCCGAAAGGGGGAAGGTCTTGTTTTCATAATGCACCACGCTCTCTCCCCGAAGCACGAAGGCAATTTCCACCGCATCGTGAAGATGGACGGGGTAATCCAGTTTCTCCCGTCGCCATAGCCTTAAATTCTGTTTCCCCTGATGAAGCAGTCTCATGCCAAACCTCCGCACAAAATGTCTCATTTTTACCCTGATTCGTCTTGTATTATAGCACATTTCGGCTTATAATGCAATTAGAATCTTGAAAATAACGGAGGAAACGATGGAACTGTTACGCTTTGCCAGATTTATGTACCAGCCCGTTTTGCCCATGGGCAAGGGCGGAAAACTGATCACAGGCTCGGATGCTCACTGGAGGATCGCAAAAAAAGCCTGTACCGAGGGCACGGTGCTCTTAAAGAATGACGGCACCCTTCCCTTACAGAAAAACGACAAGATTTGTCTCTTCGGAACCGGTGCGGGAGACTTTCAGTTTGGCGGCGGCGGAAGCGGAAAGGTTTACGCTCAGCGCCTGATCTCCCTGTCCGATGCTCTTGTGGATTTGGATCAAAAGGGAGAGATCTCCTTCTTCACCCCCTTGCGTGATTTCTATTTGGGGGAAATTCAAAAGGTATACAAGGAAGCCAGAGCCCTCTACCCCACCGAGCGTGATTTTGCCGCTTGGCAGAGAAAGTTCAAAATGCCGCTTCCCGATCTGCCCGAGGAGCTTTATCACGAGGCGGTCAAATTCGGCGGCACTGCCATTTTCTGTCTCTCCCGCTATTCCTCGGAGGGAGACAAGGACGGCGACCGTACGGGTCTTCAGGGAGACTTTACCCTGTGGGACAACGAAAAGGTGCTTTTGGATCGCCTCTGCCGTGACTTTGACAGAGTTGTGGTCATTCTCAACACCTGCGGCCCCGTTTCCACCGAGGAGTACCGCACCAACGACAAGGTAGGTGCCGTTCTGTATCCTCTGTACGGCGGCGGAATGTCGGGCCTTTCCTTGGCCGAAATTCTGATGGGTAAGGACTACCCCTCGGGCCACCTGCAGGACACCTTGGCAAAAAGCATTGACGATTACCCCGGCTCCGACCGTTTCCACGAAAGCCCCTATTACGTGGATTATACGGAAGATATTTTTGTGGGCTACCGCTATTTTGAAACCATGGCGCCTCACAAGGTAAGCTACCCCTTCGGCTTCGGTCTTAGCTACACCACCTTTGCCATTGAGCCCCTCTCCTGCCGCTACAAGGCCTTCCGCGTGCAGATGAAGGTGCAGGTCAAGAATACCGGCTCCTTTCAGGGAAAGGAAGTGATACAGCTGTACCTTTCCGCTCCTCAGGGAAAATTGGGCAAGGCCGCCAAGGTGCTGACTGCCTTCCAAAAAACCAAGGAGCTTGCCCCCGGTGAGGAATGTACCCTCAACCTCTCCTTCAATCTGAAGGATTTTGCCTCCTTTGACGATCTTGGCAAAATCAAAAAGAGTGCCTTTGTTTTGGAACAGGGTCTTTATGAGGTACTGATCGGAAACAATGTGCGTGATACCGAAAAATGCCTTTCCTTTGAGCTGAAAAAGGATGTGATCTGCAAGGTATGCGGGGACTTCATGGCACCCCGTTCCCTGAAGGAAAGAATGCTGGCAGACGGCAGTATGGAAAAGCTGCCCCTTGCCAAGAAGAGCCAATACCGTCCCAAAGCAACCGGCCTTTTGGCCAAGGCGCCCGAGGAGCCTATCTCCCTTGCCAAGGCATTGGAGGAGGACCGTCTGGAGGAATTTTTGGCTACCCTGACCGATGAGGAGCTGGGCGAGATGCTGTACGGCCACGAAATGATGAACGCCTCCAGCACCAACGCCATCGGCCTGAGCCCCCGCTATTATCTGGACGACAAGAAGCTGGTTCCCCTTCTGCCCACCGCAGACGGCCCCATGGGAATCCGTGCCCGCTACGGCCGTGGCCTTTCGGCCACCCATTTCCCCGGTGAAAACGCCGTTTCCCAAACCTGGAACCTTGCTTTGGCAGAAAAGGTCGGCAAGACCATCGCCCTGGAGGCCAAGGAATGTAACCTTGCCATTTGGCTGGCTCCTGCCATGAACATTCACCGTCATCCCCGCTGCGGCAGAAACTTTGAATACTTCTCCGAGGATCCCCTGACCACGGGTCTGTTTGCCGCAAGCTACGTCAAGGGTGTGCAGAGTCAGAAGATCTGTGCCACCATCAAGCATTTCTGCTGTAACAACCGTGAATTCAACCGCCGTGAGGCCGATTCCCGTGTGTCTCAGCGTGCTTTGAGAGAGATCTACTTAAAGGGCTTTGAAATTGCCATTCGCCTTTCCGATCCCTGGGCCCTGATGACCTGCTACAACCTCGTCAACGGGGAGCAGGGCTCCACCAACGCCGAGGCCATCAGCGGAATTCTGAGAGGAGAATGGGGCTACGAGGGCGTGGTCATGACCGACTGGAGAACCTTCTCCCTTCTGGAGGATGAGGTTGCCGCAGGCGGTGACGTGAAGATGCCTCAGGTGGTGAGCACCGTTTATCCCAAGGCTCCCAAAACGGCAGACCCTGCCGAAATGATCCGAAAGGGCATTATTTCCCGTGAATTGGCGCAGGATACCGCAAGACGAATCCTAACTCTTATGAGCCATTTGGATTAAAGACAAAAAAAGAAGAGCTTTCGAAAGCTCTTCTTTTTTTATTTCGTCAGGGAATGGGAGGCGGCATCCTTTGCCTTTTCCAATTCCTCCATAAAGCGAAGGTCAATGGGGGTCAGGTGGTAGCCGTTGCGATAAATGAGCACATCCTTATATTTGTGGCTCAGGCCGGGACAACGCTTCTGCACCACGTTGTGGCGGCGCAAGACCTCCTCCGGCAAGGGAGAGACCCACATAAAGGTGGAGGGAACGTCCTCCAAAAGGTCGTACTGAGTTCCTCTTTCGTAAATATAGATCTTTTTATCCGTCAGGTCGGAGAACTCCGCTTTTTTTACATAAGCGATCTGCAGAGAGGGCACATAGGGGTCACCGTGGACGATCTCGATGCAATCCTTGAAATCCTCTCTGGAGATCTCCTCCTTGGAAGCCAAGGGGTGATCCTTTCCCATAAGCGCCACATACTCAAATTCCCAGATCTCACGGCTCTTCAGGTCCTTTTCCTCCATCATCTTCAAAAAGTAGGATTCAAAGGCGGTCTGATAACGGATGATGCCGAGATTGTAGTTGCTTTGGAGAATGTTGGTAATGGCACGAAGGGAATTGGTCTCCTTATAATTCAGGTCCATTTCCCGATCCCGATCCAGAGAGTTTACAAGGCTGGTGAAGGCCGTGGTGATATAACAGGCACGGGGGGTGGAAATATTGAAGCTTTGGTGCTCGGGAAAATCCTTCTTGTATTTCTCCTCCATTTCATCCAGCTGACGGAGAATGTTCTTTGCCTGAAACAAAAACTCCTCTCCTTGGGTGGTGGTCACGATTCCCTTGGAGGTACGCTTGAAAATGGTGATTCCGAGGCTTTCCTCCAATTCCTTAATGGCGCGGGAAAGATTGGGCTGGCTCATATACAAATTGGTGGCGGCACCCGTAATGGAGCGGGTACGCTCGACCTCAACTGCATATTTTAGGTGAAGAATATTCATATTATCTCCTTTTCAAGGGGGTCAAGAATTAAGTTTTTCCTTTGCTTTCAATTTTGCTCTTTGCTCGGTGTTCAGAACCTTTTTTCTGAGGCGGAGCACCTTGGGAGTTACCTCCAAAAGCTCATCGTCCGCAATGAATTCCATACATTTTTCAAGGCTCATCTGACGGGGCGGGGTAATGCGGAGGGCCTCATCCGCACCGGTGGAGCGGATGGCGGTCAGGTGCTTTTTCTTGCAGACATTGACCGTAAGATCCTTGGAATCGTTGGACTCGCCCACGATCATTCCCTCGTAAACGGGGGTCTGCACCTCAATGAACATGGTGCCTCGATCCTGAGCATTATACATACCGTAGGAGGTGGAAATACCGTCCTCCCAAGCAATGAGAGAGCCGCGGGAGCGGGCGGTGAGACCGGGCTTTAAGGGATGATAGCCCTCGAACTCCGTATTGACCACCGCATTGCCCTTGGCGGCGGTGAGAAGCTCTGCTCGGCAACCGATCATACCGCGGCTGGTAATGGAAAACTCCAGTCGGGTAAAGCCTGCGGCGGTGGGAGACATTTGCAGAAGCTCTCCCTTGCGGCGGCTGATGAGATCAATAACGGTGCCGGAAAATTCATCGGGACAGTCAATGTAGAGATTTTCATAGGGCTCGCACAGTTCCCCATCGATCTCCTTGGTGATGACCGTGGGGCGGGAAACCTGAAATTCGTACCCCTGACGGCGCATATTTTCAATGAGCACGGACAGGTGCAATTCTCCTCTGCCCGAAACCTTTAAGGTATCGGTAGTATCCGTATCCTCCACCCGCAGGGAAATATTGGATTCCAATTCACGGTACAGGCGCTCACGAATGTGGCGGCTGGTGACATAGGTTCCGTCCTGCCCGGCGAAGGGAGAGGTGGAAACAGAGAAAAACATAGACAAAACGGGATCCTCGATTTCCACAAAGGGCAGTCCTTCGGGATGCTCGGGGTCGCAGATGGTATCGCCGATCTCAATGTTGGCAATGCCCGTCAGACAAACGATATCCCCCGCCTCGGCAAAGGTGGTGGCGGTCTTTTTCAGCTTATCAAAGGTATAAATGCCGACGATCTTGCTCTTTTCCACCTTGCCGTCACGGCGAACGATGGAAACGGGGCTCTTTTCGTGAATGGAGCCGCGCAGGATCTTACCCACGGCCATTCTCCCCGTATAATCGTTGAAGTCAATGTTGGAGACCATCATTTGGAAGGGGCCGTCGGAATCCACATCGGGACATGGAATGTCATTGACGATGATATCAAACAGGCAGGTCAGATCCTCGGTCTTCACCTTATAATCGGTGGTGGCCCAGCCGTCACGGCCGGAGGCATAGATCACGGGGAGGTCAAGCTGCTCCTCGGTGGCACCCAGATCAATCAGCAGATCGTACATTTCGTCGGTCACTTCCTTGGGACGGGCCATGGGACGGTCGATCTTATTGACCACGATAACGGGAGTCAAGCCAAGCGCCAGTGCTTTTTTCAGCACCGTTCGGGTCTGGGGCATACAGCCCTCGTAGGCATCCACAAGCAGAATGACGCCGTCTACCATAGAAAGGCTGCGCTCCACCTCGCCGCCAAAGTCGGCGTGGCCGGGAGTGTCAACGATGTTGACCTTCACCCCTTTATAGTAAAGGGAGGTGTTTTTGGCAAGGATGGTGATTCCTCTTTCCTTTTCCAGATCCCCCGAGTCCATGACTCTCTCCTCCACCTGTTCATTGGCACGGAAGGTGCCCGTTTGGCGGAGCATGGCATCCACAAGAGTGGTCTTGCCGTGGTCAACGTGTGCAATAATCGCAATATTTCTGACATTTTCTTTTTCCATATTTGTATCCTTTGTTTATCATAGCGCTTTTCACAACAATTCACTCTATTATACCATTTTTACAGAATATTGCAAGAAAAATCCTTTCTGCTTAAAAAAATTTCAATTTCTGTCATTATTTTTTAGAAAAATAACAAAAACCAAAAATGAAAAAAGCGCTCTGCACTGCAAGGCAAAGTGCATCGGCGCTTTTTCTTTAAGTATTCAGGGCTTGAGCGATGATGGTTCTGCAACGCCGAGAAAGCTCCTCGGGGGTGGAATTTTGCACCTCTTCCCCATCGATCACCTGTAAAAAGCGCAGGGTGGCATCGGTGGTGCGGAAAGGAAAACGGCCACGGTAGGAATTGGTTCCTTTGATTGCGGCCACCGCAATGGGGCATTTGGCCTTTTTTGCCATCAGAAAAGCGCCCGTTTTGAATTCCAACAGCTCTCCCGTTTTACTGCGGGTGCCCTCGGGGTAGATCCCCACGGTATAGCCCTGCTGCGAGATCAGCTTGGCGGCGGCGTGAATGGAGCGGAGGGAACGAAGGGCGTTTTCCCGATCCAGCGGCACAAAGCCGATCTGATGAATGATGGGCCCTGCAATGGGAATGCGAATGTTCTCGATTTTGGAAACGAAGGACAGCTTGCGGTTTTTCATCAAAACAAAATTGACCATAGGGTCAAAACGGGACAGATGATTGCAAACGATGACGCACGGCTCCTCGGGACAAAGCTCCGTGTTCTCACCTCGGATTCGAAAACGAAAGAGGGTGAGAATGCAGTCCATGGTGTGATAGGCCAAAAAACGGAGGAAGGGGCCTTCCATAGAAGCAAGAGGCTTCCCGTAGCAAAACAGACTGACCAAAAACAAAAACACAATGGCCAAGGCAGTGATCAAGACCCAAATTCCCACGACCAAAGGAAGCGAAAACCAAAGAAGCTGAGGGAAAAAGAAGTCAAGCATTACCGTGGCAATCAGCGCAAAGCAAAAAAACACCTTGAGAAACACACGCATCTCTCCCTTTTCCAAAAAAATTGCAGTAGATATTGTACGCCAAAAATCCCTTTCTGTCAACCTTGAAACGAAGAATTGGCAGTACAGAGCAAATTGCTCCATACTGCCGCAAGCAAAGAGCCCTTTAACATCTTTTTTTAAAAAAACTCCTTGAAACCATTAAGATTTCAAGGAGTTTGTCTATGGGCTACAAAAAAGATATTTTGGCAGTTTTGCGTATGAATTCGAACTCTTACATAAATCACGGCGAAAGCCGTGTATATCATCAATTCTGCAGGAATTGCATATCATCAAAACGAAGTTTTGTATATCATCATTGCGAAAAGAAATGCAGCCTGCGGCTGATGATATACACCTTCGGTGATGAGATGCACGCTTGCGCGTGATGATATACCATTGCTTTCGCAATGGATAAAAAATCGACAGGTCGAAACCTGTCGATTTTTGGTGCGGATGACGGGACTTGAACCCACACAGTATTGCTACCACTAGAACCTGAATCTAGCGCGTCTGCCAATTCCGCCACATCCGCATATTGGCTCATTTTTACACGGGAGCCACCCGAGGTGGAGAACATTTCTTTTTGCCACCCGATGATTATACCAAAGAGAATGGGAAAAGTCAAGACCATTTTTCAAAAAAAACAATTTTGGGGAGGACAAAATGTATCGAGACATTTTACTGCAAGGAAAATGCACGGAGGGAAACGGCGGGGAAAAATAATTCTTGCTTTCGCTTTGGTAAAGGCGTATAATGAAAGAGTAGAAAAATGTGCGAAAGGTATCGGATATGAAAATTATTGATATTATTCAGGACAAGTCCCTTTCCCTCTCCTTTGAGGTATTTCCTCCCAAGACCGAGACGGTTTTTGAAAGTGTGAAAAAAGCCACGGAGGAAATTGCAACGCTGCGCCCTGCTTTTATGAGTGTGACCTATGGGGCGGGCGGCGGCACCAGCCAATACACACTGGACATTGCCAAAAACATCAAGGAGCTATACGGAGTTCCCACTCTGGGGCACCTGACCTGTGTTTCCTCCACCAAGAAAACGGTAAAGGAAAAGATCCGTCAGATCCAAGAAGCGGGAATTCAGAATATCATGGCGCTTCGCGGGGATATTCCCGCCGAGCTTGCGGGACAGGATCGAAGCGATTGGGATTACCGCCACGCCGTGGATCTGATTCTGGAATTAAAAAACACAAGCGAGGATTTTTGCATCGGCGGTGCCTGCTATCCCGAGATCCATCCCGAGAGCAGCAACCAAAGGGAGGACATTCGTTACCTGAAGGAAAAGGTGGATGCGGGCTGTGATTTTCTGACCACGCAAATGTTTTTTGACAATAACCTTTTGTATAATTTCCTGTATAAGATTCGGGAGGCGGGGATCACCTGCCCCGTGATTCCCGGTATTATGCCCATTACCAACGCCAATCAGGTGGCAAGGGCCATCAGCCTTTCCGGCTCCTTTATGCCCCAGCGCTTCAAGAGCCTGGTGGACAAATTCGGATCGGATCCCGATGCCATGAAGCAGGCGGGAATCGCCTATGCCACGGATCAGATCATTGATCTGTATGCCAACGGGATCACCAACGTTCACGTGTACTCCATGAATAAGCCCGATGTGGCAGAGAAGATCCAAAGCAATCTGTCGGATATTTTGGGCAAATGAACGGAAGTATTTTCACCCAAAACCTCTCCCCTTCCCCCTTTTGTCAGAAACAGATCCTGCGATATGCAGGAGTCAAAAAGGCGGACGAGGGCGTTCTTTCCCTGATGCGGGAGTGCTTAAAGGAGGCGGAAGGCCTGCTTTCGGGGCGGATCTGCTACGGCATTTTCCCCTTGACGATCCGAGAGGATCGGTGCGAGGCGGGGGCAATCGTATTTCGCTCCCGAGATCTTGCCAAGGCTCTTTCGGGCTGTGACAGAGTCCTTATGATGGGAGCCACCGTGGGAATCGAGATCGATCGGCTGATTGCAAAATACGGCGCTCTCTCCCCTGCCCGAGCGCTGATGATGCAGGCCATCGGCACCGAGCGGATCGAGGCTTTGTGCGATGCCTTCTGCAAAAACATGGCAGAGGAGCTTGGCGAGGGGCTGACCCCACGCTTCAGTCCCGGCTACGGGGATCTTTCCTTGGAGGCGCAAAGGGATCTCTTCTCCCTATTGGACTGTCCACGGAGGATCGGGCTGACCCTGAGCGATTCCATGATGATGTCCCCCTCCAAATCGGTGACGGCACTGGTGGGGATCGGAAAAAAGAGCATTGAAAAACCAAAGGAAAAGTGCGCGGCTTGCAATCAGAAAAGCTGTGCTTTCAGAGGAAACAAATGAAATTCAGAGATTATTTAAAAGACAATATCGTTCTTTTGGACGGCGGTATGGGAACCCTGCTCCAGCAAAAGGGGCTGACACCGGGGGAGCTGCCCGAACGGTGGAACCTGACCCACCCCGAGGTGATTCGGGAGATCCACAAGGCGTATCTGGAGGCGGGAAGCAATGTGATCAGTGCCAACACCTTCGGTGCCAACAGCTTGAAATTTTCCTCCGCCGAATTGGCCGAGATCGTAAAGGCGGCGTTCGCCAATGCAAGAGCGGCCTGCGATGAGGCAAAGGGGGAACGGGAGCGCTTTGTTGCTCTTGACATCGGCCCTACGGGAAAGATGCTCAAGCCCTTGGGGGATCTTGATTTTGAGGATGCGGTATCCGTCTTTGCCGAGACGGTAAGGCTTGGTGTGGAAAACGGTGCCGATCTGATCTTCATTGAAACCATGAACGACAGCTTGGAAACCAAGGCCGCCGTTCTGGCCGCCAAGGAAAACTCCGACCTTCCCATTTTGGTGTCCAATGCTTACGGTGAGGACGGCAAGCTGATGACGGGTGCTTCCCCTGCGGCGATGGTGGCCCTTTTGGAGGGACTCGGGGTGGATGCCTTGGGTGCAAACTGCTCTCTTGGCCCCCGTCAGCTGGAAAAGGTTGCCAAGGAGATTCTTGCGGTTGCCTCCGTTCCCGTACTGTTGAAGCCCAATGCGGGGCTCCCACGGGCAGAGAACGGCAAAACGGTATATGATGTTTCGGCAGAGGAATTTGCCGAGGATACGGCCGCCATTGTGAAGGCGGGAGTTCGGATCGCAGGGGGCTGCTGCGGCACCACGCCCGAATACATCAGGGCTTTGGCCGAAAGGATCGCCCTACTCTCCCCTGTTCCCGTAATTTGCCGAGAGAGAACGGTGGTGTCCTCCTACGCCAAGGCGGTCTCTTTCGGAAAGGAGCCCATCCTCATTGGGGAGCGGATCAATCCCACGGGTAAAAAAAGGCTGAAGGCGGCCTTGGTGGAGGGAGATCTTGGGTATCTTTTGGGGGAAGGAGTCACCCAAAAGGAAAAGGGAGCGCACATTTTGGATGTGAACGTGGGCCTTCCTGAAATTGACGAGGTGAAGATGCTGGAGGAGGTCGTTTGCCGCTTGCAGACAGTGATCGACCTGCCCTTGCAGATCGACACGGCCAACCCCCTTGCCATGGCAAAGGCTCTGCGCCGGTACAACGGAAAGGCGCTGATCAATTCCGTCAACGGCAAGGAGGAGAGCATGCGTGCCATTTTCCCGCTGGTAAAGAAGTACGGCGGTGTGGTGGTGGCCCTGACTCTGGATGAAACGGGAATTCCCGAGACAGCGGAAGGAAGAGTGGCGATCGCCAAGCGGATCCTGAAGGTGGCCGAGGAATACGGAATTGAAAAGAAGGATATTATTTTTGATACCCTTGCCCTCACCGTCAGTGCGGATCGGGGGGCGGCACTGGCTACCCTGAAGGCGCTTCGGATCATTCGGGAGGAATTGGGCTGTCACACCTCTCTCGGTGTTTCCAATGTTTCCTTCGGGCTTCCCGCTCGGGATGCCATCAACGCCGCATTTTTTGCCCTTGCCATGGAAAACGGCTTGAGCGGGGCCATTATGAACCCCAATTCTGCGGAAATGATGAAGACCTATTACGCTTACCGTGCCCTGAAGGGAATGGATGAGAATTTATCCGATTATATTGCCGCTTCTCAACATTTTGCCACCCTTGTTTCCACACAGCAAAGTATTCAGCAAGAGAGGCGAGAAACCGAAGCGGAGGATCTGCAAGGAGCCATTGCAAAGGGGCTGAAGGAGAAGGCGGCGGCCATTACCGAGGGACTTTTGGCAAAGGAAGAGCCTTTTGGTATCATCAACGAAAGGATCATTCCCGCACTGAATCTTGTAGGCGAGGGCTTTGAGAAGAAGACCGTTTATCTGCCCCAGCTTCTGATGAGTGCCGAGGCGGCAAAAAGCGCCTTCGAGGTGATCCGAGGAAAACTGGCGGAGGGGGAAAAGGGCACGAAAGAGGGCGTGATCGTGATCGCCACCGTGCGAGGTGATATTCACGATATCGGCAAGAACATTGTGAAAATGCTTTTGGAGAACTACGGCTTTTTTGTAATTGATCTGGGAAAGGATGTTTTGCCCGAGGTCATTGCCGATGCCGTGGTGGAGCATAAGGCTCCCTTGGCGGTGCTCAGCGCTTTGATGACCACCACCGTTCCCGCTATGGAAGAGACCGTCAAGCTCATTCACAAGCGGGCCCCTTGGTGCAAAACAGTAGCCGGCGGTGCGGTAATGACGCAGGAATACGCCGACAAGATCGGTGCCGATCACTACGCCAAGGATGCCATGGAATGTGTGCGCTACGCCGCAAAGGTCATTTCACAATAATTTGTATTACAAAACAGGCGACGGAAATCCCGTCGCCTGTTTTATTGATCTGCGGAGAGTGGGTTATACGCGGGGGACTTTTGAAAAAGTCCCCCACACCCCTCAAAACTTTTTGCCGCTTTCTTTTCAAAGGGGTGCGGGTGAATTGAAAAGCAGAGGTTAAAGCGGGAACAAATGCTCTCTTTTCTTCTAAATATGAAAAGTTTCTTTGCTCCTTTCTTTTCAAAGAAAGGAGGGCTATAACAAAAAACAGGCTTTCCCGAAGGAAAGCCTACCGCAGGACAGAAAAACACCCAGGCGGCGGGGCCGCTTGGGTGTTCTTTGTTTTATTTAGTTGTTGCCGAACAACTCTACCTCCACTCCAACCTCGGGAGCGGTTCCCTTGCCGGGAGTCACAATCGAAATGAGAAGGGTCTCTTCCGTCTCAAACTCTACCTTTTCCATCAAAGGTGCTTCATATACTTTCTTCATTATTCTTCACCTCCGATTAAGCTGCCTGAGCGGCCTTGTAGTTGTGAGCCGCTACCATCAGCATTGCGGTTGCCTGAAGCCTTACATTGTCACCTGCATCGGGATTCAAGGCGTTCAAAATGCCTGCCACGCTGTTGGACATTTTCAGCAAGATTTCTTCTCCTGCCTTCACCTCAATTACCATAGTAGCATCGTAATCATCTGCATTGACATACAAATCGATACAAGCATTTGCCCCCGCATCATCCATCGATACGGCATAATAATCCTTGAACTCGCCCTTCATATCTCTTCCGTTCACGGTGAAGCTGCATCCACTAAGAGCATCTTCCAAATCCTTCACGGCAGTAAAGGCAGTCTTGAGACGAATTCCGATGGTATCGCCCATCAAAAGGGTGATATTTGTAAATTCAATGGGCGTAGTCGTGGTGCGCTCCGCCTTGTTGAATGTATGATTGGCTGCATAATCGCTCCAATCCTGCGAAACATAGAAGCCTTCACGCATTGCGGTTTCTGCATTTTCAGGATCGTACTGGGTTGACTTGCCGTAATCAATCAAGGCTTGGAAAAGCTTTCCTTCGGCAGATTCTGCGCCATATAAATTAATACCGTCTGTTGCCACATTGGTGATTGAAAGCTTCTCAGCACCATTAGAAATAGTCGAAGTAAAATACTTGCTCGTCTCGACATCAAACTTATCAGCACCAACCGCATCAAACTCAAAGTAGTAATAGGTTACACCGGCGTACTCACAAGTAGGAAGCTCCGCAGGAACAAATGCAATTTCTTTTTTGCCGAAGCCGCTCCAAACATAGGTGCCAGGACGATAACGGATGGCTTCTTCAACATCGCTTTGCTTCATCAAAATGCGAGTATATACACGCTCTTCCAAAACCAGCTGTGCAGAAATGGGAACCAAATACCAGGTCAAGGTATAGGTTTCATTGCCGTTATCTACAGGAACGGCATATCCTCGAACATTGTATTCCACATGGATTTTATCTGCCGCAGTTTTTGGGTAGGTCAATACAAGATTACCGTCACGGAACATTCCGTCCCCGCCCTTTTTAATCGTCGTATCTCCGTTTACAGCAGTTGCAACAATGTTGCCGCTTCCTGCAGCAAGCTCGTCTTTGGTGAAATTGTTAACAATGGTGCCGCCCTCCAGAGTCAAGGAGTTCGTTGCAGAAACGGGATTGCCGATCGTTGCACTGTAAATGGAAAGATCGGTTGCCGTAATATTTCCGTTGAAAGTACCGTTGTGGATCGTAACACTGGTACCGGTTACAGTGCTACTAAAGGTGCCGCCTTTAATTACAATATTGGAATTAACATCCGTCTTATCCTTGGAAGCAATCTTCGCAATTTTAGTTGCATCACCTTCCACAGTAACATTTGCCTGCACGGTTGTGTTCTCGGAATCCACAAATACAGTTCCAGTCACTTTACAATTTGTTAACTTGGTGCTCAAAGAGGTTGCGGGATTTAATTTAGCATAGTAGGAACCAGAACAATATACGTTTGATGCAGTAACATTGGTTAACTTTGTATCAACAACCTTGAGGCCACCGCTTTGAGCATTTCTAACCAAACCAAAGTAGTAGTAGGAGGAATTCTCTACCTCGTTGTAAATATTAGTACCATTGATGGAGTAAAAATATTTCACATAAATTGAATCCGGATCATCTCCGCCGTTAATTCTGGTATAGCTGTTCCCATTAAAGGTGCCTGACCAATCACCAATATGGCCAGAAAAATTAACAATCGCCTCCGATTTGTTATTATCAGAGTCATCTTCTGCACGGTTACCGTCTAAATCGGTCTTCCAGCCATCCTCAGTGGTATCAATGGTGGTGTAAACATCGCCGTTTACAACAACTTTGTTAATCCAACGGAAATACGCTTTTTCATTAGAATTCTGAAGACTCGTGATCGTAAAGTAAATATCGCAATTAAAGGTTGCATTTTGGAAAGGATAGAAGAAAAAGTTTGTAGTTCCGGTAGTTTGCCCAATAATTGCACCGTTTAGCTCTACCACAGCTTTACTGTTATCCTTCATTCCGGAAACAATAGTCGAACCACCTGCACCAAGCAACTCGACACCCGATCCAGAAAGAGTCCCACTGTTCAAGTAGGCAGCCAAAGTCCCCCCTTCTTCTACTGAATAACTGTTTTCTTCGTTGATGCGGAAAGTAGTGGTGGTCACTCCGCCATCCAAAGTGATGGCCGCTTCAGCACCACTCTCCACCGTAGCAGTTCCGGCAATCGCATAAGCGCCTCCCGCCAATTCGCCACCCTTGAAGATTACGTTTGTTTTTTCACCCGTCTTCACGACACTAGAAGCCACACCGTAAATAGCGCCGTCAACTTTTCCACCTTCAACAATAACCTCAGCACTGCCGAGAGGAGAATCCTCACCTTTGCCATAAATCTTGGACGGAATTTGAGCCGAATCTTTAATCACAATTCTTCCGTTGAAATCGCTATGTGTCAAAGTCACATCGCCATAAGTGGCGCTTTCGGGAAATTGGTCAACTTCTTGCCATACACGGGTAACACTGCCCAAGGCATACATCTTTTCAAAGGTTGCGCAGACCGAAGTATTACCGGAGAAAATCACCTCGGCAGTAATATCAAAATTTTCGTCCAAACGTCCGGTAATATTATCTGCCTTCAGCGCATACGCCCCCAAAGTATTTCCTGTTGTACGAACAGTGGAACCAGTTAAAGCGCCTGTCAAAGTTACATTCTTAAATTCTACATGCTGAACAATGTAAAGATCTACTTCGGCATTAAAAGTTAAAGCCAGATCTTGGAATGTATAGTGATTGGCAAATATAAGAATTCCACCCGCATCGATTAAAAGTTCTGAAGAAGTTTGGGTCGCACTTTTAGTCACGGTGATGGGCAGAAGACTCCCGTCAGATCTGACAATCATAGAAGACGCCGCATTTTCGAAGATCAAGTTGCTATCCTTGGTAGTCGTAACCTTTGAAGCATCCAATTCGATTTTCAATGTGTTCTCAGATGTCCATTCTTGCACTGCTGCAAAAGCAGTAGCCCCCTTAATAGTTTTAAACACACGATTTCCTGTCTCCGTATCAGTAACGGAGCCATCGTCTGCACCGCTAGTGGGACGAATCGTGTAGACAACTTCATTCTGATTCGCATCAGCACCGAATATAAGCATACCTGCGACACAGGCGCAGAGAAGCACGGCGGCAAGCAAAACAGAAAGAAGACTCTTTTTGTTTTTCATTTTGTTTTCCTCCAAATAAATTTTTTTCGGGAGGCAAGGAGGGTTTGTTTGTATGTAGCATACTGCTACATACAAAGGCAGGGCCCTGCCTTTTCGCCCGATTGGGCATTATAAAAATACCTGTAAGATATTGTAGCACAAGGCAGAGAAAAAAGCAAGCATTATTTATAAAAGGATTGAAAGCGGGTGAAAAGGCGCAAAAGGTGGGGAGGCAAATTCCCTTGAAATACCTTGGAAAATGGATTTTCGGCAAAAAAGTTTTTACCAAATCGTGCAAATTATTTGTGCGTTTGTGCAAGCATTTATTGGTGGGGCGGGGGTTTAATCCCGCCGTTTTGATTGAGGTTTGGCGGCGGCACAGAGGCACCGCTCCAAAAACAAAAGACAATTTTGTGCGCAGAACCAAAGGCGGCAAAGGCCACAGCTTGCGGGCCGTCGGGGACGTCGGCCCCTACAAATATGAAACAATTTTGTGAGCAGAGCCGAAGGCGGCAAGGGTCACAGCATGCGGGAGGAGCGAGCCCCTACCCTACCATAACGTTGCCGCAAAGGCGGCAATGCATCATT
>JAZQMO010000061.1:0-36594 GCA_045543495.1 Eubacteriales bacterium | reverse complement strand
TCCGTTTCGGATAAATTGGATTCCGCTTGTTAATTTGTTTGATTATCCCGAAATGAGAGACATTTTGATAAATGTAATTGGAAATACAGCAATGTTTATTCCATTGGGAATTGTTTGGCCCAGTGTATACAAGGGGTTGGATACACACTGGAAAGTCATTTCCGCAGGTATTGGTGTTTCTTTATGTATTGAGATTTTACAGCTTCCCTTTTATGACAGAATATCCGATATTGATGATTTGTTATTAAATTCGTTAGGTTTCATCATTGGGTATCTGCTGTATCTTCTTGCGAAGCAGGTAAGTAAAAAAAAGCGAAGAATTAAGTAAATTCCAATAGGTCGAACAATTAGGAAAATAAGAATTTGACGAGGTGTGATATGGCTTCAAATAAAGAGTATTTGGATTTTGTATTGGAGCAGTTATCCGAATTAGAGGAAATAACATACAGAGCAATGATGGGCGAATACATCATCTACTATCGCGGCAAAATCGTTGGTGGAATTTATGATGACAGATTACTTGTAAAGCCGGTTAAATCCGCAGTTTCTCTTATGACAACCGCAACCTATGAATCGCCTTATGATGGAGCAAAAGAAATGCTGTTGGTCGATAATATAGACAGTAAAGAGTTTCTGACGGAACTGTTTAATGCGATGTATGCTGAACTTCCTGCACCAAAGAAAAAGAAATAAACCAATCCCAATTTGCAGGTGAATTATATGAGAACAAGAAAGGTTGTTGTACTGCCATACGATGTGGCATGGCAATCTGCTTTTGAAAAAATAAAGAGTGAGATTAAAGAAGCAATTGGCGATTTAATCATCGGTATTGAACACGTCGGAAGCACCTCTGTCGAAGGAATGTCTGCCAAGCCTTGCATTGATATTGATGTAATCATTAAGGATTACTCGGCGTTTGCTGCGGTAGTTGAAGGTTTGAAAGGAATCGGCTATATCCACGAGGGTGACCTCGGCATCAAAGACAGAGAAGCATTCAAATACACGGATAAACTCCATTTGATGATGCATCATTTGTATGTATGTCCGCAGTATTCCAAAGAATTACATCGTCATACCACATTTAGAGATTTTTTGCGAAGCAATCCCGAAGCGGTTAGAAAATATAGCTTGATAAAAGAAAAAGCCGCCGAGCTCTTTCCAAATGATATAGACGGATACATAGAGTATAAATCACCGTGTATTGAAGAACTGTATAAAGAATGCGGTTTGAAATAAATTCCAATATATCGAACTGAATATATATGTTACAGGGTGTCGCTTCGGTGACACCCTTTTCTTATACCCTGACGGAAGGAGGAATGTTATGGGTTGGTTGATATTTGCCGGTGGCGTCATTGTCGGTGGTGCCTTCGGCTTTTTCATTGCCTGTGTTATTATGATTAACAACACAAGGGTGGCGAATAGGAAGCCGAGAAAGCGCTGATATAAGGAGTCTTGAGCCTTTCTTTTGCAAATGGATTGACTATTGCAAACAAATCTGCTATAATAACTATGTTAAGTTTCTTTGTTTTCCGAAAGGAAATCACAGTTTATCAGATTTGTACAGTGTCATTTATCCCGTTTGGGGTGAATGGCACTTTTTTTGTTTCTTGCCAATTCATTTTGGGCACAAGCCAGTGGTCTCTTTGGGATTACTGGCTTTTGTTATATATCTTGGCGGCTGAGCCGTCACAAAAGAAAGGAGCATTGCTATGCTAGACAAAAGTCAAGACAGCTACTTCACCACCTTTGGTACCTACGAAGAGATGCTTGACTACCATGAAGAGCAGGCAAGGTCATCCATTTGGCATCGATGTCAGGTTAATCGCCTGGAAGTTGAGCCGTTGGATAAGACCTCGCCGCTTTACGGTAGTTTGAGTAATTTCGCACCGGGTATCACACAACAAGCCGTAGATGACACGGCTGAAAACCTTGGGCTCGCGATGCGCGTGGATGGCCTTTGCTATCCGGTACGCGACACAGCCTACAAAAGCCTTCTCGATAGGGCTAAGATTACGGGAACGTCACTTGCTAAACTCAGCCGTGATGTTCTGGCCAACGTTCTGAACGCTTGCCTCAATCTTTATTCGGCAGAAGCGCTCGTACTGATCCGAGATGAAAAGGTCTGCGCTGTTCACTCCGGTGACAGTGTGGATTACTCCATCCTCCCGATCGATGAGCTGCTTCGAACGCTGAAAGCAAAGCTTGACGTAAGGTTCGCCGGAAACCGTTTTGAACAAGGCTTCTGCGATCATTCCATTGTCGGTGCATCCTGGACGATGCCCGGACAGAAGGAAGATCTGCTCGGAACCTACCTCAAGACGCTGGCTGCTACGGGCAAAGGAACAATGGCATCCAAATTGATGCCAGGTATTCGATTTATCACGTCGGACACCGGTATCGCATCCGCAAAGGTCTCTGCACTTCTTGTCGGCGGACAGCATCCAATCCATATTGGTGGCTGTATCGCAGTTGATCACAGACATAAGACCCAAATTTCGGACTTTGACTCTGCACTTGATCAACTCTTCGCTCAGTTTGGAGATAGTATCGCCAAGCTGCAGGCATTGATGGAAATCAACCTCGATTATCCTGTAAATGCCATGACAAGAGTATGTAAGAAGCTCAGTTTGCCGAAAAAGGCAGCCGTTGAAGCAATCTCTATGTTTGAGATGGCATACGGTGATTCGCCTGCCACGGCACACGACGTCTTCCTTGCATTGCAAGAGATACCATTTATCCTCAAGACTCAGAATACACCTGAACATAAGATGTTGGAGACTGAGGAGAATATGGCACGTGCCCTTACACTTAAGTGGTCGGACTTCGATCTCGCAAAGGCGGTGAGTTATTAATGGCAAAACCGAATATTCTTTGTGATACCGCAGGAATGACTAACGAACAGTGGCTTGCAGCTCGTATGCATGGCCCTCATGGAAAGATACCTTATACTGTCGGCGGCAGTGATGTTGCGGCAATCTTTGGTGTTTCTCCCTGGACCACACCTATGGAGCTATGGCTAATCAAAAAGGGCCGCATGAAGCCTCCTAAAAAGGCAAACTCGAATCAGCTTGAAATGGGACATCTGCTTGAACCTATTGCCGCACATTGGTACGCCAAGAAAACCGGCAATATCGTAACGGTAGATACCAACCTGTATCAGCACGCAGACCATCCGTATGCTTTGGCAAACTTCGACCGCCGTTTTACGCGTGCGAGTGATGGTGAGCCCGGCATCCTGGAATGCAAGAGCTGTACGTTCCACAAAGCTGATGAATGGGCAGACGGTGCAATACCGATCTACTATGAGCTGCAGCTCAGGTTTTACCTGGCAGTAGCCGATGTCAACATTGGTTCCTTCTCTGCGATTTGGGGTAACAATCCGGATAATGATCTGGCTATCCCCGATATTGTACGAGACAAGGGCAAAGAAGACATGATATTCGAGCGTTTGGAAGAATGGATCTGGAGCCTTGAGAACGACAAGCCGCCTACAATGGCAGGAGTTGCTCCCAAACTGGCTTTGGAATCACTGGCAAGGATTTATGGTACCAGTGCAAAAGGACTCCCTACGGTTGAATTCTCGCCCAAATACGAGACCGATTTAAGGCGGATAGCCTTGCTTCAGGGGAAGATCTCCGAGGCAAGCGCAGAAATCAAATCTTACGAGAAGGAGATTGAAGCACGCAGCGTGCGAATCGCCGAAGTAATGAAGGATCATGAGCATGGCGTTCTTGAAACGACCACCGATAAGCTCCTCATTGACTTCGTAACCAGAACCACGAAACGTCCGGATTCGAAAGCGCTGAAGGAAAAATATCCTACCGTATACGAGGATGTTCTGAATGCCTCTCACAGCCGGAAGGTCAAAGTATCGGTACAACCGATATGAGAAAGGAGTTTTCTATGGAAAACATTTATCATGACTATTGGGAACAGGAACTGATGTATCAGTTCGTAACCGATGACAGATGCCGTAAGAAAGCATACATTTGCTCCCCGCTTAGCGCCCAGACCAAGGAAGACACGGTCACGAATATGCGTATGGCAAGAGCTTATATGTATTATGCTTATAAGAAGATGAACCTGAGTGCGAGAGCACCACACGGTTATTTGCCCATGCTTCTCTGTGACAATGTTCCAAGCGAACGAGCCCTGGCGCTCCGTTTCGGTCTGGAGCTTATGGAGAAAGGCGATGTCCTTCTTGTATGCGGTACCAGGATCAGCAACGGGATGCGCGGCGAGATTGCTCGTGCTGCAGCACTGAGATTGCAGATCATTGTCTTCGATGAGGGCTTGTACCTGGAAGTTCAGAAACTGGTCACACAGAATAACGGTGATAAGAAAACCGTGAAGCTGGACCGTGAGAACTTTCCGATGTCCTTTTCCAATCCAATTTCATACTTGGAAAACGCAGCGATGTTCAAATAATCGCCGACGCTCCACAACGTTCTCCTTAAACACAGTAATTGTAACTGTTGTTTGAAGGAGTTTTTTTATGCTCAGATTCTCTCAGAGAAAGGAGAAATAATTTTGCTATGTCAATTTGAAAGACTTATTTATCCGCAGAATGTCTCCTCGATTGATGCCGGCAGTTTTATGATTGCCGTGTATCGTCCATGTGAGAACATTAGAGATTCTGCAGGAAACATGGTGACGCAGGTCAAGGCTGTTGGATACTGTCTTCCGATTGCAGACAATTTGCGTTACGAGTTACAGGGCCATTGGTCAAAAAATCCGAAGCACGGAGTTCAGTTCGAGGTCGAGAACTATGATGAGGTAATCACACCGACGAAAGAAGGTATCATTGCCTACCTGTCCTCAGGTCAAATCAAAGGTATCGGTCCCAAGATGGCTGAGAAAATCTACGATGCATTCGGTCTTACAGCCTTAGATGTTCTGGATAAGGAGCCTGAAAGACTTCTTTCCATATCAGGCATCAGCTCCGCAAAACTGAAAAAGATTTGCGACTCCTATTTAGCTAACAGAGGCGCCCGCGATGTTGTGGCATTCCTCACGCCTCACGGTATTACACCGAACAGAGCCGTTAAGCTTTATAAGGAGTATGGTGATCGAGCGATGGATATCGTTAAGAACCACCCGTATCAGCTCTGCGAAATTGCAGGTATCGGTTTCAAAACCGCAGACCGTATTGCAATGAGTATGGGCTTCGATCAGCTCTCTGTAGAGCGTGTGGATGAAGGTATCCTGTATGCACTTACCGATGCTGAAGGTAAAGGACATCTATGTATGGAAAAACACGCATTTATCAAAGCGTGCCTTAAAGTTCTTGATACACCCCAGCTTACCGAGGATATGGTTGCCAACCGTGCAGCTCGCCTTGTGTACAGCGGGAAACTTGTATCCTACCAAGGGAATGTTTATCGCAGTAAAACAGCCTATGCCGAGAGCAATTTGGCTGAACTGCTTTCCCGGCAGTTGCGCAGTGCCAGGAGCCATTCATATGGTGATTTGGATGCTGCCTTGGATGCGGAGGAGCTTCGTATGAAGGTTAAATTCGCACCCGAGCAGCGTGAGGCAGTCAAGATGGCCTTGACTCAGGGCGTATCGGTTATCACCGGTGGCCCGGGTACAGGCAAATCTATGATATTGCGTGCAATCCTTGATATTTACCGTCGTCATAATCCGGGCAAGGAAATTTGTCTGTGTGCTCCTACGGGACGTGCAGCCAGACGAATGGAACAAGCCACGGGGCTTGGAGCTTCCACGGTGCATAAGGCACTTGGGCTTCTTGCTGGTGAAGATGGAGATTACGGAGAGCCGCAGGCGCTGGATGCGGACATTATCTTGGTTGATGAGGTTTCTATGATGGATATCTACCTCGCAGGACGGTTGCTCGAAGCTGTTAAGTCAAGAGCACAGGTCGTTCTCATTGGCGACTCAGATCAGCTGCCTTCAGTTGGTCCGGGTGCAGTGCTTAGTGAAATGATCGCAAGCGAGCGCATTCCGGTCGTCAGACTGGATAGGGTTTTTCGTCAGAATGACGGCAGTCGGATAGCAGTGAACGCGAAGCTGATCAGACACGGCAATCTCAGTCTGGAGTATGGTAACGACTTCAGGTTTGTAGACTCTGCCAATCTGTCAGACTCAGCCAGTCGCATTGCTGAGCTGTATATGCAGGAAGTTGCAAGATACGGTGTAGACAATGTGGCGATGCTGTCCCCATACCGACAGAAGACCGAGACCGGCGTCAATGCACTTAACGAGATGCTTCGAGAACTGGTAAATCCTCCGGACGAAGGAAAACCCGAAGTTGTATGCGGTAAACGAAAGTTCCGTGTCGGCGATAAGGTAATGCAGGTGAAGAATTTCGAGGATGTCAGCAATGGCGATATCGGATACATCCGCAATATCTTCAAGTTTGGAGATGAAACCACCGTATGCGTAGACTTTGGTGATGGCAGGAATATGGAGTATGACTCTTCCGAGCTGGATATGTTGGATCTGGGGTACGCCTCAACCATACATAAGGCTCAAGGAGCTGAGTACCAATCGGTCATCATCAACCTGCAGTGTGCTCATCACATTATGCTGACAAGACCTCTTATTTACACGGCAATTACCCGTGGCAAAGACAGGGTTATCATTGTCGGCGAGCGAAGAGCGCTTTGCATATCTATCAAGAAAACAGACATTGAAAAACGAGGAACCTGCCTGGCACATCGCCTGCAGGAACTCGCATAATTGAAAGGAGTATACCTATGAGTATCACTGAAAGAATTTATCTTAAGAATTGGAACTATGACGGACCTGACCGCGTTAAGCTGGTCTACAGCGATGACGAGATCGTATTTGTAACCCGTGAGGACTTCAACCGCGCATTCGGTGCTATTATCAACGCCTCCAAGGAAGAAGTCATCCGCGATTTCGCTATTGAAGCGTGAAAGGAGAATAGTCATGGCAACCATCTTACAACAGTATCGTGAAAAACAGCAGTCCTTCTGCTCGCAGATCAATTCCGGCAACCTCCCGCTTGAAAGAGTGATTGAGATGCAGGAAGTTAATTACCGTATCTGCGTTCTCGAAACCTTTGAGTCCTTCTGCAAGACGGCTCCGATTACGACAGACAACAAGGCCATGGGCTATCATTATCAGCTGGTGGATGCCTATGTGCGCTTTGTCTTAAACGAGAGAAAGTTCGGTGCAAGAACCGACGCTGACGGCGCCAAAAAGCGCGAGACCGCTTATGCCTCCCTTGAAAAGGTGGCGCTCGACGGTAAGAAGCGTTTCTCCAGTTTCGTTCCGGGCAACGACAAGCAGTATAAGGAAGCAATCAGCAATTACATTAAGACGATCCTTCCCGTGTGGATGCAGTATCGTAATATGTATATCAACATATAAGGAGGCAACATCATGAGTCAGAACAACTCGAATGATAAGCAAGCAATGCTTGGCTTAATCGAAAACATCAATAAGGTTGAGGGCTTTGACCCCACACCTTTTGCGGTGGATTTCACCGATCTGAACTCTCAGGAGACCCGCAAGCGTCTTCCTGTTATGATTCAGATTGCGTGGTTCCGCCTGAAATATCCTGAAGGTAAAATCGCTGTGCAGGTAACACAAGGCAAGGATTGCTTTGTGGCAACCGCAAAGGTCTATCCGAGCTATAAGGATGGCGATGAATGCTATCTTGCAGAAGCAACTGCTTCCCGTGGTAAGTGTGAAGAGAAACCTTCCGTTTCTCCTCGCGAATGGGCGCAGACGGCGGCTGTAGGTATTGCACTTCGTAATGCCGGCTTCGGATTGCAGTTTGCTATGGCGGGTGAAGACTTCGAGAGTCTTGCCCCTGACGAACTGGGTCTGGGAACTGGTATGGATGTGCCCCCTGCAGCGAGCACCGGAACAGGTAATGCAACTGAGTCTGAGTACGAGTACACCGTGGAAGACACTAATCCGCCTAAGGAACTGACGACCGAGGAAAAGGTCGCACAGGCAATGCAGGTTGTGTGTCCGATTTCCAAGTTCGGTGGAAAGACACTCGGCGAGGTTCTTCGTGAGGATCCTAAGGCTATCCGCTGGGTAGCTGAAAAGTATCCCGGCTCCGAGGAAACGAGAGCAGCGGCAAAGCTGATTTGTGAATATGCCATGCAGCAAGCAACCGCGTGAGTAATCACCATAGATTTGGGGATGGCGATAACGTCATCCCCGGAAAGGAGGCTGTATGGAGATATTTCACATGTGGGATGTACTTCCACTACTCGGCATAGACTTGCCACCATCGGGTAGAAGTTCACTCAATGTGTCCTGCCCGTGTTGCGATGACAGTCCTCGCAAGAAGCACCTCAACATTAATCTCAAAAAAGAGGTCTTCCGTTGCCCGCGATGTGGAATATCCGGGGGTATATTTGATTTGTACTCTCTTTACACGAACGTGCCGCGTGAGAAAGTGCGAAAAGCACTTGTGGAACGGCTCGGTATTCCAGAGGGTGCGAAGCCAAAGCAAAAGAAAAACTTTGAGCTTCAAGCCAAGGAAGAATGTCCGATTACCGATATTGAACTGCGGCACGCAACTTACAGCGCATTGCTTTCTAAGTTGTCGCTTGCCGCTGATCACAGGGACAATCTGCTGAACCGAGGACTCACTGATGACGACATCAAGCGTCTGGGCTACAAGTCCACACCGGTTGTCGGTATGAGCGCCCTTGCTAAGCAGCTCCGTTCAGAGGGCTACTATTTAGCAGGTGTTCCTGGTTTCTTCAAGGACAAAGCAGGCTCATGGACTTTCGTTCACGAGCAACGCGGTATTTTGATTCCTGTTCGCGACCGTCTTGGCAGAATACAAGGTCTGCAGATAAGACGGGATAACGTAACCAAGCGTAAGTTTCGATGGATATCCAGTGCTGATATGGACGAAGGTTGCCGTGCTGAAGGATGGACGCATCTTGTCGGTAAAGTCAGACCGACTATCGTTCTGACAGAAGGACCGATGAAGGCGGACGTCATTAACGCACTGACCGGACTCACTGTTCTGGCTGTACCTGGTGTCAACACACTGACACAGCTCGAACTGGCATTGAAGGATCTTAAGAGCGTAGGCTTGGTGGAGATCAAAACAGCCTTTGATATGGATTTTGCAACTAACCAGCACGTGCAGAATGGGTATAACAGTCTGCTTAATATGCTCGGTGAAATGGGATTCCGATACGGAACCTATCTGTGGGATCCAACCTACAAAGGTCTTGACGATTATATCTGGGAGCATTGCTTCCAGAGAAGAAAGTCACAGTAAGCTATGGAACTGGGCGAGGCAAAATTTTTGCTTCGCCCTTTTTCTATGAGTATTTTTCAAAAAAATAAGTATTTGAGTTGTAAATACTCATAGCGAATCGTGTAATTAGATATGAAATCTAAAAACCCTGGAGGTACAAAATATGTTAATCGCAATTGATCATGGTAACTATGCAGTAAAAACCGAAAACCATTCGTTCGTCGCCGGCCTTGCCGAGCATACGGTGAAACCGCCTTTGACGGATGAGATCCTGGAGTACGGTGGCAAGTATTGGACTCTCAGCGGAAAGCGCCTGAATTACAGACGTGATAAGACTGCAGATGAAAGTTATTTCATTCTGAGCTTGATTGCCATCGCAAAGGAAATGGAATCTGCCGGACGTGCAAATCCGTTTGAGCAGGTTCAACTCGCAGTGGGACTTCCCCCTGAGCACTATGGAGTACTGAAGGATAAATTCGCACAGTACTTCCAAAGAGACGGCGTAATCAAGTTTGCCTACAAAGAGAAGCCGTATAGTATTATAATTGAAAGAGTTATGGTCTTCCCGCAGGCATATGCTGCGGTGGTTCCTCAGAGTACGCTGATTATGAATTCTCCGCGTATCTTCATTGTGGACGTCGGCGGCTACACAACCGATATCCTTCTGTTGAAGAATGGTAAGCTCGATTTTCAGTACTGTCGCAGTCTGGAGTCCGGTATTATCACGATGAATAACGAAATCATTCGTAAGGTAAATGCTCTTCACGATATGACCATCGATGATGAGCATATCAGCGACGTGCTCTGCGGCAGAGAAACTATTCTCCCTGCTGACGTTATTGAGACCATCACCGGCTCTACGAAAAAGCACGCTGATAACATCTTGAACCAGCTGCGCGAGTTGCAGGTGGATTTGAGATCCAACCCGGCAATTTTTGTCGGCGGCGGCAGTATTTTGCTCCGTCCTTTCTTCGAGAACTCGCACCTGATTGCCAAGGCGAGCTTCGTTGATTCTCCGAATGCCAATGCTATTGGCTACGAGATGCTCGGAAAAGCGCAAATGAACCGCCATCCTAATGCATAAGGGATGGAGGGGTTATTGTGAAGAAAGACGGGAAATATAGATTTACACTCGGCTTCGGCTCTGACACAGAGGAAGAATACAGAGCCGGAGAGTTTTTAGAAAGCCTGGGTAACAAAAAGAGTGCCATCATAGTAACGGCCTTGAATGAATATCTTGCTTCACATCCAGAGTTGCAAACGCAATGTTGTAAAATAGAAGTCAAGGTTGCTCCAAAATATGACCAAGATACTATGGAGCACCTAATACGGAAAATAGTTGAAGAGAAGATATCGGCCCTTCAATTCGCAGGCAGTGTGCCGGCTGCAGAGGCAGTTCGCAAACCGGATGCACTGGAAGAGGATGTTGCAAAAATGTTGGATAACCTCGATTTGTTTGGGTGAGTCAGAATGAGTCTGCAAGCACCATATGCAGACTCATTTTCTTTGCTATAACGATTTTACGAAAAAAAACTCGCTAAATCGGAATTATAGGTAGGGTATTGGAATGCTGGTTTCTTCTACTTCGAGTCATTATCCGTTAAAATATTAATGGAAGATAAGGAGAAGAGGAAAAGTGGATTACATAGCTTTAGGTAAGAACGTTAAAAAATTCAGATTGATGCGCAGTATGCGCCAAAAAGATCTGGCAGAATTATGTGACAGTAGCGACAGCTATATCGGTCACATTGAGAATGCACGCGGCATTCCAAGCTTAGAAATGGTGGTTAAGATAGCAAACGCCCTGGAAGTAACTGTTGATCAGCTTCTGAGTGAGAGCTATAAGAGTCCTGAGGTCATTTACCTCAGAGAAATTGCTGAGCGTATCGAGAAGTATCCGGTATCCCAGCGAATTCAAGCATGCGAAGGCTTCAATGCTTTCCTGGATTCACTTGAAAAGTTTGGGAGCAAGTGACACAGGGAGAGTCATATGAAGCGGAGACACAGTTAAAAAGAACGGCAACACCTTCAAGAGAAAAAAGCACATAAACGGAACCGACAATAATTGGACGGTTCTAAAACTACGCCTTAATAAGCGGTCGTACTATGCGAAAGTGTGGTATGGCCGCTTTTTATATTCTCTGCAGAAAGGAGGTGGTTCCCATGTTCTGATTGCTGTGATCCTGACTGTTATAACAAATACAAATTCACGGCATGCCACTGCGGCATGTTGTAAATATAGTTGCATTGCTCAGTGGCGTGCCCAAAGGAGGCATGACATTGACCAGGCAAGAAGCAACTGATGATCGAGATGAGCTCCGCGCTGAATTTACAGTGTGGCTCGACACGTTGATACGACGTGCAAAGCTTAATTATCTGAAGAAGATAAAGCCACCGGTAGAACTTGTTTCACTGGATGACCTACACGAGGACAATCTGCCCTATATTGAAGATGAGTGGATCAACCGGGTAGCCTTTGAAGACAGTGGCTTTAACTTTGAGGAAGAACGTCTCGCAAACGCATATGCAGAATTATCTCTTATGCGTCAGCAGGTGTTGGAGATGCTATTTGTGGATGGACTCAAGGTGCGAGAAATCGCAAGAATCCTTAATTGTTCAACTCAATACGTCTCCGATCAAAAACAGAAAGGGCTTAAATATCTTCGAAAGCGCCTTATAGAGGATGGTGATGCTAATGGATAAAGAGCAGTTCCGAATCACCCTGCAGGGTGCTGTTGCAGGCAATCATGATGATTTTGAGAAAATCATTGACTTGTATGAACCTCTTATCCGAAACCACTGTTACATAAATGGTGAGTTTGATGAGGATCTGCATCAGTATGTTTTGATGCATTTGGCCCTTAAAATCAGTAAGTTCATTATCTAAGCGAAAGGCTCCGGATTTCGGTCCGGAGTCTTTTTCTGAAAAAATTTTGATTTAGCGACTATATTTTGGATTTTTCGATTGTGTTTCCCTATGAAAGCATCCCTATGCTGGAGAACGAACCTTGACAATCGAATAGTCCAGAACCGGTACATTCCATTTTCGCCGAGCGCCTATCCGTCTGCCTGGCAAGCAGAACCATGAGTAACAATATGCGGGTGGCTCCTGCATTCCGCCAAGACGCGAATTTGGGACAATGATACTTCCGTAACTCGCGGTCCGGCCACAATGAAGGCGGGAAGGTGGAACTCCTATGGACCTGTTCGCTGCAGGCGCCGGGTGGACGTTAAAATCATACTAATCGAATATACCAAGAAAATAATGGTAATAATAAAGTTGTAAAAAAGAGCATTTGGAGGTGTAATGATTTATGAAAGAACCCAGACCAGATTTGTCGGAATTAGTTGACATCAGAGATGTCGTTATAGATAGAAGCCTTCCATTAGAAGATCGAGTAAAGTCCTATGTGGAGCAAATTAAAAATCCGTACTGTTTTAAGGTTGGAGATGTTGTTGTAAGAGTCTCTTATGCAGGTAAGGATAAGACGCTTACTGATAGCTTCACCTCTATGATTGCTTCGATGTAATGGAAATAATTACTATGATTCATTTTAATGAAACGGCTGGATTTCTTTGAGAGTCTGTGTTATAATGATGCACGGACAAAATCAGCGATAACTCCAGTTGTTTATTCGAATCTCGAATAATACAGAGAGGAGTGGCGCTATGAATACGCATATAGACCAAACATTTAGGGTCGCCATTTATCTTCGTTTATCGAAAGAGGATGGCGACCTTTTGCATTCTTCAGGAGATAAGAATGAAAGTAACAGTATCAGTAATCAACGACAGCTGATATACAATTTTTTGAAAAAACATCCTGAGTTCGAAGTTTACGATGAGTATAAGGACGATGGCGTAAGTGGGTCAACTTTTGACCGAGCTGATTTCCAGCGAATGATGGATGATATTGAAGCTGGAAAAGTTAACTGTGTTATTGTCAAAGACCAGTCTCGCTTTGGTCGAGACTATATTGAGGTAGGAAAATACAAAGAGAAAATCTTCCCGAAATTGGGAGTTCGCTTTATTACAATAAATGAAGGCTATGATTCGATGTCGGCGACGTCTTCTGATGACTTAGCTTTTACAATTAACAGTTTTGTATATGACTATTATGTTCGCGATATTTCTGCCAAGATTCGTTCTAGTCTTATTACGAAGAAGGAAAACGGTGCTTTTACTTCTTCTTTTACGCGATTTGGCTATGTAAAAGATCGTGAGAATAAAAACAAACTTGTTGTAGATCCTTATGCATCTGAAATAGTGAAGGATATTTTTAGATGGAAGATTGACGGATTAAGTCCCCAAAATATCGCAAAAAGATTGAATGAGTTGGGTATCCCGTCACCGGCAGAATATAAAAAGCTTCTTGGATGTAATTACTCCACAAACTTTCAAACAGCAACGAAGGCAATTTGGAGTCATGGCTCCGTTAGGCGCATTTTGACAGATGAAATATATATTGGGGTAACAGTGCAAGGTAAACGATGTACGCCCAATTTTAAAACAAGAACTGAAATTAAGAGAGATAAAAGCGAATGGTATCGTGTTGAAAACACCCATGAAGCAATAATATCTATCCGAGATTTTGAAATGGTTCAAGCTCTTCTAAAAGAGGATACCCATAGTTATGTTGGGCAAGATGAGGTTCCCATCTTTGGAGGTAGAATATATTGTGGAGACTGTGGTGCCACAGCGGTTAGAAAAACTGTGCGCTATTCAGGAAAGAAATATGTCTACTATGTTTGTAGTGCTAACAAGTCGGATAAGCTGAAGTGTAGCAAACACACTATTCGAGAAGATGTTTTAGAAAGTGTTGTGTTTGATACTATCAGACAGCACATTAATTTACTGCTTGATGCTGATAAAGCAATGAGACAATTCGAGGCACTTGCATGGGAAAAGCATAAGCTCAAGCAACTTGACGCGAGCATTGATATTCAACAAGAAATTGTACGTCGAAATGGTGTTTTGAGACTGGGAGTATATGAGGATCTTCAGTCTGGCCTTTTGGATAAGGAAGAATATATGTCTCTAAAGTCAGAGCTTAGCGACAGAATCGATGCTGCCAATGCAGCTATTGAGGAACTTAACAAAAAAAGAAGAGAAATATTAGAAGGGCTCTCAACACAGCAGTCCTGGATTGAGCAATTTCGGCAGTATGAAAATGTGGACAAGCTCACAAGACAAATGGTTATACATCTCGTTGAGAGAATCAACATATATGAGGAAGATCCTCGTGTTGAAATCATTTTCCGATGTGGGGACCAAATTGAAGAAATAATGAGCTTCATACGCGAAAGAGAGCGAGAACTTAAAGTTCTGGTATTTCCTAAACTGGAGGTGGTATAGTGGCACGTATTTCAAGAAAAGCCGGTGTTCAAACATCCTCACCCTCAAAAAAGCGCTATGATGTATTCTCCACCGCCCTGTATGTCCGTTTATCTGTAGAAGATAATGGCAAAGAAGACGCCGACTCTCTTGAAAATCAGGAATTTCTACTAAGGGAGTATGTTGCTAATCATCCGTATCTGGAAATTAAAGAGGTCTATACAGACAATGGTTATACTGGAACCGATTATGAGCGACCTGCATTTACAAAACTTATACAAGATGTAAGAAAAGGTCGCATCGATTGCATCGTGGTAAAGGATTTTTCGAGATTAGGTAGAAACTACGTTGAAACAGGCGAATACCTTGAACGTATATTTCCTTTTCTGGGCATTCGCTTTATTTCCGTGAACGATGGTTACGATAGTCAGTCAGCAAACGCAAGCGAAATGCTTGCTGCATCTCTGAAAAATCTTGTAAATGATATGTATGCAAAAGACATATCAAAGAAAATCTGCTCTACAATGAAGGATAAACGGATTCGTGGTGAGTATATCGGGAATTATGCACCGTATGGCTATCTTAAAGATCCATCTAACCGTAATCGGCTTATTATAGACCCAGAAATAGCGCCGATTGTTGTTGAGATATTTGAACTAAGAGCACAAGGTTTAGGAATTGCGGCCATGTGCAAGATATTGAATGATAAGGGATATCCCTCACCAGGGAGACTGCGCTTTGAAAGAGGGATTATCACCAATAACAATAAAAAAGGCAGTGCATTGCCCTGGAATAGACACGTTCTAACAGATTTGCTTCTTAATGTTGTTTATATTGGAAATCTCGCTCAAGGTCGTAGTGCACAGTGCCTATATAAGGGCGAGAAGTTTCACTGGACGGACAGCTCAGAATGGGATGTTGTTGAAGACACTCATGAGCCTATTATCGACAGTGTGCTTTGGGATAAGGTTCAGAAAGTAAATGAGATGGGCTCAAAGGCAGCAAAAGAAACGCATGGCAAGTATTCCCATCTTCCTAAAAGACCAAATCCTTATGGCTCAGTGCTTAGGTGCGCTGATTGTGGGCGTGTGCTGAAATATGTTCGCAACTATTCCAAGCCCAAAAAGGATGGTACGGTAAAAGACTATTATAACTATAAATGCCCTGAAAACATTGAATTGGGTGATTCCGCTTGTCCCAAAAAGAGTATAAGAGCAGATGATCTCGATAACATCGTACTGGATGTTCTACGTAAGCAGATGGATTTATTTCTGGATACTCAGCAGACATTGTTGGCCCTAATAGCTCTTGAAAAAGAAAAGAGCAAAATAAGCGCACCATTGGAGCAAATTAAGGGGCTAAGAGAGCAACTTGCAAAAAAGAAAAAACTTTTTTCACAGGTTTACACAGATTTCAAAGACGGCATATTATCTCAAAAAGAGTACCTATTTGCGCGGGAGACTTACCAAGAGGAAATCTCTAAGCTTGAGGCAAGTATTCGTGAGATGGAATCCGTTAAGCAAAGGGTTAGAAAGACCGAAACCGGTGCGAGAAAGTGGAATTCACTTGTTAATCAATATTATAAGGCGTCAGCATTAACTTCTGAAATGATATCGGCAATGGTTGAGGAAATCCGATTTCATGCTGATGGTTCATTGGATGTCAAATTCAAGTATATGCTTGAGTTTGAGGAGATGTTTAGTGAGTGTGAACGAATTCGAAAGGAGGTTGCTTAAGTGGCGAATAAAATGATAGCGATATATCTTCGACTCTCATTAGAAGATGCTGACTCACGCAATTCATCAAGGGATGAGAGTAACAGCATCACCAGTCAAAGGAGTATTATCTCCAAATTTATTCAGGCTGACCCTATCCTACGAGATATTAAAACTCGTGAGTTTGTTGATGACGGATATTCGGGTACAAATTTTGAGCGACCTGCTTTTAAAGAAATGATCAAGCTTGTGCGCTCCGGTGAAATCACCTGTATAATTGTTAAAGATCTCTCACGATTCGCAAGAAACTATATAGATGGCGGAGACTATTTGGAGCATATTTTTCCGTATTTGGGTGTCCGCTTCATTGCTGTTAACGATAACTATGATAGCAATAAGTATATTGGTTCGACGGGTGGGATTGATGTTGCTTTCAAGAATTTTATGCACGAGTTATATAGTGCAGACATTTCAAGAAAGGTAAAAGCATCTCAGCATATGCTTATGAAAAAGGGAAAGTATGTATCACACTGTCCTTATGGTTATACTAAACCAAAGGGACAAAAACATCAGATGATTCCCGATCCGGAAACCGCGCCGATAGTTAGAAGCATATTCTTATGGGTCATTGAGGGCAAAAAGTCCACCGAGATTGCAAGGATACTCAATGAGCGAGGAGTACCTACTCCGATGCAGACGAAAAAGACAAAAAAGCGAAAAAACATGACGAACGATATCATGTGGAGTCATCAGGCAGTCATTCGAATCATTAAGGATTATAAATACACCGGGGCTATGGTATCTTTTAAATGCGGAAATGAAACCATTCGTGCCAAAGCACAAACACGCTATGCTCCTGAGGACTACGTTATTAATGAAGGAATGCACGAAGCAATTGTTACTCACGAGGAGTACTATGCAGCTAATGATTCGCTGAGAAAGGTCAGAAGTCACGTCAGAGTTTCCTCAGATAAACGTGATAGGATTTATTACTGTGGACATTGTGGGCGCCGTCTACGAAAAACGTTTGGAACAGATGAATATTACTCGTGTGCGACACCTCTTTATATTCCCGGGGCGCTATGCACCGGTATTCGATGGAGTCGCACTGCCATTGAGGACACGGTTTTTACGATTTATAGACATCAAATAAACTTGATCTCTGAGGCATACAAAAAGAAAAAGGAAGAATCATCAGTAGACTTGCTTTCGCCGTTAAAGACCAAACAGAAATCTCTTGGTGTGCAAATAAAAGGGCTTTCTGGAGAAGCAGCGTCCCTGTATGAGCAATACCGTGATGATAAGTTGAGCAGAGAGGAATTTCTACGAAAAAAGGAAGAATTATCAAGAGAGCGAAGTAAACTGCAGACGCAGTTAGAGACCGTTGAAAAAGAGATTGAGGAAGTACTAGCTGATCTGCGTAAAGAAAGTAAGGCGATGCAGGAAGTTAAGACCATAGTAAAACTTTCTGATTATTCGGATGAAGAATTAAGACCGAGGATGTACGATGATATAGAGAGCGTGATTGTCTATGGTAATGATGAGCTCCGCATCCAATGGAAATTTGAGTGTGACTTTTCAGACTATTTGGAGGTGAATGCGATATGAAAGTTGCAGTATATATGCGTGTTGCTACTAAAGAGCAACTGGAGAATACGATATCAAAAGGAACATTGCAGAAAATGCTTGATGAGTTTATTAAGGTTCCGGTCTGGGATATGTATCGCAGATATGATTATCTTATAAGACGTTAAGAAGAAAATCAGCAGGATTTTTGATCTTGCTGATTTTTTGTGTTATAATTGCGCGAGGTATCAACCAGGATTTTTATATGTTGGTTAAGGAAAATATCGAAAAACCTCGTAATTATGCGGATTAAATTACCAGTAAAAAGTTTTTTGTGAATACTTGACACGAACAGACGACCTTGGGCGTGTGGTTATTCCCAAAGAAATCCGGCGCACGATGAGGATAAGAGAAGGCGACCCTTTGGAGATCTACACGGATCGGGAGGGGGAGGTTATTTTCAAGAAGTATTCGCCTGTGGGGGAAATGCTGGGTGAGGCGCAGAGCTACTGCGACACGCTGCACAAGAGCTTGGGGATCGTGGTGACGGTATTTGATCGGGATGCGGTGATCGCTTGTGCGGGCGTTCCGAAAAAGACGGTGATCGATCAGAAGATCGGCCCTGAGGCGGAGCGGATGCTGGAGAGCCGTCAGATGTTCACCTACTCCATGGGGGCCATGCGGATCCCTATGGGGCCTGAAGGGTGGTATGTATCCTCTATGATGCCCATTGTCTCCGAGGGAGATATCATTGGCGGTGTGGCGTGCTTGAAGCAAGAGCTGAAGGAGGTCGGCGAGACGGAAAAGGCGCTGATCCAAACAGCGGGAATCTTTTTAGGTCGCCAGCTGGAGGAATGAAAAAAGGTGTGTGAAAATTCACACACCTTTTTGTTATGTAAATTGAACCAAAAGCTTCCTTTGCTGACTTTCCTTGGTCACGGTAGGGCTTTGGCAAGCACTCTGTCCTTGACTTTTGCAGACCGAAATCGAAAGTTTTCTTTGCTGACTTTCCTTGATCACGGTAGGGCTTTGGCAAGCACTCTGTTCTTGGTGTTTGCAGACCGAAATCGAAAGTTTTCTTTGCTGACTTTCCTTGGTCACGGTAATGCTTTGGCAAGCACCTTTTTCTTGGTGTTTGCAAATCAGCCTAAAAGTTTTCTTTGCTGACTTTCTTTTTCAAAAGAAAGTCAGTTATTTTAAGAAATCACGAACGGTAGCGGCAACATCCTTGGCACCGAATACGGCAGAGCCTGCAACCAAAACATTGGCGCCACGCTCCTTCACGATGTTTGCGGTTTCCAGATTGATACCGCCGTCCACCTCCAGATCCATTTCCTTGCCGAGAGCCTTGATGGCAGCATTGAGCTTTTCCAGATTGGGCATAGCATCCATCATAAACTTCTGACCGCCGAAGCCGGGCTGAACGCTCATAACAAGAGCAAGCTCCAGATCGGGCAGGAAGGGAACCATCAGGTTGGCATCGGTATAGGGCTTCACACTCATACCGGCACGGATGCCGTAGGAATGGATCTTGTCGATCACTTCCTTGTGATTGTCACAAGCCTCATAATGGAAGGTGATGATATCGGCGCCTGCCTTGGCGAAATCGTCAATATAACGAATGGGATCCTGAATCATCAGGTGAACATCAAACACAATATCGCTCACCTTGCGAAGGGAAGCGATCATCCCCGGTCCCAGGGAGATATTGGGAACGAACATACCGTCCATCACATCCAGATGGAGGTACTCTGCGCCATTTTCATGTACTTTTTTAATTTCTTCTCCAAGGCAAGCAAAATCTGCCGCCAAAAGGGAGGGAGCAAGCTTAATCATTTCAAAAACTCCTATTTTCATTTTTTGTCTTCGTGTCAGCGGGTGACACCTTGGAAATTATATCATAAAATAAATTTGGGTGCAACACTTTTTCAAAAGATGTACCCCCTATTTTTTCCGATCCCGTTGCAAAAGAGGGACCGATGTGGAAAACAAAGGACTCCAACCCCCATTCCCTCTCCCTTGCGGCGTGTAAAAAGCCCCTTTCCGAAACGGAAAGGGGCTTTTGTGTCATTTATGATAAAGGCACGGTAACCCTTTGGTCCTTGGTGAAAAAGTGCTCCCGAACGCCGATGCGATCCATCCAATCCATGGTCTCCCGACACCGCCATTTGCCGCTCCCCTCCCCCTCGGGGCCGAGATTGCGCCAAATTTTATCGGGGGTCGGCCAAATGCATTTTTTAGGACAAATGGCACGGTAGGCCGCCTCGGACAGGCCAAGCTGCCCGTGGTGAGAAAGCTGGGTGTAATCGGCAAAAAGCTCCGTGGGTGAGATCCGCTTCAGCATTTCATCGCCCCCGTCCAGCCCGAGATCCCCGAGGATCAAAACAGAATGTTTCTCCCCCGAGAGCAAAAAGACCGAGGAGGAATTGTTGACAAAATTGCGGGGGAAGGAAAGGCTCTCCTCAAAGACCCACGGCACCGAAAGGGTCACATCGTCAAAAACAAAGCGATCCCCTCTTTGAAGCAAATGGTGCCGAGGGGCAAGGCTCCCCGTAAGATACCCCAAAAGCTCCCGCCACAGCTCTCGCTCCTCTTCGCTGTGGGAAGGGGAAGAAAACAGGCGCTCGGGGGAGGGAAAGCGGCAGCAGACCCTTCCCTTGAGAATGGCGGGAGATTTTCGGTACAGAGCCAAAAAGGTACCGATGTGATCCTGATGGGGATGGGTGAAAAACCAAGCATCCACCCCATCTCTCCCATTTTCCCGAAGGTAATCGGAAAGGGCAACGGCATCGGCCTCCATTCCCCCGTCGATCACCACGGTGAAGCGGGGAGTCAGAAGCACCGCACTCATCATTTGGTGGTCGGTCACCCCCGAAAGAAAGGTGAGGGTGGACATTTACGCTTCATCCTCCTGACGGGTGGTGTGCTCCGCATCGAGAAAGCCGCAATAGCCGTAGGAAACAAGGGAAAATTCGCCGTTTTCATACGCTCCCTCGGTGACGGACACATTGGGAGGCCAAGGGGTCTCTTCCAGATCCTTCAAGCCTCTGCCGCTCCAGAGACAGGCCATAATGCGAATGGGGGTGGCATGGGCAAAGATCAAAACGGTCTTGCCCTCATTTTCCTCGGCAATGGCCTTGACACAGGCCGAAAAACGCTCGGCGAGACAGGTGACTTTTTCGCCCCCGTCGGGATGGGCAAGGGCAGTATTGCGGCACCAGATATGATAGCTTTCGGGATAGTCCCGCTCCAGATCCAAAAAGCGCTTTCCCTCCCACTCCCCTGCGAAAATTTCTCGCAGTTGCTCCTTTTTGGTAATGGGAAGCCCTTGGAGGCGGGCGGCGGGGCAGGCGGTGTGATACGCCCTCATAAGGTCGCTGGAATAAATGCGATCAGCGGGGATCCCTTTTAAGTATTCGCCCACTCTTTCGGCCTGATAATAGCCCATTTCGCTCAGATCCAGATCTGTATGACCCAAAAAGGCCTGATTCAGATTCCCAATGGACTGACCGTGGCGAATCAAAAAAATCCGTGTTTTTTTCATAGCAAGTCCCCCTTTTTAAGACATAAAAAGTATAGCATAAAAACGGGGCATAGTAAAGGCATCGGGGAGAATTTTGCCGAATTCAGAATTGGCGAAAGCCCTCTCCGTGGACACGGTGCACGTGGGAGATGACCACAAAGGCGGCGGGGTCGATCCGCTTGACCTCCGAAAGCACCTTGGGAACAAAGGCGTTTTTTACCACGCACAAAACGCTCTCCCCCGCCCTCTTTTCCCAAGCACCGTAGCAGGGAAAGAGGGTGGCCCCACGCTGAAGGTGAACCGTAACTGCCTTTTGCACCTCGTCACTTTTTTGAGAAATGATCAAAAGGGATTTTGCCGCATCCCCCTGCACCAGCACCCGATCCATCACCCGCCCCGAAACAAAAAGGGCCAAAAGGGAATAGAAAAACAGCTCCCAAGCCCGAAAGGAGAGGATCGCAAGGCTGATGATACCCGTATCGATGAGAAGCACCCAAAAGGCGGGGCCGTAGGCGGGAAAGAGATGATGGAGAATGAGGGCGGCAAAATCGGTGCCGCCGGTGGAGCCGTCACGCCGCATCACAAGACCCACGCCGATCCCCTCCAAGGCACCGCCGAACAGGGCGCAGATCAAGGGATCCTCAGACAGGGCAAGGCGGGACGGTATGAGGGATAAAAACAGAGACAGCGCCGCCATTCCCCACAGATTTCTCCACAGAAAGGCAGGGGGCAAGAAGCGCAGACCCAAGAGCACAAGAAGGAGGTTGACCCCCGACACCGTGAGGAAAACGGGAATCCCGAAAAAGTGATACAGCACCGTGGCGATCCCTCCTGCGCCCCCTGTGGTAAAGCGGGCGGGCACCAAAAAAAGCTGGATCGCCACCGCAAGACAAAGGGCTCCCAGACCGATCCGAGCATAATCCCAAGCACGCTGTTTCATATTCCACCTCATTTTTTGGATTAGTATTTCCAAAGGGAGAAGAAAGCATACAAAAAAGGAGCACCTTCGCAGGTGCTCCAAGAGGTTTTGAAAGCGTTTATTTTGTGTTGCGGTCAAAGAGGGTGATCTCGCCCATGGCAACCTTGGCATCGGCATAATGAGCCCGCTCGCTGAATTTGCCCACGGTGGAAAGGATCTCAAGACGGACGAACCGAGCCTTCACACGGTCAAAGCGAACGATCTCCTCACCGCCGTAATTGCGGAAGGCGCCCTCGGCACGGCGGGTAAAGGTTTCACCGTCAAGGCTGGTGGAGATCACATAGTGATAAGGATACTCCTTGGTTACGTGGCTGAGGAGAAGTTCCTTGGGATAGTTCTTGCGAACCACGATTCGGGGGTAATGCCCCAGTGCAAAAACGGGCTGAGGCTCCTTCATATCAATGAGGATGGAGGCGGTCTCGCCCTCGCTGATCCACTCGTTCATAGGATCGCCGCACATCAACACGGAGGCATCCTTGCCGCTTGTTTCCTCCACCACGGAAAATCCCTCGGAGGAAAGGGGATGCAGATTGATTCCCGTATCCACAATGGGCTCTCTGCCCGTCCAAACGGGGCAGGACCAGGTCTTTCTGCCCTGAGAGTCCACAAGGCGCAAGAAATACCAAGAGGAAGTATCGGAGCGGGTCTGCAATGTAAAGTGGCTCTTTCCCGTTACATCCATTTCCACCACGGGAAGGCCGCCGTTGGAGATCAGCTGACACTTGACGATCTCGGTGGTGGGATCCTCGTAGAAATAGGACAGATCCACGGAGAATTCATAGGCTCGGGCAAGGGGCAGGGTGGCGGGCGCCACGTGGCCGTTAACGGAATAGCGAACCTTGACATTGCCTGTCATAGAGGCGTACACACGGTTGTTCAAAAGGGCATCCAAAAAGGCGCCCTTGCTCTTTTCGGGGGCCATTACAATGGTCTTGCCGGGGATACGATCGTAGGTCCAGACGGGGCCGTGAGAATCGCTGGAGCAGGTGGTGGAAACACGGAAGCCGTTATCCAGCGCCTTGGTATAAATACACTCGTGGATCAGGTTGCTGGAGCGGTCGGTGCCGTCTCCCATTTCCACCAATTTGATCATCTGACGGAAGCGGGGGGAATTGTTGCGATCCAACTCAAAATTCCACACACCGTTGAAGGAATGGCCGATGATCTGAGGGTGTGCCAGGGTGGCAACGGTGAAGGGGGATTTTTCATACTCCTTCATAAAGGTGCCCCAAGAGGAGAAGCCACCGTAGGCGGCGGCGTTGACACAGACGATCTCGCCCGAATTCTTATGCACCAAGCCAAAGCGATCCTTCTCATAGCAGCTGATCTCGCCCTCACAGCCGGGGAACACGATCAGGTCCATGGGGCCTGCATCCTCGGCATCGGCAAAGCCACGGAAGAATTCACGGTCGTTAAGATATCCGGCGTGGTCGGAAATAACGGTGAAATCAAGCAGCTTGTCATCCCGCATCATAGCAATGGTCTTGAGGGGAGCGGAATTGTCGGAGCGGGTCAACACGATCTGACGGCCGTTGCCCTGACTGCAGGCATTGGTGGTATGAATGTGCATATCACCCACATAGTAATTCATTTTATCGTCGCTCTTGGCGGCAATTCTTTCCTCCACCTTGATTTGGCATACATAATCCTGTTCTTCAAAGGTGGCGATCACCTTGGCCTCGCCGGGGGCAAGGAAGGTGATGAGAACGCCGTCGGAAAAGCCGGAGAAGGTGCGAAGGAGAATGCTGTCTCCCTCGGTGCGCCAGGTGATTCCCTCCTGATTCAGGGGATTTTCAAAGCCCTGAAGGCGAAGGGGCAAGACATCTCCCACAAAGGAGGTGATGCTTTCACGGGATAACTGATAGTTCATACGGTTTTGTCTCCTTTTATTTCAGCAGATAATTCTCGTGGTTCTCAATGCGATCTACAAAAAAGTCTCGCATTTCCTTCTTTTCATACTTGCGGTAAACGGTCAATTCACCCAAGGTAACGGGGGCAGACATAAACTCTGCTCTGCGGCTGTTTTTGCCTGCGGTGGCAAGCACCTCAAAGCGGATAAAGCGAGCCGTGTGCTTGGGCAGACGGATGATCTCCTCTCCCGCACAGGTGCGGAACACGCCCTCGGCCACCTTGGAAAAATCCTTGCCGCAGAGGGAGGTGGAAACGGCGTAGCGGAAGGGCATTTGCGCAAGGAAGAATTTGGGCAGAGGGCCCACCTCCTTCATTTGCTTGCCGATGAGAACTCGGTTGTAATGCCCGAGGCCGCAGATCAGGGTCTCTTCCTTCAGATCCAGAAGGAGGCTTGCGGTCTCACCCTTGGCGGTCCAGCCACGGAAGGGATCGTCACACAGGAGAATATCGGCATCCTCACCGCTTACCTCATCGGTAACGGTCACGCCCTTTTTGGGAAGGGGCTCTAAATCGTCATTGTGAACAAAATACGGCTCACGACCTGTCCAAACGGGAACCGACCAGGTCTTTCTTCCCTCTTTGTCCCAAAGTCGCAGGTAGTACCAGGAGGAGGTATCGGATTCCAAGGTAAAATCAAAGGTGGAGAAATCTTCAAAATCAAGCTCCTTCACCGTCACACCGCCGTTGGAAATGACCTCTCCTCCCACGATAACGGTTTCGGGATCGTCATAAAAATAAGAGATCTCGCCTTGGAAATGATAGCGGTTGGTAAGGGGCAGGGTGGCGGGCGCCACGTGGCCGTTGACGGAATAGCGAAGCTTCACATTGCCCGAGAAGCTGGCGTAGAAGCGGCAGTTTAAGAGGGCATCATAATACGCCTCTTTGGTGTTTTCCGCCGTCATAAAGACGGTGGCGCCGGGGATCCTTTCATATCCCCAAACGGGGCCGTGAGAATCGCTGCCGCAGGTGGTGGAAACGTGAAAGCCGCTGTCCAGTGCGGCGGAGTACACATACTCGTGGAAGAGGTTTCCGCCTCGGTCGGTGCCGTCCCCAAGCTCCACACCTCTGATCATCTGACGGAAGCGGGCGGTGCAGTTCTTAAACAGGCAGAAATCGCCCTTGCCCATGGTGTTGTGACCGTAGAACTGCGGGTGTGCCAAAACGCACACCATATGGGGGCACTTGGAATAGCCATCCAAAAATTCCCGATAGGAATCGGCGGGAACAAAAGTATCCGCATTGATGCAGACCACCTCGTTGGCATTGTTTTTGATAACGCCGTAGCGATCCTTTTCAAAGCCGTAAATATCACATTCACTGCCGGCAAAGGAGGAAAGGGTCTTTCCCGATTCCTCGGCAGCCAAAAAGCCGCGGAAGAATTCCTTGCGGTTCAAAAGGTCGGAGTGGTCACTGATGACGTGCATCCCCAAGATTCCCTCCTCCCGCATCTGCTCTACGGGAATGTGGGGAGTGGAGCCGTCGAGACGACAGGTCAAAACCTCTCTGGCATTTTTCTTGCCGCAGGCGGTGGAGGTATGCAGATGCATATCACCCAAATAGAAATTGACCGCCTCCTCGGAGCTGACGCTCTTTCTTTCACGGACAACGATCAGACAGGTGTGACGGATCCCCTTGTAGGTGCAAATGATTTTGGCCTCACCGGGGAACAGGAGAGTCAGAAGGACACCGTCGGTAAATTCGCCGTCATCGGCAAAGTTTTCCGAAGGGCCGGTAAAGGTCTTCATACGGACACAGTCCCCCTCAAGGGTCCAGGTAATGTCCTCCATACCGAATTCCTCTACCCCCAAAAGGCGAAGGGGAACCACATCTCCGCAGAAGGAATCGATACAGGAATGAGATAAACGAATCATATTGTTACTCCTTTTCTTCCAAAAGGTAATTATTTGTTTCTGCCATTTTCTCGTCAAAGTAGGAACGCATGTGCGCCTTTTCCGCACGGGTGAAGGGAGTTAGTTCCGCAATGGCGATCTTGGCGTGACGAAATTCGGATCTCTTGCAGTTTTTGCCGATGGTGGAGAGGATCTCAAGACGGATAAATCTTGCCTCGTGGAATGCGAAGGGAACGATCTCCTCCTCCGAATAGGAGCGGAGGACGCCCTCGGCCATCTTCTTATACTTCTCACCGTCGACGCTTGTGCTGATGCGATAGTGGAAGGGGAACTCGGCAAGGAACTGATTGGGAGCCTTGCCCGTGGCCTGAATGTGAGGGCCGTAAAGGATGCGGGGGTATACGCCCAAGCCACGGATGCTCTTTTTCTCCTTCATATCCAAAAGGAGGCCGGCGGTCTCGCCCTCGCTCTTCCAAGGCGAGAAGGGATCGTTATTCACCAAAACGGAGGCATCCTTGCCGCTCTTTTCCTCCAGCACGGTAAAGCCCTCCTTTGAGATGGGCTCCAGACGGCTGGTATCGGGCCAGGCGGGCTCGCGGCCCGTCCAGATGGGAACCGACCAGGTTCTTCTGCCCTGAATATCCCAGAAGCGCAGATAGAACCAGGAAGCGGTTTTGGATTCATATTCAAAATCAAAGGAGGAGTAATCCTCAAGGTTCAATTCCATTACGGGTACGCCGCCGTCGGAAATCAGCTCGGCGCCCACAACCTTGGTGGTGGGATCCTCGTAGAAATAGGAAATGTCGCAATGGAAGCGATAGCGGGTGCTCCAAGGCAGGGTAGCGGGAGCGTGGTGCCCGTTGACAGAATAGCGGATCTTCACATTTCCCGTGGTGGAGGCGTAGGCACGGCAGGACAGGAAGGCATCCAAAAACGCCTCGCGGCTCTTTTCGGGTGCCATTACAATGGTCTTACCGGGGATTCTTTCGTAGCCCCAGCAGAGGGAATGGGAGTCACTGGAGCAGGTGGTGGAAACGTGGAAGCCGTTATCCAGCGCCTCGCTGTACTGATTTTCGTGGATCAGGTTTCCGCCACGGTCGGTGCCGTCTCCCATTTCCACATAGCGAATCAGCTTTTGAAAACGGGGGGTATTGTTGCGGCGGAGAGAAAAGTTACCGTGGCCACGGGTGCGGATGCTGAAGAAATGGGGATGAGCCAAGGTACAGAAGGCAAAGGGGCTTTGGCCGACAATCTTCAAAAAATCATCAAAGGAATGAACACAGGCCCATTCATCGGCATTGTGGATCACGATCTCACCGGAATTGGTGCGGGGGATTCCGAAGCGGTCTTTCTCGACCTGAATCACCTCGCCCTCCACACCGGGGAAGACGATCAGATCGTCTCCGCAGATATCCTCGGCATCGGCAAAGCCGCGGAAAAACTCCTTGCGGTTGACATAGCAGGCGTGATCCGCCACCACGGTGGTATCCAGTCTCCCCTCGTCGTGCATCATGGAAAGAGCCTCGGCACAGGAGCCCTCGGCACGCTGATTGGCAAAAAACTCACGGCCGTTGGGCTTGGAGCAGGCGGTGGAGGTATGCAGGTGCATATCGCCCACATAATAATTCATTTCATCGTCGGAGGAGGCCTTCTTCATGTTCCGAACGAAGATATCACAGGTATATTCCTTTCCCTCGCAGGTGGCGATCACCTTAGCCTCGCCGGGGTTTAAGAGCGTTACAAGAACGCCGTCGGTAAAGGGAGCAACGTCGCCGTACCAGCCGATATTGGGCGTTTCGGGAGTAAAGGCACGAAGCTTTACGCAATCGCCCTCCAAACGCCAAGAGATGGCATCCAGCCCATAGGGGGTCGCTCCCTGAAGACGAAGGGGAACGATATTTCCCACGAAGGATTCGATTTTTGTTTTATCCAGTTTCATCCTGACACAAGCCTCCGAATTGTTTTTTCTTATCTTACCACGCCGAGGAGCAAATTGCAAGAAAGCTGCGGAAAAAAGTAAAGTTTCTTTCCCTTTTTTATTGTTTTTTATCAAAAAAAAATTGAGGCACACCGCCTTACACGGTGCGCCTCAATTTTGTCTTGATTTTTTACCAGATCTCAGGCTTGGCATCGGGAGGCAGAGCGCCGGGGTAGGTCTCCCCTTCTCTCTTTTCTTCCCAGTCCTCTCGGGCCTTTCGGATCAGGTCGGGATTTTTCATCATATCCATGGCGGTGATGGCAAGCACCTTGGCGGCCACCATCATACCCTTATGAGCAAGGGAGGATTTGCCCTGTGCCACCACCTTCCAGTTATGGCCGGGGGTTCCTGCCGCCCAGGTGGCAATGTGGAACCACGCCGTGGGAGTGACCCAGCTGACATCGCCCACATCGGAGGAGCCTCGGCTGGCCACATCGGGAGCCAGAAAATTCCACATAGGCTGATCCAAAAGGGCCTTGTAGTCCTTTCCTGCATACTTTTTCGCATTTCTCTCCAAGGCCTGACGGTCCAGATCGCCCAAAACGGCCTGGAAGCCTTTGGCGTAATCAAGCTCCTCTTCGGTATACTCAATGGGAAGGAAGCGGTTGATGTTCTTGCGCAAAAGCTCCTGCATCACATCGTTTCCGATGTAGTCGGAATAAGCGGCCACGTGGCGGATCTCCACCTCGGTCTCGGTCATCAGAGCGGCGCCTCGGGCAATGTTGCAAACCCTCTCGTAAAGCTCCTTGACCTGAGTGACCTTGGGAGCACGGATGGCGTACAGCACCTGTGCCTCAGCCTGCACCACATTGGGAGCGGTGCCGCCTGTATTGGTAACGGCGTAGTGGATTCTGGCCTGATCGATCATATGCTCACGCATATAGTTCACGCCCACATTCATCAATTCCACCGCATCCAAAGCGCTTCTGCCCAAATGGGGATTGCTGGCGGCGTGGGAGCTTCTGCCGTGGAAGGTAAAGAACACACGGAAATTGGCAAGGCACCCCGTGGTATTGACATAGTTTGTGGCGGCGGCGTGCCAGGTGAGGCAGAAATCGCAATCGTCAAACACGCCGTCCCGTACCATAAAGGCCTTGCCGCCTGCATTTTCCTCGGCGGGGCAGCCGTAATAGCGCACGGTTCCCTCCATTCCCTCTTGTTCCATATACTCCTTCAGCGCCACCACAGCCGCAAGGTTACCTACCCCCAAAAGGTGATGGCCGCAGCCGTGGCCGTCCCCATCGGGAACAAGAGGGGTTTGGGTGGTACAGTCTGCCTTTTGAGACAGACCGCTGAGAGCATCATACTCTCCCAAAAAGCCGATGACGGGCTTTCCCTTGCCCCACTGGGCGATGAAAGCGGTTTTGGCATCGGATACATTTTCCGTAATGGAAAAGCCGTGGCCCTTCATGATCTCGATCTGATCCTCTACGGAGCGAAACTCCCGAAAGCGGGATTCGGCGTATTCCCAGATCCGATCGCTCAAGGAGCACCATTCCTCCTTCCGCTTGTCAACAAGAGCGGAAAGCTCTTCAAAATAACTCATATTGTTCTCCTTTCATGCCTCCGTGGCCGTGCTTCGGCCTTGCGGGGCGGTCATACCATTCTGCTTTTGATTATTCTTCTTGGGATCAGCCCGTTACATCGATCTTCTTAGTACCCAGATACTGGGTCATGATCCAGTGCATCCCCGAGGGCATATCCACCTGATGAGCCCCGTCAAACACATCCAAAAACAAACGGGCGTCAGGGTGCTTTTTCATCATGGCATCGTAAAATGTAAGGCTTTGGGTTACGGGCACAACGGGGTCGAATTTCCCTTGGAAAATTTTAACATTGGCCTTGGCGATGGTATCCAGATAGGTAATGGGGCTACGGTCCTGCAGCTCCTCCAAGGTGCCGCCGGTGCAGGCCATCAGAGCGGCGTGGTATTTTTTGCTATCCTTTTCCCACGAAACAAGGTCGGTCAGGGGCACAAAGGCACCGACGGCACGGAAATACTCGGGGATCATACCCGCCATCAAAAGGGCCATCATACCGCCGCCGGAATAACCCATCAGCAGAATATTGTCCGCATCCACATTTTCATGCTCCAACACGTAATCAATGGCATCCTTAATGTCCTGACGGGCAAATCGGGAGCCGCAGGTTTTCAGGGGCTCGGGGCTCTTTCGGCTGTTTGGCCCCCGAAATTCGGGCAACAGCAAATTGAAATCGTATTTTTCCGCATAGGGAAGCATATTTTTGATCTGATTGAAGCGATCAAAGCTCCAAGAATGAAGGCCCACCAAAAGGGGTCTTTTTTCCTTGGCTTCACTGCGGTAGAGCAAATTGGGTTGCATGGTACCGTCCAATGTGGACTTGACCAGAATTTCGGTTTGTTCCATTCCTCTTCTCCTTTGAAAAACGTATCTATATTGTAACACAGACAGATAAAAAGTCAATCATACAACGAAAAAGCACGGTAAAAATATGCATTTTGTCCTATCGTATGCACATTGGATCTGAATCTTTTTTTATCTTGCGCCGTTTCCTTGGAATCCGCCTTCTTCACTGCTTTTTACCCCGATTGAAATCGTATCGCACCATAGCAACGGCGATGGAAACCATGGTCATGGCATCTCCTGCGGCAGAGCCGTAGGCAAAGCTCAGAAGGTTATAAACAAACCAGAAGGGAGAGCCTAAGAAGGATACGATGCGAATGTGCTTTTCACGATTGAGCCAAAAGGCGCCGGTGTGAAGAAGCACGCCCAGCATGGGGAGAAGGCTCAAGGGAGAGCGGTATAAAAGAAGCCCTGTGGCCACAATAAGAAGATTTACCCCAAGGATCACCCATTTCAAGTGCTTTTTGACAAAGCCCGAATCCTTCCTTTGGGCCAAGAAGGAGGCAAGGATCCCCACCACGTCAAGCACCGCGCCCTCAAAAGCGCCCAAAAGCAGATATTGCAAAACATACAAAAAACGGCTGACGGCATTGCACAGTACGATTCCCCGACGGGTCTTTTGCTGATAGCTGAGAACGAACACCGCAACGGCCACGATCCCTACGAGATTGGCAATGATCTTCATAAAAATCCCTTTCTTTTTCGGTTTTGATCTATTTTACACCAAAAATACGAATTTGGCAAACAGGGTCATCACCACAAGAAAGCCAAGATTCAAAAGAGTAAACAGGGCAAGGTATTTTTTGGTGTGACCGGGATAGAGAATACGAAATTCGCTGAAGGTAATGAGGCTGGCAAGGGAGGCAATGAGGGTGCCCGTGCCGCCGATGTTCACCCCCAAGAGAAGGGCGTGATAATCGGTGGTGAAATGGGACAGAAGAATGGCAGAGGGCACGTTGCTGATGACCTGACAGCTCAACAGGGATACCAAAAGGGGATCCTTTGCCATCAGATGGGAGAAAAACAGGTTCACCTGCGGAATTCTGGCCAAATTCCCCGCAAAAATAAAGAAAAAGAAGAAGGTGCCAAGCAGGCCCCAGTCCACCATCCAAAGGGACTCCCGATCCACGAAAAACAGCACTGTGGGAATGAGAAGAAGCCCCACCCAAAAGGAGATCACACGGAATACGATGAGAAGGGAAAGGGCAAAAAGGACAAGATACAGAACCGTTCTTTTCCCGTTGAGCTTTTCCCCAAAGCTCTCGTCGATCCTGAGCTTTTCCCGCTTTACAAAAAGGCAGGCAAGGCAAAGGAGCGCTACGGCAAGCAAAAAGGGCGGCAGCATGATGGCGCAAAATTCGCCTGTGGGAATGTGAAAATAGGAATATAAATACAGATTTTGGGGATTGCCGAAGGGGGTCAGAAGACCTCCCAGATTGGCCGATATATTTTGCAAAACGAAAAGATAGGGAATACTCTCCTCTCTTTTGGCCACGGTCAGGGCAAAGTAGCCCAAGGGCAGAAAGGTGATGAGGGCCATATCGTTGGCGATCACCATAGATCCCAAAAAGGTCAAAATCACCAAAAGGAGAAACAAGCCCCGAAGATTTCCCGCCAAACGCACCAGCTTTCGGGAAACGATGGTGAAAAACTTAATGTTCCGCAGGGCGCAGACCACCGCCAGTGTGAGAAAAAGGCAGGAGAGAGTGTTCCAATCAAAATAAGAGGCATATTCCCTGTCGGGAGGAATGAAGAAGGAGGTGACCACGGCCGCCAGCAGAGCAATGCAAAATACCGTGTTCTTTTTCATAAAATACAAAAGCTTCATATTCTGTCCTCCTTTCAAAACGCTTCATATCATACACCATCGGAGCCGTTTTTTCAAGAGATTTCGACAAAAAAAGCACCCCCGAAGGGGTGCCCTAAAAAAGATCAAAGAATCGAAGGGAGGGGGATATGGATACGGTGGATCGGAGAGGCCGCATACGCCTCGTGCTTTGACCCTGTCTTCAAAGCACAACTATGGCGGGGAAAGGCATTATGATCGATCCAAAATTTTTCCGTCCAAAGAGACAGTCACCACCTGCCAGGGAATCAATTTCCCGCCGGCCTGCAAGGCGTTTTTCACCGCTTGCTCCAGACCGCCGCAGCAGGGCACCTCCATGCGCACCACCGTAACGCTTATGATCTCGTTTTGGCGAAGGATCTGCGCAAGCTTTTCGGTGTAATCCCCTTCATCCAGCTTGGGACAGCCGATCAGGGTGATACGATCCCGAATAAACTCCTCGTGAAAATTGCCGTAGGAGAAGGCGGTGCAATCGGCCGCCACCAAAAGCTTTGCACCGTGAAAATACGGGGCATTGACGGGAACCAGCTTGATCTGCACGGGCCACTGGGTCAGGCGGCTGACGGCAGGCGCCCCTTCCGCTTCCTGTAAGGGCTCCTCCCGAGAGATGGCACGGGCGGCTTTTCCGGGGCAGCCGCATGGCAGGGGTGCCGCCTCGGCCTTGGCGGCCTGAACCGCCTTTTGATCATAAGCGGGGGCCTCCCGCTCCACAAAGGTGATGGCACCCGTGGGGCAGGCGGGCAGGCAGTCCCCAAGCCCATCGCAATAATCCTCCCGAACAAGCCTTGCCTTGCCGTCCACCATCCGGATCGCTCCCTCGTGGCAGGCAAGGGCGCAGGCGCCGCAGCCATTGCACAATGCTTCGTTGATCTCAATGATTTTTCGGATCATTTTCTTTCTCCTCTCTTGCTTTTACAGCCTGATTATACTATAATAAAACAAACAAGTCGGTTGTTTTTACAACAGAAAGTGAAAAAAATGAAACGATTGATTCCGATTTTGAAACGAACCACCCTCTTTGCCGGCATCGGGGAGGATGAGATCGGCGGTATGCTGAGCTGTCTGGGAGCCCGAATTGCCACCTACACCAAGGGGGAATATGTACTGCACTTGGGGGAGCATTTGGGAGAATTGGGGCTTGTGGCAGAAGGAAGTCTGCGCCTGCAAAAGGAGGATTTTTGGGGCAATCGCTTTCTTTTGCGGCACCTTTCTGCAGGAGAAATGTTCGGGGAGGCCTATCTTTCTCCCGAAAGCGGCCCTTTGATGCACGATGTGATAGCGGCGGAAAACGCCACCGTTTTCTTTTTTGATGTGGCAAGGCTGACCACCACCTGCTCCTCGGCCTGTCGCTTTCACACCACGGTGGTGCAAAATCTTTTCTTTGCCCTCTCCGAAAAAAACAAGGAGCTGGTGAAAAAATTGGAGCATATGTCCAAGCGCAGCACCCGAGAAAAGCTACTCTCTTTTTTATCCGAGGTGGCGATGGCAAAAAACAGCAGCACCTTTACCATTCCCCTGAACCGTCAGGAATTGGCCGATTACCTTTCCGTAGACCGAAGCGCAATGTCCGGTGAATTGAGCAAGATGCAGCGGGAAGGGATCCTGAAATTTGAAAAAAACCGTTTTGAACTGTTGGAAAGGAGAAACCATGGAATTTGAAGCCCTGATCCGAGAACGGTATTCCGTCAGAAAATTTAAGGAAAAGCCTTTGGAGCGGGAGGTGGTGGATCGCATTTTAGCGGCGGGACACCTGGCCCCAACGGGCTGTAACGCCCAACCCCAAAGGATCCTGGTGTTGAACACCAAGGAAAGCATGGAAAAGCTGAGAGTCTGCACCAAGTGCCATTTCGGTGCCCCTGCGGCCATGCTGATCTGTCACAATACGAAGGAAAGCTGGAAAAGGCCCTATGACGGAGCCCTTTCCTCCCCTGTAGACGCCGCCATCGTGACCACACACCTGATGCTGGCCGCCCACAATGCGGGAGTGGGCTCCTGCTGGGTGATGCATTTTGATCCTGCGGCAATGAAACGTGTCTTTTCCATTCCCGAGGGTGTAGAGCCGCATGCGCTCCTTGTTATGGGCTATGCCGCAGAGGACGCCGCTCCCCTGCCCCTTCATTCTGCCTTTCGCCCTATGGAAGAGGTGATATTTTACGACACCTTCCCCACAGAAGAAGGAGAGGGAAAATGAAGCTTGACAAAATGGAATGGACCCGCCCGCCCAAGGACTTTTTCGTGGGAACAGATTCGGTAAAGATCACAACAGAGCCCTTTACGGATCTGTGGCAGAGAACCTATTATCACTTTCGCAATGACAACGCTCCCCTCTTGCAGCAGAAAACAAAAGAATCCTTCTTTTCCTTTACGGTGAAAACCGCATTTCATTCCAAGGCCCGCTTTGACCAAAGCGGGATCGTGGTATATCTGGACAGTGAAAACTGGCTGAAGGCCTCGGTGGAATACGAAAATGAGAAGGTAGCTCGTTTGGGCAGTGTGGTGACCAATCACGGCTGGTCCGATTGGGCTACGGTGGATGTTCCCTCCTCTCTTGATTCCCTGTGGTTCCGTCTCAGCCGCAGAGAGAGCGATTTTTGCATAGAACAATCCAAGGACGGGATCCACTTTGAGCAAATGCGGATCTGCCATCTGTTTGAGGCAAAGGAAGAGATCCGTTTCGGGGTCTACGCCTGCAGTCCCGAGGATTCCTCCTTTTGTGCCGCCTTTTCCCATTTTGATTTCGGCCCTTGCCGCTGGAAGCCTCACGACGGCCAAGCACCCGACAATCCTTGAAACCGAGGGGCCAAGCGCCCCTCTCCCCTCTTTTCTTTCTCCCACTTTTCCCTTGACATTCCCGCAAAAAGTGATATAATGGATAGGCAAATTTTCAAAATCCCTCCCCCTTTCGAGCTGTGGCTCAGTTTGGGGACGTGTGCGAGCGCTGCCGGGGGCAGATCAAGCGAGCACGAAGGAGTGGCAGCAACACGGCGATTGCCGAGCCAAATGGCGATGGCAGAGGCGATGTTGCAACAGGAAGAGCGCTGCGTGCAGCTCCACCCTCCCTTCCTTCAGGTCACAGATTACAATTTCATATTTTTTCGAGGTGTGGCTCAGTTTGGTAGAGCGCTGCGTTCGGGACGCAGAAGTCGCAGGTTCAAGTCCTGTCACCTCGACCAAAACAAATAAGACCCTGTTGGGTCTTTTTTGTTTTGATTGGGATCACTACTTTGGCCTGTGGCTTTTGTGTCCCGATGGGCAGCGCTCTTTGCTGCGTTCGGGATGGAAGAGCCGAGAAAAAGACTCGGGGTGTCTTTTTCGACGGCTCTTTACCGCAGACACCCGCTTGTGCCGAGCCGAATGGCGATGGCAGAAGCCCGGTGTCAAGGAGCAGTCGCAGGTTCAAGTCCTGTCACCTCGACCAAAACAAAAAAGACCCTGTTGGGTCTTTTTTGTTTTAACCGAAGATAATGCTTTGATCTGTGGCTTTTGTGTCCCGAAGGGCAGCGCTCTTTGCTGCGTTCGGGATGGAAGAGCCGAGAAAAAGACTCGGGGTGTCTTTTTCGACGGCTCTTTACCGCAGACACCCGCTTGTGCCGAGCCGAATGGCGATGGCAGAAGCACGGTGTCAAGGAGCAGTCGCAGGCAACAATTAAGGGCATATTTACTCTCAAGGAATTTTGTAGTATAATAAGTATTAACGATATTCAAAAAGTAGCGAGGTGCCAAAGTTATGGCAGAAAAGAAATACGTAATCGATAATGCCCAACTGATGGCAGAATGGAATTGGGAGAAGAATGATAAATTAGGTTTTGACCCTAAAACTTTAACTCTTGGTAGCGACAAAAAAGTATGGTGGGTTTGTAACACAGGACACGAGTGGCAAGCTACGATAGGTAGCAGGCATAAAGGAAGCGGCTGCCCATATTGCTCTGGCAGAAAAACACTAAAAGGTTATAACGATTTACAAACGATCAATCCTGCAGTAGCAAAAGAATGGAATTATGAAAGAAATGGTGATTTAAATCCTGAACATTTCACAGCAAGCAGCAATAAAAAAGTATGGTGGAAGTGTAGCAAAGGTCATGAATGGCAAACTACGATAAACAGCAGAAATGATGGGTGTGGCTGTCCTGTTTGCAGTTCCGAACGAAAAACATCTTTTCCCGAATATGCGCTTGTATATTATCTCAAAAAACATGGTTTAGAAGCGATACACACATATAAAGAAAAAGGTTATGAACTTGATATTTTTATCCCTTCAAAAAAAGTTGCAATCGAATAT
>JAZQMO010000060.1:0-21839 GCA_045543495.1 Eubacteriales bacterium | reverse complement strand
AAGCCGCAGGAGGAATTATACACGGCTTTGCCGTGATGATATACAGCTCCAAAGGAGCTGATGAGATACACGCTGACGCGTGATGATATACCATCGCAAAGCGATGGATGATATACAGCCCCGTTGGGGCTGATGATATGCGGGGCCTGCGGCTTGGATAAAAAAAGAACGAACTTTTGGTAGAAAAAAGTTCGTTCTTTTTTTGGTGGAGCATAGGGGACTTGAACCCCTGACCCCCACACTGCCAGTGTGGTGCGCTCCCAACTGCGCTAATGCCCCAAATATTTCTGCAGGGGCTATTATAACACAGCTTGTGGAAAAAAGCAACCCTTTTTTTATCTTTTGCTCATTTTTCTTTTTTTGGGAGAGCGGATCAGGTGCAGAACGGTGGTGACGGCACTGAGTCCCACTGCAATTCCGAGGCTGACCAAAAGCGTTTCGGTGCCGTTTTCCTTGGCTCTTTGAAAATCACTTGTCAAAACGGCATCCATGGTGCGCCACAGAGAGCCACCGGGAATGAGAGGGATCAGGCCTGAGATGTAAAAGACCGTTGCAGGGGTCTTTTTCCATTTTGCCATAAAATCAGAATAGATCTGGCAGGTGCCCGCCGATAGAATGGCTCCCAAAAAATCACCGCTGTGAAAAAGGAGGGTGCAAATCAAAAACACGCCCCAAGTGAGAATCCCACCGATCGCCACGGCACTCAGATGCTTTTTTTTCACATTAAATAACAGGGCAAAGCCCAAGGAGCCCAGAGCGGCGGTGAAAAGCTGAATCAGGATCGTTTCCATATCACATACCTCCTACCAAAAGAAAGGCCGCCATAAAGCCTGCCGCCACTGCACCGGCCCACAAAAGGCTCTCCAAAAGCTTTGTCATGCCCGAAATGGTGTCTCCGATCACCACATCCCGTGCCGCCACGGTAATGGCAATTCCCGGCACCACCAGCATAATATCTCCGATGATGATGCGATCCGTATTCAAAAAAGATAAAAGATCCCCTAAAAGGAAAATACCCGTTCCGCTGACCAGACAGGTCAAAAACAGAAACATGGCTTGGTTGGGAAATTTGTGAGAAAGTTTTTTTTGCATCAGACAGATCAAAAGGCCGAAGAGGGTAGAGAAGAGAGCATCCCAAAGCCCTCCTCCGAAAAAGAGACAAAAGCTGCCCGCCGCCAAAGCACTGCCCAGGTACAGCTTAGCGGGAGTGGGGCGCTCTTTTTTGATTCTTTGCAGCTCCTCCTCCAGCTCTCCGAAGGTCAGGCCTTTGCCCGTGGCGGCTCGGCACAGGGCATTAAGGGCAATGATCCGTGAAAAATCAAAGCTTGCGCCGTCTCGGATCCTGCGGGTCCCCGTCAGCGTGGTGCCGTCCTGAAACTCCAGGGTCAATACGATGCTGGAGGTAATGACAAAGGCTTCGGTATCGGCAGCTCCCATCGCCCGTCCCACACGGGAGAGGGAATCCTCCACCCGCCCGATCTCGGCGCCCGCCCCCAAAAAGGACTCGCCCAGATCCAAAAGATTCCGCAGAAGCCCGTTGCGCTCGCTCAGTTCCATAATTTACTCCTTTGTTTGGTTGCATTTGCTCTGTCTATTATATATTTTTTTGCAAAAAAGTAAAGCACAAATCATCTAACTTTTTCCGAAAAATCTTCGGCGTTTTCTCGAAAAAAGCAAATCTTTTTTCTTCGGGCGCTTTCCCGAAAGGAACCCATGGAAAAAAAGGGGAATATGCTGAATCGGGGGGATCTTTTCTTTCTTTTGAGAGAGCTCTTTGCCCATAAGGGCAATAAAGCGTCAAAATACGGGGCTTTTCCTTGAAAAATTCCTTGACAAGATGCAGAAAATATGGTATTCTCTCATTAGATAGAGGCGCACTTTGCCAAGAGTATCCTGCTCTTCTTGCCCGCCGAGGCTGAGCAGAGGAAAGGGGCGGGTGCCGAAGCGGGCTTTTCCTCGGCGGGAGGGTCTGACTGGCAGCTTGGATAAGATCCCTGCTGTTGTCGCAGTAATGCGGAGAGCTATCCGACTTTCCAAGAATATTATTTTTGTTTGGGTCATAAGTCGGTAGCTGTTTTGCAGCTGCCGATTTTTTTGTGAGAAAGGATTTGTTATGAAGAACACTATTTTTTGCGGTGCCGCAACCGCCCTCGCCACTCCCTTGACCGAAACGGGAATCGATTTTGAGGCTCTCGGAAATCTCATTGAATTCCAGATCCGTGAGGGAATCAGCGCCCTCGTTATTACCGGTACCACCGGCGAAAGCTCCACCTTGAGTGATGAGGAGCATAAGGCCGCCATTGCCTTTGCCGTGGAAAAGACTGCGGGCAGAGTTCCCGTCATTGCGGGCACCGGCTCCAATGATACGGATTACGCCATCGCCCTTTCCAAGTACGCCTGTCAGGTGGGAGCAGATGCGCTCCTTTTGGTTACCCCTTACTACAACAAGGCAACCCAAAAGGGCCTGATCGCTCACTTCACCGCCATTGCCGATGCGGTGGATAAGCCCATTATTCTGTATAATGTACCCAGCCGTACCGGCTGCAACCTGAAGCCGGAGACCGTTGCCGTTCTTGCCGAGCATCCCAATATCGTGGGTGTGAAGGAGGCCAGCGGCGATCTTTCACAGGTGGCAACGATTTCTTACCTTTGCGGCGATAAGATCGATATTTACTCCGGTAACGACGATCAGATCATGCCCGTCCTGTCCTTGGGCGGCAAGGGTGTAATCTCCGTTCTTTCCAATATTCTGCCCCGTCAGACCGATGATATTTGCAAAAAGTATTTTGCAGGGGATACCGAGGGTGCCAAGGAGCTTCAGCTTCGCTATTTGCCCCTGATCCACGATCTGTTCTGCGAGGTCAATCCCATTCCCGTGAAGGCGGCTATTGCCGCCATGGGCTTTGGCAAGAATTATCTCCGCCTTCCTCTGACTCCCATGGAGGACGCCAACAGAGAAAGAATGCTGGGAGAAATGAAAAAGCAAGGAATCAAGTTTTGAGGTGAATTATGTTAAAGGTTATTAAGTTCGGCGGAACCTCTCTTGCCAGTGCGGAGCAGTTCCGCAAGGTTTCCGAGATCGTTCGCGCCGATAAATCCCGTCGCTATGTGGTGGCTTCCGCCCCCGGCAAGCGCTTTTCCGATGATATCAAGGTGACGGATCTGCTCCTTTCCTGCTATCGCAAGGCCCGTGAGGGAGAAAGCTTTGATGAGGAGTTTTTCAAGATCCGAGGCCGTTTTGAGGAGATCTGCAAGGAGCTTGCCATCCCCTTTACCTTCGGCAATGATTTTGATGCTTTCTACGGCAAGATCCGCTCCGGCGCATCCGAGGCGTATATCGCCTCCCGCGGAGAGCATTTCAATGCCAAGATTCTGGCCGCTTATCTGAATTTCCCCTTTGTGGAAACGGCAGACGGCATTATTTTTGATGAAAAGGGCCGTCTTTTGGAGGAGGAGACCAACGAAAGATTGGGTCAAATTCTCAAGCAGCACACCCGTGCCGTGATCCCCGGCTTCTACGGGGCAACGGCCTACGGCGACATTCGCATTTTCTCCCGTGGCGGCTCCGATATCACAGGCTCTCTTGCCGCCCGTGCCGTCAAGGCCGATCTGTATGAAAACTGGACCGATGTTTCGGGCCTTCTCATGGCGGATCCCCGCATTGTAAAGGATCCCAAGGCCATTGATGTGGTTACTTACCGTGAGCTTCGTGAGCTTTCCTATATGGGTGCCAACGTGCTTCACGAGGATGCCATTTTCCCCGTTCGCAGAGAGGGGATTCCCATTAACATCCGCAATACCAATGCCCCCGAGGATGCCGGCACCATGATCGTGGAGCAGGCAGAAAAATCCAAGTCCGTGGTAACGGGTATTGCAGGTAAGAAGGGCTTTGGTGCCATCTACATTGAAAAGGGTATGATGAACCGTGAATTGGGCTTTGGCCGCAGAGTTCTCGGTGTTTTGGAGGACCGTGGCATCAGCTTTGAGCATTTGCCCAGCGGAATTGATACCCTGACCGTGGTCTTGAACCGCAACGATATGGTGGACCGTGAAAACGAGCTCATTGCCGCCATGCAAAAGGCCGTGGAGCCCGACCGCATCCACTTGGTGGAAAATCTTTGCCTGATCGCCGTGGTAGGCCGTGGTATGATCTCTTCTCCCGGTACTGCTGCCAGACTTTTCTCTGCTCTTGCCAAGAAGGGGATCAATATCCGTATGATCGATCAGGGCTCCAGTGAATTGAACATCATCGTGGCACTGAATGAAAAGGATTATGAATCTGCCCTTCAGGCCATTTATTCTGAATTTGTTTCGGAGGAATAAGAAACACCATGCTTTGTGAAAACCTGTCCGTTACGGCCGAGGGCTCTCTTCTCTTCGGCGGGGTGCGCCTTTCTTCTCTTGCCGAGAAGTACGGCACCGCCCTTTATGTGATGGACGAAGATCGGATCCGCAAAATGTGTCGGATCTATAAAAGTGCTATGCAAAAGGCCTTCGGTGAGAGGGCGCTTCCTCTCTATGCCAGTAAGGCCTGCAGCTTCAAGCAGATGTACCGCATTATGACCGAGGAAAAAATGGGGGTGGATGTAGTCTCCCCCGGTGAGCTTTACACCGCTTTTTCCGCAGGCTTTGATCTTTCCCGTGCCTATTACCACAGCAACAATAAGTCCGATGAGGATATTTTGTTTGCCATGGAGAAGGGGATCGGCTATTTTGTGGTGGATAATGAGGATGAGCTTCTTTCCATCTCCCGCATTGCAGGGGAGAAGGGGATCGTGCAGAAGCTTCTTCTTCGCATTACCCCCGGCATTGATCCTCATACCTATGAGGAGGTGGCTACGGGTAAGGTGGATTCCAAATTCGGCTCCGCCATTGAAACGGGGCAGGCGATGGAGATCACCCAAAAGGCCCTGTCTCTGCCTCATCTTCACCTTGCAGGCTTCCATTGCCACGTGGGCAGTCAGGTCTTTGATTCCGATGTGTTCCTTCGTTCTGCCGATGTGATGATGGATTTTCTCCGTGCCGTTTCGGCCGAAACGGGCTTTTGGGCAGAGGAATTGGATCTGGGCGGCGGCTTTGGTGTTCGCTATGTGGACTCCGACCCTGTGTACTCCATTGAGAAAAGCATTTTGGAGATCGGGGCGCATCTTACGGCTTACTGCGAAAAACACGGCGTCACCCTTCCCGAGATCCGCTTGGAGCCGGGGCGCAGCATCGTGGCCGATGCAGGCTTGACTCTGTATACCGTGGGAATGGTCAAGCGCATCCGTGGATATAAAAATTATGTTTCCGTCAATGGCGGTATGGCCGATAACCCCCGCTTTGCTCTCTACGGCTCCGCCTATACCGTGGTTCTGCCCGAGAAAATGAAGGAGGAAAATACCTTTCTTTGCGATGTGGTGGGCCGCTGCTGTGAAAGCGGCGATATTCTTCAGCCCTCCGTTCTTCTTCCCGCCTCCGTTGAAAGGGGAGATCTCCTTGCGGTTCTGACCACAGGCGCCTATAACTACTCTATGGCCTCTCACTACAACCGAGTGTTAAAGCTCCCCGTGGTGATGCTTTCGGGCGGTAAGGATTATCTGGCCGTTCGCCGAGAAACCTATGAGGATCTTCTTTCTTGTGATCTTTAAGAAAAAGATGAAAAAATGCGCACCCTTTTGGGTGCGTTTTTTTGTGTAAAGGGAAGAAAATGCGAAAGTTTGGCAAAAGAGTGGGAAATCTATTGAATCGAGACAGTTTTTGTGATACAATTACTTTGAATTTAGTTTTTCCAAGGAAGTGATACCCGTTGATCGGAACCAATGAAGTAATCGATGCCCATTGCCACATTTATCCGGAGAAAATCGCCGCCCGTGCCACCGCAGGAACCGATGCCTTTTACGGCACCAAGGCCGCTTGCGACGGTACCACGGGAGGGCTTGACCGTATTCTGCAAAACGGCAGAATAGATAAGTGCCTGGTTCATTCCGTTGCCACCACCGCCCATCAGGTGCAGAGCATCAATTCCTTTATTGCCGAGGCGGTGAAAAGCCACCCCGACTGCTTTATCGGCTTCGGCGCTCTCCATCCCGAGAGTGACGATATTCGGGGCGATCTGGAGCACCTTTTGGAATTGGGCTTGAAGGGAGTCAAGCTTCATCCCGATATTCAGCGCTTCAAGCTGGATGATTACCGCTGTCTGAAAATGTATGAATTGTGCGAGGATCGTGGGATTCCCATGCTCATTCACACGGGTGACCCCCGTTATGATTTTTCCAACCCCAACCGTATGAAGCCTATTTTGGAGATCTATCCCTCCCTGAAGATCATCGGCGCCCATCTGGGAGGCTGGTCCATTTGGGAGGAGGCCTACGAGGCCCTGTCCCCCTTTCCCAATTTTTATGTGGATTGCAGTTCAAGCTTTTATTTGGATCAGGGCGGCAAGGCAAAGGAAATGATTGAAAGGTGGGGCTTTGACCGAGTCCTTTTCGGTACGGATTATCCCATGTGGGATCCCGAAAAGGAACTGGATACCCTTTTGTCCTTCGGCTTTGAAGAAGAGAATTTGAAAAAGCTTTTGAGCGGAAACGCAAAGCGCTTCCTTTCCTTGGAGGAAATATGATCTTATCCAATTTGCACACCCACACCACCTTTTCCGATGGCATTGATACCCCCGAGGAAATGGCACAAAGAGCCGTGGAGCTTGGATTTTGCTCCTTGGGCTTTTCCGACCATTCGGAAACCCTCTGCGACCCCGACTACTGTATGGCAAAAAAGGATTATCCCCTGTACCGAAAGGCCATCGGGGAGATCAAAAAGAAGTATGAAGGGAAGCTTGAGATCCTCTGCGGTATCGAGCAGGATCAGCTGTCTGAAATCGATCCTTCGGAGTATGATTATGTCATCGGAGCCGTGCATTATGTCTCCGTTAAGGGAAAGATCCACAGTGTGGATCACTCCCCCGAGACCCAAAGAAACGCCATTGAGGCCTGTGGGGGAGACCCCATAGAGCTTGCCAAGCGCTATTATGACCTTGTAGTGGAAAATAGCTTCCGAAATGATTTTCTCATTCAGGCCCACTTTGATCTCATTACCAAATTCGGATTTTTCGATGACCTTGGCGAGCCGTACGAGGCGGTGGCACGGGAGGCCCTTTTCGAGGTAGCCAAAAGGATTCCGTATTTTGAGATGAATACCGGCGCCATTGCCCGTGGCCGCAGAACCACTCCCTATCCCGAGTCCTTTTTACTGAAAGCGCTTCACGGCTTGGGAGCCAAAATCGTCCTTGGCTCCGATTGCCACGATCGGAACTATTTGGATTGCCACTTTAAGGAAAGTGCAGCATTATTAAAAGAAATCGGTTTTTCTTCTCTGTACCGTCTCCGTTCGGGCGGTATGGAAGAGGTAAAGATTGATGAGGAATAAAGGAGAGAGACTATGAATTTTTTTGAAGAACTGAAAAATTTTGATCCCGAGGTTTACGCTGCCTGCGACCGTGAATTGACCCGTCAAAGACATAATATTGAACTGATCGCATCGGAGAATATTGTGTCCAAGGCCGTTTTGCTTGCCGCAGGAACCGTTTTGACCAATAAATATGCCGAGGGCTATCCCGCCAAGCGCTACTACGGTGGCTGTGAGCATATTGACGAGGTGGAGTCTCTTGCCATCGAAAGAGCCAAAAAGCTCTTCGGCGCAGACCACGCCAACGTTCAGCCCCACTGCGGCGCCGCCGCCAATCTGGCTGTGTTCTTTGCCTTGGTTCAGCCCGGCGATACGGTAATGGGCCTGTCTTTGGCTCACGGCGGTCACCTGTCCCACGGCTCCCCCGCCAACATTTCCGGCAAGTATTATAACATCGTTTCCTACGGGGTAGAGTCCGACAGCGAGGTTTTGGATTACGAGGCCATCCGTGCCAAGGCTTTGGAATGTAAGCCCAAAATGATCATTGCAGGTGCCTCTGCTTACTCCCGCACCATTGATTTTGAAAAGATCGGGCAGATCGCAAAGGAGGTGGGCGCCTACTATATGGTAGATATGGCCCACATTGCAGGTCTTGTTGCCGCAGGTCTGCATCCTTCTCCCGTGCCCTATGCCGATGTGGTCACCACCACCACCCACAAGACCCTCCGTGGCCCCCGAGGCGGTCTGATCCTCTGCAAGGAGGAGTTTGCCAAGGCCATTGATAAGGCTGTATTCCCCGGAATTCAGGGCGGCCCCTTGGAGCACATCATTGCCGCCAAGGCAGTCAGCTTTGCCGAGGCTATGAAGCCCGAATTCTGCGAATATCAGAAAAATGTAGTGAAGAACGCCGCCGCCTTGGCAGAAAATATGGAAAAGGCAGGCTTCCGTGTGGTTTCCGGCGGTACCGATAACCACCTGATGCTCATTGACCTTCGTAATTTCGGCGTAACAGGCAAGGAAATGCAGGCAAGATGCGACGCCGTTCACATTACCGTGAATAAAAACGCCATTCCCGACGATCCCGAAAGCCCCTTCGTCACCAGCGGTATCCGCTTGGGTACCCCCGCCGTGACCACCCGTGGCTTCGGCACCGAGGAAATGGAGAAGATCGCCCTTTGGCTCCGTGATATTGCCACCGATTTTGAAGCCAACCGTGAAAGAGTCAGCCGTGAGGTTATGGCCCTTTGCGAAAAATTCCCCATTTACGAGGACTGAAATGAAGCTTATCATTGCATCGGGAAATGCCGGAAAGCTCCGTGAGATCCGTGCCATTTTAGGAGATAAGTTTGATGAGATTCTCTCCATGAAGGAGGCGGGGATCGATCACGAAACCGTGGAGGATGGCAAGACCTTTCAGGAAAACGCCTATAAAAAAGCCTATGAGATAGCACAGCTCTCGGGCTGTGCTGCCCTTGCAGACGACAGCGGCATTTGCGTGGATGCGCTGGATGGCGCACCGGGCATCTATTCCGCCCGCTTCTGCGGCCACCACGGGGATGACGAAGCCAATAACCGCCTTTTGGTGGAAAAGCTCAAGGGAGTGGAAAACCGCAAAGCCCATTATACCTGTGCCATCGCCTTGGTGTATCCCAATGCTTCGGAAAACGGAAAAACCAAAGGAAACGCCCTCTTTGCCGAGGGGATTCTTGCGGGCGAGATCATTGACGAGCCCCGTGGAAGCGGTGGCTTTGGCTACGATCCCTACTTTTTCCTGCCCCAGCTTGGCAAAACCGCTGCCGAGATCACAGCGGAGGAAAAGAACAGAATCAGCCACCGTGCCAAGGCCCTCCAAAATCTATTAAAGCTCTTATAAGAACAATGCGAAGCCATTTGGCTTCGCATTGTTTGTGTATTGCGTTATTCCTTCCAAATCTGTGTTTGAAATTAAAATGAATGGTTACTCCAAATTCAATTTGTTTCGCATGATGTATCTTGTGACGAAAAAGTAGAGATTGGTCACAAGAAAAGTAAACAGGATGATGATCCAGATCACAATGTGAGCGGTGGTGTGGGGGTGTTGTTCCGTAAAGGTTCCAATTAAAGTGAAAATTTCAGCTTCAAAGAAATCGGTGCTGAGCAGAATGGTAAAAGGAATCAAAATAAAGGTTTGCAGCACCTCCACTACAACATAGTGAATGAAATAAACCGCCACGGCTCCCGCTACCCGATTTTTCTTAAAGGTCTGTCCAATAGCAATACAAAAATAGTAAAGAAGAAACTCCATCAGAATGTATAACAAAATGAGCAAAATTCCCTCTGCTATATAGGTGATGGCGTTTGCGATCCCAACATTCTCCGTCAAGAAGGTAAGTGCATTCCCGATCATCTCTAAAATTCTACCAAAGGATTCCCCGAAAGTAAAAATAGCAAGTGAAACAAATTCCATCAAAAAGCTGCCCACCATAAATGCTCCCGCTACCAAAACCTTTACGAGAATATGCTGAGTGGCAGTAACCGGCAAGGTGAAACTTAAGTATCCTTCTGCTGTGAACAAATTCTTATAAAAACGGGTGATTCCGAATACCAATGTTAAAACAATGACCGCAATGTTGGTAACAATATAGGTTACAAGAGTGGTTCCGAAAATAATATCGTAGCTGTCACTCTCCTGTTCAAACAGTTGCAAAGCTCTGCCGAACAACGCTACTGCCAGTAAAATGATATGCATCGGCATCCACAGGCGAAATAGGGCTGAAAATTCGTGTTTGAATAGCTTTTTTACCATTTGAATACCTCCCGAAACAGCTCGTCTACACTCTTATTGTGTTCCGATCGAATTTCATCCACCGATTGATCCAAAACGATCCTTCCGTTTTTTAGAAAAAGGACACGATCCAAAATCTGTTCAATATCCGAAATCAAGTGGGTAGAAATCAAAACGGTGGCTTCGGGATTGTAATTGTTGATAATGGTGGAGATTACATAATCCCTTGCCGCAGGATCTACCCCTGCGATGGGCTCGTCCAAAACATAAAGCTTGGCGTTTCTTGCCATCACTAAAATAAGGCAAACCTTTTCCTTGTTTCCCTTGGAAAGATTTTTTAGTTTTTGCTTGGGGTGCAGATTTAAACGCTCCAGCATATCTCTTGCGAGCTTGGGACGAAAATCTTCATAAAAATCTGAAAAATAGTTGAGGATTTCTTCAATGGTCATCCATGAATTTAGATAACTGTTGTCCGGTAAATAGGATACGATTTTTTTACTCTCCACACCGGGGGTGTGTCCGTCGATCAAAAGTCTGCCACCTGTCGGGGTCAGTAAACCGTTGATCATTTTGATCAAGGTGGTTTTTCCGGATCCGTTTGATCCTAAAAGTCCGACAATCTGACCTGATTCTAAACTCAAATCAATGGAATCAAGCGCACAAATGTGATTACCGTATTTTTTTGTTAAACCTTTACAGCGCAAAAGTTCACTCATTCTTCCCACTCCTTTACATAGCTTTGAACGGATTTCGTGTCAAGTCCGAGAGATTTCATATCGTTAAAATATGCTTTTGTTTTTTCTTTTACAATGCCATCCAAAACCTCTTTGGCTTTCTTGATGCACGGGTCCACGAACCAGCCGGAACCTCGAACGGAGTATAATATGCCGTCTCGTTCCAATTCCTCAAACGCTCTTTGAACCGTATTGGGATTTACTCCAAGCTTGACGGCCACCTCTCTCACAGAGGAAAGTCGTGATTTCGGAAGGAGCTCTCCCGAGGCGATTCCCACACAGATCTGTTCGTAGATCTGTTGTCCGATGGGACGGCCTCTCGTTAAACTGTATTGCATATCACCCTCCTTATTGTATTACTTCACTAATACAATAATACAATTATTTTCATTTGTCAAGGCTTAAAAAAAGATGTGTGAAATTTCACACATCTTTTTTGATTTCTTAAACCTTTCTGGTGTAATCGGGGAGAAGCTTGGGAGAAACCACATCGGATTTCAGGCCGGCATCGGCCATTTCCTTGGCAAATTTCTCTACATGGGAAAGGGTCAGCTTGCCGAGCTTTGTTTCCTTGGCTCTGTCAGCCGCATTCTTGCCGGCGCTTCTGCCGAATACGATGATGTCAAGCAGAGAGTTACCCATCAAACGGTTTCTTCCGTGAATACCGCCAACGGCCTCGCCTGCCACATACAGGCCGGAAATACAGGTCTCATTGTCAGCCTTGATTTCAAGACCGCCGTTCTGATAGTGGAGCGTGGGGTAAATGAGGATGGGCTCCTTGCGAATATCAATGCCGTACTTGCCGAACATTCTCATCATAGCGGGGATTCTCTTTTCAATGGTACCCTCGCCGCCCTTCAATTCGATCATAGGAGTGTCAAGCCAGATACCGAAGCCCTCGGGAGTTTCCACACCCTTGCCTCTTTCCTTGCACTCACGAATGATGGAAGCAGCGGAAACATCACGGGTCTCCAGGGGGTTCATAAAGGGAACACCGTCCACATTGATGAGCATGGCACCCAAGGAACGAACCTTTTCGGTTACCAGAGCACCGAAGATCTGCTCGGGGAAGGCGGCACCCGTGGGGTGATACTGCAAAGTATCCTGATACAGGAGCTTGGCACCGGCACGGTAGCCCAGAATCAGGCCGTCAGCCGTTGCGCCGTAGTGGTTGGAGGTGGGGAAGCCCTGATAGTGCAGTCTGCCGCATCCGCCGGTGGCGATGATCACGGTCTTGGCACGGGCTACCATAATTTCGCCCGTTTCCATATTCATCAGAACCGCACCTGCGGCCTTGCCTTCTTCATCCAAAATCAATTCAATGGCACTGGTGAAGTCTACCACGGGGATCTGACGGTTCAGAACCTCGTCACGAAGGGTACGCATGATTTCTGCGCCGGAGTAGTCCTTGGCAGCGTGCATTCTCTTGCGGCTGGTACCGCCGCCGTGGGTAGTAACCATGGTGCCGTCGGGCATTTTGTCAAACTCAACACCAAGATCGTTCAGCCACTGGATGGCATCGGGAGCCTCGTTTACCAGACGGTACAAAAGCTCGGGCTTGTTGGCAAAATGACCGCCGCCCAAAGCGTCCACATAGTGAATGGCGGGGGAGTCGTTGGGCTTGTCAGCCGCCTGAATACCGCCCTCTGCCATCATGGTGTTGGCATCGCCGATGCGAAGCTTGGTCACGATCATAACATTGGCGCCCTTCTCGTGTGCCTCAATGGCCGCACTGGAGCCTGCCCCGCCGCCGCCGATGACCAATACATCTACATCGTAGGTTACATTTTCCAGATCAATTTCCATTCCCTGTACTCTGGAGTTTGCCTCCAAGAGATCACGAAGCTCCAGCGGAACCTTCTCGCCCTTGTTGGGGCCAACGGTCAGGGTGGTGAACTGAGATTTTATATAGTCGGGGTGGAAGGTGGCAAGAAGCTGCTCCTTCTCCTCGGCCGTCATTCTTCTGGGGTCCATTTTGGCATTGGCTTCACGGTTTGCCGCAACTTTTGCCATGGACTCACGCATTTTCTCGGTATACATTCTTTTCCCTCCCTTACTTCTCGATCTCACGGTTGTTGTAAAGCTCTTTTAATTCTTCCAAGGGCTTCTGCATCAGGCCCTCCAGGAGCTCCTTGAAGGTGCCGTCCTGAATTTCCTTCACACGGTCCTTCAAGTGGCCGCATTCGGGAGCCAGATACTTACCGTTGAGTCGTCTTGCCAGCATAGCCACCTGAGGATGGCTGATGCCTGCGGGACAACGGGAGGAGCAAACGCCGCACATCACGCAGTCAAAGCTTTCCTCGGCGCACTTTTCATATTCGCCGCGCTGGGCATAAGCGATGTACTGCATCACGTTCAGGCCTTGGGTGCAAGCCTTGGTGCAGGCGTTGCAGCCGATACAGCTGTAGATCTCGGGGTAAAGCTGCATCATGATCTGCTCGGTGGGAGCGATCTTTTCCATATCGTAAACCTGCTTGACCAGGGGGAAGAAGGGGAGGGTAGCAATGTACATATTCTCTTCCACCTTGGTCTGACAAGCCAGACATACCTTCAATTCCGTATCCCCTTTGATGCGGTAAATGGTAGCGCAGGCACCGCAGAAGCCGTTACGGCAACCGCAGCCTCGAACCAGCTGATAGCCTGCGTACTCCATGGCTGCCATAATGGTCAGGTTGGAGGGCACGGCGTATTTTTTTCCGTACAGGAAAATGTTTACGTACTGTTCCATGTTATTATTTCCTTTCACCGATTCTCAATATTCGTCCGGAAGCTCTTCCAGCTGGTCAAAGCGGAAGACGGGACCGTCCTTGCAAATGAACTTATCACCCAGATTGCATCTGCCGCATTTTCCAATGCCGCACTTCATACGCATTTCCAGAGTGGTATAGATCTGATCCTTTTTAAAGCCCAGCTCCTGAAGTCCTGCCAGGGTAAACTTGATCATAATGGGAGGACCGCAAAGAACGGCGGTTTTGTTGGTATCAAACTCAAGCTCCTTGACAAAGTTGGGAACAAAGCCCACGTGTCCGTTCCATTCGGGCTGCTCACGGTCAATGGTCAGGTGAACGTTGATGCCGTCCTCCTTGCACCATTCGTCAATGATCTCACGGTAGTCCACCAGATCCTGCATGGATCGGGAGCCGTATACAATGTCGATCTTGCCGTAGTTTTCACGGTAGTGACGGCAGTAGTTGATGACCGAGCGCAGAGGCGCAAGACCGATACCGCCTGCCACAAAGAGCATATCTTTGCCCTTGAAGGCACCCTCTACGGGGAAGCCGTTTCCGTAAGGACCGCGGATGGTCACATACTGACCGGGCTCCACGGCGTGGAGAAAGCTTGTTACACAGCCGCACTTTTTAATGGAGAATTCCATAAATTCGGTGTTGGTGGGGGAGGAGGTGATGGAGAAGAGTGCCTCGCCCACACCGGGGATGGAGAGCATGGCGCACTGTCCGGGAATGTGCTCAAAGGGCTTCTTTCCATCGGGAGTGACCACACGGAAGGTTCTGACATCGGGCGTGTCAATGCGAATGTCGGTGATCACGCCGATCTCGGGGATTAAAGCTTCTTTTTCCATTATTGATCCCCTCCTAACTTTTTCATTACTTTTACAATGTTCATATTGATGGGGCACTTGGCAAGGCATCTGCCGCAGCCGACACAACCGTAGATCCCCTCATTGTTGGCGGGGTAATAAACCAATTTGTGCATAAATCTCTGACGGAATCTCTCCAGCTGTGTGTGACGGGGCTGATCGGCCGCCATCTGTGTAAAGTCGGAGTACATACAGGAATCCCAGCAGCGATAACGCATCACACCGTTTCCGGTGTCAAAATCCCGAATGTCAAAGCACTGACAGGTGGGACAAACGAAGGTGCAGGTTCCGCATCCGATACAGGCCTGAGAAAGCTCGGCCCAGTTGGGATCGGAGAAATGCTCCATCAGCTTTTCGGGCTTGAAGTGCTCGGCGGGAAGGTTCTGCAAGGGAAGAAGCTTCATCACGGATCGGATCTTTTCCTTCTCCTCTTCTACCTTCTTTTCTTCGCCATCCTCCAAATAATCGGCAAGTCCTGCCAAAAGGGCCTTGCCCTTTTCGGTGTTGGCATGAAAGAACATTTCTTTTCCCACGATCCAAGCCGTTACATCTCCTGCGGGAGAAGCGGCATCGATTCCGAAGGTGTGGCAGAAGCAGGTCTCCTCCGGCTGAGAGCAGGCAAGAGAAACCACGGTGGCGTGCTCTCTGCGGTTCTTGTAGAAGGTGTCAACGGGATCGGCCAAAAAGACACGGTCCAAAATGTCAAAGCTTCTGACATCGCACCCTCTTGCGCCGAAGATGACAAAATCCTCACATTCCTTTCTGGTATCAAGAATTTCGATCTTTTTCCCTTCTACCTTAAAGGAGGCCATATCCTCCACCTGAGGGAAGAAGAAATCCTTGGCACTGCGAAGGGTGTTGCAAGCGCTCGAGAGGGCATCGCCCTTCTCGTATCTCTTGAATTCTGCGCCTTCCTTGGTGTCCACAGGCAAATACAAAGCCTCGTTTTGCGCGATGGCATCAAGCAGGAGAGGGAGCTTTTCCAGTAAAATCGTTTTCATTTCTTACTCTCCCTTCCCCATGGCCTCGGCAGGCTCCATATCATCCTGAGTGAAATTGGTCAGAGGAGCCTTTTCCTCGGGATTTTCACCGGCCTGATAGCTGCCGTAGAATTCATTGATATCTTTGATAAATTTCCGATTCAGAAGATGCAGTGGGATGCCCTGAGGGCAAACACGGGAGCATTCTCCGCAGTCGGTGCATCGGCCTGCCACGTGGAAGGCACGGATGATGTGGAAATTCTGCTCCTCAAAGGAGGAAGCGGGGGCCTTGGACTCAATGCCGGAGGCCGCATTGTCAAACACGCACTTTTCACAGGTGCAAGCGGGGCAAACGTTGCGGCAGGCGTTGCAGCGAATACAGCGGGACAATTCATTCTGCCAGAAGGCAAAGCGCTCGTCGCTGGTCATGTTCTCCAGCTTTTCCACCATATCGAAGCGGCCGGATTCCAGAACCTCGCCCTCTTCGCCGATCAATTCGTCATAGAGCACGTGCTTGCGGCTCTTGCAGTTTTCGCATCGCTCGGCCAAAGCCTTGTCTCTTGAAAGCGTCTTTTCGCCGTAAATGGTGTCGATCACAAGGGTGTCACCCTCCTCACGGATGGTGCGGATTCCCTTCAGGCCTTCCTTACGGATCTTTTCAATATCCAGCTTCCCTTCGCAGGGGATTCCCACTGCCCAAACCTTCTCTCTTGCAATGCGGTGCTCCTTTAAGAGCTGACTGAAGGAGTAGGTATCACAGGGCTTCAAGAACACGGCAATAACGCCGTCCTTCCCGCTTTCCTTGACCAAATACTTGGAAAGGTTGGCACCGGAAAAGCCGTTGTAGACAAAGCCCTTTTCGATCTCCTCTGCGCTGCGGAAGACGAAGGGGGTCTGATCGTAGAAGAACTCGCCCTCCATCCAGCCGAGAACACGGTCTGCTTTGCCGGAGGTGAGAAGCTCAATGGCCTTTTCACGAATTACTTTTTGCATCTCAGATCCTCCAATCTCTTGTTTTTACCGAGGCGGGTCACCGTTTCCACAAAGTCGTTCATGGTAGCGGCGAATTTCGCACCCTCGGCGGCGCTGACCCATTCCAGACGGGTTCTTTCCTTTTCAATGCCGAGGAATTCCAGCATGGAAAACAGAAGGGTCATACGGCGACGGGTGTAGTAGTTACCCGTGGTGTAGTGACAGTCTCCGGGGTGGCATCCGCACAGGATGACACCGTCAGCCCCTCTCTGGAAGGCACGGAGAATGAACATAGGGTTCACTCTGCAGGAGCAGGGAACACGAATGATCTTAACGTTGGCAGGATACTGAAGACGGTTGGTACCGGAAAGGTCAGCGCCTGCATAGGAGCACCAGTTGCAGCAGAATGCTACAATGGTGGGTTCAAATTTTTCTTCTACTTGCATATTGCATCTACCTCCGCCATGATTTGTCTGTTGGAGAAGCCGTGCAGGTCCATTGCTCCGCTGGGGCAGGCAACGGTACAAGCGCCGCAGCCCTGACATACGGCAGGGTTCACGCTTGCCACTCTGCGGACCTTGGTGGTGCGGTCGGGCATTCTGAATTCTTTTTCTTCGTAGGTAATGGCACCGTAAGGACAAACATTGGCACAAGTGGAGCATCCGTTACAGAGCATCTCATTGGAGTGTGCCACACAGGGGTTGGTAACCAGCTTGTCCTTATTCAAAAGGCCAATGACCTTGGCCGCACAAGCGGAAGCCTGTGCAACGGTTTCGGGAATATCCTTGGGTCCCTGACAGCAGCCGGACAGGAAGATTCCCGCCGTGGGGCTTTCCACGGGGCGAAGCTTGGGGTGCGCCTCGGTGAAGAAATCGTTGGTATCCATGGAAGCGGTGAGCATGGTAGCCAAGGGACGGGCGGATTTGTCGGGCTCAATGGCGGCGGCCAGAACCACCAGATCCGCGTCGATGAGAAGCTGCTTTCCTTCAATGAGATCGGAAGCACGAACCATCAGCTTCTTTCCTTCGGGCGTTACCTTGCCGACCATACCCTTCACATAGTGAACGCCGTATTCCTCCACGGCTCTGCGGTAGAATTCATCAAAATTCTTACCGGGGGTACGAACATCGATATAGAATACATAAACCTCGGTATCGGGGTATTTTTCACGGGTGAGCATGGCGTGCTTTGCGGTATACATACAGCAGATCTTGGAGCAGTATGTCTTTCCGCAGCCGCCCCCGTCCTCACGGCTTCCCACACACTGAACGAAAACGATCTTGTGAGGATGCTCTCCGTCGGAGGGACGCAGAAGGGTGCCGCCGGTGGGACCTGCCGCATTGGTAATGCGCTCAAATTCCATAGAGGTGATCACATCGGGAGACTGAGAGTAGGCGAACTCATCGTATTTGGTCAGTTCAATGGGGTTATAGCCCGTGGCCACTACGATGGCGCCGTATTGCTCTTCTACCACGGTGTCCTTTTGCTTGTAGTCAATGGCGCCTGCAGTACAGATCTTGGAGCAAACACCGCACTTGCCGGTCTTCAGCATGGTGCAGTAGTCTGCATCAATGGTGGCAACCTTCGGCACTGCCTGTGCAAAAGGAATGTAAATGGCTCTTCTTTGATCCAGACCCAGATTGAATTCGTTGGGAACCTTCTTCTGAGGGCACTTTTCGGTGCAAAGACCGCAGCCGGTACATTTGACCTCGTCCACATATCTTGCCTTGCGGCGGATGGATACATTGAAATTGCCCACAAAGCCCTTCACCGCATCCACCTCGCTGTAAGAGAAAATGCGGATCTTTTCATTCTGTGCCACATCCACCATTTTGGGAGTGAGGATACAGGCCGCACAGTCCAGCGTGGGGAAGGTCTTGTCGATCTGGCTCATCTTGCCGCCGATGGTGGGCTTCTTTTCCACAATGTCCACCTCAAAGCCTGCATCTGCGATGTCCAGAGCCGTCTGAATGCCCGCAATACCGCCGCCGATGACCAGCGCTCTCTTGACCACGGGGCTTTCTCCCGCCGTGAGAGGAGCGTTCAGGTGAACCTTGGCGATGGCCGCTCTGCCCAGAATGATCGCTTTTTCCGTAGCACTGGCCATATCCTTATGGATCCAGGAGCACTGCTCACGAATGTTGGCGATCTCCACCATAAAGGAGTTGACTCCTGCGGCGGCAGCTGCCTTGCGGAAGGTATTTTCGTGCATACGGGGGGAGCAGGAGCAGACCACAGCGCCGGTCAGCTTGTAATCGCGGATGGCATTCTTGATCTTGTTCTGTCCTTCCTCGGAGCACATATATTGGTAATCTTCATAGAAAACCACGCCCGGCTCTTTTCCAAGAGCTTCGGCCACGGCTTTCACATCAACGGTTGCAGCAATGTTACTGCCGCACCAGCAAACGAAAACGCCGATTCTTTGCATATTGACCTCCTATTTTGCGTATTTTCTCATAGCAGTCACAATGGCCTGCTGAGGAAGATCCTCGTCCAGCATTTCGGGGATCTGATCGGGCTTTAAGTGGTTCTGGCCCTGCTGACGGATCACGGCAAGTCTCACTGCTTCGATCAGCTTGGCAGGCTCCACCTGACGGGGACATCTCTCCACACAGGCAAAGCAGGTCAGGCACTGATACAGGGAGTCGGAGGCCATCAGAGGCTCGAGCTCTCCGTTTTCCACCATATAGACAAACTGGTGGGGGTGAAATTCCATTTCGTCGTAGGAGGGGCAGGTACCGCTGCACTTGCCGCATTTCATACACTTGCGGGGATTCACGCCGCTGATGCGTAAAACGGTTTCCTTCAGATTCTTCTGTTCCATATTGCCTCCTTATTCCAGACCGAGCGCTTCGAAAAGAAGCTCGGTGAAATACAAAACGGGTAATTCCTCCCCGCACTTTTGCAGGTTGTAAAGACACAGGGGACAGGCGGTGATGACACACTCGGCACCGCAGGCCTTTGCATTTTTTAGAACGGCACTGCTCTTCTTGGCGCAGGCGCCCTTATCCTCCAGAGTCAGATAAGCGCCGCAGCACTCGTTGCGGTAAGCGTACACCACAGGCTCGGCACCCAGTGCACGGATGAAGTCCTCCATAATGGTGGGATTCTCGGGATCGTCAAAGGCCATCACCTTGCCGGGGCGGAGAAGCAGGCAGCCGTAATAAGCGCCGATCTTTCTGCCCGTCAAAGGATTTTTCACAGCCTGACGGATCTTGTCAAAGCCAACCTTGTCACGGAGCATTTCCAAAAAGTGGAGCACCTCGCCCTCACCGGCATATTCCGTTTCGTTTTGCAGATAACGGTTGACCCGATCACGGATCACCTCGTTCTCCTTCATATCGGCATTGACTCTTTTGAGTACGTTGTGGCAGGCAGAGCACACCGTCACCACGGGGCGATTTTCCTTGTGAGCGGCCATCACGGCACGCACGGCGGAAAGCTTCGTGGCGATCTCATCGCTTGCTACGGGGTAGCACCCGCCGCAGCACTGCCATTCGGGAATTTCGCAAAGCTCGATCCCCAGTGCCTCGGCAGCGCTTCTTGCCTTGCGGTCAAGCTCCTTTGCCTTGGTTCTGAGGGTACAGCCGGGATAATAACTAAAAACCATCTCGTATTCCTTTCCGGTTCTGTTTTTGCGCCTTTTCGCCTTGCTTTTTCAAGGGAAAGGGCGGTTTTGATGAAAATTCATCAGTCTACCCATTATAGCAATTTTCCGCTTTCTTTTCAAGCGCTGTTTGTCAAAATCCCACCGATTACCAATGCAAATTAGATATGCTGTCATAATTTCTTGGATATACATAATATAAATGAAATAAATATCCTTCCAAAAAGAGAAAAAAACGGATGCGTTTTGGAAAAAACAACATCCGTTTTTTTGCTTTTATCCATTATTTTTGCCGATAATCGGAGAGAAAATCGCCAATGTCCGAAATGGCCTGCTTCAGCTTTTCTTCCTCAGGGAGCATCACGATCCTGAAATGATCGTTTCCCTTGTGGGAAAAGCCCGAGCCGGGAATGATGAGAATGTGCTTGGCGTGTAAAAGATCCAGCGCAAACCTGCGATCGTCCCGAATGGCAAAGCGCTCCCTCTCAAGGCGTGGGAACAGATAAAAGGAGGCCTTGTTCTTTACATATCGGACCCCCTCGATCCGATCCAGCCCCTCGCAGGTGATCCGACTTGCCTCATAGATCCTTCCGCCGGGGGAGAGCATTTCCTCTGTGTACATAGGATCCGCCAGAGCGGCGGGAATGGCAAGCTGTGCGGCGGTGTTGGAGCAAAGGCGCATGGCCGCAAGTCTGCCCAAGGCCTCTCTCACACTGCTTTTTTTCTCCTCGGGGCCGGAAAGGAGAATCCAGCCCGCGCGGTAACCGCATATAATGTGAGATTTGGAAAGACCGTTGAAACTTAAAATCAGGCATTTTTCCGAAAGGGAGGCCATCGCCGTGGCAGGATTGTCTTTGAAGGTCAGGCGATCGTAGATCTCGTCGGCAAAGAGGATAAGATCGTGCTGTTCGGCAAGCCTTGCGATCCTCTGCAAGCAGTCCATGGAATAGACTGCACCTGTTGGATTGTTGGGATTGATCACCAGAATTGCCTTGGTACGGGGGCTTATCTTCTCCTCCAGATCCGCAAGATCGGGTTCCCAGCCCTTTTCCTCGTCACAGCGGTAGAATTTAGGAGTGGCCCCTGCCAAAACGGCACAGTTTTCCCAAAGGGAATAGTTGGGGCAGGGCAGAAGGATCTCGTCTCCCTCCTCCAAAAGAGCAGCGGTTGCCATTTGTACCCCCTCGCTGACTCCGTTTGTGAGAAAGATATCGTTAAGATCGCAGCCCTTGACACCCTTTGTTTCGTGATAGGATAAAATCGCCTCTCGGGCCTTTTTCATTCCCTTCAAATCGCTGTACGGGGCAGCCTCATCCAGCCCCTCCAGCAAAGCCCGACGCACGCTTTCGGGGGTCTTGTAGCCGAAGGCGGCGGGATTTCCCGTGTTCAGCTTCAAAACATCGATTCCCTCCGCTTCCATTCGCAGAGCCTCTAAGTACACCTCGCCCCGAATATCGCTTCGGATGGCACACACCTTTTTGGTTACAACATTCTCTTTCATATAGGACCTCATCCTTTTCTTTTTCATCAAACGAGCCCTATTATACAATAAAATTTGCGAAAAATCAATGGCAATTCCGAAAAAAATTAGGCAAATAAAATGTAAAATAAAAATATTTTTTGTAACATTGGCACAAAAAACAAAAAAAGACCTGAATTTTGAACTAGTCAATAGTTGGTAGACACAAAAAAAGAAAAAGTTAAGCCGCCAGTTCAATGCGAAATTGGACTGGTGGTTTTCTGTTAAGCTTACGAACAGGCCTGATGTAATTAAAGTAGTGGATCGCTTGATCAACAACGG
>JAZQMO010000059.1:0-8985 GCA_045543495.1 Eubacteriales bacterium | reverse complement strand
TTGTGCCGTAAATAAAGAGTCGGAAGCAACCAAGGTGGTTGAGGTTCCCAAGCAGGCAAAAACTGCATCTTTGTTGGGTATTCTCAGTATTCTTTTGTTGGCACCTCTAGGTATACCTGCTATTATTCTTGCCAATAAGAGTAAAGAAAAAACAGGCGGCGTAATGTGCAAGCAGGCTAAGACAGGTTTTATTTGCGGCATTATTGGTTTGTGCTGGTGGGGATTGTCCTTAATAATGCTTTTAGGCGGTATGTAATATGAAATTCTGTACATATTGCGGAAAGGAAATTGCTGACGAGGCGGTAATTTGTCTCAGTTGCGGTTGTAAAACTCAAAAAGCAAATTCCTTTGTACCTCTTCAAGCAACTGCACCATCGCAACAAATACATATAGAAGAAACCGAACCACAACTTGCTATATGGGCAAAGATATGTGGAATCGTAAGTTTTTTTATTGGCTGGTTTGCTTTAGGGATAACCGCGATAGTTTTGGCATGTATGAGCAAGGATGAAACAAACGGCGTGATGTGTTCTTCTGCAAAAGTAGGATATGTTTGTGGCATTATTTCAACGGCATTAACGTTTATATTATTTGTCGTAATTATTGCAGTTATAACGTCTTTGTCACTTTGACGTATTTGTAAGGAGAGGGTTGTATGAAATTTTGTGTAAAATGTGGAAAAGAAATTATGGATGAGGCTGTTGTATGTCCAGGGTGCGGTTGCAAGACCGAGATGGAGGTAGAGGTTGGAATTGATGTAAAAAATGAAGAAAAAGTTAAAAAAAAGGTTAGAGGAAAGAAACTGTTTTTGATTATTGGAGCTTCCGCTATGGCGCTAGTTCTTATTGCTTGTGCTGTGATCGGTGTCCTTTTTTCTCCGCGAGATCTGTTTTTTTCGGATATTGAGAGAACGGGTATGGTTGGCGCTATCATTAAGTACGGATGTCCTTCCAATATATCAACTGATGATGAGACTGGAGCAAAAGTTTTAAGATATCCGGACAATGAAAGCGTAAAACTCATGGGCTTTACTCCATATGGATTTGCTGTTTATCCAGAGAAAGGAGAGGTTGTATTCTTTTTTTCTTCTGATGATGGAGAACAAATATATCGATCGATTTTAACCTACTGTGAGTTTGAGAAAAATATATTGGATTGCTTCCATGAATTTAGCTATGGCAATGATTTGAAAATTACTACTAATGCTTATGATGGAAGTTATGTTAGCATTGAAATATTAGATTAAGAGAAAGGAACGCCGGATGAAATATTGCACTCATTGCGGAAAAGAATTATTGGATGAAGCAGTAATTTGTGTCGGTTGCGGCTGTGCAGTTGGCGGACAGAACACCCAAACGGTAAACAATATGTCGTTCGACGGTGCTACTTTATTAAATACATTATCGCAAAGACTTAATACAAACGGAATAATCTGGCTTGTTATTGGAATATTGCAGATTTTAGGCGGTATTTTTATAAATTGGTTTTTGCTAATTGTTGGTGTTTTAAATATAATATCATCTGTTCAAGATATGCAATACAGCAAAACCTTGTTAGAACACCCAAACGGAATAGTTGCAAAGTTCGAGCCAATTACAGCACCTATAATAACATTAGTATATAACCTTGTTATCGGCGGTGTTATAGGTGTTGTAGGTTCTATTTACTATTTTGTTGCCATAAGAAATTACGTTATGGAAAATAAGCAGTTTTTTGCAAGTTTAGATGCAGAATAATAAAGAAAATCTTCAGTTTTCAGGCACATTTCATTCGTGCCATTAAGTTCAAAACTCCCAAAAAGAAAGACACGAAGAAAATCGTGTCTTTCTTTTTGTGTTTGTGTCCGTAAGGACACAACATCGTTTGACCGCTTGCGGTCAACATCATTTCGTGCTATACACGAACATCATTCCGCTTTAGCGGACACAAAACGATGTTACGGCTACTGCCGTAAACGATGTTGCACTTCGTGCAAACTTATGCTATAATGAGCGAAGCGAATTCAATCATTGCCTACCTTAAGGGATTGATAAGGGCAAAGATATAATGAGCGAAGCGAATTCAATCGTTGCCTACCTTAGGGATTGATAAGGGCAAAGATATAATGAGCGAAGCGAATTCAATCGTTGAAACGGAAAGGAGAAGAATATGAAATTGCCGAGGATGTCGTTTACCGCAGTGGGAGATATGCTCATTCAAAGGGTCATTTCCACAAAATATGAAGGATTTTCTCAAGTTCGGGACTATATTTGCCGAGGAGATGCTCGCTTTTTCAATTTTGAGTCCATCATCTACCGTGACGGGATTTGGGGAAATCAGTTTAATGGTGGCTCCTTCCACAATTCGGATAAGAGAACGCTGAAAATTGCCGCCGAGTATGGCTTTAATATGATGACCTTTGCCAATAACCACGCCTTTGATTGGGGCTACGGCGGGTTGATCTCTACACTGGATGCCTTGAAAGAGACTGATTTTGTCCATGCAGGCGTGGGAATGAATCTGGATGAGGCGGCTTCTCCCGCCTATCTTGACACCCCCACCGGAAGGGTTGCACTCATTTCCATGACATCATCCTTTTGCAACGAAGCGGCCATGGCGGGCAAGCAGTCTCGCCGCACCCCCGGCCGCCCCGGTGTCAATGCTCTGCGAACCGAAAAGTATATGGAGGTTACAAAGGAGCAATTTGCAGTATTAAACGAAATTGCCGAGGAAAGCGGTGTGAATTGCAACATTGCCATTTCCCGTGCCGAGGGATATGCTCCCCTGAAGGATGATACAACGGTGGAATTCGGTACGCATATCAATTTCCGTCTCGGAGAGCAGACAAAGTACCACATGGTGCTGAATGAAACCGATATGAAGCGCCTTGAAAAGGCTATGACGGAAGCAAAGGCACAGGCCGACTATATTCTGATCAGTATTCACGGCCACGAGCTTGCGGGAACTGCCAAGGAGACCCCTGCGGATTTCTTGGTTGAGTTTGCTCACCGCTGTATTGATATGGGTGCTCACGCCGTTCTCGGCCACGGCCCTCACCTTTTGCGCCCCTTGGAGATTTATAAGAACAGACCCCTTTTCTATTCCCTCGGTGATTTTATGCTTCATAACGAAAGCGTAACCTTTGCTCCCGAGGATATGTTTGAGAAATACGGCCTGACCTCCGACGATCCCTTGTGTGAGATTTACCGCAAGCGTTCCAGAAATTATACCGTGGGACTTTTGACCGACCACCGTATGATGGAGGCGGTGATTCCTTATTTTGAAATGGAGGATGGCAAGCTGACCCGTTTGGAACTGCTTCCCATTGAGCTTGGCTTCGGAGAGCCCAGATACCGCTTTGGCAATCCCAGAGTTTGCACCGACCGAGGGATTCTGGAGGCCTATGCCAAAATGTCCGAGCCCTACGGAACCCGTATGACCATCAACGAAGACGGGATCGCCGTGGTAGAACTGGATGGATAAAATTGCCTTGCTTTCCACAAAATGGCATTGAATGAAGGAGAGAATGGATTTTTTGCTTGATTTTCTTTTAGAACTATTTATCGAGGTGTTCGGAGAGGGCTTTTTGGCCCTCAACACAAGTCTGTTTTCTAAAAAATCCCAAGGAAAAAAAGGGCGCCGAGCGGCAAGGATCTTGGCGGCGGTGATCACCCTTTTCTTGCTTGGAGGGCTTTTGGTAGGAATTGCGGTTTTGATTGAAAGCGGCGGACAGAGCCTTTGGGCGTGGCTTGTGGTCCTCTTTGTGATTCTTTATACCGTCATCAGCCTTGTGGCTTGGCTTCGCCGAAGATAAAGGAGAAAAAAATGGAATTTATCGTAAAACGGTTTTGTGATCTGACTCCCGCTGAGCTTTATGAGATCCTGAAGGCAAGACAGCGGGTGTTTATGCTGGAGCAGGGGATCCGTTGCCTTGATATGGATGATAAAGACTATGAGAGCCTTCACGTTTTTGCTATGGAAGAGGGAAGAGTAGTGGCCAATCTGCGAGTCTTTTCTTCTCAGGAGGGCGTAGCCCACATCGGGCGTGTTCTCACGCTCTCCCGCAAAAAGGGCAACGGCAGAGCCTTGGTAAAGGCCGCCGTGAAGGCTGCAAAAGAGGAGCTCGGCGCCAAGTGCATCACCGTGGATGCTCAGCTGCAAGCCGCTCCCTTTTATAAAAAATGCGGCTTTTCGGCCATCTCGGATCCCTTTTTGGAAGAGGAGATCGAGCACATTAAAATGCAAATGATACCGGAATAAAAAAGGATGCGAAAGCTGAAGTGATATAATGTTGGTAGACACAAAAAAAGTGTCTACCAACATTTTTGTATAGGAGGAAAAAGAGATGGGACGGCCGAAAGGCGGAAAGAACCGAAGCCATAGCAAAGCAGAAAAACTTGTGTTGGTAAATTTCAGTTTGACGGATTAGATGTCATTAACTATTGCAGTTAAGCTATCAAAGTCCACGAATTCCACTTTCTTATTATATGTTTCAATCATAGCCTTTACCTCTGCAGTTTTTTTCTCTTCTGGCAACCCGACTGCTTTTCTATATAACAAGCCCATCATTGTTTTGTGCTTAAAACTTAACCGTGAATAGTCTATTCCACCCCTTAGATGGAAGATGTGTGCATTTTCATACAGTTCATTTGAGAGTTGCCTCTTCATGCTGTTTTTAATGCTATTGGTATTCGCTGTGTCCATCGGGTCTGCCAATCCGACTGTAACAATGATAATCTTTTTGCTTTGACATTGCGACATTTTAGCAAGTGTTTTTTTCATTCCTAAAACACCGCCAGCATACAGACCGCCAACATATATGACTGTGTCATAGCGGTTTATGTCCGTAACATCTTCATAACTTTTTAAATCAATACTGGTTTTTCTGGCGAGTTCTTCTGCGTATTGCTTGGCAGTTCCATATTGAGAACCATAAATAATTATTTTCATTGTCGTTGCCTTCCCTACAAATTCTTATTTATCGGCCAGTTGTATTATAGCACAATTTGACTAACAAAGAAAGAGAATATAAAAAACACCCACAGTTTAAAAAACTAAGGGTGTTTTCGTGTCTTGTTGTACTGTCCTTTAGAGTACGACTCTTATTGCTATGCTTTTTTACGCGTATTCCGTTTTATCCCGTAAAAAGAGAAAATCCTCGGGAAGCTCTTTTTCCGTAATGACCTCGTCCACCTCGCCGATGTCGCACTGACGGAAGGGTGCCCCGAGACCGAATTTGGAATGGTCACACAGTAAAACCTTGTGCTTGGCAGAGTGCATCATAGCCTCTCTCACAGCGATCTCCTCTCGGGAGCAATCGCACAGATCCCCTCGGGAGCTGATGCCCTTGACGGAGAAAAACATCAGATCGGCGAAAATATTATCAAAGCATTTTTTTGCCTCGGCACCCAAAAGACAGTTTCGGTTTTCTCCGCTGAGGATCCCTCCGGAGGAAATGAGCCGATTGCCGGAGCGGGACAGGAGCATGAGGATCTCAATGTTGTTGGTCACCACCGTAATATCGCTTCGGTCCAAAATTTCATTGGCTACGAAAAAGGCGCTGGAGGATTGATCCAAAAAGATCACGTTTCCCTCCTGAATCTTGGCCGCCGCCTTTTTGGCAATGGCGATTTTGGCCGCCGTGTTTTGGCGGGTGCGGCTGTCAAAGGTGACGATGCCCGAAAAATGGGTCAGGATCTCTGCGCCGCCCCAGCTTCTCTTCACAAGCCCCGCCTTTTCCAAAGAGACAAGATCCCGCCGTATGCTGGATTCGCTGGTAAACAGGGCCTCGCACAGCTCCTTCACCGTCACAAAGCCTTCTCTTTTTTTCAGTTGATTCAAAATCTGTTGTTCCCGCTCTTTGTGGTACATAAATACTCCCCAAAATGACTGAATTTGACCGAACGATCGTTTTATTTGGTCGAACATTCGCAATTTGCGCAAAATTCTACACAAGGATTGATTTTTTTTGACGAAAGTATTATAACATAAGTAGTATGAAACTGTAAAGGGGGATCCTATGGATATCAATCAATTATTGAAGGGCTTTGCCTGCGAGTGCGGCAAGACCCACAGCTGTCCCATCGAGGCAGTCTATATCGAAAAAGGAGCCATTGAAAAGCTCGGCCGGCTCTGTGAAAAGACCGAGAGAGTGCTTCTCGTGGCCGATGAAAATACCTTCTCCGCCGCAGGGGAAAAGACTCTTGCCGCCCTGTCCGGTAAAAAGGTAACAAAGGTGATCTTTACAGGGAAGACCATTTTGGTTCCCGATGAGGTCGCCATTGAAGAGGTGCAGAAGCATCTGGGAGAGAATGAGGTGATCGTGGGCATCGGAAGCGGTGTCATTCAGGATCTTTGCAAATACGTTTCCCATTTTTCAGGCGTTCCTTATATGGTGGTTGCCACCGCACCCTCGATGGACGGCTATGCCTCCAACGGCGCCGCCATGATCACAGGGGGTATGAAGGTGACCTACGCTGCAGGTCTCCCTCTTGCCATTTTGGCCGATACCGAGGTGCTGAAGGATGCTCCCATGGAAATGATCCGTGCGGGCTTTGGCGACATTGTGGGAAAATATTCCGCTCTCAATGATTGGAAGCTGAGCCACCTTGTAAATGGGGAATACCTTTGTCCCTATATTTATAACACCACCTACGAGCAGATCCAAACCACTCTTTCCTTGGCCGATGGCCTTGTGAAGAGAGATGAAAAGAGTGTGGGCGCTTTGATGGAGGCGCTGGTGGTGGTAGGCATTATGATGAGCTTTGCCGGCTCCTCCCGTCCTGCCTCGGGCAGTGAGCATCACCTGTCCCATTTCTTCGAGATCACGGGAATTTTGGAGGGAAGCGACTATTTCTCTCACGGAATCGATGTGGCCTATTCCACGGTGATCACCGCCGGTGTTCGAGAAAAGCTTTTGCAAAACGCCTTCCCCGCCGAGCGCTTCGTAATGCCCCGCGCAGAGTATGAAGCCGTGATGGCAAAGGTATACAAAACCTCTGCCGAGGGCTGTATTGCACTGCAGGATAAGGTGGGCAATTATGCTCTTGACCGTATGAGCATTTTCAAGGAAAAGGAAGATCAGATCCGTGCCATCCTTTCCGAAATGCCCTCCGCCAAGACCATTGAGGAGTATCTTGCTCTCGTGGGTCTTGATATGAAGGAGTTTTATGCCCTCTACGGCGAGGAGAAGATTCAAAACGCCGTGTTGTACGCCAAGGACTTGAAGGACCGCTATACGGTTCTTTGGATGAACTATGAATTTTTCGGAGTGTAAGAATATGTATCAGAAGATCAAAGTAATTGCCATGGATCTGGATGGCACCCTTACCCAACACAAAACTCCCCTGTGCGGAGAGCACCGCCGCATTCTCACCACCCTTTCCGAGGACTATAAGCTTTTGATGGTTGGCGCAGGTCAGGTGATGCGCATTTTCAATCAGCTGGAGGCATTTCCCATTGATGTGGTGGGAAATTACGGCCTGCAGTACGGAAAATACAACGCCGAAAAGGGCGAAATGGAATTGGTTCGTGACGAGATCCTCCCTTGCGACAGAGAAAGTGTTGCCGAGAGGGTGGAAATGCTCCGTCAGAAGTATGGCTTCACGGAATATGCAGGAGACTCGGTGGAGTATCACCCCTCAGGCTGTGTGACCTTCCCTGTTTTGGGCACCCGTGCCAAGCAGGAGGATAAATTGGCCTTTGACCCCGACCGTGCCAAGAGAAGAAAGATCTATGACGATGTGGTCAACACCTTCTCCGATTACTGTGTGTTCGTAGGCGGCTCCTCCTCCTTTGATATGGCCCCCCGCCCCTTTGATAAGTACCACGCTCTGGATCTGTACTGCAAGGAAAACGGCCTGCAGCACGATGAGGTGATCTACATCGGGGATGACTACGGCCTTGGCGGAAACGATGAATCCGTTTATGTTTCCGATTTCCCTTATCTGACCATTGATTCTTATTTGGATTTCCCCAAGGTGGTTGCTCCCCTTTTGGAGCAGAAGGGGAAGAATTATTGGAAGCAAAGCCCCGAGAATATTTATGTAGCCGCCCACAGAGGCTGGCGCAGCCGCTACCCTGAAAATACCATGGCCGCCTTCCGTGCCGCTCTGGAGCTTGGGGTAGATCAGATCGAGACCGACGTTCGCATCACCAAGGATTCCCAGCTCGTCCTCATTCACGATCCCGAGGTGGACCGCACCACAAACGGCACCGGCAAGGTGTGCGATATGACCTTGGCCGAGCTTCGTGAATTGGATGCAGGAAATGGTGAAAAGATCCCCACCTTGGTGGAATTGATGGAGCTTGTGAAGGATCATCCCACCATCACGCTGGATCTTGAATTGAAGGAATATCCCACCCCCGGCTATGAGGAGGTCTCCTTCTCCGTGGCAGACCGTGTCATTGCTATGATGGAGGAGTATCACTTTACGGATCGCTGCGTGTTCAATACCTTCCCCGGCGCGCTTCACGAGTATCTGGAGCACAAATACGGCAAAAAGATCCGCCGCCACGTGTTCTATCCCAAGTTCCATATGGAAAAGCACGGCACCGCTCCCTGCAGTGAGGATCCCTACAAGAGCGCATATTGCGTTTGCGTATTCGGTGTCAAGGACGGCCAGGTTTCCTTTGAGGAAGCCAAGAATCTGCAAAAGGAAACGGGAATCCGTCTTTGGGCAGGCGCCTATGTGAAGGACGAAGAGACCCTCCCCTTGGCGCTTAATATGGGGGCAGAGCTCATTACCTGTGACAATCCCGATGAAATTCTGACCCTTCTTCGCAAAAAGGGACTCCACAAATAAAGAGAAAAAGCCGCCCGCTATGATATGCACCCCAAAAGTTAGACACTTTTGGAGGTGCATGTTTTTATGTGTAAAAAAGGTAGCAAAAATAAAGTTTATAGCGCAGAATTTAAAATAGGTGTTATAATGGACATGCGAGAGAACCGATTAGGGTATCGAGAAACAGCACGAAAGTACGATTTAGTAAGGCAATCTGAAACAG
>JAZQMO010000058.1:0-10803 GCA_045543495.1 Eubacteriales bacterium | reverse complement strand
GCTCCAAAGGAGCTGATGATATACACGCTGACGCGTGATGAGATACAAGGTCGGCAAGCCGACCTTGATGATATGCACCGCACTTCGCGCGGTGATGATATGCCAAGCCTGCGGCTTGGATAAAAAAAGAAGTAACTTTTGGTAAACAAAAGTTACTTCTTTTTTGGTGACCCATACGGGAATCGAACCCATGATTCCACCTTGAGAGGGTGGCGTCTTAGCCGCTTGACCAATGGGCCGTCTGCAGATTGAGATTATATCAAAGAAAATGGGGTTTGTCAAGAGTTTTTTTGCAGAATGGTTGAATTTGTGAAAAAATGCGATACGATGGAGAGAGAAAAAACGGGAGGAAAGGAAATGAAGCAAAAGATCGGCCTTGTCCCTTGCCCGTGGGGCGGGTGGAAAAGGATCCCGAAAAGCTTCGTCTTGCCTATGAAATGGGGCGGGAGGCGGCCACGGGTGTCCTTCCTCAGATCAAGGAATTTTTACGGTAACGAAAAATCGGCTCGTCTTTTGACGGGCTGATTTTTTTTGCAAAAAAAGACAAAAAACAGACAAAAACGGAAGGATTTTTCTCTTGCGTGAAAGTCCCGTGTATGGTACAATGAAGAAAAAGGAGGCGATGGTGTGCCGAGAAGCTCAAGACAAAAGCAAAAGCTGATCTATCTTGCCCGATTTCTCATGGAGGAAACGGATGAAAAGCATCCCGTTACCATGGAGCAAATGATCCGTCACCTGTCCGAAGCGGGGATTGCGGCAGAGCGAAAAAGCATTTATGCCGATCTGGAGGAATTGCGCCTTGCGGGGCTGGATGTGATCTGTACCAAGGGAAGAAATACGGGGTATTTTATAGGGGATCGCCGCTTTCAGCTGCCTGAGGTGCGCCTTTTGGTGGATGCGGTGCAGTCCTCCCGCTTTCTCACCCGCAAAAAAAGCGAGGAGCTCATTGGGAAGCTCCAAAGTCTGGTCAGCCGCCACGAGGCCAAAAATCTGGCACGGAATGTGTTTGTTGCCGGTCGGATCAAGACCATGAATGAAAGCATCTACCGCAATGTGGATGCCGTGGGAGGGGCCATTGAAGAAAAAAAGAAGATCCGCTTCACCTATTTCGAATGGGATCAAAAGGGAGAAAAGAAGCTGAGGCGTGGGGGCGAGCCCTACATTGCCTCTCCCTATTTCCTCCTGTGGGACAATGAAAACTATTACCTTGTGGCCAAAGAGGAGAAAAGCGGCCAGCTGCGGCATTTCCGCGTGGATAAAATGCTTTCCATCACCGCTTTGGATCTCCCCTGCGAGGAAAAGAGCAGCTCTCTTGCGGAAATGGCCGCAGGATATGAAAATAAGAGCTTTGGAATGTTTGGCGGCAAGGAGGAGCGGGTGACCCTTTGGTGTCAGGAGAGTCTGGTGGGCGTGTTCTACGACCGCTTCGGCTCCTCTCTTGTGACCCGCAAGGCCGAGGGCGGCTTTGAAATGAGCCTTCCCGTTATGGTCAGTCCCATGTTCTTTTCCTGGCTTATGGGCTTTTCGGGGCGGGTCAAGGTCTTGTCCCCCGAGCCTGTGCGCCAAGCCTTTTTGGAGCAGCTTCATTCCATTTTGTCCGTATACGAAGAAAAGGAGACCCTATGAAACGAATTTTGCATTTGCTTTTGGCTCTCTTTCTTGTCCTTTCTCCCCTTGCCCTGTCGGTCTCGGCGGAGGAAAAGGGAAAGATCAGCTTGGTGAGCGAGGTAAAGGTGCCCGTTCGCACCATGACCTTTGACACGGATCTGGAATTAAACCGCAATCCCGGCATTGTTTCCCTACGGGTGACGGTGCGCTTTGACCCTAAGGTGCTGGAACTGAAGAGCCTTCGGGATCAGGCTCTTCTCCCCGGCTATGTTCTCACGGATCACAGCGACGAGGGCGAGATCATCCTCCAGTGGAAGGGGGAGAAGGAGGATCGGGATCTGACCACCAGCGGCATTCTGCTGCGCTTTTCCTTCCGAATTCGGGACGATGCCCCCTACGGCCCCTTCTCCGTAACGGCGGAGGTCTCCCGCCGCCTGTTCGATGCCCGCAACAGCCGCTCCGAGGCGGTGACCTTTGATACCCAGCCCTTGACCATGGAGCTTCAATGCCCCCATCTGAACCGAAAGCAGGAGGTTTTGGAGGAGGCAAGCTTTGATGCGGCGGGAAAGGGAAAGATCGTTTGTCAGGACTGTTTGCAGGAATGGGACAACGAGGTCTTGCCTTCCCTGACCAGTGCCGACGGGAAGCTTGTGGGCTTCGTTCAGCCGGGGCAGTACAAAGCGGAGGATCAAAAAAGCGTGCGGGTGGATTACCTGTACGGCGGCGCCGAGGCTCGCCTTTGTCAGACTCTGTTCGGGGATACTCTGGTGCGGGCCTTCCGCATTACCTTTACCAAAAACGACAGCGTGTTTCAGCCCGAGGGGCGAAGTCTTGCCCGCTTGGAGACGGATTTTGACCTGCCGAAGGACTTTGTTCTCTACGCCCTGAAGGAAAATACGGCGGAAAAGGTGGACTGCACCCAAAGCGGTGCGTATCTGGATTTTGACCCTGCGGGGCGGGTGTTTGCCATCGTCTCCCGTGAGGTGTCACTCCCTCCCGTGACGACCCCCATTCACACCCTTTCCACTACCACCACCGCCCCTCCCGTGACCCTGTCTCCCGAGGAGGAGGCAAAAAAGAAGGATGCGGTTCTTTTGTGCGTGGGAGTCTGTGCTTTTGTTTTATGCGGCACAGGGGCAATTGCTGTAATGCGAAAAGGGAAAAGAGATTAAATTAAGTGGGGTTTTTCGACAAAATCACTTTATTTTGTAAGCAAAATCCCTTTATTTCCTGAAAAATCTCCTTGACATTCTTTCATTTTATATGTAAAATCTATAAGGTGTATGCAATTTATTATATTGCCATCAATATGCCTGTGGGCATAATAAAAATAAGGAGGGCTACTTCATGGCTCATTTAAGCGATACGGCTGTCAAGACGATCACCGAGATCTGCGATCGTTATGCTGCCGAAAGAACTCCCCTGATGATGATCCTGAGCGACATCCAGAAGGAATACGGCTATATTCCCCTGGAAGTACAGGAACTGGTTTCCGAGAAGACCGGTGTAAGCGTTGCTGACATCTACGGTGTGGTGACCTTCTATTCCTTCTTCTCCCTCAAGCCCAAGGGAAAATACATCATCGGCGTATGTCTGGGTACTGCTTGCTACGTTAAGGGGGCTCAGCAGGTGATTGATAAGTTTTCCGAGATCCTCGGAATCAAACCCGGTGAAACCACCGAGGACGGTATGTTCACCATCGACGCATTGCGCTGCATCGGTGCTTGCGGTATTGCTCCCGCCGTTTCCATCAACGGCAAGGTTTACCCCAAGGTTGAGGTAAAGGCAATCCCCGGTATCATTGAGGAGCTGCGCAAAGAGGGAGGTGCAAACGCATGATTAAGTCCTTTGAAGAATTTGAGGCAAAGCAGAGAGAGTGTGCTCAGTGTCTGGCCGGTAAGTTCAAGGGTGAAAACGGAAAGAGAGCGGTCGTTCTTTGCGGCGGTACCGGTTGTCTTTCCTCCAACTCTGCCGAGATTCAGGCAAAGTTTGTAAAACTGATTGAAGAGAAGGGTCTGTCCGACCGTGTGACCGTCAACCAGGTTGGTTGCTTCGGCTTCTGCTCTCAGGGCCCCTTCGTTAAGATTTATCCCGAAGATACTCTGTACCGTCTGGTGCAGCTGGAGGATGTGGAAGAGATCGTAGAGAAGGATCTGATCGGCGGCGAGACCGTGGAGAGATTGCTCTACATTGACCCCGTTACCAAGGAAAAGATCGCAAAGCAGGAGGATATCACCTTCTACAAGAAGCAGGTTCGTGTGGCTCTGCACGGCTGCGGCTCCATCAACCCCGAGGATATCAACGAGGCTCTGGGTGCTGAGGCGTTCAAGGGTCTTGCTACCGCTCTGAAGATGGACAGAAAGGCTGTTATCGATCAGATCCTGGAGTCCGGTCTGCGTGGCCGTGGCGGCGGCGGATTCCCCACCGGTATGAAGTGGACCTTCGCTTACAACCAGCCCGACGGTGAAAAGTACGTGGTTTGTAACGGTGACGAGGGTGACCCCGGTGCCTTTATGGACCGTTCCATTCTCGAGGGTAACCCCCTTGCCGTGATTGAGGGTATGGCCATTGCAGGCTATGCCATCGGCGCACAAAACGGTTACTTCTATGTTCGTGCCGAGTATCCCATCGCCGTAAACCGTCTGAAGCTTGCCATTCAGCAGGCAGAGGAAATCGGTCTGTTGGGCGACAACATTATGGGTACCAATTTCTCCTTCCGCGCACACGTTCGTCTGGGCGCAGGCGCCTTCGTTTGCGGTGAGGAGACTGCTCTTCTGAACTCCATCGAGGGTCAGAGAGGTATGCCCCGTCCCCGTCCTCCCTTCCCCGCTGTGAAGGGTCTGTGGGAGTGCCCCACCATCGTAAACAACGTAGAGACTTTGGCCTGCGTTCCTTACATTCTCCGCAACGGCGCTGACGCTGTGAAGAATTACGGCACCGAAAAGAGCCGCGGAACCAAGGTATTTGCTCTCGGCGGTAAGATCAACAACGTAGGTCTTGTGGAGATCCCCATGGGTACCACCCTGCGTGAGCTCATTTATGACATCGGCGGCGGAATCCCCGGTGGCAAGAAGTTCAAGGCGATCCAGACCGGTGGTCCCTCCGGCGGATGCTTGACCGAAAAGGATCTGGATACCCCCATCGACTTCGATAACCTGGTAGCAAAGGGCTCTATGATGGGCTCCGGCGGTGCCATTGTAATGGATGAAGACAACTGTATGGTAGACGTTGCAAAGTTCTATATGGAATTCATTTGTGACGAGTCCTGCGGTAAGTGCTCTCCCTGCCGTATCGGTACCAAGAGACTTTTGGAGTATCTGGAAAAGATCACCGACGGTAAGGGAACCATGAAGGATCTGGAGGAGCTGGAAGAGCTCGCTCAGACCATCAAGATCGGTTCTCTCTGCGCTCTGGGTCAGACCGCAGCCAACCCCGTTCTTTCTACTCTGGCTTCCTTCCGTGATGAGTACATTGCTCACATCGAGAAGAAGGAATGTCCCGCTAAGGTTTGCAAGAACCTGATGAGATATGAGATTCTGGAAGATAAGTGTAAGAGATGCTCTCTGTGTGCCCGTGCTTGTCCCGTTGGCGCCATCACCGGCAAGGTTCGTGAGACTCCCTTTGTGATCGATCAGAATAAGTGTATCAAGTGCGGTATGTGTATCTCGTCTTGTAAGTTCGGTGCAATCGTTAAGAAATAAGGAGGAAGCGGATAATGGCTAAGATTAATTTGATTATTGAAGGGATTGCCTACGAGGTTGAAAGTGGGCTTACCGTTCTGGAAGCCGCCCGTCAGTGCGGCTATGAGATCCCTACTCTGTGCGCCTTTAACCACGGTGAGTGCAACAGAGGCTCCTGCCGTGTTTGCCTTGTAGAGGTTCAGGAAGGCAGAAAGAATGAGCAGGGCGAAGTAATGTACGGTCCCCAGCGTCTGGTGGCCTCCTGCGTATATCCCATCACCCCCGATATGAAGGTGATCATCTCTTCTCCCAAGGCTACCGCTGCAAGAAGAGCTTCCGTTGAGCTGTTGCTCTCCAACCACTCTATGAAGTGTCAGCAGTGCGATAAGAACGAGAAGTGCGAGCTTCTCCACGTGGCCAAGATCACCGGTGCAAGAGAGGATATGTTCCTCGGCTCTCAGACCGAGACCACCTATGACGATGTGACCCCCTCTATCGTTCGTGATACCTCCAAGTGTGTTCTCTGCGGCAGATGTGTTGCCCGTTGTGCCAATGCTCACGGCGAAGGCGTTCTTGCCTTCCAGAACAGAGGCTTTAAGACCATCATCGGACCTGCACAGAACAGAACCTTTGACAAGGCTCCCTGTATTATGTGCGGTCAGTGTATCAACGTTTGTCCCACCGGCGCTCTCATGGAGAAGAATGACATTGCCAAGGTTGACGCCGCTATGGCTCAGGGCAAGTATGTTGTGGTTCAGACCGCTCCCGCAGTTCGTGCCGCTCTCGGTGAAGAGTTCGGTATGAAGATCGGTACTCCCGTTACCGGTAAGATGGTTGCCGCTCTGAGAAGACTTGGCTTCAAGAAGGTATTTGATACCAACTTTGCTGCCGACCTGACCATTATGGAAGAGGCTACCGAGCTCTTGGGCAGAATCAAGAACGGCGGCAAGCTTCCCATGATCACCTCCTGCTCTCCCGGATGGGTCAACTACGCCGAGCTTCGTTACAACGATCTTCTGGCGCACCTGTCCTCCTGCAAGTCTCCCCACGAAATGATGGGCTCCGTTCTCAAGCATTTCTGGGCTGAGAAGGCAGGCATTAAGGCTGAGGATCTGTTTGTTGTTTCCGTAATGCCCTGCTCCTCCAAGAAGTATGAGGCAGACCGTGAGCAGCTCAAGACCCGTGGTCTGAAGGATGTAGATGCCGTTCTCACCACCAGAGAGCTTGGCAGACTCATTAAGAGAAGCGGTATCAACTTTACCAAGCTTCCCGATGAAGAGTTTGATATGGACCTGATCGGTGAGTACACCGGCGCAGGCGTGATCTTCGGTGTAACCGGCGGTGTTATGGAGGCTGCTCTGCGTACTGCGGCATTCGTTCTCACCGGCAAGGAGCACGAGGGTGTTAAGTTTGAGGAAGTTCGCGGATTTGACGGAATCAAGGAAGCAAGCTTCGATCTGGCCGGTATGCAGGTCAATGTTGCAGTGGCTCACGGTATGAAGAATGCCAGAGTTCTGCTGGATGACATTCGTGCAGGCAAGAGCAAGTATCACTTTATCGAGATCATGGGTTGTCCCGGCGGTTGTATCAACGGCGGCGGTCAGCCTTATGTAAGAGAGTGCTTCCTGCCCAATGAGGATCTGGACATTCTCGATACCTATAAGGAAAAGAGAGCAGCTGCTCTGTATTCCGAGGATGAGAGACAGACTCTCCGTCAGTCTCACAACAATCCTCAGATCAAGGCTCTGTATGAACAGTTCCTTGGCGAGCCCAACTCTCACCTGGCTCACGAGCTTCTCCACACCACCTATGTGGCAAGAGAAACCTTCCCTGAGATCTAAATTCAAAAAGGCACTCCTTTGGGAGTGCCTTTTTTGAGTGATAAGTGATGGGTAATAAGTGATAAGTTAAGGTAGGCTTTCCTTTGGGAAAGCCTATTTGTTTTATATGAGGGGGACTTTTGAAAAAGTCCCCCTCACCCCCCAAAACTTTTGGGTAAGGGGAGAAAAAAGATTCAACAGGGATTCATTTGGTGTTGATTCTTTGCTTTGTAAAGCGGGGATTTTGTGTTTTGCGTATAGAAATCTATTTTGCAGAAAAGAGAATTTTGCTCGGGCCGTCGAGGGGAGCGATGGGAGCGCCGCTCACAGGGAGAGCCTCTTGTAGTGGAAATTTGAATTTTGCAATCAAAAATTTGCTTTGCAAAAAAGACTATTTCCCTCGGGCCGTCGGGGACGTCGGCCCCTACCGATTGGTGGAGAATTTTTATCAAACAAACAGAAATTTGCTTTGCAAAAACGATGATTTTATCAAGGTTGGTTTGAAAGATGAGGAGAAAATTTTATGAAATTTGTAGGGGCCGACGTCCTCGACGGCCCGTTGCCGTGGCCTTTGCGCCTTTTGCTTTTTCGCAAAAAACGGGAAAGTAATTGTAAAAAAACAATGAACAACTTGCTTTTTGCTTTTGCTTTTGCTATGATATATTAGAAGGATAATAGAAGTATTGTCCGACGGTGGAAAAAGGCATAGACCTATGTCTTTCTTTATGGTGTTGCTACAAAGGAAATGTCTTCTTCCCCAAATAATATTAGGAGGAAAATTATGAAAAACAAAAAGAGTCTTCTTTCTGTTCTTCTGGCCGCCGTGCTTCTCTGCGCCTGTGTCGCAGGCATGCTCATCTTCGGTGCTCAGGCAGAAGGGGAATACACTGCAACCTATGCAGTAGAAGACGGTGGATCTGTCACTGCGGCGATGGAGCAAATTGCTGCTGCCGTAGAAGGCGGTACGATTACTGCAGGCCCCGTTCTGATTGATGTAAAGGCCTCGGTTTCTGAAACGGCTACCGATGGTTATCTTTTCTGGGGTGAAACCATCAAGGTAGGAAATGAGCCTCTGGATATCACCATTCAGGGTGCAGGAGCTGATACCGTGGTAACCGTCAACGGTGCTGATGCCAACGGTCATCTGAATTCTGTCAATGATTTTACATTTAAGAATTTTACTTTGACCACCGCTGAGGCAACTCAGTTGAATCTGGGCAACCGCAATGTGACATTTGACAGCGTGGTGATTTCCGATACTGTTCTGCTCAACGACCATAATGTAACGGAAAATTCTTCTTTGACGATCTTGTCCGGTACTTATAGCAATTATTTCTATATAATTAATGGTACCAACGAAGTAGCAAAAGAAGCTGAAACCAAAATGAGTGTTGTTTCCGGTAATCTGAAGAGTGCCTTTTTCTATGGCTCCAGCGGTTCTTCTATAATCAAAGGTAAAATGTCCTTGGAATTCCTTGGCGGTACGATTGGTAAAACCTATTTTGTAAACGGAGCTTCTGTTGTGGAAGAAGGGGCTGTGGCAACACTTTCTTTAAGTGACGCTACAATGAGCGGTCACTTTATGGGAGTTTATGATGGTTCTTTAGCACCTACGATCAACGGTGCTTTGAATGTTAATGTTACCAATGCAACCTTATCCGGCACCTTCCGTACTGCGATGCTCAAAATGATAACGGGTAAAAATTCCGTTATTACCACAAACTTAAACAATGTTAAGGATAATTCTACCAGCGGAAATTCTGTTTTTTATATTAACGGCGTGATGGATCTTCACGGAAAAATCGTATATAATATAGATGGAATCACAGTCCGAAATAGTTTGTATTTGTTTAGTTGCAATAATAAGAGTTATGACGATTCGATCAAAGAAGGTGAGATCGATATTAATTTCAACGGAGCAAACAAAGTTACACAGTTTATTAAATTTTTCAACTTTTCCAAGACAGACGGAGTTTTGGTTGTAAATGCAAATGTTGATATTAGCTTAAACAGCGGCTCCTTTACCGGAGCACTTACAGCTATGACCAAATCCAAGATTGTCGGCGATTTGAATTTTTCTGTCGGTAGTGAAGGGGAAACAACCACCATCGGTAATATTTATACCGTGACCGAGGATTGTACCGTTAGCGGTGATTATGCTATGAAGTTAGCAGGCGGTACAGTGAGGATCGGAATCAAGGATAAAGAAACTCTGAATGTGACAGATGTAACTGCAGCTACGACGATCACAAGAGGCGATGTAATCAATAATAATGAACACAATGCTATTGTATTTCCTGCCGAAGATAAAGATCTGATTACTGTGGTCAATCCGGATATCTTACCTCGTGGATATATGTGGATCGATGAGGAAGAGCTTGCCTCGGAAGGAAAATGTATTGTTGAGGAAAGCATCACTCCTTCGGGAATGAAGGCTTCTTTGGTGCTGACGGATCGAGTTGGCATCCGTGTGATGTTCCACAAGGATATTTTTGAGCATGCCAGAACCCATTCCGGCAAAAAATTTGCCTATTATTGCGGAAGCTTTGGAATTCCTTCCACAGATCCGGTTGTTCTTGAGTGGGATCAGATAGCCAAAGAGGGAGACTACTATTATATTGACATTATTTCCGGCATTGGTCCGAAACTGTTCTCTGAGAGTTACAATGTGTTTACCAGTGTATTCTCGTATAAAGCGGTTTGCATCAACACCCTTGCGACAGCCGGTGCTACCGAGTATGCCGAGAGTAATCCCGAGGCAGCGGCAATGTTCAATGCCCTTCTGGATTACGGCAAGGCTACTGTAGAGGGAACCACCGCTTTGGATCACTTTGATGCCGATGCTGTGGCCTCTCTTGCCATTCCCGCTGCGGCTCGTCCCGTGAAGGGCGAGGGCGCTATCAACTTTACCAATGTTACCCTTCTGATGGGTGACACCCTCGGTATTCGCTTCAAGGCAGACGGTGCCACCACCGGTGCTACCGTGAAGTTCAACGGTGCTGCTCTTGCGGCAGATCAGTTTGCCATTGGTGAAAACTGCGTGGATCTTTATGTCAGCGCAGAGACTCTCCTGAATCCCATTCCCGTTGAGATCTACGATGCCGAAGGCGTTCTTTGTGCAAGCTTCGGTTATTCCGTAGCAGGAATTGCCAATTCCATTTACACGGCAGACAACACCAACCTGAAGGCAGCCTCTATTTTGAATTTGATTGCTGCCATTGAGAATTACGTAGCATAAGGAGGTAGAGAAGATGAAAAAGACTTATACGACTCCTTCTATGGAAATTTCCCTCTTTGAGACTGAGGATATTCTGACCGCATCTCAGCCCGGCGTGATCGTAAAGCCCCCCGTAAACGGCGGCAGCGAAGAGGTCGGCGGCGGCGTTGACATTCAGTGGTAAACCAAAAAGGCACTCCTTCGGGAGTGCCTTTTTTGCGTGATAAGTGATGGGTGATAAGTGATAAGTTAAGGTAGGCTTTCCTTTGGGAAAGCCTATTTGTTTTATATGAGGGGGACTTTTGAAAAAGTCCCCCCTCACCCCCAAAAACTTTTGGGTAGGGAGAAAAAAAGAATACAACAGGGATTTATTTTGCAAAAAAGAGAATTTTGCTCGGGCCGTCGGGGGGAGCGATGGGAGCGCCGCCGGGAGCGGAAACCGAGAAAAAGACACGGGGAGTCTTTTTCGATGCGTTTT
>JAZQMO010000057.1:0-27380 GCA_045543495.1 Eubacteriales bacterium | reverse complement strand
GAGCACTACGGTTACAGCTACACGGACGTGCACGATATGATGTGGGAGGCGTGCAAAAATGTTCGCCGACTGCGCGGTAAGGTTCCGCTGGAACAGATTCTCGCAGGCTACTACACAAAGAATCAAATCGAAACTGTTCTGTCGACAGAAGATGAAGAAGATTTCTAAAGTCGCTGGATATTCGAAAAGAGTTGTGGTATGTTGTTGTGCTACAGAAAGGAGTGAGAACTATGGCAAACAGAAGACCTGCGGGCGACGGAATGGTTCGGCAGAAAAAACGCGGCCAATGGGAAGGGCGTATCACCGTCGGCCACAAGAGCGACGGCAAGCCGATCTTCCGTTACGTCTACGGCAAGACGCAGAAGGAAACACTTGAAAAACTGCATCAGCGCATTAAGGACTACCGTGGTGTGGAACTGACCGAGGACAGTAAGATGACCCTCGGCGAGTGGCTCGACCGATGGATGAACGAGTATATGATCTTCACCATCCGCGAGAGCACCTGGGACAGCTACGCTTCGATGATCCGCACACACGTAAAACCTTACTTCGGCGATAAGCCGGTGGCGTTCATCACCACCGCCGACGTACAGAGAATGTATAACAAAATCAAAAAGAACGGTCGGCAAGAGGCGCATCCCATTCACGGACACGAGCTGGCCGACAGCACGGTGCGCAGCGTTCATATGATGCTCCACGAAGCCATGGACGCGGCGGTGAGGGAACGGCTCATCGTCAAGAACCCCACCGACGGCACGACAATCCCGAAAAACAATTACGCACCCAAGCAGATACTCACCGAAGCGCAGTTGGAAAAGTTCATGAGTGTGGCAATGCAGGACGAGGTGTGGCGTGACTTCTTCTACACAGAGCTTACAACGGGACTGCGGCTCGGTGAGATCTGCGGACTGCGGTGGTCGGACTTCGATGAAGCGACGGGACGACTGAAGATCTCGCGGACGGTGAAGAGAAAGAAAGGCGGCGGTGTGACCTGGGGCGATACCAAAACCGAAACGGGAATGCGCAACATTCTGCTGCCGCCGAGCACCGCAGAGATACTGCGAGAGCGAAAGAAAACAGCGATGAGTGAATGGATCTTCCCGAACATCTACAGACCCGAGGAAGCAATGCATCCCGAGTATCCCTACAACCGTATGAAAACCTTGCTCAGGCAAGCGGGACTACCGCTGATACGCTTCCATGATCTGCGGCACACCTTCGCCACCCACGCGCTCACGGGCGGCGTGGATGCAAAGACCTTGTCCCGAATCCTCGGACACACCAATGCCAGCTTCACGCTGGATACCTACACCCACGTGACTACCGACATGCAAAAGCGAGCGTCGGGCATCGTCGGCGGATTCATGGAAGACTTGATTATAAAGGAGTGAGATGAATGGCTAAAAGAAGAAAAAACGGCGAAGGTATGATTCGCAAACGAAACGACGGAAGGTGGGAAGGTCGTGTGGTGGTCGGCTACGATGACAAAGGACTACCAATCACCAAAAACGTCCTCGCTCACACCAAGACCGAGTGCGCCGAGAAGCTTGAAAAACTGAAAGAGGAATACCGACCGCCTAGCACGCGGTGCAAGCCGGATATGCTGTTCGGCGATTGGATGGAGTTCTGGTACGAGAATTACTCCAAGCCTGCCATCCGACCGCTGACACAGCGAAACTACGAGAACCGAATCTACGACCACATCATCCCCGAGATCGGCAAGATACCGCTGAACAAACTGACGCAAAACGATCTGCAACAGTTCTATGCACGGCTGAAGCGAAACGGTCGAAAGCAGTACGTTGATAAATATGGAACGGGACTGTCCGATCGTATGGTGCGCGCCTGCCATGCAAGTTGCAGAATGGCATTGGAAAAAGCGGTTGCCGAAGGGCTGATACGAGTCAATCCCGCCATCGGCTGTAAACTGCCGCCCAAGAAAGCGCGTGAGATGCAGGTGCTGACAAAGGACGAGCTACAGCGATTCCTCGCCCAAGCCAAAGAGGACGGATACTACGAGCTGTTCCTGTTGGAGCTGGGCACGGGGATGCGCCGAGGAGAGTTGATGGGACTGCAATGGGATGACCTCAACTTCCAAACGGGCGAGCTCAAAATCGTCCGCCAGGCGTGCGCGGTGAACGGCAAAATCGAGATTTCCGTGCCGAAAACAAAAAGCTCCATCCGCACGGTGGTACTGCCGCCGTCACTGGTGGAGGTGCTGAAAAAGTATAAGGAAACGGTCAACTCGCGGTGGATGTTTCCGTCGCCGCAAAATCCCGACGTACCGAGGTATCCCACATCCGTCGGCGATATCCTGTCGATCCTACTCAAACGGGCGGGATGCAAGCACGTGCGGTTCCACGATCTGCGCCACACCTTCGCCACGATGGCACTGGAAAACGGCATGGACGTGAAAACGCTGTCGGCAACCATAGGCCATGTGTCGGCGGCAACCACACTTGATATCTACAGCCACATGACCGACACGATGCAGGTGCAGGCGGCGGTGAGCATTGACCGCAAAATCGGCGGCACAAACGCGCAGATGCCCGAGGTGGAGAAAACACCCGTGGAGACGGCAAAATCGCCCGTAAACGCCCCGTGTGCGCCCACAGAGCCCCATCCTGAGCCAGTGCCGAGGAAGATACGCAAATCCGGCACGGGATGCCTGTATCAGATCAATGATAACCTGTGGGAAGGCAGCTTCTTCCCGAGACTTCCAAACGGTACGCGAAAAAAGTTTAATATCTATGCAAAAACCCGAGAAGAGTGCGAAGAACTTCTTGCAAAGATGATCGCGGAAAAGAAAGCCGAGATCGCCGCTGAAAAAGCAAAACTAAAAGAGGGCGCCGACTAACGGCGCCCTCCATCTTTATCTGTTGTAAGATTGAAAAACGTAATTTTATTTAATTGTTGTTTTTTGAAAGTTCGTATAAATCATCTCTGACATCTCTTAGTTTATCAATGACAGAAATGATTTTTTTCGAATCATATTTTTCGTAATATGGTTTTAACCATGATTGTGTAAGTAAAAAATCAATCATTAATACACCGTTTTTGGGACGAAGAGTTTTGTTTTTGATAGCAAAGTCTACACACTCAAATATTTCTTCGATAATTCTTAACGTATCACGAGGGTTTATATCAATGCAATCTTCACATGCAATTATTAATAATTTACATCCCCAAAATAGTGTAGAGGCGGAATTTGATTCATCGATGCAATAGATTGCATTTGCCACAAAGTTGTAAACATCCGTAGTTTTTCTCTGTTCAATACCATAGATACTAATGTTTTTTATTGCGGAAGCTATCTCGACATTAACAATTCTTCGATCGTCATATTTTGCACCGGAAAGCTCTCTTAAAATATGCCCATTATAATGGACAAGATTTTGCATGTTATGATCAAACATAGAATATGAAATTCGTTCAACTATATTTGGGATAATTCTTAGTGGATTATCAGGGTACTCATGGCTTTTTTCATTGAGTTCAACATATGTTGTAGAATAAATATCAACAATTTCTTGAAGTCTTTCTTGACATGAACGAATATATCCTCCTTGTCCGTTACGAATTGCTGATAAACATATTTCTTCAAGAGAATATATAATATCAAGTCGTTCTTCGTTTGATTGGACTATTTTTGCTTTTTGAATTAATCTTTTAAGTTGATTTTGCGGAGATATAGAATTTATTACGTACAAAATATATTTGAGTGAAAGGGAGAGAGGATATATATTGAGAGAAACAAGAAAATCATATGTGCATCTAGAAATAGTGTTAAACTCTGTTTGCAGTATATAAATTGCGGAAACATCAATGCCAATAATGATAAGCGTAATTACTAAAAATGAAATGAACAAGTTTTTAGGATAATATTTGGTGGACATAGGAGAAAATGATGTTAAAAATTGGTATGCAACCAAGGTGCTACTTGCAATAAATGCAAATATACCACCAATTATTTGTAATAAAGAACTAAAAATATAACGGTAATTATCTATGCTATATGAGAAGGTCTTGCTTACTATAAAAAACAATGAAAAAATGAGAAGTTGTAGAGCTATTGTTATAAATATAAATCCACTGCTAGATTTTGGTTTGTTTCCTATGGTAACAGATACTTTTGGGGCAAATTTCATTTTAACACCTCCGTATTTTTTAGGGCTAAAAAGCCGCAAAGCATCCCTACTTTGTAGCTTTCGTATACGGACTGATCCGCGATTTGATGGATTGCTTGTAGCATAACTATCAATCCAGTTTTAAGTAAGGTTTATAATATTCTAAAGCAGTATCAGGAGATATGCGCATAGAGTTGTTTGAAGATAAAAAGGCGCGTAGCAAATTGTGAAATCCCCAAACGTATCTACTTACTGTTTTTCTATACGCTTTTCCTTTTGTGGTTAAAAACAAAATACATTCTGTAATTTGATTGCTCATGAATGTGGCTAATTTGATGTAATCAACAGAATAGTTCGGGTTATCTTTTAAAAGGGCAATGAGCTGATTTACTTGCGATTGAATTTGATAAAGTTCTTTTTTCAGAGCTAAACGATTTTTGCTGAATAGTAATTTTCTGCTATCGTATTTCTTAAGTTGAATTGAGTTGGCATATAATTCTTCAGCCAAATTAGCAACCATGAGCATTCACCACCTTTAATTGAGATTATACCATATTTTGACGTTATTTGCAAGAAACATAGATGGTTTCATAACACAGAATCTGACCCGCAGTAAACAAAGAAAAAGAAATTTACGATGCATATTGTCAAGTAAAAATCATTTTTACTTGACAATGTAAAATGGTCAAAAACTGTGGTCAAAAATCTGCATATTTTTAAAAGGTGGGAATAAAACGCCTAAATAGTAATAAAAAATGACCTAAAGTGGAGAATAAATCTCTGCTTTAGGTCGTTTTTGTGGTCCGAGTAGCGATATAGTAATCAAGCGTAAACCCGCATAAATAATAGGTTCTTCGCAGTCAAAAACAGTACAAAGGTCTTGATTACTATAGAATTATACTGCTAGTTGCAAATTTGTAATCTTTATTCCGAAATCGGCATATGGAAAAGTTTTTTAATGTCGATGAGTTCATTAATACTGCCATTTGAAAACAAATAATCATTTAATATCTTAATGTTGTGTACTATTGTATATGCAACCAGTTCGTTTTTATGTAGTATATAATTTATACAATCTGTATCATCCACAATATAAACTGGTATTTTTTCATCGCTTTTAAATTTCTTATATTCGATATATCTATGTCTTCCATCCAGTATTAAATATTGATTCATCGGCTTAAATTTCATTATAAGCAATGGCACATATTGATGTTCGTGTAATACTTGCACTTTTTCACTAATAAAAAGCAATTCGTCGAAAGAGGATAATAAATCATCATAAACCATCATTTCGAATTGCTGAATGCCAAGATGCTTAACAGCCAAATTATCTGCGGCATATAAATAAAGACCATCTACATTCCAGCAGATTTCTATTTGTTCATTTGTATGGAAATTGAATTTATGTTTATCAAATAAATCCAAAGAGTGGTTATTTAATGGATTTCGCGTCAAATCGTGTTTATAATAATTTCAATATTTCTTGTATAAATTAATTTGTTTTATAGCCTGTGCGTTTTTTGATTTATTAGTTGATTTGTGTATTTCTTGTTCTATATAATTTAAATATTTTATCAATCAAAAGTATCTCCTTTTTGCAAGAAAAATTAGTGCTATCTGTAGTATAAATTAATATCCGCTATTATCAATAATATATCCCATATCATTTTCTCTAAGGAATTTGAAAACATAATCTTTAGTACAATAAGGTATATAATCTGTAGTCTCTTTTGAAAACAATAAGTTCCATTTTATTTCATCCGTTTCAGAAAGGTATTCGGAACTAAAAACTGAGATGATATGTTTGTGTGGATCTGCGTGCCCTTCTTTGTCTCCCCAAATCATTTTTGTTCTTACTAAATATGGATTTCCATATCGGCTATCAATAAAAAAATCGTTATCGTCACTACAACCACTATCTAAATTAAATCGTTCATTTTTATTATAAAAATTACAATGTTTCGGATCTTCATCATGGAAATTAGACTCAATGTATTCTTCCATATTGGTACTTTCAGCTACGCTTGGATATGTACCTAACATATAATAACTTTGTGTTTGAAAAGAATATGACAAAATACCAATTTCATAAGAGACTGATGTACCTGCTGGAAGAGATGTAAATGACACTACTAATTCCTTTGAAGTATCTCCAGTTAGTTCTACGGTATCAAGCAACTTTAACATATATCCTAATTCTGCTTCAGAATCATAATAGGATTGTAACGAAAAGATATACGATAATTTGTAGTTACTTCCATAACCAAACAAATGATATATTTGATTTAGTATATCATTCTCAACTTTATCAAAAATTAAAATTTGATTTGCTATTGTGCGCCCCTCTTGTGCGAAATTTCCATCATCAGCAAGAACAATAATACTATCATTCCCAAAACCATGAATATCTAACATACTAATACTGGCTATTGCTAAATTGTTTGGGATTTGTTTTGATATATCCCTCATTATTAGATCGTCATCAGATGAATTTTCCAATCCGAGTTCCCCAACAAAAAATAAGATAATCGCACTAAAAACCGCAAGGGTCGATATGATAGAAATTATTGAATATATCGTCTTAAAGGACAACTTTATTTTTTTGAAATTGATATGTTTTAATTTATAAAAAAATGGATTTAACTTACAAGTATATTTATTGTGTTTTTTAGAAATGACTATTTTTTTGTTTTGAAACATTATATATCTCCTTTTATTTTTAGAAACACTTTAATTGTTAAATATTAACTCTTATACCTATTTTATCGTGTAAAAATCATTACTGCAACCATAAAAATATGAACTTTTGATGTTATATATGATGTATTTTACTGAGGGTGTGGATTTACTATCACCGAATTACAAGAATGAAGTTTGTTTCAGAGTATAAACAATTTAAAATATTATGTGTAATGGTTTAATGTAATAAATTAGGACGGAGTAGCGTTTAGTAGTCACATCGAAAACCGCATAAATACTAAGTTTTAACAGTCAATAAACAGTACAAAACCTTTATTTATAAATCTTTTGTATATTTGTAAATTTGTAATCTTTATTCTGAAATCGGCATATGTAACAAATTAAGTCAAGAAGATACAATTTTAGTTACACTTGGTATTCCAACTTTGCAATATGGTAAAATAACTTCAGTAATTGAAAGGAGTTTTTACCATGTCAAAATGTTATCCGGAGGAATTTAGAAAACAAGTTGTTGCTTTTTATGAAAAGAAGCAATCCCTAACTTATGCCGCAGAAAAATATAATGTTGCTGTATCAACAGTTGCTCGATGGGTAAATGATTACACCATTCACGGTCCGTTGGAGGAACAGTTTACTTTATCTGAATTTAAAGAATTAAAACGCAAATATACAAGAAGTCAACATTTATTAGAGATTATCAAACTTTCCAAAGTGTTTGATGAGGTTGATTTGCAAAAAAGATTAAGAATTCTTGCACAGTTATATGAGCAAACAGAATTATATAGTGTTCATGAACTGTGCGAGGCTTTGAATGTAGATAGAGGTACATTTTACAACCATATTTTCAGAAAGGCAGATAGAACAAAGTTTTTAGAAGAACAAGCACAAACAATGTTAAAAGTGCAAGAGGTCTTTGATGAAGGACAACAACGGTATGGAGCGGCAAAGATTAGTGCAGTATTAGCTGAGAACGGAGTAATAGTAAGCAAACGCAGAGTAAAAAAGATTATGGATGAATTAGGTCTTGAGAGTATTCAACGTGGTGCTAAAAGTTATTATAGAATGCATAAAGACCGCATGAAACGTAATTTGCTAAACAGAGAGTTTAAAGCAGAGCGAATGAATCAAAAATGGGTAAGTGACATTACATATTTTAAACTAAAAAACTATCCGGTATATCTTTGTGTAATATTAGATTTGTATTCACGAAGAGTTGTTGGATATAAAGTTTCAAGAAAATGTAGTACAAATTTGGTTACTGCATCGTTTCGCAAAGCATTTGAAGAACGAGGAAATCCGGAAGGGTTATTGTTTCATAGTGATAGAGGTTCACAGTATATTTCAGAAACATTTAGAAAAATTTTGAGTAATTGTTCTGCTACCCAATCGTTTTCTAATTCTGGCAGACCTTGTGATAATGCTGTAATGGAATCGTTTTTTGCTTCCTTTAAAAGAGAGGAAGCATATAGAAGAAATTATACCTCGGAAAATGATTTCAAAAAATCGGTAGATGAGTATATAAAATTCTATAATGAACGCCGTCCGCATAGCACTTTAGGGCTTAAATCTCCCGCTAGATTTGAGGAGTTATATGGCAAGAATAAATGAGAAAGAGGTGTTGATATAGCTACACTTAATAAATTTTTTATTTTCAATTTTAAATTTTTTTAGAATCAGCAAAAATCGACTGGAGAATGTGAATACGCATAAATAAAGGGTTTATAAAAAGAAAAGGTTCTGTTTTTCGAAAAAAATGTTCAAAAAACAGAACCAAATCATATGGTCGGAGTGACAGGGTTCGAACCTGCGGCCTCAACATCCCAAATGTCGCGCGCTCCCAACTGCGCCACACCCCGATTTTTATTCAATTTTTCTTCTTTTTGCGTGGAAGTGGGACAAACTGTGGTCAAACGCAAAATCCACGCTTTTTTGAGTTTTAGTAAAGCACCGAAAGTCCGCACCGTTAAAGGCTTTTCGGGACTTTCTCATTTTTACGGCTATAACTGCTAGGCACGCTCCCAAAGCAGGCGCGCTACCAGCCGCGCCACATCTCGGTTTGTGGGGAGGGGAGTCAGATCTTTTTTATGAGGGTAAGGCACTTTTGGCAAACGAAGCGATCTTCAACGGAAACCAGCTCCTCCTCATTGCCGCAAAGGGCGCAGGAGTCGTGGGCCTTGGTGATGACAATGCTGTTACCGGAAAGCTCTACATAAAGATCGTCCCAATCCTTGATGTCAAGGGCCTTGCGAATGTTTCTGGGAATGACGATTCTGCCTAAATTATCGATCTTTTTGATCTTATGCGAATTCTCCATACGCAATACCCCTTTCGTCAATTTACCTGTAAATTCTACCAAAGAATGGTATTTTTGTCAAGAAATATGAGAGGAAAAGTGATGAAAATATCGTAAAAAAAACACAAAACTCTATTGTTATTTCATTTTCTCCGTGATATAATGAACAGGATTAAAAGGAAACAGATTCTTGGCGATCGGGACCAAGGAAAAAAGGATAGAGAATATGAATTTTGAAGCGCTAACCCTTTCCCATGCACCGCTACTCAAAAAGGCCTTCTCCAAGTGCAGCTCCCGCATTTGCGATCAGACCCTCGGCGGCTCCTTGGCGTGGAGAAATTGCTTTCATACCACCATCTCTCAGGATTCGGACTGCATTTATTTGCAGAGCGAATACGAAGTGGGAAAATTTGCATTTACGCCACCCTTGGGAAATCTGGAGGTAGGGGTGAAAAGGCTTGTGGAGCATTGCGAGAAAACGGGGCAAAAGTTAGCGTTTTGCAGTGTATCGGAAGGGGAAAAGGATCGGATCCTGTCCCTTGTGCCCTTTCTTTCGGCTCAACCCACCAGAGATTGGTTTGATTATCTTTATTTAAGGGAAAAGCTGATGACTCTTTCGGGAAAGAAGCTTTCGGGTCAGAGAAATCATTTGAATTTCTTTATGAAGACCTATACCGATTGGGCTTTTTCGCCCTTGGGAGAGGAAAACCTCCCTCTTGCCAAGGAGTATTTTGAACGCTACCGAGCGGAAACGCAGAAGGAATCTCCCTTTTTTCGAGAAGAGACCCGTGCGGTGTCCGATGTTCTGGATCATTTCAAGGAGTATGGCTTCGTAGGCGGAATGATCCTGGTTGAGGGAAAGGTGGTTGCTCTTTCTCTGGGTGAGGCGGTGGGGGACACCTTTTTCATCCATGTGGAAAAGGCTGATCGAGCCTACCGCGGTGCCTACCAAGCCATTTTAACCCAAATGCTTCGCCATTATACGGACGAGAGCATTCGCTTTGTCAATCGGGAAGAGGATGTGGGGGACCCCGGTCTTCGCTATTCCAAGGAGGCCTATCACCCCGAGACTCTTCTTGCAAAATATATTATGGAGTAAAAGGAAATGGAAACCAAGTATCAAAAGTATTTCGATGAAGTGGATAAGAACAAACAGGCAATTCTGGATGCAGAGCGCTACATTTGGAAGAATCCCGAAAGCGGCTTCCGTGAATGGAAGACCCACGCTTTCATGAAAAAGCATTTTGAGGATCTGGGTTACACCTTGACCGAATACGGCAACATCCCCGGCTTCTATACCGATCTGGATACCGGCCGTCCCGGCCCCAAGATCGCTGTTTTCGGTGAGATGGACTCTCTCATTGTCCCCACTCACCCCGAGTGTGATCCCGAAACGGGCGCCGTTCACTCCTGCGGTCACCATTGTCAGTGCGCCGCACTCATTGGCATCGCCATGGCCCTGAAGGCTCCCGATGCCCTCTCTGACCTTTGCGGCTCCATCCGTCTGATCGCCGTTCCCGCAGAGGAGGGAATTGAGATCGGCTACCGTCAGGAGCTCCGTGAAAAGGGTATCATTCGCTACCTCAGCGGTAAGCTTGAGATTATGGCCCGCGGCGTTTTGGACGGTGTGGACCTTGCCATGATGGTACATACCGCAGGCAACGGAAAAACCAAGCTCCTCTGCACCCGAGGAACCAACGGCAGTGTAACCAAGACCGCCACCTTCCGTGGCAAGTCTGCCCACGCAGGCGGTAACCCCCACAACGGCCTCAATGCCCTCTATGCCGCCACCACCGCTCTTTCTGCAGCCAATGCCATCCGTGAGACCTTCCGTGATGCCGACTGTGTCCGCTTCCACCCCATTCTCACCAAGGCGGGCTCCGCTGTAAACGCCATTCCCGATGAGGTGGTGTCCGAGAGCTATGTAAGAGCCGCTTCCCTTGCCGTGGCAAGAGAGGTCAGCGAAAAGATGAACCGTGCCTATGCCGGCGCCGCCGCCGCTATGGGCTGTACCGTTGAGTTCGAGGATGAGCACGGCTACGCTCCCCGTCAGAACAATAAGCTCCTGCGGGATGCCTTCCAGGAGATCGGAAGACTCTTCTACAAGGAGGAGGAAATGGACTTCTCCGGCAAATGGGGAACCGGCTGCAGTGATATGGGTGACGTGGCCTGCATTATGCCCTGTGTTCACCCCCATATTGCGGGAGCCATCGGCGTTGGCCACGGAAACGATTATTTTATCACCGATCCCGAAAACGCCTGTGTCAACTCTGCCAAGATTCAGGCCGCCGTGCTGAATCTTCTCCTTTGCGATGGCGCTTCCTACGCCAAGCGAGTATTGGATGAGGCCGAGGTGGAATATGCCTCCAAGGAGGAGTTTTTTGCCGCCATTGATGCCGTCAGCTTCAAGGGGCAGGGCGTGATCTATAACGAGGACGGAACCGTAACGCTTCATTATAAGAAAGCATAATGAAGGAAGAACTGTGGATAAACTGTATCAAACGGTCTATGACCGCATCGAAGCCAACTCTGCCGCAGTTTTGGAGGCAGAGCGCCATATTTGGAAAAATCCCGAAAGCGGCTTCCGTGAATGGAAGACCCATGCCTACCTGAAGGAAAAATTTGAGGCCTTGGGATATGAGGTGAAGGAATTTGGCAATATCCCCGGCTTTTATGTGGATATTGAAACAGGCCGTCCCGGCCCCAAGCTTGCTATTTTCGGTGAGCTGGATTCTCTCATCGTTCCCACTCACCCTGAGTGCGATCCCGAAACGGGCGCCGTTCACGCCTGCGGTCACAATGCGCAGTGCGCCGCTCTTCTGGGCGTTGCCATCGGCTTTTCCGAGCCCGATGCCCTCTCGGCGCTTTCCGGCTCCATCCGCCTGATCGCCGTCCCCGCAGAGGAGGGGATCGAGATCGGCTACCGTCAGGAGCTTCGTAAAAAGGGGATCATCCGTTATTTAGGCGGTAAATTGGAGATTATTTCCCGTGGTATTTTGGATGAGGTGGATCTTTCCTTTATGATCCATACCACTGCAAACAAGGCTTATGCTTTGAGCTGTGGCATCGGAAGCAACGGCAGCGTGATCAAGACCGCCATCTTCCGTGGTAAATCTGCCCATGCAGGCGGTAGTCCTCATAACGGTCTCAACGCCCTTTACGCTGCCAATACCGCTCTTTCTGCGGCCAATGCGGTCCGTGAGACCTTCCGTGATAACGAGCACATTCGCTTCCATCCCATTCTTACCAAGGCGGGCTCCGCAGTAAACGCCATTTCCGATGAGGTGGTTTCCGAAAGCTATGTGAGAGCCGCTTCTTTGGATGTAGCAAAAGAGATCAGCGGGAAGATGAACCGCGCCTTTGCCGGTGCCGCCGCCGCTTTGGGCTGCACCGTGGAATTTTACGATGAGCACGGCTTCGCTCCCCGTCACGATGATGAAACCCTCCGTGCCGCATACCACGAGGTCGGCTCCCACTTTTATACCGAGGAGCAAATGAATTTTGATGATGCTTGGAGTACAGGCTGTACCGATATGGGAGATGTGTCCTGTATTATGCCTGTGATCCACCCCAATATTTCAGGAGCTTGCGGCAGAGGCCATAGCGATACCTATGGGATCTCGGATCCCTACACCGCTTGTGTTATGTCTGCCAAGGTTCAGTGCGGTCTGGCCATTCGCCTCCTTTCCGGCGGGGCAAGCCTTGCCAAAAAGGTTGTATCTGAGGCCAAGGTACCCTATGCCTCCAAGGAGGAATTCCTCAAGGCGGTGGATTCCGTTCGATTCATCGGTCAGGGTGTCATCCCCGAGGAGGACGGAAGCATTACCCTTCATTACCAAAATTAAACCGCAAAACAAAAAAGAGACTTGAATTCAAGTCTCTTTTTTGTTTCCTTATATATTATATACACTTAATATACACTTATTCAATGGCGACCAGCTTTGCTCCCGAAACCCCTGAAAGCTTGTTTAATTTTTGCAGCAGCTTTTCGGGATCGGTGGAGAGGGAGGAGGTCTCCAAAGCGAGGGTGATGTGTGCCTTTCCTCCGATGGGTAAATTCTGCTGAATGGTTAGAATATTGGCCTTTTCACCGCTGACAAGGCTGAGCACCTGAGAAAGAGCTCCTGTTTTATGGGCCAGATTAAAGGAAAAAATGGCCCTTTTTCCTACCGTGGATTCCTTTCCGGGAGCAAAAATATAGTCCTTGTATTTATAAAAGGTACTGCGGGAGATCCCCGCCATTTTCACCGCTTCGCTCACATCCTTTGCCTTTTCGCTTTCTAAAAGCTCCCGAGCAAGGATCACTTTTTCGTAGCAATCGGGCAAAATTTGTGTGTCAATGATCAAGTATTTGGATTTCATAGGCCGTCTCCTTTTTCACCCTTCAACTTTACCCATTTTTTTCCTGTTTGTCAAGGCTTTCCCCTTTCTTTCTTGCTGAAAAATTCCTCCTGACGAAAGAAAAGTGTTTTTTCACAAAATAAATGAAATGTAATCCGTTTTTCGCAAAATTCATAAACATATAAATTGCAAATAGAAGTGAATTATGATAGAATTTAACATATCAAAAATGTAATAACGACATAACAAAATATACATAACGAAAGGAAATGGCAGGTATAAAAATGGATTATGCAACAGAATCATTGAAAAAGCATTATGGATGGCAGGGAAAGATCGAGGTGATCTCCCGTGCCCCCATCGAAAACCGTGACGATCTGTCCTTGGCCTATACGCCCGGAGTAGCTCAGCCTTGTCTGGAGATCCAAAAGGATCCCGCCAAGAGCTATACCCTCACTCGCCGTGGAAATTTGGTGGCCGTGGTAACGGATGGCACCGCTGTTTTGGGTCTTGGGGATATCGGCCCTGAGGCGGGAATGCCCGTGATGGAAGGAAAGTGCGCTTTGTTTAAATCCTTTGCCGATGTAGACGCCATTCCTCTTTGCATCCGTTCCAAGGATCCCGATACCATCGCTCAGACCATCAGCCTTTTGGCGGGCTCCTTCGGTGGCATCAATTTGGAGGATATTTCCGCCCCGCGCTGCTTTGAGATCGAACGAAAGCTCAAGGAGGCTTGTGATATACCCGTGTTCCACGACGATCAGCACGGCACCGCCATTGTGGTGCTGGCCGCCGTGATCAATGCCCTGAGAGTGGTCGGGAAGGAGCTTGGTAAGATCCGCTGTGTCATCAACGGTGCGGGAGCCGCAGGCAGTGCCATTGCAAAACTTTTGCTTCTTTCGGGACTTAAAAATATGATCCTTTGCGATCGGGACGGTATTCTTTGTCGCAAGGATCCGTGTTTGGCAGAGCGCCACCGTGAGATCGCAGGCCTGACCAACAAGGAGTGCCTCTGCGGTAGCCTTGCCGATGCTCTGAAGGGAGCAGATCTGTTCATCGGCGTTTCCGGCCCCAATCTTGTGACCCCCGAAATGGTGGCCTCTATGGCCGAAAAGCCTATTTTGTTTCCCATGGCAAATCCCACTCCCGAGATCGATCCCGATCTGGCCCTTGGGGCGGGTGCCGCCATTGTGGGCACGGGTCGAAGCGATCGCCCCAATCAGATCAACAATGTGTTGGCCTTTCCCGGAATTTTCCGTGGTGCGCTGGATGTCCGTGCTTCTGATATCAATGTGGAAATGGAGCTTGCGGCCGCCCGTGCCATTGCCGATTACATTCCCGAGGGAGAATTGAGCGAAACCAATATCGTCCCCAGCGCTTTGGATCGGGGCGTTGCCGCCATGGTTGCCGAGGCGGTGGCGGATGCTGCCGTAAAAACGGGAGTCGCCCGTATATAGTGTTCCATATATAATATATGGGAAAGAAAAAAGAAAAACCTCAAACGTTTGAGGTTTTTCTTTTTTACGGTTAATCCTTCAAGCAATCGGCAAGAGGATGAAATTGCGGGATCTTTCGCACACTCACCTTGATCTTCAAGGGGTCAAACAAAAAGCGGGAGCAAGCATCCGTGGGGGAGGTGATACCTTTTTTCTTGCAGATACAGTATTCGCCGTTCATAATTTCTTCGCCGTGCTCACACAAGGCACAGCTGCGTTCCACTTCGTTCTTCTTCATTTTCACCTCTCCTTTCCTATATTCTACAATATTCTCCTTCTTTTTACAAGAGCTTTTGCAAAAAAGTGGTGACAAAGAAAAAGATGCCCCCGAAGAAAAGCCTTCCGAAATAGTAATGCCGAAAGGAGAAGCCTCCTTCTCCCAAAAGACCCATGACCTGAAGGTGAACCGCCAAGCCGTTCCACCCGAGGGCAAGGGCGGTGAGAGGGAGAGCGAGTGGCTTTGGCAGAAGAGCAAGGAGCCTGACTCCGCCCGATAATTCAAAAAAAGCGGAGAAAAGGGCGGCAAGACAGGCATTTTCAGGGAGAAAATGCAGAACGAGAGAGGACAAAAAGGAAAAAAACACCACACAGGAAAAAAGAAAGAGAAAGGAGTGCATCGCTTCCCGCAGGGCTGTAACAAGGATTGTTGATTTGCTTTCATGTGTGGAGAGTCTCCCATCGCTTACGACAGCACTTTCCTTATTTTGCCGAAAGAAGAAAACGGCGCAAATTGAGGAAGCTGCGGCGCCGAGAAGAAAAAAATACCATCCGATTTTTATGCTGTCAAAAAGCTCTGCACCCACATAGGAAATGAGAAAGGAGGGACTTGCCGTGCCAATGAAAAAGAGCATTTTCTCTGCCCTTTCCTTTTCGATCCGCCCCTCGGCAAGAAGGGAGGAGAGGGTCATAGCCCCCACGGGAAATCCGCAAAAAAGCCCCAATAAAAGGGGAAAGAAAAGAGCTCTTCTTCCTTTTATTTTATGGGAGAAGGCCGCAATCAGACGGGATAGCACCAGAGAAGGAAATAGGGCGGGAAACAGAGAATTTGTGCCGATCCCCACCCCCGTTCTGACCCCCTCCTTGCAGGCCTCGGGAGAGAGAAGCGTGAGAAACAGAACCAAAAAGGGAAAGAGGAGAAGAAGGGCTGTCTTTTTTTGTGCGGTCATAAAAAAATCCCCCAATGTATATTTTTATACTGATCTATTTTTATGCAAAGGGAGGCTTCTTTATGGCGAAAATGAGACGGATCAAGGGTCTTTTTGTGCCGGAAAAGGCAAACTGTGTGACCATTTTCAGCGGAAAACGCTTGGTTATGGAGAGCGTGGAGCGTATTGTTTTTTGCTCGGAGGAAAAAATGATCTTGGAGGGAAAGAAAAGGCTTGTCATTTTGGGAGATCGGCTTTTCTTGCAGGAATTGGGAAATGACAATATGCAGGTCTGCGGACACATCCGCTCCGTCAGCTTTGAGGAGGTAGCACCTTGAAGAAGCTGTACCGCCTTTTGACGGGTTATTATGAGATCCGCTTTTTGTCCCCATATCCTGAAAGGCTTTTGGATGCCTTCTTAAAATGGAACCTTCCCGTTTTTAACATCGGAAAAAAAGAAGGGGAATTGTGCTTCTCCTTCCTTTCTTACCACAAAAAGCGCTTTCTGCCTCTTTTGAGCAGCTTGAAAAAAGGGGAGGAGGCGGTGTGGAAAAAGCGAGGGATGCTGGCCCTTTTTCAGCGCTTCGGGAAACGGTGGGGGCTTCTTTTGGGGTCTCTTTTGGCTCTCCTTTTGCTCGTTTTTTCTACCTTTTTTGTGTGGAGCGTGGAGATCGAAGGAAATCTTGAGATCCCCGACCGCAAGATCGTGGAGCTCCTGGCCGAGGAGGGACTGAAAACAGGAGCAAAAAAAAGCGATTTTTCTCCTTCGGAGTTTGCACTGACCTTTCAGGTGAACAATCCGCAATTTTCCTTTGCTTCCTTAAATTTTGTCGGCACCCGTGCCATCGTTACCGTGCGGGAGCGAAAGGCGATGCCACCTCTGTGGGAACGGGGCGGAGAGCCCTGCAATCTCGTTGCCTCCTTCAGCGGACAAATTATGCGCTTTGAATCTCTGGAGGGGCAGGTGATGATCAAGCAATGGGATACCGTGCCCAAGGGAGCTCTTCTCATCAGCGGCGTTCGGGAGCGGAAAAACGGCTCCTTTTCCGTTTGCCGTGCCGAGGGGAGCGTGTTTGCCAAAACCGAGCGTGTTTTTGAAACCACCGTGCCCTATGACCAAAGGGAAAATGTGCTTTCGGGACGGGAGAAAACCGTCAAGGGCTATGATTTTTTATCCCTGTCGTGGCGTGAAACGGGGTGGGAGGAGCCCCCGTTTTCCGATTTTGCCGTTACGGAGTCCTTTGAGCGCCTGACCTTTTTCGGGATTCCCCTTCCCATTGTGGTAAGCAGCAAAACCTATTATGAAAGAGTGGAAAAAAACAGCCTTTTAACAGTTGACACGGCGAAAAAAAAGGCTTATGATATTTACGAAGAGTATAAAGGGGAAACTTTTGCCTCGGGATATGAAATCTTAGAGGAAACGGTATCCTGCGAGGAACGGGAGGACCGGCTTTTCCTGCGGATCGAAATCGTGGCGGTGGAGGATATTGCAACGCCTCAGCCCTTTTCCTTTACGGAATTTTAGTTTTCTTTGATACGAAAAAAAGAAAGGATACCAACGTGTTCGAAACCATCCTTGAATTCTCAAATCTGGATACCATGATGGAGGTCTTCGGTGCAGGGGATGCCAATGTCCGCCGCATCGAAAAGGAATTTGATGTGATCATTTTCAGCCGTGACGGGCTTTTGCACCTGTCAGGCGAAAAGGAAAACACCGAAAAGGCCGCCCGTGTCTTGCGCTATCTGGAAAAGATCGCCACCCTGTCGGGGCACCTGACGGAGCAAAATGTGGAGTACGCCATTTCCCTTTCCCGAGAGGGAGACGAAATGAATGCGGAAAAGCTTTTGGGCGGAACCATTTGCATCACCTCCAAGGGAAGACCCATCAAGCCCAAGACCATCGGGCAAAAGGGCTTCGTGGAGTGTATTCAGAATCAGACCATCACCTTTGGTGTAGGCCCTGCGGGAACGGGCAAGACCTTTCTGGCAGTGGCTATGGCAACGGTAGCCCTTCGAAAAAAAGAGGTCAGCCGCATTATCATCACCCGTCCTGCCGTGGAGGCAGGGGAGCGGCTCGGCTTTTTGCCGGGAGATCTGCAAAGCAAGATCGATCCCTATTTAAGACCCCTTTACGATGCTCTCTTTGAAATGCTGGGCGGGGAGACCTATCAGCGCTTGCAGGAAAAGGGGATCATTGAGGTGGCGCCGCTGGCCTATATGCGCGGCAGAACGCTGGATGAGGCCTTCATCATTTTGGATGAAGCGCAAAATACCACCCCCGAGCAAATGAAAATGTTCCTTACCCGCTTGGGTCAGGGCTCCAAGGCGGTGGTCAACGGTGACATTACCCAGATCGACCTTCCCTCGGGAGTGCCCTCGGGTCTTTCTCAGGCCTTGGAGGTCTGTCAGGGAATCGAAGGCATCGGGATCTATCGCCTCAGCACAAAGGACGTGGTGCGAAACACCATCGTCTCCCGTATTGTAGAGGCTTATGACCGCTACGGAAAGGGGAAAAAATGAAGCACCGCATTGTGATTGTCAACGAGCAGACCGAAAAAAGTCCCTTCCGCGGATACAAGGGCGCTTTGACTCGTGCCATTGAAAAAACCTTGGAGAGGGAGGCGTTTTCCTCCCGTGCCCACGTGGAGGTGACCCTGGTTTCCCCCGAGGAGATCCGCCGCCTGAATCGGGAATTCCGTGGCGTGGATCGGGAAACGGATGTGCTCTCCTTTCCCACCGAGGAGGAGGGCTTTGAAAATGAGCCTGTGGTGTATTTGGGAGATATTATTCTCTGCCCCGCCGTCATCGCCGCTCAGGCCCCCTCTTATCAGGCCACCTACCGTCAGGAAATGTGCTTGATGGCCATTCATTCCACCCTTCATCTTTTGGGGTGGGATCATATGGAAGAGACGGAAAAGAAAGAAATGTTTGCCCTTCAGGAGGAGATTATGCGAAGCCTGAACGAGGGAGACATTGTGACCGAAACGAAAGAATAAATGAAGAATAGGAAAGAATAATGCAGGAAATGACACAGAAAACAGGATTCGTTGCCCTGGTGGGCAGACCCAACGTAGGAAAAAGCACCCTTCTCAATACGCTGTTGGAGGAGAAGATCGCCGCCGTATCCCGAAAGCCCCAAACCACCCGTACCTCCATTACGGGCATTTTGACCAAGGGCCCCAATCAGTATGTCTTTTTGGATACCCCCGGCGTACATAAGCCCCGAACCAAGCTTGGGGATATGATGATGAAATCCGTGGGCAATGCCACCACCGATGTTTGCGCCGTTCTTTTGGTGGTAGAGCCCTTAGAGGAGATCCATCCCATTGAGCGGGAGCTGTTGGAGAAGTTTGGAAAAATGGGACTTCCCGTGATCCTTCTCATCAATAAGACCGATATTTATACTCCCGAGAATATCATTCGTACCATTGATGTATTCTCCAAAGAATACCGCTTTGCCTCCGTGATCCCGCTGTCGGGCAAAACGGGAGACGGAGTGGAGATCATCTTCCGTGAGATCGATCCCTTTATGGAAGAGGCCGCTTGGTTCTTCCCCTCGGATATGATCACCGATCAGCCCGAGCGCACCATTGCAGGGGAGATCATTCGGGAGAAGCTGTTAAAGCTTTTGGATAAGGAAATTCCCCACGGTATTGCCGTGGTCATTGAGGATTTCAAGGAATCGGAAAAGCTCATTGATATCCGTGCCGAGATCTTTTGTGAAAAGGCAAGTCATAAGAAGATCGTCATCGGTCGTGACGGCGCTATGCTGAAAAAGGTGGGAAGCTTTGCCAGAGAGGATCTGGAGGCCTTTTTCGGCACCCACGTCAACATCAATCTTTGGGTCAAGGTGAAGGAAAATTGGAGAGATGACGACCGCCTCCTTTCCACCTTCGGCTTCAAAATGGGTGACCAATGATCAAAACCGTCAAGGGCCTTGTCCTTCGCAGTGTCAAGTATGCGGAAAGCGATAAATTGATCACCGCCTTGACCGAAGAGGGAATGATTTTTTTCAAGGCGAGAGGGATCCGCAGCATCACCAGCAAAAATGCGGCGGGATGCGCTCTTTTCGTGTACTCTGAATTTGTGTTGAATCAAAGAGGGGATAAGTGCTTTCTGCAGAAGGCCGCTCCCCTCTATTCCACCGTGCGTCAGGGTGCTTCCTTGGAGACCATGGCTCTTGCTTCTTATTTTGCGGAGATCAGCGAGGATGTGGCAAGAGATGCGGAAACGGGCAAGGCGGTCCTTCGCCTTTTGATGAACGCCCTGTATTTGCTTGCCAAGGAGGATCGGCCACGGGATCTGATCAAGGCGGTGTTTGAAATGCGGCTTTTGGCCGCCAACGGCTTGACCCCCCGCCTGCAGGAATGCTCCGTTTGCGAAAAGGAGGCTGACCTGTTTCCCTCTATGTTCTTCCGTCTCGTGGAGGGGGATCTGGTCTGTACCGAGTGCCTCGGCAGTATGGATACAGGCTTGAAGCGTGTCTCCCGTGATGTGATTGCTCTGTGCCGCCACAGCGTGGAAATGGGGGAGGATAAGGCATACGCCTTGAAGATCCCCGAGGATTTGCTGAAGGATTTTTCCCGTTTTGCGGAAAAGTACCTGATCAATCAGCTGGAGAGAAAATACAAGACTCTGGAGTTTTACCATGAGGTCAAGGGCGGTATCAAGCCCTTGGAAGAGGATAATCAGAATGAAAGCATTTGAAAAAGCCAAGGAAACCTTGGAGTATCATAAGATCCTGCAGCTTTTGGCGGGGCACTGCACCGTAGAGGCGGGAAAGGAAAGGATCCTGACCCTGACCCCCGAGGTGGAGGCCGATCGGGTCATCTATCTGCAAAAGGAGACCGCCATTGCCAAAAGGGTGGCCGCCATGAAGGGGAATCCTCCCTTGTCCGCTCACCCCACCGTCCCGCTGATTCTGGACCGTGCCGTCAAGGGAGCCCACCTAAACCCCGCTGAGATTTTGAAGATCGGAGCCATGCTTCACGGTGTTTCCAAGGCACGGGTCTACGGAGAGGGGCTAGAGGGAGAAAATGCCCTGTTGGGAGAGCTGTTTCGCCGCCTCATTGTGGAGCGGGATCTGGAAAAGGAGATCACCCGCTGTATTCTCTCGGAGGATGCCATTGCCGATGATGCCACCCCCGCACTTCATTCCATCCGCAGAAAGATGGCAAGCTGCGCCGCCCGCATCCGTGATTCCCTTCAGCATTATATTTCAGGGGCCTACGGAACCTTTTTGCAGGAAAATATCATCACCTTCCGCAATTCCCGCTATGTCATCCCCGTGAAAAGCGAATATAAAAACGAGATCAAGGGTCTGGTTCACGATACCAGCGCCAGCGGTGCTACGGTGTTCATTGAGCCCGCCGCCGTGGTGGAATTAAACAATCAGATCAAAATCTTGGAGGGGGAGGAGAAGGACGAGATCGACCGTATCCTCGGTGAGCTTTCCCACAGGATCGCCTCTTTTTCCGATGCCCTCACCTTGGATTTTTACAATGTGGTGGAGCTTTCCGTGATTTTTGCAAGAGCCTCTCTTGCCGATGCCATGGATGCCACCGAGCCGAAGATCTCCCGTGCGGGTCATTTGAATCTGGTTTTGGCCCGTCACCCCCTTCTGGATCCGAAGAAGGCCGTTCCCATCAGCGTTCATTTGGGGAAGGGCTTTCGCACGCTTGTGATCACAGGCCCCAATACGGGAGGTAAGACCGTGACCCTGAAGACCATCGGTCTTTTGTCTATGATGGCACAAACAGGGCTCTTTCTTCCCGCCGAGGAGGCTGAGATCCCCGTTTATCCCGATATTTTGGCCGATATCGGAGACGAGCAGAGCATTGAGCAGTCTCTCTCCACCTTCTCGGCCCATATTGTGAATATTATTTCTATGCTCTCTCTTGCCGTTCCGGGGTCCCTTGTGCTCTTTGACGAATTGGGCAGCGGAACAGACCCCATTGAGGGTGCCGCCTTGGCGGAGTCCATTTTGGAGGAGGTGCGGGAGAGGGGAATGTACTGTGCCGCCACCACCCACTATGCGGAGTTGAAAACCTATGCACTGGAGACCGAAGGGGTGGAAAATGCTTCCTGTGAATTTGATATTTCTACCCTGAAGCCGACCTATCGCTTGATTTTGGGTACCCCCGGCCGCTCCAACGCCTTTCTCATTTCCTCCCGCCTCGGTCTTTCCGAGGAGATCATTTCCCGTGCCGAGCGCTTGGTGAAGGCGGAAAACCGCCGTTTTGAAACCGTTGTGGGAAAGCTGGAGGCCGAGCGAGTCAGTATGGAAAAGGAGAGGGAAGAGGCCCATCGCCTTCTGGAGGAGGCCAAGGCCGCCCGAGAGGGCGCCCTCAAGGAACGGGAAAGCCTTTTGGCGGGAGCCGAAAAGGAACTGGAGCGAGCCAAAAAAGAGGCTCTTCGTCTGGTCAAAAGTGCTCACGCCCTGTCCGATTCCACCTTTGAAAAGCTGGAGGAAATGCAGAAAAAAGCCCTGAAAAACAAGGCACAGGAGGATTTGGAGGAGGAGCGCAGAAAGCTCCGTCTCACCCTGCGCGGCGCAGAGGAGGATATCTCCTCCCGTATGGTCCGAGTCGAGGAAAAGGGAGAGGATTATGTACTCCCTCGTCCCTTGAAAAAGGGGGATTCGGTGCTTGTTTCCACCGTGGGAAAAGAGGGGGTCGTGGAGAAGCTGCAGGGGCAGGAGGCCACGGTCTGCGTCGGAAATTTGAGAATGAAAACCCCTGTTTCCACCCTGCGCCTGATCACGGAGCTTTCCGCCAAAAAGAAGGAGAAAAAGAAGGGCTCCGTCACCTCCTCTCCCCGCAGTCATACCACCAATTCCGTGGATGTTCGGGGCCTTGTGACGGACGATGCCTGGTTTGTGGTGGATAAGTATCTGGACGATGTGATCCTGACGGGCTTTGAGAGCGTTACCGTCATTCACGGCAAGGGAACCGGCGCCCTGAAGGCGGGTCTTTGGCGCTACTTCAAAAAGGATCCCAGAATCCGCTCCTATCGCCTCGGCCTGTACGGAGAAGGGGATGGCGGTGTCACCATTCTGGAAATGAAAAAATGAACATTTTGTAAACAATTGAAACCGACGGGATGATTTGTCCCGTCGGTTTCATAATATATACTGTATATAATAAAAAAGGAAGAAGCGTCATTTTTCGGTGTAAAAAGAGACGAAAAAAAGGGGATTTTTCCAAAAATGAACAAAATGTTTCGTATTTTTTAAAAAATATAGAACGATATTGACAAGATATTTTTCTTTGATTTATAATCCCCAACGGTTTTGTAATTTCAACAAAATAATCGAAATCAGGAGTATTTATGACGAAAAGACTGGTAGGTGTTACCGGATGGATGTCAGCAGTTACCCTTGGTATGATTTTTGTTTTTATGATCCAAACCTTCCCCTTGGACCTTCGCATTTATCGCCCTTCCCGTCAGACCTCGGTCGAATCGGAAGCGGTTGAGGAAAAGGAAGTACCGGTGGAAGAAGCATGGGAGGAAATTACTCCCGAATCCGTTTTGGCAATTTTGGATCAGGAAAACGATCCTTCCGAGATTTCCGGTATCAACAAAGGCTCTCTTTCGGCCGCCCTCTTTGGGTCTGCGCCGGAGAAGACCACCGATCCCGCCCGAGCATCCCTTTCCTCTATGGTGCTCTCATCCCATTTGTCTGCGGAGGAATTGGGAAAATTTGAGATCTGCTATGAGTTGACCCCCGAGGAATACCAAATGCTTCTCTACTGCGTGGATTTTGAGACCCGCAGCGGCTCTCTGGAGCACAAAATGCTCATTGCTCAGGTGGTTATGAACCGTGTGCAGGGAGAGCGATTTGCCTTCACGGTGAAAGAGGTGCTTATGGCACCCAATCAATTTGATGTGATGCCCTTTTATGAAAACCGCGGCGATTGGGCCCCCACCGATGTTACGGTGCAGGCGGTCAATTCCGTTTTGAGCGGCGAAAGCCCCGACTATGCCCAAGGCGCCCTGTATTTCTGCAATCCGTACCTGGTAGGGGAGGACAACTGGTTTGATGCCAGCCTTCAGGTGGTATGCGAAATTGAGGGACACCGTTTTTACAAGAGATAAAGAGACGACACCGTCTCTTTTTTCTTTTTTTGCCCTTTTGGAAAAAACTCTTGACAAACGGGAAGGGATTGTGTATAATTCTATGATGTGTCACGATGAAATCGATTCATCATCGTGCTTCTTGCTTCTTCACACCGAAGAAGCCTTACGACCAAAAGGAGGTAACATAATGGAACAACTGAAGGGTAAGTACGAAACTGTGTTTATCGTAAATACCGAGCTTGGCGAAGAGAAGGTTCAGGAACTCGTAGCAAAGTTCAAGGGTATGATCGAGAAGAACGCAGTCGTAGAAAACACCGATGAGTGGGGCAAGAGAAGACTTGCTTATCCCATCGATGACGTGAACGACGGTTACTATGTCATCATGCAGTACACCGCCAATCGTGATTTCCCCGTTGAGCTGGAAAGAGTGTTCAACATCACCGAAGGCATTCTCCGCTCCATGACCATCCGTCTGGATGCATAAGGGGTCAGACAATGGCATCCTTTAACAAGGTGATTCTGATCGGCAACTTAACGGCCGATCCGGAATTGAAACAAACGCAAAACGGAATTTCCGTAACCTCGTTTAGCATTGCCGTATCCAGAAGATTTTCATCCAAAAATGCGGAAAATGCTCAGCAGGCTGATTTTATCAACATCGTTGCATGGCGCAACACCGCAGAATTCATCACCAAGTATTTCCAGAAGGGCAAGTCCATTCTCATTGTCGGCTCTCTGCAGTCCAGATCCTGGACCGATCAGAACGGCCAGAAGAGATATGTGACCGAAGTCGTTGCTGACGAGGCTCAGTTCGTGGAAAGAAAGAGCGATGGATCCGCTCCCGCCATGGGTGCAGCACCTGCTCCCTACGGCGCAAGCCCGAAGGATGTCGCCTTTGAGGAAATGAGCACAGACGACGACCTTCCCTTTTAATTTTTGAAACCAACGGAGGATAGACGAATGGATAAAGAACAAAAGGCATTCAGACCCAAGAGAAAGAAAAAAGTTTGCGCATTCTGCGCTGAAAAAGTTGCTCAGATCGATTACAAGGATGCTGCTAAGCTCCGCAAGTTCGTTTCCGAGCGTTCCAAGATTCTTCCCAGAAGAATCACCGGCACCTGTGCAAAGCATCAGAGAGAGCTGACCACCGCAATCAAGCGTGCCCGTCAGATCGCAATCCTTCCCTATATCAGCGATTAATTTAATCCAAGGAGTAGGAAAATGGACGTAGTTATTACCATCCTGTGTTCCGTCATGATCTTGCTGGCGATCTTTTTGGTGATTGCCGTATTGATGCAGAGCGGAAAAGACAGTAAGCTGTCCGGAACCATTGCCGGTGGCGCCGAGACCTTCTTCGGCAAAACCAAGGGCAAGACCATCGACCGTGTCCTCAGCAAGGCTACTACCATCGTGTCGATCATCTTTATGGTTCTGGTTCTGATCGTGTACGTTCTCAGCGGCGTTCAGAACAACAATAAGGTTTCCTCCGGCTCCGGCACTTCCAACAACTCTACTCAGTCTAGCCAGACCGAGACCAAAGAGGAAGAAGAGACCGTAACCGAAGAAGAAACCGCAACGGCAGAAGAGACCGAAGAAGAGGTTACTGCCGAAGAAACCAAGACTGCAGACTGATTTGCAGTAAACGAATGATGTATGCGCTAAGGCGCTTTTGGAGGTAATTGAAATGGCAAAGTGTGAAATTTGCGGAAAGGGCGTAGCTTTCGGTCAGAGAGTGTCCCACTCCCACAGAAGAACCAACCATGCTTGGAAGCCCAACGTAAAGAAGGTCAGAGCCGTTGTAAACGGTACTCATACCCGTGTTTATGTTTGCGCTCACTGCTTGAGAAGCGGCAAGGTTGAGAGAGTTTAATTCTCAAAAATGCAAAATCCCCGTCATTGACGGGGATTTTTTTATGCCTCGTTTTCCACCAAACACGAAGCGATCAGGGGAAATAGGACCATTCCGAAAAAGCCGAATAAATATAGCCCTCCGAGAACCAGCACCAAGGAAAAAACAGGGTGCAGACCCATGGAGGAGCCCACGATCTTCGGCTCCAGAATTTGCCGCAAAACAAAATGCACAAGATACAGCACCAATAGAGAGGCTCCCAGGGCGCTTTTTCCCGAAAGAAGACAGAACAGGGCCCAGGGGATCAGAACCGTTCCGCACCCGAACACAGGCAAAAGATCGATCAGAGCGATAAAGGCGGCTTTCCCCGCCGCTCCCGAAACCTTCAGGATCACAAGACCCAAAAACTGAACCGAAAAGGTAAAGAGAAACAGGAGAAAATAGGCTCTGGAATAGTGGATCAAGCCACGGAAGAAGCGATTTTTCAATCGGCAAAGACTCTCTCTTTTTTCCTTTGAGATCCGTTTGATGAAGATTCCCGAAAGCCTTTCCCAATCACAGGAAAAATAATAGGTGCATATCAGAAAAATAAAAAAAGATACGAAAAAGCGGGGGATCCACGCCACAACAGAGGCGATCCATTGCGGAAGCTTTGCGGCAAGGCTCTCTGCCGTTTTACTGAAAATGGCGGGCAGGGAGGATTGAAAGCTGTTTTTCAGATCCCGATGGAGGATTTGCGAAAAAAAGTCCTCGACGGAGCGGATCGTGTTTTGAAGGGTACGGGTAATGGATTCGCCCGCTCCCGTCAGGGAGGCGGAGAGGGAAGTGACGGTGTGTAAGATTCGCTCCGTAACCAAAATCACAAGAAGGGATAAAAAGGAAAAGAAGATCAGGAGAACCAGCACCACCAAGATCCGCTTCACCCCCTCCGACAAGGGCTTTAAGCGGCGAAAGCTGGAGCGGATCCCTTGCGAAAATACAAAGGCAAGGGCGGCGGGGAACAGAATGAAAAACAATTTTTGTATCACGAAATACAGAAGGATCCCAAGCAGAGCAAAAACCAATAGCTCTCGGGCCTTGTTTTGTTTGGATCGGTCCATATACACCTCCTTGACCTTATTTTATGTAAAAGCGTATCCTATCTTTCATTTTGAGCGAAAAAAAGGCTTCTATACAAAAAATGCCCGAAAAAGAGAAAACCTCTTTTTTGAAATGATATAATGTTGGTAGACACAAAAAAAGTGTCTACCAACATTTTTGTATAGGAGGAAAAAGAGATGGGACGGCCCAAGGGAGGAAAGAACCGAAGTCATAGCAAGGCGGAGAAGTTGTCGCTGGTGAAAAGAA
>JAZQMO010000056.1:0-58859 GCA_045543495.1 Eubacteriales bacterium | reverse complement strand
GCTCCTTTGCACAGGGTCTTCACTATCTCATATATCATAAGATTAACCAACCAGACCGGAACGCTCGATACCTTCGACCAGATATCTCTGGCAGAACAGATACAGAATCACGAGAGGCAGGATGATAAGAAGTCCGCAGGTGTTGTTGATCGCGTTGTTGTAAAGCGTGGCGGCGGCATAATCCGCGGCAGCCTTCAACGAAGTGGGGATCTTGATGATGCTGGGCATCAGGGGAACCTTGCTCGTGAAGAACAGCGTCGTATAGAAGCTGTCCGTCCATTGCCACGAGAAGGAGAAGAGGAAGATGGTGATCATCATGGGAACCGCCAGAGGAAGTACGATTTGGAAATAGGTTCTCATAACACCGGGGCCATCTACGTAAGCGGATTCCTCAAGCTCATCGGGGACGCCGCGGAAGAACTGCCGCATCAGGAAGATGTAAAGACCGTTCTTGAAGGCGAGGCCGCCGAGGGAGAGGAGCGCCAGAGGCCAGTAGGTGTTGATCAGGTTGATGCTCTCGCCGGTGATCATTTCAATGAGACCGAAGATATCGAAGTAACGGAACTTCTGATACAGAGCGAGACGCAGAGCCTGATGAGGAACGACCATGGTAAAGATTACACAGTAGAAGAGAATGGTATTTCCCTTGAACTTGAACTTTGCAAAGCCGTATCCGATGACCATGGTAATGATCATCTGCACCACGGCACAAAGCAGTGAGATCACGGTGGTGTTCCAAAGTGCTTCAAAATAGCGGTTTTCGGTAATGATCGCCTTGTAGGTATCCAAGGTGGGATACTTGGGGATCAATTTTACCGTAACATCGATAAAGTCTTCCTTGCTCATGAAGGAGCCTGCAACCTTGGCAATGAAGGGATACAGGATAACGTAAGCAATACCGACCAGGAGGACGTAACGGAAGATAGCCCAAACCAATTCGGTCAGGAAGTTGACGGTAAAGAATCTGGTTTTGATTCGCTCCCAAAGCGGGGTGCGATCTTCAAATTCTACATCGAACTCCTTGTTCTTGCCGAATTTTCTTTTCTTTTGTACTTTTGCTTCAGCATTCATAATCTTGTCCTCCTTTCTTAGTCTCTTCTCTGGTAGAACACGTAAGCGCTCAAGAGGCCCGCAACCGCGGCAATGATCAGGATTACCATTAAGAAGTAGATCCAGTACATTGCGGTTGCAAGCACGTCACCACCGGTGGTGGTAACGCCGTCATACACAGCGCCGATGTAGTTCATAACCTGGTTGGAACCGGAGGTGAAGGCATCGATTACGGTGTAGATCGCATTCACCAGGATCATCGGGCTGATCATGGGGAAGGTGATCTTCCAGAAGGTTTCCCAAGTGGTGGCACCGTCGATGGTACAGGACTCGTAAATGGCGGGAGAGATGGACTGAAGACCGGAAAGGAAGATCAGCATCTGTACACCGGAGCGGTTTACAAGGCCGTACACATCGTTAACGATCTGTACTACGTAGTTTACAAGGCCCTGACCTACCTTCATGGAGGAGAACAGGCCTTCCAGATCCACGGCACTGATGATGGCGTTCGCGTTGCCCGTTTGCATTCCCTCGCCTGCCGTGATCTCGCCTTCCGCTTCGCCCATGGCACTTCCGCCGCCTTCGGCGTACTGTGCAAAGGAGTTGTCCATATCGATATCATCAATAAGACCGGTGGAAAGAATAACGGGGATGAAGAAGATGGCACGGAACAGGGTTCTACCAACCATTTTCTGGTTCAAGAGCACTGCCATAAACAGAGAGAAGATTACAATGGCGGGAACCTCAAGGATCAGCTGCTGGATACCGCCGGTCAGGGTGGTAACAAACCTTGCATCAACAAAGAGGGCGTCATAGTAGTTGTCCCAACCCACGAAGTCTAGCATAAAGCCGCTTCCGGGAATGGGGTAAATGGTGTGGAAGGAATAGTTAATGGATTCCACGATCACCGGAACGTAGATCAAGAAGAAGATCAGAACGAACGGTGCGATGAAGAACCAACCGGCTCTTGCCTTGGCTTTGTCCAAAGATTTTGCTTTGCGCTTTTTCTTCGGCTTTACAGGCTTAGTCTGGGGGATTACGGTTTCTTTTACTGCTTGATTCATTGTTTCACCCATCCTTTCCTGTTATGCGTTCACAACGGCGAAGCCCATTGCGGAAATGGTCTGACCGTCCACGGTTACTTCGGCGTTGTTGTAGTTGAGGTAAATTTCGGTTCCGTTTTCGTAGCCAACCTTGACCACTCTCTCGGAAACCAGCTCGTGAGAGGAGATCAGTACATTCTGCAGAGGACCGAGAAGCTCATTGAGCTTCTTGTACTCTTCCAGAATGCTTTCCTTCCAAGTATCGTATCGGACAGCGTAGTATTCGCTGTAGCCATTGATCTTCAGCTCCTCAACATTGCGGTAAGCCACAACGAAGTAGGGGTTGGCGCCGTTTTCAATGGTTTTCAGCAGGGTGTACTCATAGTCACCTGCCAGGTTAATGGCTTCGCCGGTGTAGTTCATATAGCCGTGAAGCAGGATTCCGAGGAAGGGAACCTCTGCGGTGGTGGTGTTTCTGTTGGAGCTGTCCAGCGGAATATCCAGAACCGTATCGGCGTATTTCCAGGTGTAGTAGTTTCCGTTTTCCAGCAGGATATCTTCATAATCCTTGCTGATGTTCTCCAAAGCCTTGACAGTGTAATCCTTGGCATCCTCGCGGTTCAAGGGGAATTCCTCATCCTGGCTGGAGTTCAGTGCAGTACCGAGGGAGCCGACGGAAATGGTCTTATTGCCTTCTCCGAAGAGCTCGGCGTAATCCTCAGCGATCCTTCCGTAGAGGCCGTCAATGGCTCCGGCGGAAATCACGTAAGCAACCTGCGTGTTGTAAGCCTGAACGATGGGGTTATAGGTCTGGAAGTATGCAATCTTACCGTCAATGGTCTTGGCGGTATCCTTTTCCTCATCGAAGCTGTCAAACATTCCGAGGGCGTTAACGTAAGAGAAGTTCAGATCCAAAAAGACCTTGCTGCCGGCGCTCTGAATGTAGGAGATCAGCTCCTTCAATTCCTTTTCGCCGCCCAATTCCTTCTGAACCTTGATCTTGGCGGGTGCGGAAGCGGTCATACCGCCGTTGACCCAGCCCAGATAACGGATCACCTGCTTGGAAACACCGGCTTCCTTCAATTCATCGAAGATGGTCTTTGCATCCTCAAAGGAGGTCAGGGTTGCTTTGGCATCCACGGGAACACCAAGAACCTTCTTGGTGGTGTCGATGGAGCCGATCAGATCGGTGTAAAGAGCAATGTCCTTACCCTGATCCTCAAGCTTTGTGAGAACGCCCTCGCCTTCCAGGAAGGCACGGTAGGCATTTGCCATACCCACGTAGCTTGCATCCTCATCCTTCAGGAGACGGTACTTGATGGTGTAGTTTCCGACATACTTTCTGTCAATGGACTTGGTGTAGACCGCTGTACCGCCGCTGACGGTAATACCGTCCAAGGGGTAGGAGTCGGTCTGACGGGCAAAGAAGGTGGTACCAATGGAGTGATAAGGATGAGAAACACCGCCGCTGATGGCGTCGATTCTGGTCAAGCTTTCACCCTCGGTGATGAAGGCTACATAGCCCTGCGTCAGGGTAGCGCCCTCGGAAAGGTTATACATTTCCTTCTCTTCTTCATCCTTCATCACATTGCCCTCTGCATCCAGAACGGGGGTCTTGATCTGCTGACGGCTGGTCATCACCGTGCCGTAAACAGGAGCACGCCAAGTCTGGTAGCTGGCAGTGGTGGCGGAGGAAGAGCCGTAGAATCCGAAGTCGGATCCGTACAGGGTACCGGAAATCTGAGTGTACTTGGAGTTCTGGTCAAAGGAAACGATGGCACCGGAGCCGTCGGGAACGAAATTGTAGCCCTCGTCGTCACGGATATCGTCCTCTTCCAAAGCGGTGCGGCCTGCGCCCAGGTAAGGAAGAACCTGAATGGTATCCAAGGTGTAGGTTGCAGCATCGAAGGAAATTCCTCGAGCGGGGAGACGAACCTGGAAGCCATCCTTCTCCAAGGTGTACTCCAGCGCCATCTTAAAGATTGCGGGAGAGGAATCTTCCATTTCGTAGCCGACCGTTTCGTGGTCGGTGAGCATATCCTCCAAGGAATACTCGGTATTCTTGCGGATGTACTCCTCCAGCATGGTCATATCCTGACTCTTGGTGCCTTCATCCAAAACGTAGATCGCCATTTTTTCGGTGATGGGGAACTCGGTAAGAATGTTGGACTGCTCACGGGCGGTGAGTTTGGGGTCGGACAGGTCCATGAGAGAGAAGAATGCGATCAGTCGGCCGTATTCAAAGGACTCGGCAGAGGTGGCTGCGCTCTGATCGGCAAGCTCTGCGCTGGCCTTCAGCTGTGCATACTCTTCATAGCTGTATTGGCCGGTGGTGGTCTTTTCAAACAGGGGCTTTAAGATTTTCTCTTCAAATCTGGTCTTTTCGATCTGATGAGGAACGATTCTCTTCTTTACGGCTTCACCCAAGGTGTATTCCACACGAACACCGCCACGGATGAGCTTGATGTTGATCTGCTCCTCAGCAGCGCCCTGATAGAAGCTGTTGATCACACCGTTCTGACCGCCGTTGCCGTAGTAATTCAGCTTGATCTGGCTGAGCAGCTCACGCTTTACGGCGTTGGAGGCAGTGGTGTCGCCTACATCGTAGGGGTTGGTAAAGAGGATTTGGCCGGTGGCCTTATCTACCACGCAGACCTCTGCGGTATACTCCTGAATAAAGAGGGCGTAGCCATCGTTTTCCAAAACCTTGGTCATGGTGGCAAGCTTTTCTTCGGGAGTATTGTAAACGGTGGTCAGGTAGTTGATCTTTTTCAGCTCGGCGTACTTATCGGGGTCGCCGAGACCCACAAAGCCGTTCTCTTCTTCCTCTGCGGCAAAGGCAAAGAGGGTAAGAGACGTGGATGCGATCATCATGATCGCCAAAAGAAGTGCTAAGATTTTTTTCACGTTGTTATCCCCCTTTCCTAAACTCTAAGAGAAAGCTCTGTATAAATATTGGTAATAAACGACAGGATCTTGCCCAAAAGTCCCGAGAAGAGAAGTCCCAGGAACATAATAACGACCATTCCCACCAGGGTACCCAAAACGGTAATAATGTTCTTACCGAAGGAGTAGTCGTGGGTTACCATCACGCCGAAGAACAGAAGGAATCCGGTCCAGATGAAGCCTACCGAAGAAAGAAGGCTGATGATGGAGGACTCATCCAAGGTCAGAACGTGAGTCAGCATGGTGGAGGGGATCATCAGAATGGGCAGGGGAACCAGCGCATAGCAGGTAGCAAGGAGAATGTCCTTAAAGCTTCCTTCACCCTCGAAGAGAGTGGTCAGACACCAGTTGGCTACCACCCAAAGGGCCAAGGGAACCAAAACACCGGTGAACTGTGCCATAATGCTGATACCCTTATTGAAGGGATCGAACCAGAAGGAACGACCTACGCCGTCGTAAATGAAGGCGAAGATGGTGAGAGCCACGAAGAAGATACCGGCCTTGAAGTTACCTCTCTTCTCGTGCTTCAGATCCCAGAAGCCGTCAAAGGGATGGAAGATCACGTGGCAGCCGTAGAGAGCGGCTTCCTTGAAGCTTCTCTTATCCTTCATGACCTGTCCTGCGGTGTTGACCTTTGCCGCATAGCCAAAGAACTTGGCAATGGCAACGGCTAAGATCACAACGGCAATGGGGATCAGAATGATGTACTTTTCGATCCAGCTCTTACGGATCTGCGTGTAACTCTTGGAGTAGCCCTCAGCATCGTAAGCGCTGGCGTAGTAAAGCTGAGCCTTTTCGTAGTCGCCGGCACGGTAGTAGCTGTCGGCAATACCGACATACGCTTCGTCGAAGTTGGAGTTTCTCAGAAGCACCTGCTCCCAGTACAGTGCGGACTGGTCGTAGTTACGATCCTCCACATTGCGGATGGCGGCAACCAGATCCTCGCCGTAAGCGGTGCGCTTGTAAATGGTGAAGGCGTTGTTGGTCTTATCCAGAGAGATGAACTTGTCACCCTGATAACAGATAGAGCCCACCATAGTATTGTTACCGAGCTGAGGACCGCTGTCACCGAAGATGAACAAAAGGTTACCCTTGGAATCATAGGTGTAGAATCTTTGACGGGATGCGTCCACCAAGGTCCACATTCCGGACTCACCCAAGGCAACGTCGGTAATGAGGGACACCTCGGTGTTTGCTTCGTGACCTACGGCCTGATATTTTACGACCGTAACCTCACCGGAGGGGGGCCAGAAGCCGGTACGGAGCATAACGTCGGTACCCTGCGCATTCAGCTTCTTTACAGGAGCAAAGGAGCCATCGGAGGACTTGGAAGAAATGGCAGATGCCATTTTTTCTTTATCCAGGGATGCGATGGTCGCATAGATAAATCCGGAGGAGTCAATGGCGATGTTGTTGTACTCGGTAGGAACCAAGGTCAGAAGGGCTTCTCTCTGCTCCTTGGTCTGGAACATTCTCCAGAAGATCTGGAAAGCGGAGGGAGCGGTCTTCTGTGCACCGAGGAAGCCAAGGAAAGCGCCGTCTGCATTCATAGAAACGACACCCTCGTTGGTGGTGGAGGATACAACGTAGATTCTGCCGGCGGTATCAACGGAGCAAGCGATCGGCTTGTAAATGGAGCCTTCTGCAAAAGCGGTGCTTTCGGGCTGGGCGATGATACGGGCGAACTCCACGCTCTTTACGGTTCCGTTGGCATTGAGGGTCTTGGTGAAGACAACGATACGGTTGTTTTCCGTGTCGCAGATGAAGATCTCTTCATCGTTGACGAACAGTCCTCTGGGAGAGTTGAAATCATCCGGAACACCCTGATTGTTCAGGAAGTGTCCGATCACACTGTTGAGGGTGTAATCCGCATTGAGGACGAGGAAGCGGTGGTTGTTGGGATCTGCGATATACAGATTGCCCTTGGAGTCGGAGCAGATATCCGCAGGTGCGTTGAGTGCGGTCTCCAGACCCAGATCCTCGGAATCAATAGAGGTATCGGGCACGTAAGCGTGGGGAGACTCTACATATCTGCCGTCGATGTCATAGGTATAAGTGGTGTAAGGTACCAGAGCACTTGCCTGAGGCGCGAGGAGAGCGGCAATGCACAGAACCAAGAGCAATACTCTTACTGCTTTTTTCATTTGCTTTTCTCCTTTTCTTAGTCTTTCATACCGGAAGTGGACATGGTTTCGATAATATTACTCTGGGTAATAACGAATACCAAGATCGGTACCAGCATCATAATAACGGTGGAAGCGGCGCCTGCACCCTGACGGGAAATACCGCCGTCCACGATCTGGCCAATGGCGTAGTTAAAGCTCTTCAGCTGCTCGGTGTAAATGTAAATGGAGGAGCCTGCGTTCCACAGATCCTTGAAGCAGAACACAACCAGAGTCAGCCAAGCGGGCTTAACCATGGGCATTGCGATCTGCCAGAACACGCGGATCTCGCTGGAGCCGTCCAAACGGGCGGATTCCAAAACGGTATCGGGAACGGAGGTGTCCATAAACTGCTTCATCAGGTAAAGACCCATACTGGTTGCACAGGCAGGAATGATTCTTGCCCAGTAGGAGTCAACAAGACCCAATTTACTCATGGTCCAGAAGTTGGTAATCCCGGTTACCGTGGTGTGGAACATCAGGGAGTATACAACGATCTGGAACAGGAATTTCTTGCCGGGGAACTTGATCTTTGCCAGGGAGTAAGCCGCCATGGAGGACAGCATTACGTTTCCGAAGGTACCCAGGATCGATACGAAGGCAGTGTTGAAAATGTATCGGGAGAAGGGCACCCAGCTGGTGCTCATCAGGTTCAGAAGGGTCTTAAAGTTACCGAAGGTGGGGTTTCTAACGAAGAAACGGGGGGGATACTGCCACAGCTCGTCCAAAGGCTTGAGGGACTGCATGACCGTGTACAGCATGGGAAGGAACATGAACGCACCCATTACAAGGAGTACGGCGTTGATACCGATATCTCCGCCGAGGGAACGGTTCATGGCGTGGTTGGATTTGCGAATTCTTAATTTTGCCATATCACTTACCAACCTTTCCGATCAGCTTACGAACCAGCATGTTCGAGCCGATCATCATAAAGAACAGCACCACCGCAATGGTTGATGCGTAACCCATCTCAAATCGAGAGCCGCCGTAGTCGTCCAAATGGTGCATGATGGTGTGTGCACAGTAGTCCGGCGACGGGAAGCCTACCAGAGCGGTAATGACCGATCCGAAGCCGAAGGACTGAGTGATTGCCATAACGGCACCGAAGATCATCTGAGGACGCATATAAGGCAGGGTGATGTACCAAAGCTCCTGCCAACGGTTCTTAACGCCGTCCACGGCAGCCGCCTCATAGAGAGAGCGGTCAACCACCTGGAAGCCTGCGATAAAGGAAAGGAACGAGGTACCCAGAGAGGTCCAGAGGGCAACGATGATAACGATGGGCATGATCCACGCCGTGCTCTTCAGGTACGCCACGGGAGTGGAGATCAATCCCAGATCCATCAGGGTACCGTTCAAGAGACCGTGAGCGTCTGCGGAGAAGATGTAGGTCCAAACCATGTATACGTTACCGGAGATACTGGGCGCGTAGAAGATCAGGGTCATAACGGCACGGATCTTGGGGGGAAGCTCGTTGATAAACCAAGCCATGATCAGGGACAAGAGGTAGGAGCCGGGTCCCGTAATGGAGGCAAACACGAGGGTGTTCTTGATGGCGAGCATAAAGATGTCGTCTTCCAGGAACAGGCGGATGTAGTTGTCAAACCAAAGAATGTTTGGTGTTTCCAGCATGTTGAAATCTGTAAAGCTGAAGAAAATTGACAGAATTACAGGCAGAACGGTGAAGATGAAGAAGATGGTATAGAACGGAGCCAACAGGAAGTAACCGGTCTTATTATTCTTCATTTCCTTGAGAGTCCACTGCCACTTTGTCATGTCTTTTCTTGCAACAGGTCTCTTTGCGGTTTCAGTCTTCTGAGACATGAGAAATTCCTCTCCTTACTTTTATTTTGCGAGATTTGCTACGTATTCTTCGTAATTTTCCAAAGTGGGAAGATCAAATTCGCTTCTCTTTCTGGAAAGCTCGGAATTGATGGCGTCGATGTAGCCCAGCATGGATTCTACGGGATCTTCATCGTCGTTATAGGCAGCCAAGAAGGCGAATTCTACGTAACGGGCTATGATGTAACCGCCGGGCATTTCGGGAGTTGCCTGAAGCCACTCAAACTGCTTCTGGATCTCCTGTCTTTCCTCTGCGGTCCAGCTCATTGCATACAGAGCCTCCAGGTTGGCAGTGGCGTACTGTCCGGAAGCACCGAGCAGTGCGTAATACTCCTGGCCGTAGGTGGACTGAGTCTTGGCGCTGACCCACCACTTCATAAAGTTCCAAGCAGCCTCGATCTCATCGCAATCCTTCATCATAACGATACCGGATACGTTGGTGTCGGCGGTGTGGTCAATGTAGGTGTTGCCGTTTTCATCGGCACGGATGGTACCGGGAAGAACGGTGAAGCCCCACAGACCGCGAAGCTCGGGAGCAAAGATGGTCAGCTGAGAGTAGCTGGTGTATGCCTGTACTGCAATGGGCATTTCACCGGTACGGAAACGGTTTGCAAAGTTGTAAGAATAGGGGAAGCCATACATGGTATAAAGCTCACACATATCCTTGAAGGTCTCCAGAGCAGCGTTGCTGTCCAGATTGATGCTCATGGCACCGGTCTTGCCGGTGGTGTCACCCTCCACAGGTCCTCTGTAAAGCTGCTCGCCACGCTGGTAGAGCATAATGAGAAGTCCTGCCAAGGATTCGTGATAACCGAAGGCCAGATTGTTGGTCTGGAGGGTGGGAAGCATATTGTAAACATCATCCCAAGTGTCGGGAATGTCAAGACCCAGTTCCAAGAGAATGTCGCTGCGGTAGAACAGCATGGAGAAGCTCTCGGTCTGAGGCAAGCCGTATGACACACCGTAAAGCTCCAAGGGAACGATGGCGGCATCGTCGAACCAAGAGATCACTTCGTCGTAATCGGAGAAGATCTCGCGGCACTGCTTCTTAAATTCCTTTTCCTTGGCACTATCTCCCTCTTCGTCTACATAGCCCTCGGGGTTGACGGGCATAATGGCAGAACGGATGGAATAGTTGATGATGGTGGAGGTAGCCATACCCATGTTGATATCAGGGCCGGTACCGGAAAGGGTTGCGGGCAGGAGAGATCCGCCTGCAACGAGCTTTAAGTCAACTGCGATGTTATATTGCTGCGTAAAGGTATCGGAAACGATGTTACGCATAATGGTGGCCTGGTCACGTCCTGCGGTGGTCCAAACCTCAACGGATGCGAAGTTCTCGGCACCCTCTGCGGTACGTACACCGTAGCTGGAATAGTCGCTGATCCAGCTCATAACGAACTGCTCAAACTCGTAAGCCAAAGCCTTGAAGAAGGAAGCCTCGGCCTGATAGCCTGCCTCTTTCAAATAGGTCTTGGTGCCGACCTCTCTGCCCTTGGAGGCGGGAGTTACCAGAATGTAGTCAAACTGGAGGGGCTGGTTACGGGCGGTCATGATCCAGGTACCCAAGGAACCGATGTAGTCCTTCAATTCGGAGAAGTTGGGAGCGATCTCATCTTCATCGCCTGCCATACGCTCCAGAAGGAGTGCTACGTTCTCCAGGGTGACGGAGTCGGAACCCTTGGTGCCGGTGATTCTTTCCAATTCTGCGGAAACGGCGTAGAGATTCTTGGCTTCCTCCTTCAGACCCTTGATCACGTCGGGCATCAGACGGCCGAACTCGTAATCACGGTACTCATCGGGCTCAGCACCGGTGAGCATCAGGATCTGCAGGTAGTAGCTGTTGATGTTGGCAAGGGAGGTTTCGATGTTGGTCAGAACCTCTGCCATATCACCCAGAACGACCCACATTTCAAGACGGTGGGTTCCCTTGGTAAGATAGAACTCAAGGGCTCTTGCCTCGCCGGTGGCTTCATCGATGACGCCGTCGGTCATGGACTTGAGCTGCCACTCATCCAAATAAGTGAAGCGCAGATTCTGTGCTTCCTTAAAAGGAGTTGCGCCGTCGATCTTCAATTCACGGGAAACATACATACCCTCTGCAAAGGACTGGAGGAAACGGGGGGTCAGGTTGTAGAAGCCATCCTCGGAAACCTCAAAGTCCCAAGAGATCCACTGACCTGCGGTCTGCCATTTCTCACCGCCGATGGAGTTCAGGAAGATGTTATATGCGCTCTGGGGCTGAGTAGCGGCAGAGCTGCGGTCGTAAAGGGGATATATAATATTGGAGGAAGTACGATGTGCAATTTCGGTTTCGATCACTTCGATCTCTGCATTGGCTGCATTGTCCGGCTTGCCCTCGTGTGCCTTCAGGTACTCCTCGTAGCTAACGAGGTCTTCCTGATAATAGATCCGGATCTCCTTGATGGCACAAACCTCCTGCACCTCGGCAAGGGTAAGGGTGTGAGAGCCCTCCTCAATATAATAAAGGAAGGGATCCACGATGTATCCGGTGGAATCGCAGGCAGTTACGGTGCGCCATTCGGGCTTTTCAAGCTTGCCGGGCTTAACCTCGCTTCCGTCATTATCCAAAAGGAAGCCTCTGTCATTGGAGCCGTCGAGATTCATCTCGTCAGCCCAAACACGGCTCATTTCCAAATAACGGGACTGCTTGAAGGGATAGGTGCCATCGATGAGAAGGGCACGCTTAATGGTGGCGGAATTGCTCACAAGGTCAGCCTTTCCGTCGCCGTCACCGTCATAGCTTACAACAGGTGCATAGGTGATGTCGATGTGATAGTTACCGGATTTCTTCACTTCAAAATCCCAAGTGGTATCACCGATCTCACCGATGTAGATCACCTCTTCCTCGCTTCCGAGGAAGTCCTTGTCTACAAACACCTGAGCCGTAGTCTTATCTGCGTTATACTCAGCGCCGGGGATGGTAACATCATCCTCGCCGGCAGGCATATCGCCGTAAAGCAGACGGTACTCACGATAGTCGTTCGTGTTCAAAAGCTCTTGGATTTCTTCCAGCTTGTTGTTCTTTTTGTCGGTGGTTTCTTCGACTGCTGTGTCATCCTCGGCAGCAGCGGCAAAAACAGCCGTGCCGAAGGAAGAAAACACCATCAAAAATGCAAGCAAGAAGACGAGCGTTTTTGACAGAATTCTTTTCATCATACAATTTTCCTCCTAAGTCATGTGTATGTAGCATACATTTTAACATAAGCATTTTTCTTTGTCAAGAAGCCAAAACCCGCTTGAAACAAGCGTTTTTCGGCCTTTTCGTAACCCTGATTTTTGCCGTTTTTGACGGTTTTTTGTTCGTTGGGTGAATTATTTGCTTTTCAAAATTGCACAAAAACAAAGGAAAAAATATATTCACACTTTCAAAACATTATTTTTTCCAAGGTTTTAAGCGATTTTTCGGCTTTCAGTTTTTCAGAGTGTTATATTTTATTATATTATTTTTTTCCTAACATTTTGTCAATAATTTATATTTTGTAATTTTTTTTGCATTTTTTCACACCTCCGAAAAAGCGAAAAAAGAAAAGAAATCTCACAGCTTTCGTTGTGAGATTTCACCAAATTTCGATCCTTATTTTCTACCTTTTGCACATATACTTTTTTTCTCTTCCGAGGCGAAAATCCCTCCGAACAAAAGGGTGTCACCCAGGTAGAAGCAAGCACTCTGTCCAAGGGAAAAGACGGGGGTGGGCACCCGTGTCTTCACCCTTGCTCCCGTTTTGCAGAAGGTCACCTCACAGGGAATACACACGCCGCGGTGGCGTCCCTTCAAGGCAATGCCCTCCTTCGGCACCTCGCTCTTTTTCACCGATACAAAGCGCAGATCCGAGACAAAGAATTCCTCGGTCAGAAGCTCCTCTTTTTTCACCAAAAGGATCTTGTTCTCCCGTGGCAGGATCTTGCCCACGAAGAGCCTTTCCTCCGAGCTGATGCCAAGGCCCCTTCTCTGCCCCACGGTATAGCGGTGGATCCCGTGGTGCCTGCCCAAGACACGCCCCTCCCGATCCACAAACTCTCCTTCGGGCATTTCGCCGCCGCAAGCCTTCACGAATTCTGCTGTTTCCCCCTTGGGGATAAAGCAGACCTCCATGCTTTCCTTTTCCCTCGGCAAAACAAGATCCGAGGCCAGAGCCCGAACCTCTTTTTTTTCCAAACCCTCCAAGGGGAACATCAGACGGGAGAGCTGCTTTTGGGTCAGCTTCCAGAGAAAATAACTTTGATCCTTTCCCTGATCCCGCCCTTTTTTCAAGGCAAAGCGGCCGGAGGGGGTCTGTTCGACACGGGCATAATGCCCCGTGGCAACAAGCTCGATCCCCAATCGGTCGGCCTCCCTGATGAGAGAGGCGATCTTCATTTTTCGGTTACATTCCACGCAGGGGTTGGGAGTCCTCCCCTGCCGATAGGTTTCCACGAAGGGGCGGATCACCTGATTCTCAAAGCTTCTTTTGCGATTGACCACAGTAAAGGGAATCCCAAGCCGTTCCGCCACAAGGCGGGCTCTCTCAGGATCCGAATCGGGGCAGAAGGCGAGGTACGTGCCCCAAACCTGATACCCCTCGTTTTGCAAAAGCCTTGCCACGGCGGCGGAATCCACACCGCCGGAAAGCCCAACCAACACCTTTTTCATCGCTGTGCCCCGTTCATCAGCCTTTGATATTCCGCTACCGCCACCGCATCGCACCTCTCGTTATACGGATGCCCTGCGTGGCCTCGGATCCAGCAAAACTCCACCTGATGCCGCTCTAAAAGAGGCAAGAGCCTTTGCCAAAGATCCACGTTGAGCACCGGCTTGCGGTCGGCCTTCTTCCAGCCCTTTTGCTGCCAGGAATGAAGCCAGCCCTTCTCCACCGCATCCACCACGTATTTGGAATCACTGACCAATCTGACCCGACAGGGCTCCTTCAAGGCTCCCAGGGCTTCCAGCACCGCAAGCAGCTCCATACGGTTGTTGGTGGTCTCCTTCTCCGCCCCCGACAGGATCTTTTCCGCAGCGCCGTACACCAAAATCGCACAGTAGCCTCCGGGGCCGGGGTTTCCCGAGCAGGCGCCGTCGGTATAGATCTGAACCTCCTTCATAGGGCACTCTCCTTTTGTTTTTTTCCTTTTCGCATTATAACACAGTTTCCTCCTCCTGAAAAGCCCCACGAAAAAAGTTTTCTCATCGCCCTTGCAATCAAGATCCAAATCGTGTAATATATTGTAGAATTGATTATATTCGGGAGGATCCTATGAGTTTTTTGAAAAAGCACTACCACTGGGTGGTCGTCTCTTTGGTGCTGCTTCAGCTTTTTGTCTACGGCGGCCTGGCCAATACCTTCACCAACATTCACGTGATCCCCGTCAGCGAGGCCTTGGGCATCACCCGAACGCAGTTTTCGCTCCCCATCAGCTTGAAGGGACTGTTCGGAATGCTGGGCTCCATTGCCTCCGGCTTTTTCCTGTCCCGCTGGGGCACGAAAAAAACCGCCACCTTCGGAATGCTCCTTCTGACGGCCTCCTATGTTGTTTTGGCCTTTTTCCTCCGTCATTACGCCACCCTGTTCCTGTGCTGTGCCGTCATCGGGGTCAGCGGCGGCCTTTGCGGCAACTCCGTTACCACCAAGGTCATTACGGAATGGTTCCATAAGCACCGCGGCCTTCTGATGGGAATCGCCACCTCCGCCACCACGCTGGGCGGCTCCCTTCTGGGTATTTTCCAGCCCATGGCCATGGAGAAATTCGGCACCTACAAGGCCTCCTTTGCTCTGGGGGTGATCCTGCTTTCCATCGCCACGGTTCTGATCTTCCTGTTTTTGAAAAACAAGCCTCAGGATATGGGCCTTGCTCCCTACGGTGAGGGAGAAAAGATCGTGGAAAAAAAGAAGCGCTCTGCGGAAAACGTCAAGGTCGGCCTTCCCTTTCAGACCCTTCTGCACCGCCCTTCCTTTTACCTGATGATCCTGTGCACCATTCTTTCCTGCTCCACCGTGTATATCGCCAGCAGCATTTTCGTTCCCCACCTGATGGACGGCGGCCTCAGTATGAGTCAGGCTACGGGGGTCAACAGCTACAAGCATCTTTTGATGTCCTTTGCCAAGCTCGCCATCGGCGCTCTGTGTGACCGCATCGGCGTAAAAAAGACCGTTATGGTCTGCCTGTTCTTCACCTCCGCGGGGCTTGTGCTTTTCACCATGCTCGGTACCAATCTTCCCTTTGCCTATTTTGCCGCTACCGTAATGGCAATCGGTGCTCCCGTTGTTATGGTCATTCCTCCGCTCATGGCCTTCACCCTCTTCGGCAAAACGGCACAGGCGCAGTACACGGGCATTTTCCTTGGTATGATCAACCTCTCCAGTATGCTTTGCTCCATCGTATCCAATCTGGTCTTTGACTTTGTCGGCTCCTACTCCCCCGCCTTTTTTGCGGTGGCCGTCATCGGCGTTCTGTTGATGCTGGTGCTCTACCCCACCCTCTTCCGGCTCTGCCGTGAGGACGATAAATCGGCCGAAGCATAAAAACACGAAGAACACCCGAAAGAAGCAAGTTCTTTCGGGTGTTTTTTATTCCTCAATATAGCCTAAGCTTTTGGCATACAAATACATTTCGTACCGATAGCGGAAGGACAGGGTCTCATCCCGAATCACGGGAGTCAGCGCCTCCAGAAGCGCCTTACGGTCCACATAGCTGTATCCCTTTTTGGTGTTTTTTCTGGTATACTTTTTCACCATGGCTTCCACATAATCGGTAGCACTCTTCTTCAGCTCGATCCCCTCGGCCTCTTCTGTCTTTGCTGCTGTCTTTGCCGCTGCCTTGGCCGCCTCCAGCTGATACTTTCGGTCAGCCTCCTCCTTTTTCTGCTGCTTTTCCAGCATTTTCTCCCGATAGGAGCGAACCTGATTTTGCGCACGGATCAAAAGATCCGTTTCGGTTTCGATCCTTTGGCCCTCCAGATCGGAAAGGGCCCCTGCCTTTTGAGCATCCAGATGGGAAAGCGCCTGATTCTTGGCCGCATTGTGAGCGATGGTGGCCTGCACCGTCTCCCCCGAGCGCACATATCCGCTGTCGGCCATTTTTTCCAAGGTGTTTTTCAGGTCGATCTTGGCACGGGCCGAGGCCGCATTGGCCGCCGCCGTATGCTCCGACAGAATCTCCTCTTTTCTGCGGTCATAATCCGCCTTGGCATTTTGCATCAGCTTTTCGTATTGGGAATAGATCTCTCTGGTTCCCTCCTCCATCTGTTGCAGAATGGTAAGGGTTTGATACTTCGTTGACATATTTCCTCCTTATTCATCGCTTTGATCGGTGATGCGCCCCTTGATACGAAGGGAGCGCAGAAGAAAATCGCCCGCTCCTCTCACCTCAAAAAAAAGCCTTAAAAGCCGCACCTTTCGCATGGGAAGGCGCACCACACCAAGGGAAAATTCCTTCCCCGAGGGGAAGCGAACGGTCTTCACCTCTTCTCCCCTTTCGTTTTCCGCTCTCGCCTCGAGATTCAGCTCCGTCTCCTTTTGGGTCTGACCGTAAAGGGAGAGGCGGAACAGGGTCTTGTTTCGGGTGTGATCCGAAAAATCCAAGGGGCCCGATTCCCACCGTGCCACGATCTCCCGTCCGTCATCGGTCTCGCCGCCCACCTGATACATCACGTTTCCGGAGGCGAAATAAAAACCGTCCTCCCCCTCACAAAAGCCGTCGATCACAGGCGTTTCGTAATAATAAAACACCTTCAGGCGGTAATTGTAAACATACAGGTGACCCTCCACTGCCAAATACAATTCCGAAGTGGCCTTACGGTTGAAAAGCAGTGCCTTTTCACTTCTTTCCTCCTTCAGGGCACGGGCAATGGAATCGGAAATACATTTGGCGTTTCGCTCGTCACGAATGTTGGTGGAGATCCAGAAATAAAGTCCGGAATCCGTTAGGGTGCAGGGGGTGTTTTCCACCAGAAGCGCCTGTCCCATAGGGTCATTGCCCCGATCGTCGGACAAGGGCAGGGTGGGAAAGGCCGCGATCAGCTTGCCGCCCTCCCCCGTCATATATTCCAAATAGGAATAGTACGCCGCATCGGGGGTAAAGATCAGCTGGCGGTCATAATGGCGGAGAATGGAGGTAATGGGCGCTCCCGAGCCGATCATGGTATAGCCCGTTTCGGGGAAATACCCGAAGCAGGGCTTTCCGTCCACCACGCCGCTGTGGTAGCGCATGGCGGGAGCATCGGGGTTGCCGTAGACGAACACACGGGTGTCATTGGCGCCGCCGAAGGCCAAGCCGTAGCGACAGCCCAAGATCCTTTGTGCCACCTCATTCTCCGGCAGGCAAAATTCCACCTCCATAGAATCGATCCCCGCCTTGGGGGGATTGGCAAGCTCCAGAATTCCGCTTGTGCTGTGCCAAGCGTATTCCGTCCTCTCAAGATCCTCCCCGTCCACCGTGACCCTTGAAATGGAGCGGATCTCGGTCAGGGCCGCCTTGAATTTCACGTGCTCCCCATCGGGAGAAAAGCGCTGTAGCACCCGATCGGTGAGAAGATTGGGCTCCTCATACATCACCCCCGCCCCGTCGGGAGGCGTGGAGATCATCACCGTGGGCACATAGGGCTCAAGAGGCCGCACCTCTTGGTCGGCAAAGCGCAGGATCCCTTCCCCCGTCAAGAGGTAGATGGCATCGTAAAAGGGAAGAAGAAAGACCTTTCCCTCTCCCGGCACGCTTCCCTCCACCGCCGAGAGTGCATCAAAGCCCGAATGGGATCGGTACAGGGTATCCCCCGACACCAAAAGATACATTTGACCGTCTCCCCACGCGCCCGTCCAGATCCCACGAATGGGATCGGGCAGAGTGGCAAGGGAGAAAAAACCCTCTCGCTTTTTTAAGTCCCAGCCGTCCGTAATGCGGAAATTGACCATTTCGGGGCTTTCCCCTCCCAAGATCGCTCTTTGGGAATCGGTAGCCGTGTGCAGACCGAGAAATTTTTCCAAATGATAGATAAAGCTCTTTGCCATCTCTACACCCCTCTGCGGATCTTATGCCGCCTTCCTCTCAGGGCTCTCGTTTGCCACTCGGCCTTCTCCCTTTGGTACAGGCTCAGAAAGAAGGAGGCTCGCTCCGGCTCCTCCTCCTGAATGAGAAGCCCTGCAAGTCCCAAGGGAAGCAAAGAATACACGATCACATCCTGTGCTCCCAAGGGCTCGGAAAGAGAGTGGATCTGAGGCAGAGCGGCCCCGATCTCGGGACCGCCTCCCTTCATGGCCTCATCCAGGCCCGACAAATGCGCCAAAAGCAAATTGATCAGATGAGGAGCCCTTTGAAGATAACCCTCGGTGTTTTCACTTTCCTCCATTCCCAGAAGGGAGAGGCTTCTTTCGTATACTTCACGGGCAGTTTTCATTCCAATCACTTCCTTTCTCTACGCTCCGATCAGATCTCTTCTTCCTCTTCTCCGGGAGTCAGAAGTAAAAATACCATTTCCTTGGGATAAACGATCTTGGCACCGTACAGGTGCAGACCCTTTACCGCATCGCCGTGGCGAAGCTCGGGCTCGTAGGCCTTCACTGCGGAAATCTGCTCGGCAAAAGCGATGGCTCTGCCGGTTCTGGCAATGCAACGGAAAGAACCGGTCTCGGTTTCGGAGATGTTGTTGGTCACATAAATATCAAAGCCCATAAGGGTGCCGATATAGCCTTTGCCAAGGGCATCCACATTGTTGGTGGAGTGCAGAACGTTGGCCAAAACCAGCTTCTGCTCAATGGCGGGGGGAACCTCCAAGGAGATCTTGGCGGAATTGGGCACATTGTTTTCCATCAGGATTCTTCTGGCATCCGAAAGGGTGTTGAGAATGGATTTTACCGTTACATTCTCGTTATATACAACGGGCACATCGGAATCCTCCAAGGAGTAAATGTAGCGGTCTGCCACATCGGACAGAGCGTTGGCCGCCTCCTTCATGGCCGCCTGCATCAGGGTCTTTTTGGACTGCGCCAGATCCACGGAATCCAAGAAGAAGTTGAAGCCCTTGGCCTGATCGATGATCAGGGTTCTCTCCGTATCGCTGAGCACCTCTGCCGAGGGCATATTGGTGTTTTTCTTGTAATCGAAGACCGAAACAGGGCCGATGCCGCAGATTTTGACACGGTCGCCCTCTCCTCGGATCTCCCCTTCAAATTCACGGGAGCAAAGCTTCACTCCCACATAGTCCTTTTCCAGCTCCGTGTAAAGGGTCTCACTCCAGAGCGTAGGGATAAAATTCTTAATTGCCATATTCTTTTTCCTTTCCCGATCAGTTCCACTTTTCCATGGATCTCAAGATCGCATCATAATTTTCTTTGATTTCTTTTCTGGTCATACTCTTCACCGCTTCGGGAGAAAAGTATTCTGCTTCCGCCCCGTCGTGGCGAATGCGAGGCGGCGCTTTTTTCTCGTTTTCCGCATTGACTGCACGGATCTTTTCCTCTTCCTTCTCTTTCATCACCGTGTAAAGGGCAAAAGACGCCGCCAGGCTCTCCCCCTTTTCCACACGGTCCCATACCTCCTGAGGAATGCTCTCGGCCTTTGTCTCGGGGAAGAGGGAGTGAAACAGGGCGATATCCGCCTCCATTTTCTCCTTGGGATCCTCCCCCTCGGCCTTTTCGGGTTCGGCTTTTTCATCCTCGGCTTTTTCCGCCTCGGCGTTTTCTGCCGCCTCCTTGAGGGCCTCCTCCACGGTCTCATTCTCGTCAGACACCGCGTCCTCGGTCAGGGTGTTGAGAAGCTCTTTTTCCTTTTCCTTCTTCTTTCTCATAGTTACCTCCTTATTGATCTATTTCCTGCCCGGTGGGCTGAAAACCAATTGTTTGTGCCTCCTCACGCTCACGCACCTTTTCCAAAAGCTCTTCCTTTTTGTTGATGTAGCCGTCGGGCAATCGCTCCAAGTACTCCGAGAAGCGAATAACGCCCGCCATCAAAAGCTTTTCCAAGGTACCCGCCTGTGCGATCTCGCTCCAGAAGCTGGATGCCCCCGCCTGCGAGGAGCAGGAAAAGATGATGTTCTTCATTTCCTCCAGAGGCAGGGTTCCTCCCAAAAGCTCTCCGTTTTCACGGAACAGCACGATGCGGGAGGGATCGTAATAGTGGAACATAAAATCAAGCCAGATCATCCCAAGTCTTTCCACCAAAGAGTACAGGGCCTTTCTCTGCAGCTCCAAGGGAACCGAGGAGCTTTGCTGCAGGGTGATAATGGCGCTGGTGTTGTCGGGAGCCACATTGCCAAGGGCGGCATCGGTGGCGCCCATCAATTCCTTGGTCACATTCATGGTCATATGGATCACATCCAAAAAACCCGCCTGCATACTGCCCGGCTCCATTCTGAGGGCCGCATTTTCCACAGGCCCGTTCACCGCCACCGCCTCCCCGATCTCTCCGGTCCATTCATCGATCAGATTGGCATTGTACATCACCTTGGAGAAGGAAACATCCATCATATGCTTCATCACCATGGCAAAGGCCTTGTTGATGTAAAGCTGATTGTCCACCAGCGCTGTGGCCGCCGCCTGACCGTGGTAGGAATTTTTCACCTTCTCCCAGTTCATCAGGGCAACGGGATAAAGCTGAAGCCCCGTATCCCGTTGGGGTACGATCACCTGTCCCCGACAGCTCTTGCGGAAGTGAACCGTTCCGTTTTCCTTATAGAGCTTAATGACGAAGGAGGCCTTGGTTCCCTCCAATTCCTTTTTGCCGTAGTCTCCCGAGGTCTCGCTCACATCCTGATCCGGCAGGATCCTCTCCGCCTCCTCCTCGCTGGCTCCGTTTTCCACCGCCTCCTTTCGCAGACGGGTCACAAGATCCCGCCCGGTCAGGAGAATGTAGGGCTGCTCCTCCACCGCCGTGGAATTCACATCCCCGAAGAACACCTGCGTGGAATCCACAAGGCTGGTTACAAAATCCCCCTGAAAGCCCTGTGCGGTACGGCGGGTGGGATCCCAGTAAACATACAAAAACAGATCCCCCGTCACCGCCGCATCCAAAAGGCCGTCGGTCAGAAGCTGATCCATCTTGTCCTTCTCAAAGCGGTAGTTCACATAACGGGTCAGCATTTGACAGGCCTCATCCACCACCACCCGCTTCTTGGCATCGGAAAGACAGGCCATTCCCTCCGCAGAAAAGTGAAGGGACAGCTTTTGACTCATAATGGTGGAAACAAAATAATTGATGACTCGCTTAAACAGGTTGAACACGGGCGTGGGCAGATCCTGTGAATCCACTCCGTGCCACTGATCGCCCCGATAAAAGCGTTCATTTCGGTTGACCGTATCGTAAAGTGCAATGCGCCGATTGTATTCTCTGCCCTTTTCCAAAAGAGCAAAATCCTCGGTGATCACCTCAAGATCCGTATCCTTCATATTGGCACCTCCTGTTTTTTTCTTGAGTGGATTGTACCCTTCCGCGCACCTGCCACGCAATGACATTTTCTTTCCGCTTTTTCTCCCTATATAAGGAAAAAAGCGATCTTCCTTGACAAAATCCTCTTTTCTATGTATACTTGATCTATAAGATTTTTTTAATGTCGGTTTGATTTTCTATAACTTTTTTGTAATAGGAGCTATCATGGATATTAAGGTTTTGAGAAATTTCATTGAGATCGTGGACAGCGGCTCTCTGACAGCCGCCTCCAAAAAGCTTTTTATCGCTCAGCCCGCCCTTTCCAATCAGCTGAAATCCTTGGAAAAGGATTTTGATACCCCCCTCATTGAGCGCAATTCCCGCCATATGAAGCTCACCGATGCAGGCCGCCTGTTTTACGATCGGGCCAAAAGCATCATCCGCTTGGAAAACGCCATGAAGCAGGAAATTGCCGATGCCCGTGAGGGAAACAGCGGTTGCTTGAAGATCGCCACCATTCAGTCGGGAGAGATCAATCTTTTGCAGGAGATCCTGCCCGCCTTTGCCAAGAATTATCCCGATGTGACCTATGAGATCCACGAAAAGGAGTCGGACGATATCCTCCAGCTTTTGGAAAACGGAACCGTGGAGATCGGGGTGGTGTGCACTCCCATTTCCTCCCTCACCACGGAAATGGATGTGGTGTACATCAGCGATGAAAAGCTGGTTTGCGCTTACGATCCCGAGATCTATTCCTTTGCCACCGAGGAGGAAAAAATAAGCCTGCACGATCTGCAGGGCTTGCCCATTCTCATTATCCGCCGATATGAAGAAATGTTCCGCGGTCTGTGCGAGCTGAAGGGCTTTGACCCCTTTGTCCGTGCCATCAACAAGCAGCTTACCATCAACTTAAAGTGGGCGGAGGCAGGCCTGGGGGTCGCCATCGTTCCCAAAAACAGCCTCTCCTACTGCAAAAAGCCCTTGGCCTATAAGGAAATTGCGGAGGAGGGCCTTGCCACCAAGCGTGCCATCGTCACCATGAAAAACAGCTTCCACTCCAAGGCCGTGAAAAACTTTCTCAGCCTTTGCAAGGAGAGCCTGTAAAGCAAAAAGGGAGACGGCTTTGAAAGCCGTCTCCCTTTTCCATTGCGCAAAAAATCCCGCTCCTCGGAGCGGGATTTTACTTTGTCTTATTTTGCCAAAATGTCCTTCACGAAGGGGATCAGAAGCTCTGCTGACTTCTGATGCTCCTCAGCGCTGGGATACTGGTGAGAGCCTCTTACGGAGGTACCGCTGTTGCCGAATTCGCACTTGAAAGCATAGAATCCGGAGCCCTCGCCCATCTTCTTCTCAAGAGCAGTGATCTCGTGAGCACGGTTGGCCACGCTCATGGCGTTGTAAAGCCATACCACGGGCACATCCTCGCCGTAGAGTCTGCGAAGTCCCTCTACATAAAGCTCAGCCTGCACGATAAACTCACCTGCGGGCAGATCCTCGGCGGTATCGTCAAGTCCCACGTGGATGAAGATCACATCGGGGGTACGCTCCGCCTCGTAGTAGGTCTCAAGGTCACGGAAGGCATTCTGATTGCCGTGAAGCGCCTCAATGGAGAAAGAGCCTGCCTGCGTGATCAGACCGATCTCGGAGTGAGCCACAACGGAATAATCGGAATCAAATTCCTGTGCAACCAGATAAGGAAGAGACTTGGTGAATTCGGTCTCGTCCAAAATCTTGTTACCGGAGGCGTTCTTGCTGGTACCGGCATTGCCGAGACCTACAAAGTAGCCGTCACCGATGAACTCAAAGAACAGTTCCTTGTCCTCGGTATCCGTGGTATCCAGAACCTTGCCGTTAAAGTCAAAGGAGTGGAGGTTGTTGTAGTTGTTACGGCTGGTGTTGGGCTGGGATTCCTTGACAAGGCGAATGGTATGCTCCCCTGCGGGAATGGCTCTTGCAATGATCTGCTCCTTGTTACCGGTGGTAACGGTGATCTTTTCTCCCCAACGCACGCCGTCCACAAACACGCTCCAACGGGAGGCGTAGTTGCAGCGAACACCAAGGCGAAGGTCGGAGCCCTCTTCGTTTACGAGAACATCCACCTCAAAGCCGGAGCCGCTCCATTCCACAACGAGCTCATCCTCATCGTTGAAGGCGGTTCTGTCGCCAAGAAGCTTGAGAGAATCCTCCAGATCCTTCAGGGAATAATCGGTCATGGGAGTATTGGCGATCTGGTCGGGATTTACCTCCTCGCCGGTGGCAGTTGCCGTTTCAGATTCTACCTCCTCGGTATTTTCGGGAAGGGGATCTGCCTGACAAGCAGCCATGGGAAGCAGCATTGCCAAGGTAAGAAGCATTGCCAGAATGGTCTTAAAGAGTTTCATGAAATGTCTCCTTTCAAAAAAACAAATCAAGTCAACGCTACGGAAAACAACAAAAATTCTCGCCCGTATAATACGTTCATTATATTTTACCACAGAAAAACGCTCCTGTAAAGTGGAAAATGCTCTATTTTTTTCACTCTTTTTTCGGCATTTTCCCCAAAAATGAGAAAAAACTGCCCTCTTTGGCGGGAACGGCAGAAAAATCGGGGCATATAATGACACGGGGAGTAAGAGAGGAGACACCATGCAAACCTTTATCATTCGCTGTCCGTCCGTCACGTATGCCCAAAGGGGTCAAAGGGTGATGGAGCAGGCGGGAATTCCCTCCCGTCTGACCCGAGCCGACACCCACGGCTGCGCCTACGGACTGAAAATAAATGCCCCCGATCGCTCAGAGGCCATAAGGCTTCTGAGAGAGGAGGGGATCCTGTTTGAAGAAACATGATCTATCTGGATCACGCCGCCACAAGCCTTCCCAAGCCAAGCCCCGTCCTGCGGGAGACCCTGACCACTCTCACCACTCCCCCGGGGAATCCCGGCAGAAGCGGGCATCGGCTTTCTTTGGCAGGAGCCGAGGCGGTGTTTTCCGCAAGGGAAACGCTCTCCCGCCTTGTAGGAGCCGACGGGCCTCACGAGATCGTCTTTACAGGCGGTGCCACCGCCGCCTTGAACCTTGCCATCAAGGGCTTTTGTTTGGCCTTTTTGCGGGAGGGGATCCTCCCCTTGGCCGTAACGGATGTGTTCGAGCACAATTCCGTTCTCCGCCCCCTGTTTGATCTGGAGCGGGAGGGTCTTTTGACCTTGAAGATCCTCTCTCCCGAGGAAAACGGAAACCTGTCCCGAGAGCTGCTTTTGCACCTGCGCCCTCAAATGTTGGTGCTCACCTGCCGCAGTAACACCACGGGCCACCGCTTTTTTCTGCGGGAGACCGTAGAGCAGTTGAAAAAAACGGGCACCGTGGTGATCCTGGACGGAGCCCAAATGCTGGGAAGCGGGCCCTGCACCCTCGCCTCCACGGGGGCAAGCGTCCTGTGCGCCCCCTCACACAAGGGACTTTTGGGGTATATGGGAGCAGGGCTTATGGCCTTTTCCTCCTCCCTTCCCCTCCTTCCCGTTCCCCTCCTGTCGGGGGGAAGCGGGAGCGATTCCTTCTCCCGCGAAATGCCCACTCTTTTGCCCGAGCGCTTGGAGGCAGGCACCCTCCCCCTCCCCGCCATCGTATCCATGGCGGCGGGAGCCGAGTACCTGATGAAAACGGGCACGGAAAAGATCCAGGGGCGGGAGCGGGAATGTAAGCGACTCCTGCGGGAGGGGATCGAGAGCCTCGGGAGCTATGTGATCTACGAGCCCCAATATCCCGACGGGCCCCTTTTGGTCAACCGAAAAAACACCTCCTGTCAGGAGCTTGCCGCAAAACTGGAGGAAAAGGGCGTTTTGGTGCGGGCGGGCTATCACTGCGCCCCCTTGGCCCACCGATATCTGGGCACCGAAAAACAGGGAGCGGTACGCTTTTCCCCCGGCTGGTGCACCACCCCCAATGAGATCCTTCAGACCCTGCGCATTTTGGAGAGGCTCGAGGGAGCCTTTTCTTAAAGGCAAAAAAAGAGCGTGTTTTGTGTGAACACGCTCTTTTTCCTTACGGTCGGATCACCGATAAAACGCCGTGGAGATTTTGGATCTGAACCCTTCCGTGGGTTCCCGCATATTCTCCGTCGGTACACCAAGCCAAAGGCTCCTCGCTTTCAAACACGATCCTCTTGCCCCGAAGCAGCAAAATGGATTTGTTTTCAAATCTTCCGCTGAAAAATTCACGGGAGAGATTGCCGATGTCGGCGGCGTTTTTGGGGTTTTTCATCAAAACCAATTCGTGGTAGCCGTCGCTCACATCCACCTCGTCCTTTTTCAATTTCATCACCCCGCCGATGGACAGGGCATTGGCCACGGCACCGAACAGAAATTCATCCTCCATGACCGTATCGTCACAGGTCACCCGCATCCGGTACGGGCGCACATCCTTGACCTGAGCCAGGGCCTCGGTCATATAAGCGGCGTGTCCGAAGAGGTTTTTCAATCTTTGATCCGTGGAATAAGCCACGGCGCTGAAGGCTCCGAAGGTGGCAACGTAGCTGAAATAATGGGTTCCGTTAAACAAGCCGAAATCCATTTCTCGGGGAGGGGTGGCGGCAATGAGCCGTGCGGCCTTTGGAATGGATTTGGGAATGCCCATGGTGACGGCAAGATCGTTTGTGGTGCCGCAGGGCAAAAAGCCAAGAGCCCCCGCAAATTTTGCCTCCATGGCGCCCGCCACCACCTCGTTGAAGGTGCCGTCGCCGCCGCAGGCGATCACCACGTCAAACGCCCCGCTTCGCTCCTTGGTGATGCGGGTGGCATCCAGTCGGTCTGCCGTGATGTGGATGCTGATTTCAAACCCCGCCTCGCAGAAGATCTTGCATACACTCAAAAGCTGATTTTTGATTTTCATTTTTCCTGAGGTGGGATTCACCACCATCAGCAGCTTTTTTGACATAAGTACCCCCTTTTTCCTTGCGGAAAAATGCGGGCGGTTTCCCGCCCGCCTTCTGTTTCCGTGTTTATTTTACCACGTAGCCTGCGATCTTCTTCTCGAAGGCCTCACAGTCGTCGCTGTGAATGGTCATACGGATGGGATTCATCAGATCCAAGGAGAAAATACCCATAATGGACTTGGCATCCACCAGATATCTTCCGCTGGCAAGGTCAACATCAAAATCGCAAGCGGTCACGGCATTGACAAAATTTCTGACGTCCTCAATGGTAGAAAGCTTAATATCGTATACTTTCATTGTAAAACACTCCTTTTTTCTAATTTTCGGGCAAGGCCCGTTCCCCTTTATTATAATCCCCGTTTTTTTCCAAGTCAAGCCGAATTTCCTTTTCTCGGGCAAAATTTAAAAAATCGCAAAAATTCCTTGCATATTCCTGTATTTTAATGTAAAATAGAGTGATATTTTATGCAAAGGGCTTCATTTATGATACGAATCGCCATCATCGGTGCCGGAGCGGCAGGCCTTATGGCGGCGCATTTTGCCGCCAAAGGGGAAACAGCCGAGATCACCTTATATGAGAAAAATCCCGTTTGCGGCAAAAAGGTACGCATTACGGGAAAGGGTCGCTGCAACGTGACCACCGCCACCCCCGTTCCCGAAATGGAGCCGATGCTTCCCCGAGGGGGCAAATTCCTTCGCACCGCTCTCTACGCCTTTTCTCCCGAGGCTTGCCGTGCCTTCTTTGAGGAGGCGGGCGTTCCTCTGAAGGTGGAGCGAGGCGCCAGAGTCTTTCCCGTTTCCGATCGGGCGGCGGATATTGTGTCGGCCCTGGTGAAAAGGGCACTGGAAAGCCCAAGGGTGAAAAAGAAGCAGGAAAAGGTGCTGGAGATTCACCGCAGAGAAGCGGATTTTCTTGTGAAAACGGATGGGGGCGAGGCCCTTTTTGATCGGGTACTCATCGCCACGGGCGGTCTCTCCTACCCCACCACAGGCTCCGACGGAGACGGCTACCGCTTCGCCAAGGCTCTGGGCCACAGTGTCACCCCCCTTTCCCCAAGCCTTGTTCCCTTGGAGGTCAAGGGAAGCCTTTGCAAGGAAATGATGGGTCTGTCCCTGAAGAACACCGCCCTTGAGATCCGAACCCCGTCGGGCAAACGGATCTATGAGGATTTCGGTGAAATGCTCTTTTGTCATTTCGGGGTCTCGGGCCCCATGGTGCTTTCCGCCTCGGCGTATCTTGATTTTGAAAAGGAAGCATCCTATGAAATGCGTTTGAATCTGAAGCCCGCCCTTTCCCCCGAGGAATTGGATCGGCGCATCTTAAAGGATTTTGAAGAAAACCGCAATCGGGATCTGGTCAATGCCCTCTCCCGCCTTCTGCCTCAGAAGATCATTCGTCCCGTGTTGTCCCTGGCAGGGCTTGACGAGCGAAAAAAGGTCAATCTCATCACCAAGGCAGAGCGGCACCGTTTGGGCGAGACCATTCAGAAAATGCCCTTCGAGATCACGGGCTTTCGCCCCATTCGGGAGGCCATCGTCACCCGTGGCGGCGTCTCTCTTTCGGAAATCGACCCCCGCACCATGCAGTCCAAGATCGTCCCCGGCCTCTTTTTTGCAGGGGAGGTTATGGATCTGGATGCCCTCACGGGGGGGTACAATCTGCAAATCGCCTTTTCCACCGCATACCTTGCGGCCAAGTTCATCTCTCAGGAGGTATTATGACCATAGAACAAGACGGCGCAATAAAATTTCGATGCCGCTTTGAAAAAACGGGCCCCATCCGCTTTATTTCCCATTTGGATCTGACACGGGCCTTTCATCGGGCCTTTCACCGTGCCCTCATTCCCTTAAAGCACAGCGAGGGCTTCTCCCCGCACCCGAAATTTGCCTTTGCCCTCCCCCTTTCCGTGGGAACGGAAAGCCTTGCGGAGTGGGCGGATTTCACCTTGAAGGAGGGCTTCAAGATCTCTCCCGAAAAGCTCCTTGTGACCCTGCAGGAGCAAATGCCCGCAGGCATTCGCATCACAAAGATCGGAGAGCAAAAGGAAAAATTTTCCGAAATTGCCTTTGCCTCCTACACCGTTCTTCTTCCCGCTGTCCCACCCGAGGCCGTTCCCGAAATGGAACAGGCAATTAAAGGGGATATGGTGATCCAAAAGAAGAACAAAAAGGGCAAGTGGGTGGAAAAGAACCTTTCCGGCGGCATTCACTCCCTCTCCTTCTTCCCCGAAGAAAAGGGCGTTCGGATCGAGTGCATCCTCTGTGCCGCAGGGGAGAATTACCTAAAGCCCGAATCGGTGCTCTCCTATTTTTCAGACAAGCTCCCCTGTGGGGACTTTTCCCAAAGAAGCATTCTGCGCCGTGAGGTGCTGCGCAGGGATATGACCATTTTTGAATAACGACATCAGACCATCGAAAGGATTATGATTATGGCGAAAAACGAAACAAACGGAATTTTGGAAGAAATCACCCCTATGGATGTGGACTTTGCAAAGTGGTATACCGACATTTGCAAAAAAGCCGAGCTGGTGGAATACACCAGTGTCAAGGGCTGTATGGTCATCCGTCCCTACGGCTACGCCATCTGGGAGAACATTCAGCGCCTTTTGGACGGCTATTTTAAGGAAACGGGCCACGAAAACGTATGTATGCCCATGTTCATTCCCGAATCCCTCCTGCAAAAGGAGAAGGATCACGTAGAGGGCTTTGCTCCCGAGGTGGCTTGGGTCACCCACGGCGGCAGCGAAAAGCTGGAGGATCGCCTGTGCGTTCGCCCCACCTCCGAGACCCTGTTCTGCGAGCACTATTCCAACATCATTCATTCCTACCGTGACCTGCCCAAGCTCTACAACCAGTGGGTCAGCGTGGTGCGTTGGGAAAAGACCACCCGTCCCTTCCTGAGAAGCCGTGAGTTTTTGTGGCAGGAGGGTCATACCATTCACGAAACCGCCGAGGAGGCCGTTGCCGAAACCGAAAAGATGCTGAACATCTACGCCGATTTCTGCGAGAAGGATCTGGCCATGCCCGTGGTCAAGGGCAAAAAGACCGAGAGCGATAAGTTCGCAGGCGCCGTGGCTACCTACGCCATCGAGGCTCTCATGCACGACGGCAAGGCCCTGCAGGCAGGCACCTCTCACTTCTTCGGAGACGGCTTCGCCCGTGCCTTTGACATTCAGTACACCTCCCGAGACAATAAGAAGGAATACCCCTTCCAGACCTCTTGGGGCGTTACCACCCGTCTCATCGGCGCCATTATTATGACCCACGGCGACAACAAGGGTCTGGTTCTGCCTCCCAAGGTGGCCCCCGTTCAGGTGGTCATCGTTCCCATCGCTCAGCACAAGGCGGGCGTTTTGGAAAAGGCCGAGGAGATCCGAAATTCCCTCAAGGGCTTCCGTGTGAAGCTGGACGATTCCTCCAACTCCCCCGGATGGAAGTTTGCCGAATATGAAATGAAGGGTGTGCCCGTTCGCTTGGAGATCGGCCCCAGAGATATTGAAAACGGCGTTTGCGTTTTGGTTCTCCGTCACAACGGTGAAAAGAGAATCGTCAAGCTGGAGGAGCTTTCCGCTGAGCTTGAAAAGGCGCTGAACGATGTGAATACCGGCCTGTATGAGAAGGCCTTGAAGAACCGTGAGGAAAGAACCTACACCTGCCTCACCACCGACGAGATCCGCACCGCTCTGGAGGAGAAGGGCCCCGGCTTTATCCGTGCCGCTTGGTGCGGTGATGAGGAATGTGAGGACAAGGTCAAGGAATTGACCGGCGTGGGAAGCCGCTGTATGCCCTTGGATCAGCAGGAGGGCGTGAGCGGCAAGTGTGTATGCTGCGGAAAAGAGGCAAAGCATATGGTGCTTTGGGGCATCGCATATTAAGGAGGCCCGTATGATCGAGCAAATCAAAAAACTCAAAAAAGAAAAAAACGCCCTGATCCTGGCCCACTATTACGCCCCCTTGGAGATTTGGGACTTGGCGGATTTCGTGGGTGACAGTCTGGAGCTCAGCCGCAAGGCCGCCGTGGCCGAGGAGGAGATCATCGTATTTTGCGGCGTTCGCTTTATGGCGGAATCCGCCAAGATCTTAAATCCCCAAAAGAAGGTTCTGCTTCCCGTGGCAGATGCGGGCTGTCCCATGGCCGATATGATCGAGGCCGCTTCTCTTCGTGCCCTGAAGGCCCGTTACCCCGAGGCAGGCGTCATCTGCTATGTAAATTCCTCTGCCGAGGTAAAGGCGGAGAGCGATATTTGCTGTACCAGCTCCAATGCGGTGAAGGTGGCGGGAAGTCTGCCTCACAAGGAGATCATTTTCGTTCCCGATAAGAATTTGGGAGCCCACGTGGCAAGTCATTACCCCGAAAAGACCTTCCATTTTATTGACGGATACTGCCCCATTCACAACGCCTGCAGCGCCGAGGATCTGAAACAGGCAAAGAAGGCCCATCCCAAGGCACTGGTTGCCGCCCATCCCGAGTGCGGGGAGGGAACGGGAGAATTGGCCGATTACATCGGCTCCACCACGGGCATTCTGAATTTCTGCCGTGAGAGCGATGCCGAGGAATTTATCATCGGCACCGAAGCGGAGATCCCGCTGGCCCTCCGAAAGGAGATGCCCGAAAAGAAATTTTACTCCGCCAAAGAGGATTTCCTCTGCTCCGATATGAAGAAAAACACCCTCGAAGCGCTCCTTTTTGCCTTAAAGGAAGAGAAAAACGAGATCCTTTTGGACGAGGTCACCCTGAAAAAAGCAAGAGAAGCACTGGAGAAAATGATCAATCTGTAATAAAGAGGACATTATGCGAAGATATCTATATCCCCACATGGATCGCCTTGCCGAGCTCCCTCGGGAAGAATATGACGTGGTGATCGTGGGCTCGGGTGTAGCGGGGCTTTACGCCGCACTGCACCTATCGAAGGACAAGAAGGTTGCCGTTCTCACCAAAAACGAATTAAAGGATTCCAGCTCCTGGCAGGCACAGGGCGGAATCGCCGCCGTTCTCACCGAGGAGGACTGCTTCCGCCTGCATATGGAGGATACCATGACCGCAGGCGCAGGCCTTTGCAAGGAGGAGGCGGTGCGGGTTCTGGTGGAGGAGGGCCCCGAAAACATCCACACGCTGGAGGAGTGGGAGGTTCCCTTTGACTACAACGAATCGGGTCGGCTGATCCTGGGCCGTGAGGGCGGTCACCGCCTGCGCCGTATCGCCCATTGTGACGGTGATGCCACAGGCCGAGAGACCACCAAGCGCTTGGGTCAGATCATCACCACCAAGGAAAACATTCATCCCTATTTCCGCCACGTGATGACCGACATCGTCACCGATGAAAACGGGGTTTGCGGTGTGGTGGTCTACCACGAGGAAGAAAGAAAATGGCTGTATTTTGCCACGCCCCACGTGATTCTGGCAACGGGCGGCATCGGTCAGCTTTACAATCACACCACCAACCCCCGCGGCGCCGTGGGGGACGGAATGGCCGCCGCCTTCCGTGCAGGCTCCGTGCCCGAGAATATGGAAATGGTGCAGTTCCACCCCACCACCCTGATGGCAGGGGAAATGGAGGGCAGACTGTTTCTGATCTCCGAGGCGGTTCGCGGCGAGGGTGCCATTCTGCGAAACGGCCGAGGGGAGCCCTTTATGAAGGGCAAGCACCCTATGGCAGACCTTGCCCCTCGGGACATCGTCACCCGCAACATTCTGGCCGAGCTTCGCCGAACGGGCGAGGACCGTGCCTATTTGGACTGCTCCAATATGACGAGCGAATTTTTCACCAAGCGCTTCCCCAACATTTCCGCTCAGTGCAAGGCCCTCGGCATTGAACTGACGGGGGATTACATTCCCATTCACCCCGCTCAGCACTACTTTATGGGCGGCATTTCCACCGAGCTTGACGGCTATGCGGGAGTCCCCGGGCTTTACGCCTGCGGCGAGGTCAGCTGCACGGGCGTGCACGGTGCCAACCGCCTTGCCTCCAACTCCATGCTGGAGTGCTTGGTGTTCGGCAGAAGATGCGCCCGAAGCATCAATGCCTCCGAGCGCACAAGACCTGCGGGCATCCCCGCCCTGAAGGCGGAGCCTTCCCCCCTCATTCCCACCCGTGAGGAATTGAGAGCGGATCGGGCGGCCCTGCGCAAGATCCTGTCTCACGCCTTCGGCCCCGTAAGAAGAAGGGGCGAAATGGAATACGGCAAGGAGCAGCTTTCCTCCCTTGCCTCTAAATATGAGAGCGTTCTGTGTGAGGATGTGGCCGCCGCAGAGCTCTGCAATATGACCTTGGTGGCTTTTGAGATCGCCAAGGCGGCGCTGGCTCGGGGAGAGAGCGTGGGCGCACACTACATTGAAGAATAAAGGAGACCGGATATGCTGGATCTGAATCTGAACGATCTGATTGAACGAAGCCTGAAGGAGGATGTGGGAACAGGTGATATCACCACCCTTTCCACCATCGATGCCAAAAAAGAGATCACAGGCCGCTTTCTTGCCAAGGAGGACGGAATTCTTTGCGGTATGGATGTGGTTCGTGCCGTATTTGCCTTTGTAGACCCCAAGATCCTTTTGACCGCCTACAAGGAGGACGGGGACAGCGTGAAAAAGGGTGAGGTCATCGCCGAGATCGCAGGTCTTGCCCGCTCCATTTTAACGGGAGAAAGACTTGCCCTGAACCTGCTTCAGCATATGTCGGGCATCGCCACCCGCACCCACGAGGCTGTGGAAAAGGTGAAGGGAACGGGCGCCAGAATTGCCGACACCCGCAAAACCACCCCCGGCCTGAGAGTGCTGGAAAAATATGCCGTGAAGTGCGGCGGCGGCTCCAACCACCGCTTCAATCTGGCCGACGGCGTTCTCATTAAGGACAATCACATTGAAGCCGCAGGCGGTATTACCAATGCGGTGAATATGGCCCGTGCCAACATTCCCCACACCTTGAAGATCGAGGTGGAGATCGAAACCTTCGAGGAGCTGGAAGAGGCTCTCCGCGCAGGCGCCGATATCATTATGCTGGATAATATGAGCTATGACGATATGAAAAAAGCCGTGGAGATCGTAGACGGCAGAGCCGTCACCGAGGCCAGCGGCAATATGGGCGAAAAGGATCTGAGAAGGGTGGCTGAGACAGGAGTCGACCTCATTTCCATCGGAGCCCTGACCCATTCGGTCAAGGCGCTGGATATCAGCCTGAAATTCAAGTTTTAAAAAATCGAGAGAGACCGCTTCTTTGAAAAGCGTCTCTCTCGATTTTTTTATTTCTTTCGGAACAAAAACCGAAACAGCCCCCGAATGGCACGGGGCGGCTTGAACACAAAGATCCTCATACCTCGCCTCCTTCTCATCAGCATTTGGAAAACAGGATGCCGGCGGTGACGATCACCCCCGCCTCCAAAACTACAAGAACCGTCTCCGGAACAAAAAACGCCACCAAAATTCCACATCCGAAGGCCAGCACTCCGACCCCCACCGTTTGCAATCGTGTCAACATGGTCCTCTCTCCATCCTCAAGATTTCTATTCTCATTCTATGCAGAAAAGAAAAAAAGGTTTCCCCTTCTGTTTGTTTTCTTCCCCTCATACACTGAAAATGAGGTGAAATTCCATGAAAAAGCAAAAAACAAAAAAAGAGATCCCCTCTTTTCCTTTTCCCGAGCGACTCGCCGACCCCAAAGTCGGCCCGTGGGGAGAAAAGCCCTCCCTTCGGGTGACGGGAAGATTGGGAGATGCCCCGCCCTTGGCCTTTTCCGTCTCCCTTCCTCTGATTCCCTGTGAGGAGACTATGGCATATCTGAAAAAGCTTCGTGCGGCCTTTTTTCGCCACCTAATCTCCGAGAGCCGCCGAGAGCGGGATCGGGTGTGGTTTTACGGTCTGGATTACTCCTTTTCGGGGCGCACCCTCCTGTTCTATCACACCCACGGCCCCTTTGACCAGCGCCGCCGAGAAAGCGTCTGCGCCATCGCTCTGACGGAGGACGGCCGCATCGGCCGCATCCTGAAAAAGTGGCCCCCAAGCCCCAAAAAACCCAAAAGAAAGCAGTCAAAATGACTGCTTTCTTTTGTTCTATCGGGCTTCCCAATCCTCCTTGGCCCAAGGGCAATCCTCGGGCCAGAGGCTGCGGGACTCTTTCTCGGGGAAGAGATCGGCCGCCCTCTTCTCCTCGGGGGTGGCCAAGGCCTCGGCCGCTCGGGAGAGGGCCACGGGCAGGCACCCCGCCTCCACGGCCTCAAAGAGGGTGTAAACGGCGGTGCGGGTACGGCTTCCCACCACCCCGTCGGGAGTCAGACCCAAAAGGCGCTGAAGGGTGATCACGGCGTTTTCCGTGTTTCGGCCAAACTGCCCGTCCACCGAAAGAGCGGGCAGGGCCCGCAGGGCGGTGCGAATGGTCATAAGACGGCTTTGGAGCACCCTCACATCCGCCCCCGCCGAGCCGTAGCGCAACGTCCTGCCCTGCTGGGTGCCCCGTGAATCCAAGCATCCCGACTGAATGGAGCCAAAGACCCGATTGATCCCGTTCCAGGTCTCTCGGCCCACCACGCCGTCACGGGTCAGGCCAAAAAGGCGCTGAAACTCCCGCACGGCAGAGCGGGTCGAGGAGCCGAAGGCGCCGTCCTCCTCCAGAGCAGGAACGGTGACGAAGATCCTTCGGATCCGATTGAGAAGGATCTGCAAATACAGTACATCCTCTCCCTCATCTCCCCGCTCCAAGGGGGCACCGGGATAGGGCTTGATGGCAAGATTTCCCCCTTCCGTCACATCCAGATACACCGAAACGATCCGATCCCAGGTGCGCTCTCCCACCACCCCGTCCACCGCAAGGCCGTAATACTCCTGAAAGGCCCGCACGGCGTTTTCCGTGGAGCGCCCGAAGCGCCCGTCAATGGCAAGGTCACGCAAGAAAGGATTGAAGGAGGCAATGCTTTTTAAGTAAAACTGCAGATTCTGCACCGCCGTGCCCGTATCTCCAAAGCGCAGGATCCCGGGGAAGGCGTTGTCATCGTATTGGGGTCTCTCCCCCTCACTGTTTAATTCCGCAAGCTTTTTCACCGCCACGTAAATATAGGAAATGCGGTACCAGGTTCTTTTTCCCACCACGCCGTCCACCGCAAGATCAAAGATCTGCTGAAAGGCCCGCACCGCCCCCTCGGTCTGAGTCCCGAAGATGCCGTCCACCCGCTCAATGGCGGGAATGGCGGGGTAATTGACCCGAATCCGATTCAATTGCTGCTGAATGGTGCGAACATCCTCTCCCGAGGAGCCTCGGCGCAAGGGAGTGCCGGGATAGGAGGAGGGAATACTGCGGATCTCATTGGTTTCCACGATTTCCACATCCCCGTAATAAAACTGCAAGATTTCCTCCACCCCGAGTCCCGAATTGGCAAGGGACACGGTGCCCCATTGGGACAGGCCCGCACAGGTGACCGTGCTTCCGTTGCAGTATTCCGCAAAATAGGGATCGATCCTGCCGGGGCGGCGAATGTACGCATTGAAGATCTCATCCACAAGGCGGGAAATGCTGTCGAAAATATTTCTGCCGTAAACGAAATACTGATCGTAGGAGGTGGAATTGGTGATGTTGAAATTGTACCCACGGGAGGGGTACCACTCCGTAAAGATGCGGTTGAGGGCAAGGGAGATCTGACAGAGAATGTTGGCTCGCAGGCTCCTCTCGGGCCAGGTGGGGTACACCTCGCTGGAGGCCACGTTTTTGATGTAATCCGCAAAGGGCACCGAAACATTCTGTGCGCTGACCCCGGGGGCACCCAAATGCACCGTGATCCGCTCGGGAATGAATACGCTCCTCAGCACCCGCTCCCCCTCCTCGGGGGCTTCAAGAAGGCGGGGCGGGGAGGTTCTGAGCGCGTGGGGGCCCACATCAAACACCAATTCCTCATCCACGCTTTGCCCACGGGGGATCATTTCCACGGGAAGCTGACTTCTCTGACCGGAAAAGATCTGCACCCCATTGATCCGCACGGAATAAAAGCCCTCCGCCTCCACCAAAGCATCGTAGGTGGCGTAAGGGGTCTGGGCACTGTCGGGGGAAAGAGAGAGCGCCTCATCGGGTGCCCAAAGGGCAAAATCCGAGGAAACACCGCCGTTTTCTCCCCGCACCTGTTCCCGATACAGGCTTTTGCCCTCTGCATCCAGTATATTGACGGTAGCAAGGGGCACGGGAAAGGCCTCATCCGAGGCCCGAAGGGTAACAAAAAGAGTACCTTGTGACATCATTTGCTCCTTTCACTCAGGGTTTCTCTTTTCAGTGTATGCGCCCCTCTTTCTTTTGTGATGCTTCATTGACAAGAAAGGGAAAAAATGCTATGATGAATTACTATCATTCGGGAGGCTTTTATGGCAAGTAAAAAATCCGTGGAGATCCGCAGCTTGGTTTATGCGGCGGTGTGTCTGGCTCTGTGCCTGACCCTGCCTTATCTGACGGGCTCCATTCCTCAGATCGGCAAGCAATTTGCCCCCATGCATTTTCCCGTCTTTCTGTGCGGCTTTCTGGCAGGCCCTCTGTGGGGCGGCATCGTAGGTGCCGTTGCCCCCTTTCTCCGCTTTTTGATGGCGGGGGTTCCCGTTTTGTATCCCAACGCTGTGAGAATGGCGGTGGAGCTTGCCGCTTACGGTGCCGCCGCAGGCATCTTTTACCGTTACCTTCCCAAAAAGCCCTTGGGCATCGTCTCCTCCCTGCTCTGCGCCATGTTCTTCGGGCGGCTGTTTTGGGGCTTGGCCCAATTTGCCCTGAGCCTTGTGGATCCCGCCAATGAGTTTTATTTGGAAATGATCGTGGCCCACACCGTTTCCTCCTCCCTCTACGGCATTGTGATCCAGCTGGTTCTGATCCCACCCATCGTATACGCTATGCAAAAAGCAAGATTTATTTCCAAATACTGATTCCGCAGCCCAACAAAAAGCCCGACGGCCCCTTTTTCAAAAAAGGGGCCGTCAGGCTTCTTTTTTTCTTCTTATGCCTTCCTTCGGCACTTGGGGCACAGCCCGTAAAATTCCACATGGCGGGAGGAGATCTCATATCCCGAATCCTTTTCCAGCTCCGCTAAGGATCCCACGGGAAAGGGCGCATCGTAGATGGCATCGCACTCGGTACAGATCAAATGGCAATGATCCTCTCGGGCGCCGTCAAAGTGATCCTCCGAGCCCACGTGGATCCGCAGGATCTCTCCTTCATCGGCGGCGTTTTTCAGCACTCGATACACCGTGGCCTTGGACAGGTTCGGGTAGATCTTTTTCAGATCCTCGTATAGTCTCGTGGCAGAGGGGTGGTCTTTTCGGGCGGAAAGAGACGAAAAAATCGCCTTTTTCTGTTCTGTATTCCGTTTTTGCATGGAAAGGCCTCCTTTCTTAATGAGAACCGTTATTATCTTATCACATTTTTTTCCTCCCGTCAAGGAAAAAGTTTTCCATCTTGAAATAGACAGAATAATATGGTAGAATAATTTGTGTATAGACTTTTTTTGGGAGGGCGAAATGCTGCTGAGCGTGATCATACCCTGCTACAATGCCGAAGAGACCATCCGAAACACCGTTTTGAGCCTGTTGGAGCAACAGAATATCCGCTTTGAATGGGAGATCCTTGCCGTGGATGACGGCTCCAAGGACAAGACCCCTCAGATCTTGGAGGAATTGAAGCATCAGGCCGAGGAAAAAGGCATTTTGATGCGCCCTCTCTTCTATGAAAACGGCGGCGTGGGAGAAAACCGCAACCGTGGACTGCGTGAGGCGAGAGGGGAATACGTACTGTTTTTGGATGCAGACGATCTTCTTCTGCCCCACGCTCTTTCCGAGGTGATGGCGCTTGTGACAGAAAAGGGGCTTTCTCTGATTCTGTTTGATTCTCATTATCTGTATGCCGACGGCACCACCTCCCCCCTTGCGGCGCTGGAGGCTGACGGGGGCCACCTTTCCCCCGAGGAGTATGTTCTCTCCCTTCCCTCCCCGTGTAATAAAGTGATCCGAAGAAGCCTGTTTGAACAAAACGGGCTGAAATTTGAAAAAGGAATGCTCTATGAGGACCTGGCCCTGATTCCCGCCTTAGCAAAAGGGCTTGAAAAAAAGGATATTTATTATCTGAAAAAAAGCCTGCACCGCTATTACCAATCGGAAAATTCCATTATGCGCTCTTCTTGGTCCGATAAAAAGCTGGATATTCTCCGTGCCCTTTCGGCCCTGAAAAAGAATTTCGGCGGAGCCTTCCAAAGGGAATTGGAATACCTCTTTTTCTTCCATTTGTATCGAAATTTCGTTTGGGTCTACTGGGAGGCGGGCAAGACCGATGCCATCTGCCGTGCCAACGCCCTGATGCGGGAGAATTTCCCCCATTGGCAAAAGAATCCTTTGGTGAAGCGCCTTGCCACTAAAAAAGAACGATTTGTTTCCCTCTTGTTCTACAGGGAGCGTTTTCTTTTGATCCGTCTTTGGAAAGGAAAGAAACAATGAACCAACTAAAAGAAAAAAGCTTTTATCATACCCTTTTCGTCATAGGGGTCATTTTGCTTCCCGTTTTGGAGATCTACCGCTCCTTTTTCGGTGACAGTCTGCAGATCGCAGGCTTTGCGGCAGAGGAGCTTTTGCTCCTGCTTTGGAGCGCTGTTCTGCTTCTTTCGGGTCTTTTCTTTGCCGCCTCGGAAAAGAAGTGGAAGAGGCTTTGGGGTGCCGTGGCGGCCATTTTGGTGTTTCTCCTTTATGCCCTGTGCCACGGGATCAATGCGGCAAAATTCAACGGGGCCCTGTTGCCCGGCTCCTCCCCGAGCCTTGTGCGGGAGGTGTATTACCTTGTTCGGATGTACTTTTGCCCCCTGTCCCTGATCTTGTCTGCTCTGACCCTCTCTCTTCCCGCCCCCAAAATTCGCCTTGCGGCCAAGGGTGCGGCGGGTATCATTTCCGCAGGGATCATTCTCCCCACCCTTTTGGGCCTTGCCTTTGCCTCCTATCGGGACGGCAATGTTTTGGTGGACGGATCCTATTTTGCCTGGCTCTCCCTTCCCGACAACGCCCCCTTTGAGGGCTATACCGCCAAGGGCTTTTTCTCGGCGGCCAACGACGTGGGTGCCGTTCTCTTCGCCCTGACCGCTCCCGTAGCCTGCGATGCCGCAAAAAGGGGCAAGTGGTATGACCACCTCCTTCTCTTTGCCGTGGGACTTTCCAGCGTGACGGTGGGCACCAAGATCGGCGCCTTTGGCTTTTTCCTTGCCGCAGGGGCCGTTTGGGTCATGGTGCTGCTGCACCGATTCACCGCCAAGAAAAAAAGAAAGGGAGGGCTCTCTCCCCTTTTCCTGTCTCTTGCCGTGATCCTGTGCCTGATCCCCTTGCTCCTTATTTCCCCCGGCTATCGCCTGCAGAACCGTCGGGAAGCCGAAAAGGAAACGGCAGACCGACCCACGGAAAGCGTGGACGAGATCGAGGATATCTCCTCCGAATTTCTCACCGAGGGAGATGCCCTTCGCCTGAAGAATTATTTGGCCCAGCACCATTGGGATCATTTCATTGATCCTTGGTTTTTGGAGCTTTACCCCGTAGAAAACGATCCCGATTTCTGGCAGGAGGTGGTGAGCCGTGACAATCACCTCAACAGCGACTCCCGCTCCTTCAAGCTGGAGATGATCCACCGCATCCGTGAAAAAAATGACCGTGGCGCAGACCTTCTCTTCGGCATCGGCTTTACCTCGGGCATTCCCTATGCGGAGCGGGACTATCTCAATCAGTACTATCTCCACGGCGGCCTGGGCCTTGCGGTTTTGGTGGCCCCCTTCTTCCTGTATCTTCTCATCGGCGCCTTTTTCTCTCTGAAACGCCTTGTGAAACGGGAGAACTTTTTGCCCGTGGCCATCTGGTCTCTGTCCCTGTTTTCTCTGCTTGCCACCGCCTACCTTGCGGGGCACGTGTTCGATACCCTCTTTACCACCTATTTTCTCGCTCTTGTAAGCGCAGGACTTCTGCGGGAGGCAACGGATGAAGACCGCTAACCGCTCCCGCTCGGCCCTGTCGGTTCTCAATATTCTCTCAGGCTTTGCCAACCGCTTTCTCACAAGCCTGTTAAAGCTGATCGGGCGCATTGTATTCCTCCGCTTTCTCAGTGCGGAGCTGTACGGCGTCAGCGGTCTGTTTTCCAATGTTTTGGGGCTTTTGGCCTTGGCGGAGCTGGGCATCGGCAGTGCCATCACCTTCAGCCTGTATCAGCCCATTGCCCAGGGGAATGAGGAAAAGATCCGAAGCCTGATGTCCCTTTACAAAAAGGCCTACCGTGCCATTGCGCTGACCGTGGCGGTTTTGGGGCTTTCCCTGATGCCCTTTCTCACCCGCCTCATTCGGGACTACAAGGGGATCGACCACTTTTACCTGATCTATCTGATCTTCCTTGCCAATATGGTCATTGATTACCTCTTTTCCTATAAAAGGACTTTGGCACAGGCGGCACAGGAGGGGTATCGCCTGGTACCCTTCACCACCGCCACCGAAGCGGTGATGTGCCTCGGGCAGATCGGGGTCATCGTTCTTTTGCACGAAAACCCTTACTGCTTTTTGATCTACCTTTTGGTGCAGACCCTCTCCGTTTTGGTGCAAAACCTTGTGATCAACTCCTACCTTGACCGAAGATTTCCCATCCTCACCCAAAAGGGAAAGGTGGCCCCCTTGGCCAAGGAAGAGAAAAAGGAGATCGTGGTCAACATCAAGGCCCTCTTCTTTCACAAGATCGGCGGTGTGGTGGTAGCGGGAACGGATAACCTTCTCATTTCCCGCTTGGTGGATCTTGTGACCGTAGGCCTTTACAGCAACTATTCCACCCTCATCAGCACCGTGGCGGGGATCGTGTACCTGTTCGTGGGGAACACCACCGCCTCCTTCGGAAACCTGATCGCCTTGGAAAAGCCCGAAAAGAGAATGGCGGTCTTTGAGGAAATGCAGTTTTTCTGCTACGCCCTCTACGGCATCTCCTCCGCCTTCTTTCTCACTCTCTTTCAGCCCTTTATCACCCTGGCCTACGGAAAGGAATTTTTGCTCTCCTTCCCCGTGGTGGCGCTGGTGGTGGTGGCCAATTTCTACCTGCTCGGCCTGACCTATCCCTTGGATGTGGTCAAAAGCGCCGCAGGCCTTTACGATCAGGATAAATGGGTTCCTTTGGTGCAGGCGGGGGTAAACCTTTTGATCAGCATCGTTTTGGGGCTCCGCCTCGGTCTTGCGGGCATCTTCATAGGAACCCTTGTATCTACCTTGGTTCCCCTGTTTGCCAAGCCCGTCATTCTGTACCGTCAGGTGTTTTCTGCCTCCCCCCTTCGCTTTTTCAAGAGCTTTCTGTATCAGGCCCTCGTTGCCGCAGGGATCTGCCTTGCCTGTCTTTTTGCCACCCTTCTTCTCCCTGTGGAAAATCCCCTTTGGCGCCTGCTCCTCTCCTTTGGGATCACCCTTTTTCTATCCGCAGGGCTGTTTTTGCTTCTCAATCTTCGCTCCCCCCACCTTCCCTCTCTTTTGGGACGGGTCAAACATCTGTTGAAACGAAAATGAGGTCACTATGCCTACCTTATCCTTTGTGGTTCCCGTTTACAACGTGGAACAGTTTCTCCCCCGCTGTCTGGACTCTCTTGTAGCCCAATCGGGCTGCGATCTTGAGATCCTTTGCGTCAACGACGGCGCCACCGATTCCTCTCCCGAGATCTTGGAGGATTACGCAAAGCGCTACCCCCACCTGATCACCGTTTTGCACAAGGAAAACGGCGGCCTTTCCGACGCCCGCAACTTTGGTCTTGAACGGGCAAGGGGGGAGTATGTCGCCTTTGTGGACAGTGACGATTTCCTGCGGGAGGATTTTGCCCTCCTTGCGGTAAGCAAAATGGAGAAGGAGGGGCTTGATCTTCTTCTGACGGATTTTTCCTACTACTACGAATCGGGCAGAACCGTTCCCGTAAAGGCTCGCAAGGGCCTGTCCTCCGACCTCCGACGGGAAGCGCTTCTGTCTGCGCCCATGGCCTGGATGCGCCTTTACCGCAGAAGCCTTTTGGAAGAGATCCGCTTTGTGAAAGGGATCTATTACGAGGATCTGGAAATGACCCCTCGGGCGCTTCTTGCCGCAAAAAAAGTGGGCTTTTTGGAGGAGAGCGTCTATTTCTACGTTCAGCGAGAGGGCTCCATTATGAACCAAAGCGCCTTCAACAAAAAGTTTTTGGATATCTTCAAGGTGCTGGATCGGGTGTATCGGGCCTATGAGGCCTCCGGAAAACTGACGGAATACGAAAAGGAAATCGAGTATTTGTATTTGGAGCACCTGTTCCGCTCCGCTGCCCTGCGCTTTGTTCCCTTTCGGGAAAGGGGGGCGCTGATGGATCTTGTTCGGGGGGCAGTCAAGGAAAAATTCCCCCAATGGCGAAACAATCCCTACCTGAAAAAATCCTCCCTCTTTTTCCGTGCCGTGGCATATTCCACGGGAAACGGATGGGATCTTGCCGTAAGATTTTTGGCACGGCTGAAAGGATAAGATATGAGCGAAATCAAGGTCAGCGTCATCGTTCCCATTTATAATGTGGCCCCTTATTTGGAAAAATGCCTCAACTCCCTTTGCCGTCAGAGCCTTGAGGAGATCGAGATCCTCTGTGTCAATGACGGTTCCCCCGACACCAGCGATATGATCCTGGAGCGCTTTCACACCCAGTACCCCGAAAAGATCCGTATTCTGAAGAAGGAAAACGGCGGCCTTTCCGATGCCCGAAACTTCGGCCTTGAGCGGTGCACGGGAAAATACGTGGCCTTTTTGGATGGGGATGACTATATGGATCCGGATCTTTTGGAGTCCCTGTATGAGCGATGTGAGGAAACGAAGGCGGATGTTGCCGTTTGCCCCATTTCCTATGTATGGCCCGACGGCAGAGAGACCCTTGTTTCCCCCGGTGTCCCTCCCTTGGCAGAGGGCGAGGCCTTAAAAAAGGTCTTTACCCGCTTCTATCCCGCCGTTTGGAATAAGCTTTACCGCAGAGAGCTGCTGGAAATGAGCGGCGTTCTCTTCAAAAAGGGCTTTTGGTTTGAGGATGTGGAATTTTCCCACCGCCTGTTCCCTTATATCCGCCGCATTGCCGCCGTGGAACTCCCTTGCATCCGCTATGTGCAAAGAGAGGGAAGCGTCACCGCCTCGGCGGATGAGCGCCTGTTCCATTATTTGGATAATTTCAAGACCATTCTTGCCTTTTTCAAGGAAAGAGAGCTTCTTCCCTTGTGGGAAAAGGAATTGGAATTTGCCGCCACCCGCTATCTTTTGGCCACCTTCTTAAAGCGGGCCGCCGCCTTTGAAACGCCCCGCTTTTTGGATGCGGTGAGGGAAAGCCTTGCCTTTTTGGCGGAGCATTTTCCAAAATGGAGACAAAATCCCTACCTCCTGAAAAGCGGGGTCAAGGGCCTGTATCTTCGCTTTTTCTCCCCCCGCCTTGCAAGTCTTATGAGAAGGATCCAAAGCAGATGAAAAAAATCGTTTTCTTTTCCTTGGAGGACGGTTGGCTGGGCGGGATTGCCCGTGTGAACGAGGCCCTTCAGCCCGCCCTGCGGGAAAAGGGGCTTTTGATTAAAAACCTCTTTCTGCGAGGCTGTGATTACCCTTTGCCCCCCTCCCCCTTCAATACCGTTTTGCGAAAGGACGCCCCTTGGCGCTTTCTTTCGGGCGGCCAAATGCTTTGCCGCACCAAAAAAGAAGGCATCAGGGCAGTCCCCTCCCTTCTGCGGGAGCGCCGAAATCAGACCCGCCGCTACAAGGAGGATCTGCGGGCGGCCCGCTCCTATCTGGAACGGGAGGCGCCCGACTGCATCGTGGTCACCCACTATCTTCTTTTGGCGGCCGTTCCCAAGGCGTATCTTTCCCGCACCCTGTACCACGTGCATACCTCCTTTGACGCCACCTTTTCCCATCGGGAAAATCGCAGGGCCCTGAAAAAATACAACGGCAAGATCGGCTTTGTCTGGCTCAGCGAGGGCATTTGCAGAGCCGCTGAAAGGGCGGGCTTTGCCCCCTCCTTTTTCCTTTACAATCCCCTTTCGGAATTTCCCGAGGATGCGGGGGATGCCGCAGAGCAAAGGACCGTTTCGGTCATTGCCCGCTTTTCCGAGGAAAAAAGGCTTCCCCTTGCCGTATCTCTGTTGCAAAAAGCAATGGATCTTCTCCCCGAGAAGGCTGTTCGGGTGGAATTTTGGGGCACGGGCCCCGAGGAGGAGGCCCTGCAAAGGGCCATTGGCAAGGATGAAAGATTTCACTTGATGGGCCACACCTCCACCCCCTTCGAGATCTGGAAAAAAAGCCGGATCGGAGTGAATACAAGCCGCTTTGAGGGCTTTTCCATTTCCGTTTTGGAGGCCGCCGCCTGCGGTGTGCCCACCGTTTCCTTTGATTTCGGGGAAGCGGCCAAGGAGGAGATCCTGAATGAAAAAACGGGCCTTTTGGTTCCCATGGACGATACGGATGCCTTTGTCAAGGCCCTTCTCTCCCTCCTGACGGACGATGCCCTCCTTTCCCGCCTGTCCCGCGGGGCAAGGGAGCACGCCTCCCGTTTTCGGGCAGAAGCCATCGCCGAGGATTGGCTGGCGCTTCTTTCCCGTCTCCCTCTTGACAAAAAGGAAAATCCGTAATAAAATAAGTAGGTAAATGCGTTGAAAAAGAGTGCCTTTTTTTCAAACTGCTCCCCAGAGAAGAACCGTCGTCGGCTGAAAGCGGTTCGGGCAGGAAAAAAAGTGCGTTTCGCTTTGGAGCACGGCGGGGGAATTCAGTAGCCCGCTGCGGTCGCCCCGTTACAGGCACATCGAGTTGCCGATTCCCCAAGAGATCGGAAATTCAGGTGGTATCGCGTGAGATTGGCTCCCGTCCTGAACTGTGGCGGGAGCTTATTTTTTTGAAAGGATTAGTAAGATGCAGGAAAAATTACAAGCCATTCGCAGTGAAATTGAAGCAGGAATCGGCACCTTTGATTCCTCCAAAGCACTGTATGAATTCCGCAAGACCTTTCTGGATAACAAGGAAGGCAAGATCTCCCTTTTGATGAAGGGCCTGAAGGATGTTCCCAAGGAGGACCGTCCCGCTGTGGGCAAAACCATCAATGAGGTCAAGGAATGGGCTCTGGCCCTCTTTGAGGAGACCGACCGCAAGATCCACGCACTGGAACTGGAAAGAAAGTGCGCCGCCGAGGCGGTGGACGTTACCGAGCCTTGCGAGGAAAGAAAGGTGGGCTCTCTCCACCCCAATACCTTGGTGCAGAATGAACTCATTGATATTTTCTGCGGTATGGGCTTTGAGATCTTTGAGGGCAGTGAAATTGAAACGGATTATTATAACTTCACCGCTCTGAACACCCCCGAAGATCACCCCGCAAGAGATATGCAGGACACCTTCTATCTCTCTCCCGGCTTCCTTCTGCGCACCCAGACCAGCGCAGGTCAGATCCACGTAATGGAAAAGAGCCGTCCCCCCATTAAGATCCTCTCCCCCGGTAAGGTATTCCGCTCCGATGACGATGCCACCCACTCTCCCATGTTCTCTCAGATGGAGGGTCTTGTGGTGGACAAGGGCATTTCCCTTTGCGACCTGCAGGGTATGCTGGATCTGTTCAGCGAAAAGATCTTCGGCAAGGGCGTTAAGACCCGTCTTCGCCCCTCCTATTTCCCTTTCACCGAGCCCAGCGTTGAGGTGGATGTCTCCTGCTTTGAGTGCGGCGGTAAGGGCTGCAAGCTTTGCAAGGGCACCGGCTGGATCGAGGTGCTTGGCGCAGGCATGGTCAACCGCCACGTATTGGAAAACTGCGGCATTGACCCCGAGGAATACACGGGCTTTGCCTTCGGTATGGGTGTGGAGCGAATTGCCATGCTCAAATACGGGATCAACAACATTAAGACCCTGTTTGAATCGGATACCCGATTTGCAGGTCAGTTCAGAGATTAAGAAAGGAGGAAACGAATATGCTGGCACCCTTGAGTTGGTTGAAAGAATATGTAGACATTGACGTTTCCCCCAAGGAATTGGAGGAAAAGCTGTTCTCCGCAGGCTTCGAGGTAGAAGAGGTCAAGGAGCTTGGGAAGGACATTTCCGGCGTTGTGGTCGGTCTTGTGGAGGAGTGTGAGCTCATTCCCGACACCCACATCAGCGTTTGCCGTGTCAACTGCGGCGAAAAAGGCACGTTTCAGATCTGCTGCGGTGCAGACAATGTGAGAGTCGGTAAAAAATTCCCTGCGGCTCTGGTGGGCGCTACCGTGTACGCCACCGCCAAGGATCACGTCACCGTGGAAGGCGTGATGACCATTAAGGCAGGCAAGCTCCGCGGGCAGGAATCCTGCGGTATGCTCTGCTCGGGCATTGAGCTGGGGCTGACGGAGGAACTGTACCCCGGTGCAGGATACTTGGGCCTTTTGGAATTGCCTGACGATGCTCCCCTCGGCGCAGATATCAAGCCTCTGGTGGGACTGGATGAGGTGATTTTTGACATTGCCATCACCGCCAACCGTCCCGACTGTCAGAGTATGATCGGTATGGCAAGAGAGGTGGCCGCCGTTTTGAAAAAGCCCTTTTGTCTGCCCGATCTTTCCTACACCGAAAACGGCAAGACGGTGGACTTTTCCATTACCGTGGAGGCAAGCGATCTTTGCCCCCGCTACATCGGCCACGCCGTGGATGATGTCAAGATCGCTCCCAGCCCCCTTTGGATGCAGAGAAGACTTGCTCTGGTGGGCATCGGCGCCATCAGCAACGTGGTGGATATCACCAACTATGTATTAAAGGAATTCGGTCAGCCCATGCACGCCTTTGACCGCAGAGACCTTGCGGACAATGCCATCATCGTGCGCCGTGCCAAGGAGGGCGAAAAGATCGTTACCTTGGATGAGAAGGAATTTTCTCTCACAAGCGAAAACCTTGTGATCTGTGATAAGACCCGCCCCGTAGCGCTGGCAGGCATTATGGGCGGTCTCAACTCCGAAATTAAAGACAGCACCACCCAGGTCCTCTTTGAATCGGCAAAATTTGCCCGTGACAGCATCCGTAAAACAGGCCGCAGTCTCGGTCAGTCCTCCGATTCCGGTGCAAGATACGAAAAGGGCGTGGATGAATACGCCACCGTGATGGGGATGAAGAGAGCCCTCCACCTGATGGAGGAATTGGGCGCAGGAAGCATCACCTCCTATCACTGCGAGGTAGCAGCAGGGCCCGAGATCGCTTCCCGTCCCCTGACCGTATCCTTAAAGAAGATCAATGAGATCTTGGGGGTCGAGGTTCCCCGTGATATGGTGCTCTATCATTTAGAGTCCCTCTCCTTTGCCCCTGTCATCGAGGGCGATGCCCTGACCGTTCAGGTGCCCCCCTACCGTGACGATATTGACGATAGCCCCGCCGACATTGCCGAGGAGATCGTTCGCCTTTGGGGATATGATCATCTCGTTCCCCGCTTTCTGGATCTTGCCCGTGTTACCGCAGGCGGCAGAACCGAAGAGCAGAAAATGAATCTGAAGCTGAAAAAGACCCTGTGTCAGCAGGGCTTCTCAGAATCCATTTTCTACTCCTTCTTCTCTCCCCGTGATCTGGATCTGATCCGTCTTCCCGAGGATGCTCCGCAGCGTCAGGCCATCCGATTGATGAATCCTCTCACCGAGGATCTGTCCCTGATGCGCACCATTCTCACCCCCTCCATGATCAACTGCGCCGTGAGAAACCTGCGCCGTGGCAATACCGAGGGCCGCTTCTTTGAATTGGCTCGCATCTTCCGTCCCAAGTCCCTCCCCCTGACCGAGTACCCCGAGGAACGGGACACCCTCTGCATCACCGCCTTCGGTGACAAGGAGACCTTCTTTACCGCAAAGAGCGCTCCCGAAGCCATTGCCAAGGCCTTCGGCACGACCTTCACCTATGAGAAGGCAAGCTGCCCTTGGCTCCACCCCGGTATGACCGCCCGCATCCTCTGCGGCGGCAAGGAGGTGGGTATGATGGGTCGCCTGTCCTATGAGATCTGCGAGGAAATGGCCATTGAAAAGCCCGTATTCCTCATTGAAATGGATTACGAGGGCTTGAAGGCAAGCCTTTCCGCCAAGCTTCGCTACACCCCCATTTCCAAGTTCAGCGCCGAAAAGCGTGACCTTGCGCTGGTAGCAGACGAGGCGCTGACCTGCGGTGAGATCACCGAAGCCATCCGCTCCTCCTGCAAGTATCTGACCGAGGTTTCTCTCTTTGATGTATACCGCTCCGAGGCCATCGGGCAGGGCAAAAAGAGTATGGCCTTCAATCTGGTGTTCACCCCCACGGATCACGAATTCGAATCGGATGAGATCGACAAATTCGTTCAGAAGATCCTCAAGAAGCTCGCCTTCATGTACCAAATCACATTGCGATAAGCCCAATTTCGGGAGGGGAAACCCTCCCGATTTTTTTATCCGCAAAAGGAACAAGCGCTGCCGTTTTCCCTCTCGGCTCCCTGCCCCTTTTTCCTCCCCGCAAGCGGCAAATGAGCGTTTTTCGGGCGGGAGATGATCTTTGATAAAAAAAGCGCTCACGCTTTGTGCAAAAATTCTCATTTCCCCTTGTATCTTTGTGAATTTTATCTCTTTTCAACTTTTATAAAAAATGATATAATAATCATATATAGCAAAGAAAAATCGGAGGTTTTTATGAAAAAGATCCTTTCCCTTCTTCTTGTTATCAGTATGCTTCTCTCCTTCGCCTCTTGCCAAAGCAGTCTCGGCAAAGCGGGAGAAACAAAAACCACGGAGGCTCCCCTTTCTGCCACCGAAGAAACAAGTGAAACAAAAAACGAAACGGTGGATAACACCCCCATCGTCTACCCCGAGGGCTTTTCTGTTGGCTTCGGACGAGAGATCGTGACCCCGCCGAGCGGCACGGGTCTTGCCGGCTACGGAGGCACCGACCGTGTGAGCAAAAGCGTACTGGATGACTTAAAGCTCACCTGCACCGCCATCTGTGACGGGGAAAACGTGGTTCTCCTTTACTCCACCGACCTGACCAAAATGGGCGGCGGCATTGCCGAGGTTGCGAAAAAGCAGCTGAATCAAGCCTACGGCATTCCCGCAGAAAACATTATGTTCAACGCTACCCATACCCATTCTGCCCCCGGATTTTCCACCTCCAACTTTGCAGGTGCAAAAAAATACCTTCCCCTTTACTACGCCGCCGTGGTCAAGACCGCAGGGGATGCCCTGCGGGATCTGGAGGAGGCGAGTGCCCTCTACGGCACGGGCAACACCGTGGAATTAAACTACGTGCGCCGCTACATTTCCCTCATTGACGGCTCCCCCGTAAGCAAAAACGTGTCCTACGGTCAGGATCCCACCAAGGTAGCCCACGAATCCAAGCCCGATACCGAGCTTCAGATCATCAAATTTGACCGAGCCACCAAGAAGGATGTGATCCTTTGCAATTGGCAATGCCATCCTACAGGCCCCGGCGGGGAAAAAAACTATGAGGTTTCGGCCGACTGGATCGGCTCTCTTCGTGACAGCGTGGAACAGGAGGCCGATGTCCTCTTCTCCTTCCATCAGGGCGCCGCAGGAAACCTTGCGCAGGGCGGCAAGATCCAAGGGGATAAAAGCTGGGGCGGGAGCCTCTATGTTGAGCACGGAAAGGAGATCGCCAAGGTGGCGCTTTCCGTGATGCAAAATCTCACCCCCGTTCAGACAGGCAAGATTCAGGCAAGAAGATTTGTTCTGACTGCCGAATATAAAGAAGAGATCCTTTCGGGCAAGCAGCAGAAGCTCTACAGCTCTCAGATCGATCTGGGCGCCATCACCATGGGCGAGATCGCCTTTGCGCTCTGCACCGGCGAGCCTCACGATACCATGGGTGTCACCGTGAAGGATTCCTCCCCCTATAAGGCCACCTTCTTCTGCGGCTATACCAATGGGGACAACGGCTATATTCCCTCTGCCTTCGCTTATCCCAATAAGGGGTATGAGGTGGAATCCACCAATTACGCCCCCGGAACGGGCGAGGCCATTGTGGCAGAGCTTTTGAAAAATCTTGGCGAAATGCACGCCGCACAGTAGCGCTTCTCATTTCTCTTTCCTGAAAAAACGGCAGATCCCCCTATTTTCCGCATAGGAGAATGAATATGAAACGATTTTTATCCCTTCTTGTTGTGTTTTGTATGCTTCTTTCCTTGGCCGCCTGCTCGGATGGCATCGCCGTCACCGAAAGCGGCAAAAAAGAAGAGACCAAGACCGAAGCAAGCGAAAAAACCACCGAGGAGATCCCCGAGGCAGACACCTCCCCCATCGTTTGCCCCCAAGGCTTTTCCGTTGGCTGGGCACGAGAGATCATTTCTCCCGAAAAGGGTACGGGTCTCGGAGGCTACGGAAATCCCGGCTCCCGCTTGAGCAACACCATTCTGGATGATCTGATGCTCACCTGCACCGCCCTTTGTGACGGGGAAAATGTGCTTCTCCTCTTTTCCTGCGATCTTACGGGAATCGGAGGAGGCATTGCGGGCACCGCCGCCGAGCAGATCCAAAAGGCCCACGGCGTTCCCAAGGATCACATTCTCTTTAACGCCACCCATACCCACTCGGCTCCCGTCCTGAACTCCTCCGACTTTGCAAACGGCTCCCGCTACACCAGACTGTTCTATCTTTCCGCCGTGAAGGCGGCAGGAGATGCCCTGCGGGATCTGGAAAATGCCACCGTTTCGGCAGGAAAGGGAGAAACCGAGAATCTGAATTTTGTTCGCAGATATGTTTTCAAGGCCACGGGCACTTGGGCGGGCGGCGAGGTAGGAGCCCCCTTTGATCCCGAAACCTACGCCCACGAATCCGAGGCCGATCCCACCCTTCAGATCATCAAATTTGATCGGGAAACGAAAAAGGACGTGGTCCTTTGCAACTGGCAGTGCCATCCCACAGGCCCCGGCGGTGAATCGGACACCCGAGTTTCCGCTGACTGGATCGGTTCTCTCCGTGCCACCGTGGAAAAGGAAGCCGATGTGCTCTTTTCCTACCATCAGGGCTCTGCGGGAAACATCGGCCAATCCAGCCGCTTGACAAATCTTCCCAAATGGGGCGGCGAAAGCTATCTTGAGCACGGCAAACAGATCGCCAAGGTGGCGCTTTCCGTTCTGCAGGATCTTTCCTCCATCCAATCGGGAAAAATTCAAGTAAAGCAGGCCGTGATCAGCCCCGAATACAAGCCCGAGATCCTCTCCGGAGAGCAAAAAAAGCTTTTCAGCTCCACCATCCGCCTTTATGCCGTCAGCTGCGGCGATTTTGCCTTCGGCTGCTGTCCCGGTGAGCCCCACGATACGGTAGGCAAAAAGGTCAAGACCGACTCCCCCTACCGGATCACCTTCTTCACCGAATTGACCAACGGTGCCAATGGCTACATTCCCGCCGACTTTGCCTATCCAAACGGCGGCTACGAGGTCAAATCCACCAATTACGCCGCCGGCACGGCGGAAATGATCGCCGATGCCATTCTGTCAGAGCTGAATGCTCTTTACCCCAACCGTTTTTAATTTGATTTTTTCAAAGATAAAGGAGACAAAAATGAAACGAATCGTATCCCTTTTGCTTGTTCTCTGTATGCTTCTCTCCTTTGCCGCCTGCTCGGATGGCATCGCCGTCACCGAAAGCGGCAAGGAAGAAGAGACCAAGACCGAAGCAAGCGAAAAAACCACCGAGGACATCCCCGAGGTTGACACCTCCCCCATCACCTACCCCCAAGGCTTTTCTGTTGGCTGGGCAAGATCCGAGATCAACCCTGCAAACGGTACGGGTCTCGGCGGATACAGCAATGCCACCACCCGCTTGAGCCAGTCCATTTTAGATGACCTGATGCTCACCTGCACCGCCATTTCCGACGGGGAAAATGCCATTTTGGTATATTCCTTTGATCTGCCCTACATCAGCGGCACCATCGTGAACAAGGCGTGCGAGATCATCGAAAAGAATTACGGAATCCCCAAGGACAACGTGTTCTTCAACATCACCCATACCCATTCCGGCCCCGCTCTTCTCAACACCGGCTACCCCGGAATGGCAAAATACGCCAAGAAATACTACGATACCGCAAACCTTCTGGCAGGGCAGGCCCTCCGTGATCTGGAAGAGGCTACCATTCTCGTAGGCCGCGGCAAGACCGAAGGCATCAACCACGTTCGCCGCTATGTGTCCCTCGTGGACGGCTCCTATCTGGGAAAGAATCTCCCTGCAGGGCAGGATCCCGCCAAGGTGGGTCACGAGACGCAGGCAGACGAAGAAATGCAGATCATCAAATTTGACCGCAAGACCAAAAAGGATGTCATCCTCTGCAATTGGCAGTGCCATCCCACAGGCCCCGGCGGCACCTCGGATACCCGCATTTCCGCTGACTGGATCGGCTCCCTTCGTGAAACCGTAGAAAAGGAAGGCGATGTTCTCTTCTCCTATCATCAGGGCGGCGCAGGCAACATTGGCCAAACCAGCCCCATTACCGGAGAAAGAAGCTTCGGCGGAGACCTTTACATTGAGCACGGCAAAGAGATCGCCAAGACCGCTCTTGCCATTATGGCCTCTTCTCTGACCGAGGTAAAGGGAGGCAAGATTCAGGCCAAGCAGTTCTCCTTCAAAGCTGAGTTCAAGCCCGAGATCATTTCCGGTCAGGAGAAAAGGCTTTATAGCGATACCTTCCCCCTTTCCGTTCTCTCCGTGGGCGATATTGCCTTTGCCACCTGCGTGGGCGAGCCTCACGATACCATGGGGATGACCGTGAAGCACGATTCTCCCTTTGCCATGACCTTCTTCTGCGGCTATACCGACGGTTATGTTCAATACATCCCCGCTGATTTTGCCTATGATCACGGCGGATACGAGGTAGAAACCTCTCAATACGCAAGAGGCACCGGCGAAAAAATCGTGGCCGAGCTCTTGAAGGAATTGAACACTCAATACGCAGCCCGATAAACAATGCAAACAAAAAATCCCATCGACCGATGGGATTTTTTCTCTATTCCGTCTCTTTCCTATTTTTTAGGAAACAGAATCACAAATTGTTTACAAATTAACGTTGTTTTGATTATCAAAATATGATATCTTATCATTATCTTGCTGATAAGGAGTTTGTTATGAAACGCACCCTTTCCCTCGTTCTTCTTTTCTGTATGCTCCTCTCCCTGTTTTCTTGCTCCTCCTCCCTTACCGTCGAGGAAAGCAAAACAGGAGAAACCGCTACGGAAGAAAACGGTAAAACCGTAACCGAAGAGCCATCTGCCGAAGAGACCGCAACCGAAGGCGAAACGGAGGATAGCACCCCCATTTCCTACCCTCAGGGCTTCTCTGTTGGCTGGGCAAGAGCGGAGATCAACCCCGCAAACGGCACGGGTCTGGGCGGATACAGCTCTGCTGACACCCGCTTAAGCAAGACCATTCTGGATGACCTGATGCTCACCTGCACCGCCCTTTCCGACGGAGAAAGCGCCATTTTGGTCTTTTCCTTTGACTTGCCTTACATTTCAAGCACCTATGTGAAAAAAGCCTCGGAAGTCATTGAGAAAAGCTACGGGATTCCCGCTTCCCACGTATTCTTCAACATTACCCACACCCACTCCGGCCCCGCACTGCTGAAATCCACCTACCCCGGAATGGAACGCTACGCCAATCTTTACTACACCACCGCAAACCGCTTGGCGGGCGAGGCGCTCCGTGATTTAGAGGAGGCTACCATTCTTGTTGGCCGCGGCAAGACCGACGGCATCAACCACGTTCGCCGCTATGTATCCCTCGTGGACGGCTCCTATCTGGGAAAGAACCTGAAGGATCAGGATCCTGCCCTGGTGGGTCACGAGACGCAGGCAGATGAAGAAATGCAGATCATCAAATTTGACCGCAAAACCAAAAAGGATGTCATCCTCTGCAACTGGCAGTGCCATCCCACAGGCTGCGGCGGCTCCAAGGATACCCGAGTTTCCGCAGACTGGATCGGTTCCTTGCGCAAGAAGGTGGAAGCCCAGGCCGATGTTCTCTTCTCTTACCATCAGGGTGCTTCGGGAAATGTCGTTGCAGTCAGCGGCATCAAAGGGGAAAAAAGCTACGGCGGTGATCTTTTCACCGAGCACGGAAAGGTCATTGCCGATACTGCGCTTGCCATTATGGCCTCTTCTCTGACCGAGGTAAAGGGCGGCAAGATTCAAGCCAAGCAGTTTACTCTGGTGGCAGAATATAAGCCCGAGATCACCTCCGGTCAGGAGAAAAAGCGCTACGGACAAAATGTCGGCCTTTCCGTTCTCTCCGTTGGCGATATTGCCTTTGCCACCTGCATGGGCGAGCCTCACGATACCATGGGTATGACCGTGAAGCACGAGTCTCCCTTTGCCATGACCTTCTTCTGCGGCTATACGGATGGATACGTTTCCTACATTCCCGCCTCCTTCGCCTATGACAACGGCGGCTACGAGGTAGATGCCACCCAGTATGAAAAAGGCACCGGCGAAAGAATTGTGGCAGAGCTATTAAAGGAACTGAACACTCAATACGCAGCCCGATAAACAATGCAAAACAAAAAATCCCATCGACCGAGGCCGATGGGATTTTTGTTTTGTTTCTCTTATTTTGTTTCTCTTATTTGCACAGCTCGAAGGTGTCCATAGCGATCATCAATTCCTCGTTGGTGGGGATGACCAAAAGACGAACCTTGGAATTCTCGGTGGCAACGTCCATTTCCTTGCCGAGCTTTGCCACAGCGTTCTTTTCGGGATCCATTTCAGCACCCATAAAGCCAAGCTTTGCGGCAACTCTTTCACGGTAGCTGGTATTGTTCTCGCCGATACCGCCGGTGAATACGATGGCATCTACGCCGCCCATAGCAGCGGTGAAGCCGCCCACGTACTTGGTCAGCTGGTGGCAGAGCATATCCTCAACCAGTCTGCAGCGGTCGTTTCCGTCCTTGGAGCCCTGCTCTACATCACGGTTGTCGGAGGTAAAGCCGGTCACACCCAGAATACCGGACTTCTTGTTCATCACGGTATCGATCTCGTCAGCGGAGAGGTTTTCCTTCTTCATAAGAAGGGGAACGATTGCGGGATCAATGGAGCCGCAGCGGGTACCCATGATAATACCCTCCAGAGGAGTGGTACCCATGGTGGTGTCAAGGCACTTGCCCTTCTGAACAGCGGCAATGGAGGAGCCGTTGCCCAAATGACAGGTTACAACGTTAACCTCCTCGGGCTTCTTACCCAGAAGCTCTGCGGCACGCAGGGATACATAGCGGTGAGAGGTGCCGTGGAAGCCGTAGCGGCGGATCTTATACTTTTCATAGTACTCATAGGGAAGAGCGTACATATAAGCGTAATCGGGCATGGTCTGATGGAAGCCGGTGTCAAACACGGCAACCTGAGGAATACCGGGCATGATCTCCTCGCAAGCACGGATACCGGTCAGGTTGTGGGGGTTGTGAAGCGGTCCCAGCTCGCAGCACTCCTCAATGGCCTCGATAACCTTCTCGTTCACCACCACGGAGCCGGAGAACTTCTCGCCGCCGTGGAGCACTCTGTGACCAACAGCGCCGATCTCGCTCAAAGAAGCGATCACGCCGACCTGAGGATCGGTCAGAGTCTTTACCACAAGAGCGATTGCCTCGCCGTGGTTCTTCATTTCTACTTCGATCTTGTAGGCATCCTTACCGGGAACCTGATGCTTGAACGCACCGCCCTGAATGCCGATTCTCTCGCAGAGACCCTTTGCCATCAGTTCATTGGTGGTCATATCGATCAGCTGATACTTAACGGAAGAGGAACCTGCATTGATAACCAAAATTTTCATATTGATCTTTTATCCTTTCATCCTTTCGTTTATGGAAAAATTTTACCACAAAACATAGTTCTTTGCAAGGGTTTTGCACTTTTTCCTTTGGAAAAGAAAGTTTTTTCTTCTCCTGTGAAAAAAAATACTATTTTTTCTCCCCTTCCTTTAAAATACGAATTTTCAATTCCACCAGCGCCTGATCCACCCGCATACGGGAGGCGATCTCGCGAGGGGTCAGGCCCTCCTGCAAAAGAGTGCGGGTGCTCTCATCGGGCAAAAGGAGCTGTGCGGCAAATAAATTGGCCTCAAATTCAGGCTTTAAGGTCATATCCACCAAAAAGGTATCCTGCACGATGCTGTCCTCCCCCATTTCCCGATGGAGCACATCGTGCCCCAATTCGTGGGCCAGGATCTGCCGTGCCCTACTGCGCTTTAAGTCCCCCTTGAGAAACACGAACCGCTCCCCCAGGATCACCTTATACATTCCCTCCAGATTTTGGAAATCGGGGCAGGAAACCACCCGAATTCCCGAGCTGTCTGCCAATTCAAAGGGGTTGCGGGTGCCATAGCGGGCTACCAAAGCCTCGCACTGCGCCTTGATCTGCAAAATACGGTTCAATTTTCGTCCCGATTTTCTTTCCGGTCCACCTTGCGGTTTTCCTTCTTGGCGGCCCAGTAAGCGGCAATGATGGCCTCCATGGCCGCATCCCGATCCTCTTCCCCGATCTGACCGCCCGAAAACAGACCCGATACCGCCTGCACCAATTCCATCAGCTGTGTCTTGGCATCCGGAGTGGGAGCGGCAATGATGCTCTCCTCTCCCGCAGAAAGCAGATCGGAAACGGGCACCTTCAGGGCTCCCGCCAAGCGCAGTGTGATCTCAATGCTGGCGGGGTATCGCTTCCCCATTTCGTAATTTTGCAGGGTTCTCAGGCTGATCCCTGCCTCCTCGGCCAAGGCGCTTTGGGAAAGGCCTTGGGCCTTTCTCGCTCTTTTCAGCTTTTCCGAAAAATTCATCTCTTCCTCCAAACGAACAGAATTTCATAATTTTACCATTGACAACGTACGATTTTTCGTGTATTCTATATTACGAAATATCGTTCGTGTTTATTATACACACACGCACGGAGTTTGTCAAGGGGGAGAGAATGGAACGGAGCATTTTGCATTGCGATATGAATAATTTTTACGCCTCGGTGGAGCGGCTTTACGATTCCTCCCTTTCGGGAAAGCCCGTGGCGGTGTGCGGGGATCAGGAAATGCGCCACGGCATCGTGTTGGCCAAAAGCGAGGAGGCAAAGCGGTGCGGGGTGAAAACGGGGGATACCGTTTGGCAGGCGCAGGCGAAATGCCCCGAGATCATTTTGGTGGGGGCGCATTTCGAGCGCTATGTGAAATACTCCCGCCTCGCCCGTGCCATATACTGCGAATACACGGATCTGGTGGAGCCCTTCGGAATGGATGAATGTTGGCTGGATGTCACCGCAAGCCGCTTTGCCTTCGGAGACGGCAAAAGCATCGGAGAAGCCCTGCGGGAGCGGATCAAGCGGGAATTGGGACTGACCATATCCATCGGCGTTTCCTTCAACAAGGTCTTTGCCAAATTGGGCAGTGATATGAAAAAGCCCGATGCCCTCACCCACATTCCCTCCGATTCCTTTCAGGAAAAGGTGTGGCCCTTACCTGTGGAGGATATGCTGTGGGTGGGGCCCAAAAGTGCCGCCATCCTTCACCGCTTCGGGATCCACACCATTGGGAGCCTTGCCACGGCAAACGATCTCTTTTTGAACATGCAGTTTGGCAAAAACGGCGAAATGCTGAAGCGCTGCGCCGCCGGGCTGGATGGAAGCCCCGTTCTGTTAAGCGGCACCGAGCCGCCCCTGAAAAGCATTGGCCACGGGCTGACCACCCCCCGTGATCTCACCACCAACGGGGAGGTCTGGACCCTGATGCTCGCCCTGTTTCAGGATGTGGGGGAAAAGCTTCGCTTTCACAGGCGCTTGGCACGTGGGGTGGCGGTGGTCTGCAAGGACTGCCGCTTTTTTACCCAATCCCTTCAGACCCGTCTGGATACTCCCACCGATTGCACCATGACCTTGGCCCGTGCGGCCTTCGCCCTCTTTCGGGAGCGGTACCTGTTTCGGGAGCCTCTGCGCTCCCTTACGGTGCGGGCCATTGATCTGGAACGGGCCGAGGGAGGCACTCAGCTTTCCATTTTCACCGATAAAGCCGAATTAAGGGGCGAAAAGCTTGACCGAGTGGGAGATGCCCTGCGGGAAAAGTACGGAAAAGCCGTCCTCCGCCCCGCCTCTCTCCTTTCGGTACACCTGCCCGAGGAGGGCAGCGACTATATCCCCTTCACCGCCCCCTTCTGACCGAAAAGCCTACATAGGAAGAAGGCAAGAGGATCTGCAGAAGATTTTTCTCTCCCCCCCTTGCCCCTTTTCTTTTAACAGCTAAAAGTTTTTTGGCCACCTTTCTTTTCAAAGAAAATACGGGGGGATTGAAAAGAAGCAGCTGAAGCAAGACAAAAGGCTCTCTTTTTCTTTTAACACCCAAAAAGTTTCTTTGCCTACTTTCTTTTCAAAGAAAGTAGGGGTTAAAACAAATAGGCTTTCCGAAAAGGAAAGCCTACCTCAATTTATCACTTATCACCCATCACTTATCATTTAAAAAGGCACTCCCGAAGGAGTGCCTTTTTTGTCTTATGCGATCCAAATGCCGTTTTCGTTAAAGCTGTAGTCCACGCCGCCGATGTTCACGGTGGTGTTTTCTACTCGGAAGCCCTCGGCATTCAGGTAATACCAATCAGAGCCGATCTGAACCCAAGCGCT
>JAZQMO010000055.1:0-9866 GCA_045543495.1 Eubacteriales bacterium | reverse complement strand
CCGAAAAAGAAATAACCTTTGATGAGTTGATCGGCAAAGTCCTTTTGGTCGGTATTACATATTACACACATGACAATGAATATATCGGACAAAAGCAGTTTTACGGAACGGTAACGGAAGCGAACGAAACCATCATCCGCGTGAAACAAAAAGATGGAACGGATTTCACTTTACCTCCCGATCTAAGCTCCACAAAAAGAGCACGTCAAGGCGAATACAAGCTACGCTCCACAGGCGAGGTTGTAGTGAACCCCGACTTTCTTGCTACGTGGAATTTGAACAAGGCCAAAGAAGAATAAGACAAAAAACTCCTCGAGTACGGCAGATACCGTATTCGGGGAGTATCTTTTTGACCACAGTTTATCCCGCTTCCACGCTCGGAGTACACGGAAACAGTGGGCACGAGAGGTCAGGAGAGGGCTTAAAAATAATTAGAACGCATTAGAAATTTTGTATTTCTCAAAAAACTCTCAAAAAGCAAATGTCAACTTTTCACCATGAACACCTTGCAGAACAAGAAATATCACTACCTGAATCACAAATACGCAGGCAATAAATACACGGGACATCATATTTCCTCTACCCGTTTTGGGTAGAGGAAATATCAACCAAAAAAGACCCAATCGGGTCTTTTTTGGTTTGGATTTATTCGGGGAGGCGTTTGACGACGGTTTTGGGGTCCTTGACGATGGAGTCGGCGGGGTAGGCGCCTCGCAGGCTTGTGAGGGGATAGACGGAGGTATTGTTGCCGATGACGGTGCCGGGGTTGAGGACACAGCCGCAGCCGATATCGGCTCCGTCGGCCAAGATACCGCCGATCTTGCGCAGGCCTGTTTCGTAGTCCTTATCGGCGTGGATCACAACGGCCTTGCCGTCGGACTTTAAGTTGGAGCAGATGGAGCCTGCTCCCATATGGGCACGGTTGCCGAGAATGGAATCGCCCACATAATTATAGTGGGGAACCTGAACCCGATCGAGAAGGATGCAGTTTTTCAATTCCGAGGAATTGCCGATGACACAGTTTTCCCCTGTGATCACATTTCCTCTGAGATAGGCTCCGGGGCGGATCTCGGTGCCCGCTCCGATGATGGCGGGAGGAATGATGGTGGCCAAGGGATGAATGCGGACTCCCGCCCCGCAGAGGATCCCCTCAGAAAGGAGAGTATAGCCCTCAATTCCTTGTTCCAAGAGAGATGCGATATACGATTTGATCTCGGGGAGCATTTCCCAAGGGTAGGTATGCTTTTCAAACAAGGGCACAAGATAGGGCGTTTGGCAATGAAACAGGGCTTCGGTTTTGACGGAAAGGCTCAAATGCAATGCCCCCCTTCCTTCATAGCCTCGGCGATGGAATCAGCAAACAGGCGGCAGTTTTCTTCGCTTTCGCTTTCCACCATAATGCGGATCACAGGCTCGGTACCGCTGGGACGGAGCATCACTCTGCCCTTACCGGCAAGCTTCTCCTCCACGGCACGAACGGCCTTTTGGACACCTGCATCACGGGCGGCCGCTTCCTTATCCTTCACCCGCAAATTTTTCAGATACTGAGGGTAAAGCATAACGGGCTCGGCAAGCCCGGACAGGGTGGTTTTGCTATCACACACCTCTTCCGCAATCATAATGGCGGTCAGAAGGCCGTCTCCCGTAGTGGCGTATTTCTTCAAAATAATATGACCCGACTGCTCTCCGCCCAAGGCGAAATCGTTGGCCTGCATACACTCGTACACATAGCGATCTCCCACGGAGGTTTGCTTACATTGGATCCCGATCTTCTCAAGACTTGCCACAAAGCCGCTGTTGGACATCACGGTGGCAACCAGGGTATTGGAATTGAGCATTCCGCGGTTTTTCAGGCGCTTGGCCAAAATATACAGGATGGCATCGCCGTCCACAAGATTTCCGTTTTCATCCACCGCAAGGCAGCGGTCGGCATCGCCGTCGAAGGCAAAGCCCAGATCCAAGTGATTGTCCCGCACCAGCTGAGACAGGCGCTCCATATGGGTGGAGCCGCAATTTTCATTGACATTCAAGCCATCGGGCTCGTCACCGATAACATACATCTGTGCCCCCAGGGCACCGAAAACGGCCTTGGCAATGTTCCAAGAGGCACCGTTTGCCGCATCGATTCCGATCCGCAGATTCTTATAGGAATGGGAGGCAATGGAGATGAGATAGCCCACATAGCGATTTCGGCCCGCCACATGGTCCACAATGCAGCCGATCTTTTCCTTCTTGGCCAAGGGAAGATCCTCCCCTGCCACGCCGAGGGTCTCAAGATCCCCATCCAGATAGGCTTCGATCAGGCGGGTGGTTTCATCATCCAGCTTTTCGCCGTAGCGATTGATGATCTTTATGCCGTTGTCATAATAGGGGTTATGGGAGGCGGTGATCATAATACCGCAGTCAAACTCCTCCTGACGGGTGACGTATGATACGCTGGGGGTGGTGGTAACGTGGAGCATATAGGCATCGGCACCCGAGGCGGTAATGCCCGCTACGATGGAATACTCCAGCATATAGCTGGAGCGGCGGGTATCCTTACCGATGACAATGCGGGGGCGATAGCCCGATTTGGTACAGCCCGATTTTGCCGTGCCGTAATACCAGCCCAAAAAGCGGCCTACCCGATAGGCGTGCATCGAGGTAAGGGTCTGATTGGCCTCTCCGCGGAAGCCGTCGGTCCCGAAATATTTATTTTTTCCTTGATTCTCTCCCTTGGGCTTTTCAATATCGATCTCGGAGAGAAGAAGCTGATCACAGGAAACGGAAAACAGCTTACAAAGTAAAAGAACCTTATCGATCTGAGGAACGGCCTGATCCATTTCCCACTTGGAAACGGCCTGACGGGAAACGGATATTTTTTCCGCAAGCTGCTCCTGAGAATAACCGATTCTGTTTCTGAGCTTTATGATTTTTTCACCGATCGTCATACAAATTCTCCTTTATAGGTGATAGGTCTATGGTATCAAATTCCCTTTTGTTTATCAAGCAAGTTGTCCTTGAACTTTTCGCAACCGATGGTTGCATCCCTTCTTATTCTATTTCTTTTTATTCAAAAAATCAAGGATTTATGCTCCTTTTCTGTCAATTCGATCTTACATTTAAAAAAAGATTGAGTAAAAAAAACGGTTCGCTGTTGGCGTGATACTCCAAGCGGAGTATCACGCCAGTTCTATTCGCCTACGGCGAGTTCTATTGCTACGCAGTGTTATTCGGCTTACGCCGAGTGATATTTGCTTCGCAAGTTTATGAGCGAATAGAATATCACGGAAGCCGCAAGGCTTCCATATCACTTTCTTTTGGAAATATCTCGCCACAGGCGAGTTTTTTTCAAAAGAAAATATCACGCTGACTTTCGTCAGCATATCACTTAACAGACAAAAAGAAAGAGAAGACTCGTTCATATACGAATCTTCTCTTTTCTGTTGCTCTGTGGGTTTGGGCTACTGCCCAACTGAATTTGTGCATACAAATGCGATGCCGGTTCTTAACCAAAACAGGTATGATTACAAATTCTCCGATAAGAACAACAACGATTCGGCGGGGTTTTTCTTGAAATCCCAAAGAGAGTGTGCTATAATGGCTTACATAAAACTTTAACCCTTGCACGGAGGAGGCAAAAATGAATCTTTTATCCATCGGAAACAGCTTTTCCTGTGATGCACAGCGCTATTTGCATCGCATTGCCAAGGCAGGCGGTGTCAATCTTACCACCTTCAATCTCTACATCGGCGGTTGCCCCCTGTCAAGGCATTATCGCAATATGCTCAGCGAGGAGCGAGCCTATGCTCTGGAAATGAACGGAGTGAGCACCGGCTTTTTCGTTTCCCTGAAGGAAGCCCTTCTCAATCGCAACTGGGATGTGATCACCCTGCAGCAGGCAAGCAAGCAATCCAACCGCTATGAAAGCTATCAGCCTTATTTGGACGGGGTAATGTCTTATGTGAAAAAGCTTTGCCCCAAGGCCAAAATCGTCATTCATCAGACCTGGGCCTATGAGGAAGGGAGCGATAAGCTCACAAAACTTATGGGATACAGCCATTACACGGAGATGCTCCGCGATGTCAAAGCCGCCTATAAAAAGGCCGCAGAGGACATTCAGGCAGAGCTTCTCATTCCCTCGGGGGAGGTATTCGGCGCAATGCTGGAGAGCGGCATCCAAAAGATCCACCGTGATACCTTTCACGCCGCCTACGGTCTCGGCCGCTATACCCTCGGTCTGACCTGGTTCCGCTTTTTGACGGGGCGAGATATTCGGGACAATGACTTTTCGGATTTTGACGAGCCTGTTTCCGAGGAAGAGATCGCCCTTGCCAAAGAATGTGTTACGGCCATTGCCGAGAAATACCACGTGTAAAATTCGCATCAAAAAACCGCAGATCAGATCTGCGGTTTTTTTATATTCTTTTTAAAAGAGAGCGTTTCACGCTTTTGTGCGAAGCTTTTCCTCCACCCTTTTCCAAAGAGGGATCACAAAGCCTCGGATCCTTTCCACCAAGTGGACGAGGCCCTGACGGCGGGTGCCGTAGGCTCGGGGGAAAAACAGGCGATCCAGAAGGCGGGCGGGGAGATTGGCAAGAAGGATGGCAAAGGTTGCGCCGAAGGCATCCCCGAAGAAATAGCGGAAGAGGTAAAGCAGGGCGCCGCACAAAATGCCGTAGAGGATCTTTCCTCCCGTGGTCACGGGGCTTGTTACCGGGTCATTGGCAAGGAAGATAGCGCCGAAGAGAAGGCCGCCTGTCAGAAGGCTTGCCAGCATAAAGTCCACACGGGCCACCACCCCATAGGGGAAGAGAAGGGCGAGGGCGGCAAGTGTTCCCACGAAGAACACGGGGGTATGCCAGGTGATCACCCTTCTGACCAAAAGGTACATTAAGCCCGCCAAAAGCACCAGAGCGGAAACCTCACCGATACCACCTGCCACAGAGCCTGTGAGCAGGTCCGTATAGCGAATCTCCTCGGGCATCACGCCCTCTCGCATCCGCTCGGTCAGGCTTTGGGTCATCGTATGCTCCACCCAAGCCGCACGGGACAGGGTGAGAGATAAGGCAGAGGGAGAGGTAAAGGGCTCTAAAAAGAAGGTCATGGAGCCGGAGAAGGCAAGGCAGAGCACGCCCCGACCCAAAAGAGCGGGGTTGACATAGTTTCTCCCCAAGCCGCCAAAGGCGCCCTTGCCCACCACAGTCGCCACGAAGGCACCCAGCGGCACCAGATACAGGGGCACGGCGACGGGCATGGTCAAGGCGAGAATGAGCCCCGTTACCACGGCGGAAAGATCGGTGCAGATCAGAGGCTTTTTCAGGCAAAGGCCGATTAAAAATTCAAACAAAACGGAAGAAAAAATACCCATAAGAAGGATCACCAAGGCACGCAGACCAAAGGCGTACACCCCCCAAACGGCGGCGGGGGTCAGGGCAATGATCACATCGGCCATTATGGAGCGGGTGCTGTCCTCATGGTGAATAAAGGGAGCGGAGCCGGAAATCAGTTTTTTCATTGCTACCTCCTTATTCTGCCTGATCCTGACGGATCAAGGCCTTTCCCGAGGCAATGATCTCGGCCAAGGGAATGTGAGCGGGGCAGACCCAAGTGCAGCTGCCGCACTGGGTGCAGACCTCGGCGTGATAACGGACAAGCTTTTCCTTCTTTTCCTTCCTTGCGGCACGGTACAAAGACATGGGAGACAGGTGCATGGGGCAGGCCCTCAAGCACCTTCCGCAACGGATACAGGGGCTCTCCTTGGTCTTTTTCACCGAAAGGGCCAAAAGCCCCTCCACCTCGGCGGTGAGGGGAATTTCACTTGTTTCCTGCGCCTTGCCCATCATAGGGCCGCCGCAGATCACGGCGTTGGGAGGAGAGGAGAAGCCGCCGCAGCGATCGAAGATCTCCTGCAGGGAAACGCCGAGGGGCACCGAAAGATTGGTGGGATTTTTCACACAATCGCCGCTGACGGTGATCACCTTGGACACCTGCGGCATTCCCTCCACAAAGGCACGGTAGACGGCATAGGCGGTCTGCACATTAAACACCACAAGCCCCATATCCACCGTTCCCGCACCCTTCGGGATCTCCTTCCCCTTGAGGGCACGGCACAAAAGCCGCTCATCCCCTTGGGGATACTTGGTCTTCAAAACGGCAAGGGAGAAGCTCTTGCTGTTCCCCACCAGCCTGACCAAGGCCTCTGCGGCATCCTCCTTATTGTCCTCCATCACAAACATTGCCTTTTCGCACTCCAAGGCACGAAGGAGGATCTTGGTGCCGCCAACGATCTGGTTGGTACGCTCCAGGAGAAGGCGGTGGTTGGAGGTGAGGTACGGCTCGCTTTCACAGCAGTTGATCACAAGGCGAGCCGCCTTGCCGCGGCAAGAGGCGATCTTGGCCCAAGCGGGATATCCCGCACCGCCGTGACCCGTAATGCCCTTTTGACGGATGTGATCCGTAATTTCCTCGGGAGTAGCCGAGTGAAGGGGCCTCGAAAAGGGCTGAATCGAGGGAGAGGGAGCCAAGCGAAAATCATTTTCAATTTCAATGCCCATTCTTTCCCCGTAGGGCGTGAGCATAGGGCCGATACGGCGCACCGTACCCGAAACACCGGAATGAACGGGACAGCAAATGCCCTCCCCCTCTGCCAAGATCTGCCCCACCAAAACGGGGTCACCCACCTTGACACAAGGGGTCAGATCGCCCCCCTCGGGGTGGGAAATGGGAATGGATATCAGGCTTCCTGCCTGCATGGTATCGATCGGTGATGACGCCGAATATTTTGCCTCATCGGGGCGGATTCCGCCGGGGAAGCTCATAGCCATCGGTCATTCTCCTTCCTTTTGGGGAAAAATCCCCTTTTGATCCATTGTATCAATACGATATTTTACCACAAATCCCCTTTTCTTTCAATACCCTTTTTCTCTTGCGGTAAAAAAGATCAGGCCAAGCATCCACGGGGGTGCTTGGCCTGTGATCGGGTTTCTTATCCTCTTTTGATCTTCTTGGTGGTGGTCTTATCAAACTCCGTATCACGGATCTTGATGCGGGTCACCTGCTTATACATGGGAAGGGCCTCGGTGAGGGCACGAATATCCGCAAGGATACGGGCTTCGTCGGGAGCCTTTTCCATTTCCTTCACCTTCTCCTTGGAGAGGAATACCTCTGCCAGAATGACGGTCTTGCCGCTTTCGTCCTTCACGCCGCGCACCACGGCCTCCGCTATATAGGGGATGTTCATAATGTAGTTTTCCAGTTCCTCGGGGTATACGTTCTTACCGTTATCCAGAACGATCAGGTTCTTGCAACGGCCCGTAATGGAAAGGAAGCCTCTTTGGTCAATGTTACCAAGGTCACCGGTGTGGAACCAGCCGTCCACCATCACACGGGCGGTCTCCTCGGGGTTGTTGTAGTAGCCCAACATAACAGTCTTACCCTTTACCAGGATCTCACCGTTGCCATCCTCTCCGGGATTGTCGATCTTCACCTCAAGGCAAGGCAGGGGCATACCCACGGTTTCGGGGTCTGCGGTCTTGTTGTTACGGTTTACGCTGACCAAGGGGGAGCACTCGGTGATGCCGTAGCCCTGACAGATGGTAATGCCCACGGTCTCGAAGAAATTGATCACCTCGGGACGCAGGGGAGCGGCACCCACCACCATCAGACGGAGCTTTCCGCCGAAGGTCTCGTGCAGCTCAGCAAAGAGCTTGCGGCGTACGTCAATGCCCAATTTCAAAAGGAATTTGGAGATCTTGGCACCCTTCTGGAAGGTACCCCACTTGCCTCTTTCCTCCATGGTGGCACGGATCTTCTTGTAGAACATTTCAAGGAAGGCGGGCACCAGATAAATAAAGTCGGGCTGATAGAGCTTCAAGTTCTTCAAAATGGCGGCCAAAGAATCGTTGATACAGGTCACGGCGTGACGGTGCAGGTACACCAGAATGCCCACCACCGCCTCGTAGGTATGGTGATACGGCAGAACGGAAAGGCCCACGGTGAGAATGTCGGCCACCTGAAGGCCGTGGTACACCTCGCACACCAGATTTTCCTCAGACAGCATTACGCCCTTGGCGATTCCCGTGGTACCGGAGGTATACACCAGCATTTTCAGTGCGTGAATATCGGAGGAGGTCATATTGTCGGTATATTCGGTATAGCCCGAATCCAAAAGCTCCTCACCACGCCGCAGAAGCTTGGAAAAGGAGAGGAATTCTCCCTCGTCCTCCTCCCGATCAAAGCCGATGAAGTACTGAACCTCAGACAGCTCGGAGCGGTTTTCGTGGAAGAAGGTCTCAAAGCGCTTGGAATAAAAGATCACCTTGGCGTTGCCCGATTTGAGGACGTAGAGCATATCGTCACGGGGGAGCTCCTTATCCACGGGCAGATAAACGCCACGGGAGCAAAGCACGGAAAGATACACATTGATCCAGCGGTAGCTGTTTTCCGCTACACAGGAAATATGCTCCTTGTCCACGCCCAAATCGCTCAGGGCGCTGCCCAACGCTCTCACATCACGGCCGAAGGCACGGTAGCTGACCTCCTGCACCTCCTGCTTGGCGTTCTTATACTTGTATGCGATCTTGTCGGGGCACTCTGCCTCCGCTTGGGTCAGGATATCTACAATGCGGTCAATTTTGGATACTTCGTTCAGATCCGAGTATTTGGTTTTTGCCATAATAACTCCTTTCAGGGAACACCTTGTTTTTGAAACTATGTTACCACTTTTTGATAACAATGTCAATGCTTTTCGGAAAAAGTCTTTTTCGTTTTCGACTCTTGACGAAAAAGCCAAACTGTGATACACTCTTTATCGTAACATATTTTATCCGTTTTTGCAAGGAGTGAAATTTCTTTGAAAGGCTTATCTGTTGAAAAAAAAGCACCCGTCTTGTCGGATTTTCCCGATATTGAGTTATATATGGATCAGGTGCTTTCCGTTTTGGAAAAAATGCTTTCTCCCTTTTTTCCGGAGGAAAAATGCATTACCTCCACCATGATCAACAACTACGTCAAGCAAAAGCTGATTCCCCCGCCCGAGAGCAAGCGATACGGGAAAAATCAGCTGACACGATTGTTTATGATCTGCATTCTCAAGAGCGTTTTGCAGCTGTCGGAGATCGCCCGCCTTCTCGCAAGTCTTGAAGCGAAGCGCAATCCCGAGGAGGTCTATCTCCTCTTTTGTCAGCAGTTTGACCGTGCGCTCTCTGCCGTCTTTTCCGAGGAAAAAATGCCCGAGCAAAGCACCGATGCCACGGAATTTGCTCTCTCCTGCGCCCTGATGGCCTTTGCCCACATTCTTCTCACCCGCCTTGCCTTGGGGAAAGCCCAAAAGACTTGGCCCAAGCCCGAGACCGAGGACGAAAAGAAGGAAAAGGAGAAGAAGGAGAAAAAGGAGAAAAAAGAGCAAGACAAAAAAGAGAAGAAAGAGAAAAAAGAAAAGAAATAAGAAATGTAGGCTTTCCCGAGGGAAAGCCTATTTTTTATGCGGGGGACTTTTGAAAAAGTCCCCCACGCCCCTCAAAACTTTTTGAAAGGGAAAGAAAAAAAGATACAACAGGAATTCATTTGGTGTTGATCTTTTGGTTTGTAAAGCGGGATTTTGTGTTTTGCATACAGAAATCTATTTTGCACAAAAGAGAATTTTGCTCGGGCCGTCGAGGACGTCGGCCCCTACAAATTTCATAAAATTTTCTCCTCGCATTTCATTCCAACCTTGACAAAACCATCGTTTTTGCATCGATAATTTCTGTATGCTCGGTAAAGTAATATCACAAATTCGTAGGGGAGGACTGTGTCCTCCCGTTTTACAGAGCAAAAAATAGTACAAGGCAAATTCCTATTTGCAAAATTCAAAATTCCCGCCAACCCGTAGGGGCCGACGGTCC
>JAZQMO010000054.1:0-27979 GCA_045543495.1 Eubacteriales bacterium | reverse complement strand
GGTTTTGTTCTCCACGGGATCGGTGGCAAGGGAGGAGGAGCAGGCTACCGTGGAGAAAAGAACACAGATCAGACACAAAAGAGATAAAAGTCGTTTCATCTTTCTTATCCTTTCAAAAAAAGCTCTCGTTTTACTGCGCGTGATAGCATTCGTTCAAAAGACGAAGCTGCTCGGTGGCAAAGGCCTCGCCGCTGCCGGGAACATAGCGGCTGACCACCACCTCGTAGGTTCCGTGAGGAACGGCCTCGATGGTGGGCACGTACCCGTGGGAGCCGTTGGTGAGGGAAAGAGAGAAGGTCATCTTAAAGGGAGAATTGTCTCTGACCCACTTGGCGTTGGCATCGAACTGCTCAATGGGAGAGGAGGTGAAGGCAATATCTCCGAAGGAAATGGCGGTAAAGGGGATCTTTTCCGTCTCTCCGAGACCGGAGCGGGTAATAACGGCGTTGACCCCTCTCTCGGAGCCGAAGCCGTATTTTGCCATCAGGCCTGCCTTTTCGGCTTCGTCCTTGGTCTTATTGATCTCCTTCGCCTGTGCGATCCTTTCCTCGCTGTCCTTGAGAACGGTGGCCTCATACTGATTGGTGAAGCCCACCACCTTGCCGGTATTGAGCTTGACCTCCTTGGAGACGGCATCCTTGGCGGTCTCCCACATAGCCTTTACACGGCCCATATCGTCACCGTGCTTGTTTTCTCCCTCCAGCTTGGCAGTCATATTCAGGTTTCCGCCGGCACCGGAGTAGTAAACGAGATTCACATCCATATCCTGTTTTGCAAATTCACGAAGCTTCCCCACAAAGTCTGCGGAATAGGCCTTGACGTACAGGCTGTAATGGGTTTGGAAGTTCATCATCAGAATATCCTTCTTGCCCTCTCTGGCAAGGCGGACGGTGCGAAGCTCGTTATCGGCTTCAGACTCACGGGCAATGGGCTTATCAGCCTGATCGGCTTTGGCATTGGTCTGATATTTTCCGCTCTGCAAGAGGAAGCGGCGCACAAAGTTTACGCTGTCGGTATGGGAAACGCCGCCGTATGCCTCGGCGGGAGCAAGATCCTGCAGGGCAAGACCTGCACACTCCACGGCCTTCTTATAGAGCTGACCCAGCCAGCGGGTCATATTTTCGCTGTTGCCTGCGGCACCGGGTGCGGAGTGGGTATGGGTGGCAGAGATCATGATCATTTCTCGGGGAATGCCGTATTTCTTCTCGATCTGCTTCATGGCGGACGTGGCGGTACCCTGACCGATTCCCTTTACGTCGGCAGACATTAAAAGGGCCACCTTTTCTCCGTCGGACACGGCGGTGCAGGTCAGATACAGGGGATCCTGCATCACGGAAACGCTGGCATCGTAAATGCTAAGCTCCACATCGGGGGTGATATCCACCATAGCGTAGCCTGCGGAAAAGCCCTCGGGCAGGGCGATTTCCTTGTCGGCTGTCTCCTTCTTTTTCTCTTCGGTCTTTTTTTCTTCGGCCGTGGTTTTGTTCTCCACGGGATCGGAGGCAAGGGAGGAGGAGCAGGCTGCCAGGGGAAGGATCATCAAAACTGCTAAGATAAGGCTTACGATTCGCTTCATTTTTTCTTCTCCTTTCAAGTAGAAGATCTCTCCTCTATTATATCCCCTTTTTTCTCCCTTGGCAAGATGGCAATGAACACGAAATTATGTGTCAAAAATGCAAAAAACACACAAAAACAGGCTCAAAAAGAGCCTGTTTTTTGCGATTTTATGAACAAGGGAGGATCCCCTGCTTTTTTTACTGAGCGTGATAGCACTCGCTCAAAAGGCGAAGCTGCTCGGTGGGGATCTCGGCAAGGCCCGAGAAGCAGGCCACCAAGGGAAGGATCCTCAAAAATACCAAAGGAAAGCACAAAAACCGTTTCCTTTTCTTCTCCTTTGATCGGTTATTTCTGCCCCATTATATCCTTTTTTTCTCTCTTTGGCAAGGCAGAACGAAACAAAATTCGAAAAAACACAAAGTTTGCAGAAAAAAAGTCGGCAACGCCTTGACTTTTCCCCGCTGCGCCGATAGAATGGGGAAAAACACGGAACATCGGAGGAAAGCACAATGCAGGATCAGGTCAGGATCCCCATGGGATTTGTATTGGAAATGGACGATGTAGGCTGGATCGACGGCAGAGACTACACCAAGGAGGGCAAGGCCTCCCGCTCGGGTCTTGACAGAAACCACTGCATCGAGGACTACGAATACCTAAAGGCCCTCACGGAGAAAACGGGCAAGAGAATTGCCGCCGCCATTGTGGTGGGTGACTGGGATCGGGAGAATTTCCTCCGTGGCGAGGTGGGCTTTACCCACGAGCCCCACACCTGGGATCAAAAGAGCCGAGTGGATTGGGATTACCACAGAAAATGCCTCGACGTGCTGGAAAATGCCAATGTGGACTATATGGTTCACGGCGTTCTCCACGGCCGATACGATGAAAACGGCAAGCGCATCACCGAGTGCGAATATATGCAGATCAACCGCTTTCCCGACGGAAGCCACACCCGATCGGCCCTGCCCGAGGCGGAGTTTCGCCGCCATTTGGATATGTTCTTCAAGCTCTACAACTCTTGGGGCTTAAAGCAGAAGATAAAGGGCTTTGTGATCCCCTGCGGCAATTCCTTTTCCGACGAGGAATCCACCGAAAAAATGGCCAAGGTGCTCTCGGAATACGGCATCTGCTACTGGGCCAACTCCTTCCCCCATTTCCCCGAAGGCACGACCCTGAAGGTGTACCACGGGGTAGCCTGCTTCCGCTGGGGTCAGGCAAAGCCCGGCATCCCTTGGGATACCCTCTCGGCCAACGCCTTTGAACGGCCTGTTTTCACCAAGGAGACCTCCCCCAAATTCTCCTGCTTCCAAGGCACCCATTGGACCAATCACCTAAACCTTGATCCCAAGAAAAATCTTGACAATCTCCCCGGTTGGCTGGATCTTTACGAGAGACAGAGTCAGCACTTCGGCTCGGTTCTGTCAGACGGTCTGGCCGAAGCGGTGAACCAGCATTTTTACTATGAATTTGCCGAAATGAATTGGGAAGGAAGCCGCCTTTGTCTTGACCTTTCCGAGGTGCTTCATCAGGCCCTTGACTGCCACAAAAAGGAATTTTTCCTGTCTGTGAAAAAGGGTCTTACCCCGAAGGAGTGTCAGGGAGGCACCCTCTCCCTCTACGAGGAGAAAAAGGAATTTAATACCTATAAGATCTGCCACGAGGGCGAAAAGCTGAGCGTTTTGTTCTGAAAAAAACAAGAAAAGAGATCCTTTCCTAAAAAAAGAAAGGATCTCTTTTTTTCTTTGATCTTTTTTTAGGAAAAAGTATGAGAAAAACTTGACTTTTTCTTTTTCCCCCGATACAATGGGGGAAGTCTCTCCCTTTGGGCGGAGAAAAACGGATTTGTCACCTACAAGATCTGCCACCACAGCGAAAATGTTACGGTCTTGTTTTGAAAAGGAGAAGAAATGTTTACCATTCAAATGCTTCGCTACAACAATACCATTGCCTTTGCCGCAGAGGAATTGAAAAAATATCTGCGGGAAATGATGCCCCACGCAGGGGAGATCACCATTTCGGTTGACCCCGAGGCAAAGGAGGGCTTCCGACTTGGCTTGATGGAGGATTTCGGTCTGGAAACGAATGCCAAGGATCCCTTTTTGGATGACGAGGTCTATATCGATACCGATACCGAGGGCGGCATTCTGGCAGGCTCCAACCCCAGAAGCGTGCTCTTTGCCGTATACCGCTTCTTCAAGCTCAACGGCTGCCGCTGGCTCTTCCCCGGCTTTGACGGTGAGTTTATTCCCAAAAAGAATATTGAGCCTCAGAAATACCGCCACCTGGCCGATTGCAAATTGAGAGGCCACACCCTGGAGGGCTACCCCTCCGTGGAGCAGTTCCAGGCTTATATTGATTTCCACGCCAAAGAGGAAATGAACGCCATCGGGCTTTACAACATTACCTATCACAACACCTACTACAGACACCGTCACAACCCGAACCGTCCCGCCGAGGCCTTTGACCTTGCCATTGCCGACACCCAGTGGAGAGCAAGACACGAGTGCGAGATCAAAAAGAGAGGTCTGATCCAGTTCTCCGGCGAGCACGAGTGGCTCCCCTTGGCGCTGGGGCTTGATATCAACAAGCGCTTCGAGTATGAAAACGGCACCCTTCCCATTCCTCAGGATGCGCTGGATGCCATGGCGCTTCTGAACGGCAAGAGAGGCCCCCATAAGGGCAAGCTCTTCTGGACCAATGTTTGTATGTCCCGCGCGGATATCCGCTCCAAGATCGCAGACGTGGTGGTAAAGGCCGCCGAGGAAAGAAGACATCTGGACTACATCGGCTTTACCGTGGGCGATCTTTCTCACAACCACTGCGAGTGTGAGGAATGTAAGAAGAAGAGACCCAGTGACTGGTATGTGATGATCCTCAACGAGATCGATGAAAAATTGACCGCCAAGGGGCTTGACACCCGCATTCTCTTCAGCTTCTATGTGGATACCATCTTCATTCCCTTGGAGGCAAGGATCAAGAATCCTCAGCGGTTCCTCCTGCAGTACTGCCCCATTTCCCGCTCCTACACCAAGAGCCTCTCGAAGGACAGCGTATTTCCCGAGCCCCCCGAATTTGTTTACAACGGCTGGAAGCCCATCAAAAGCGTGGAGCAGCTTTTTGGTATGTTCCGCAAGTGGCAGGAGATCTTCCCCGGCCCCTACTCCGTCTTTGAGTATCACTTCTGGAGAGCCCAGTTCCGCGATCCCGGCCATATGGATTTTGCCCGCAGAGTGTATGAGGATACCGTCGGCCTCGGCTTTATGAAGATGGACGGCTGTATGGAGGACGGAAGCACCAAGAGCTTCTTCCCCAACGGCTTTGCCAACCATATCTACGGTGCCGCCCTGCTGGATCGCAGCATTGACTACGACAAGGAAATGGAGGACTATTACTCCCACCTTTACGGCGAGGATTGGCAGAATGTAAAGGATTATCTGCAAAAGATCACCAACGCCTTTGATTTCGGCTATATGCTGGGGGAAAAGAGCACAGACCGTCAGTACGGCGCTCACTACAATCCCGAGCACGCCAAGGATCTGGCGCAGGTGAAGGAATACGCCGCCTCCATGCGCTCTATGGTGAAGGATCACCTTTCCATGTTGGCCCGTCCTCAGTCCATCGCTTGGAGAATCCTTCTGCGCCACAGCGAATTCTGCGAGAGACTGGCAGAGTGTATGATCGAGAAGTGTCTGGGGCACCACCGCCTTGCCGTGGAAATGGGAGACAAGATGTTCCGTGACTTTACGGAACGGTACGATTATGAGATCGAGCCTTATTTCGATATCTATCTGGCCTCTTATTCTCTGCTTTCCATCATTGACAAAATGCCCGAGGTGGAATTCTGAACAAAAAGAAGAAAACACGCTCCGAGGAGCGTTTTTTCTTCTTTTTTTCAAAAAAATGTCAAAAAAGTTTGAATTTTCTGTTAACGTGTGATACAATACCAAAAGAGAAGTTTTCTCGGAATTTTTAAGGAGGCCTTTCCCATGAACAAGAAACTCATCTTTGACATTCACGACAGACCCAAATTCGGGCAAATGCTGATCTTTGCCCTGCAGCAGCTTTTGGCCATTCTGGCGGCCACCATTGCGGTGCCCACCATCATCGGTCTGCCCACGCAGATCCCCGCCGCCATTTTCGGCGCCGGTATCGGCACTCTGGTCTATCAGCTCTTCACCAAATTTCAGAGCCCCGTCTTTCTCGGCTCCTCCTTCGCCTTTTTAAGCTCCCTGGGCGTTGCGGTGGCCTACGGCTACTGCGGCATCGTGCTGGGAAGCGTGGTGGCAGGCCTTGTTTACGTGGTCATTGCCGTTGTGATCCACTTCACCGGCACCGCTTGGGTCAATAAGCTCCTTCCCCCCGTCATCATCGGCCCCACCGTGGCCCTCATCGGTCTTTCTCTGGCAGGCGCCGCCATGGGTGACATTGTGAAGGCCAATTCCTCCCTTCACTACGGCTCCTACAATCTGGCCGCTCTCTTCTGCGGTCTGGTGGCCTTTTTCGTCATCATCATCGCCTCCAGCCAAAAGAAAGTAAAAATGGCCCGCCTGATCCCCTTCATTCTCGGCATCATCGCAGGCTATGCGGTGGCCGCGATCTTTACCCTCATCGGAAACGCTTTGGATCTGGATTATCTCAAGATCGTAAACTTTGACCCCGTGGTCAATAATTTCATCGCCGCAGACGGCTCCTTCAAGGGCATCACCTCCATCATCAACTATCCTCACATCGCTCTCTTGGAGGGTGTCAAGGAGATCACAAGCGGCAATATGGCACCTGAAATTCTGGCCGCCAACCCCGCCGCCAAGGCGCTGGATGCAGGCGGCATTGCCGAGGTCATCATTGCCTTTTTGCCCGTGGCGCTGGTGGTCTTTGCGGAGCACATTGCCGACCACAAGAACCTTTCCAGCATCATCGGCCGTGACCTGATCGAAAAGCCCGGCCTTTCCCGCACCCTTTTGGGTGACGGCGTAGGCTCCATTGCCGGCACCGTATTCGGCATCTGCCCCAACACCACCTACGGCGAGAGCGTGGGCTGTGTGGCCATCACCGGAAACGCCTCCATCGCCACCATTACCACCACCGCCGTCATGTGTATCCTCCTGTCCTTTGTCAGCCCCATTATGGTGCTGCTGCAGACCATTCCCTCCTGCGTTATGGGCGGCGTTTGCCTGACCCTGTACGGCTTCATCGCCGTTTCGGGTCTGAGAATGTTCCGCCATCTGGATCTGGACGAAAGTAAGAACCTGTTTGTGGTGGCCTCCATTCTCATTTCCGGCATCGGCGGGCTCTCCATTCAGATCCCCTACGCCATCGCAGAAGAGGGCGGTGTCAGCGCAGCCATTACCATCACCTCCATTGCAACGGCCCTGATCATCGGCATTGTGACAAACTTTGTTCTGACCAAGGTGGAAAAAAGCGCTTGGGGCAAGGAAAAAGAGTAAAGAAAGGGCAAAGCCATGAAAGATTATTCCAACGTTACCATATTTCATCACCCCCTGATCAAGCACAAGATCGCCATTCTCCGTGACGAAAAAACCAGTATGAAGGAGTTTCGTGAGCTCATTGAGGAGATCACCACCCTGATGACCTTTGAGTGCTTGAAGGAGGGCGTTCCCACCACCAAGCGTCAGGTCAAGACCCCTCTGGAGGTCTGCGAGCAGGAGGTGGTGAAGGACAACGCCATCGTCATCGTTCCCATTCTCCGTGCGGGGCTTGGTATGGTGAACGGAATTCACGTGCTCTTCCCCTCAGCCCGTGTGGGTCACATCGGAATGTACCGCAACGAGGAGACTCTGGAGCCCTGCGAATACTACTGCAAGCTTCCCGCCGGCATTGAGGAAAAGCTGGTCTTGGTGGTGGATCCCATGCTGGCAACGGGCGGCTCCGCCTGCGATGCCATTGATCGCTTGAAGCAGCGCGGCTGCAAGAAGATCAAGTTTATGGCCATCATCGGCGCTCCCGAGGGGGTAGCCCGTGTGGCAGAAAAGCACCCTGATGTGGAGATCTTCGTTTCCACATTGGACCGCTGTCTCAATGAAAACGGCTACATTCTCCCCGGCCTGGGAGATGCGGGCGACCGCCTCTTCGGCACCAAATAACCCCCTTTCTTTGAAAAGAAAGGTGGCAAAGAAACTTTTGTATCGGAGAAAAAGGATGTAAAGGAAAACTTTTTTGACAAAAAGATTTTCTCCAAGTCTCCCCCTTTCAAAAGCTTCCAAACCATTAAAAAAAGGATAGCAGAACAAAGGATCTGCTATCCTTTTTGTTTTATGGGGTCTGCGCTTTTTTGCAGCCCCTTTTTACAGGGTGATGCTCTCCCCCGAGGACAGGGAATGAAGGCGGGGAAGGGCCCTCTTTAAGAAGCTTAATTGCTCCCGACCCGTGCAATGGCAGGCGTAATACTCCGTATCAAATCGGGAAAGGGCGCGGCCTCGGGCGAGAAGAGCCTCATCCAAGGGGAATTTGGAAAAATGAAGGCCCCCGATGAAAACATTGGGACGAAGCTTCTCCATTAAGGGAAGGACTCCTCGGTGGGAGCACCCGCTCACAAGGACTCTATTTCCCGCCTCCTCCAAAAGGAGATAGATCTCGTGGTCGAAGGTGTCGGGCACCATTTTCCCCTCCTTCTCGGCCCAAAAGCCCGCCGTAGCGTGGGGAGAGGGGCCCAGATCCCGCAGGGTCAAAAGCCTTGCCCCCTCACACAGAGGGGTATCCTCTGCCACGGGGTGAAAGCGGGGCCCCTGCAACAGCTCGGGAGAAAGCCCGATAAACTGTTTCTCCCCGTTGTAATGGGGCTCGGCGGCAAAGGGAGAAAGGTACACGGGCGCCGCTTTGTTCTGTTTCAGAAAGGTGGCCAATCCGCCCCCGTGATCGTAGTGCCCGTGAGAGAGAACGGCTCGGGTGGCCTCGGAAAGCCCGATCCCCAAGCGGGCGGCGTTTTCCGCAAAGAGGGCAGTCTGCCCCATATCAAACAAAATATTTTCCTTGCCTATTTTGATCCAAAGGCTCAGCCCGTGCTCCGAGCCGAAGCGAGGATCCGACGAGCTGTTTTCCACCAACGCCGTAATTTCCATACCCTGCTCCTTTTCTTTTTTTCCATTATACCCCAAAGGAGCAAAAATGCAACGGAAAATTCCCCTCAGCTCTTGTGTTTTTCACATAGGGTCGGTATAATAGCCTTATCTTTTACGATCTGAGGCAAACATAAAACCGATCAAACGACTGAAATTGGCCTTGGGAAGCTGCAATCTGACTATGTCCGTGGTAGCGAGCCTGTCTCCCGTTCTGTTTCTGACCTTTCGGGAGCTTTACGGCCTTTCCTTTTCCATGATGGGGCTTCTGGTGGCCGTGAATTTTACCACCCAACTTATCATTGACCTGATCTTTTCCTTTTTCTCCCACCGTCTGCCCATGGAAAAGGCGGTGAAGAGCATACCCCTCATCGCCTGCGCAGGCTTTCTCGTGTACGGGCTCCTGCCCCCTCTTGTTCCCGAGGAAGCGGGGCTTCGTCTGGGCATTCTGGCAGGGGCTCTGTTCCCCCTGACGGCGTTATTCCTATATCACATTCTATTTTCTAAAACCAAAACGGAGGAATCAAAATGAACTTGGATCAAACAAGCCCTTACCTTGCCCCCACGGGGGACAAAACGGATCGCAGTGCCGAGATCGAGGCCTGCCTTTCAAAGCACGGGGCCTGCCTTCTCGGCTCGGGCACCTATTATGTAACGGGGGTCACCATGCCCGATCACTCCGCCCTGATGGGGCTTGGAGAGCCCACGGTGGTGATTTTGGATCCCGCGGTGGAAAAGGGAGCGGCGGTGCGCCTCGGCTCCTGTTGCAGTGTGAAGAATTTATGCCTTCAGGGCAGTGAAACGGTACTGCCCCGCCCCACCGAGGTGGGCGAGCGCCACGGCATTTTGTACCTGAGCAATGTGACCCCCAAGGACTCGGGCAACCCGCCCCGAAAGGAGATCTTGGAGAACCTTCGGATCCACTCCTTCTCCGGAGGCGGCATTACGGGGCACGATACGGGCTACGGCATTGATTCCTCCATCTGCGCCGCAAACATTCGCATCTCCTCCTGCGGTGCGGGCATCAATCTGTCCCATTTCAGCGAGTATCACAAGTTTACCAACGTCACCTGCACCCGCAATCTTTACGGCTGCATCAACAACGGCGGCAACAATGTGTTCACCGCCTGCAGCTTTGACGGAAACACCCTGGGCTTTCTCATTGACAACAGCCAAAAGCAGTCCAACAACAACGCCCACGGCTCTGCCGTCGGCTGTACCTTCAACCACACCGATTCCAACCGAGGCATCGGCATCAAGATCCTCGGCTCCAACCCCGGATACGTCTTTTCCGCCTGTCAGATCTTCTTTTCTCAGATCGTGGTGGAAAACTCCTGCGGCATCCACTTTGCCGATTGCAATTTAGGCCGCGGAGAAAAGATCTCGGTCAAGGACGGGGGTCTGTTTATGATGACCGACTGTATGTTCGGCAAAATGCCCTTCATCACCGTGGAAAATAACCCCAACGTGAAGATCCGTGATTGCTATTTGAGAACGGGTGAGAATATTCTGCCCGAATCCTTCACCTATATCAAAACCGAGGAAGAGGCATAAAGGCGATCTGCGCCCCTCTCATAAGATCCCTTCCGCTCCGACACCGCTTTTGCAGGAGGTATCGGGGCGGAAATTTTCTTTTTTCCTCCATAAAAAATTTTTATGGTGAATTTCACTAAAATTTATAGACAAAAAAAAGAATGAATGATATAATTTCGTTAAAGATTTTTCAAAGGAGAACCGAAATGAAACGAATTCTTGCTCTGCTTTTGGCTCTTTGCTCTCTCCTTCTCGCCTCCTGCTCTCAGGGACTTGAAGCCACCACCGAGGAACAAGAGACAAAAGAAATTGCCGAAACCAAAAAGGAAGAGTCCGAGGAAAAGGAAGAAGAATTTATTCCCACAGCTACCCTTACCGATAAGCTCAGCTGGGAAAAGATCAACGCCTTCCCCAAGGCCAATGAAAATATGACCCCCGAGGAAGCAAGAGAGCTTTGCGTTTCCTTCTTCCGCTTCTGTCAGTCCTTTGCCTGGACTCCCGATCAGAATTTCTCCTTCCAGCGCAATGCCAAGGGTGCCATCACCGATCTGAAAAAGGGCACCGTATACGGCGGCCTGCCCTACGGCGGCGTTTCCACCGGTACCATCTACCGTCTGATGGAGGTGTATAACACCGAAACGGGCGTGGTCAAAATGAAGGAGGCCTGCCCCGGCGGTGAGACGCTGTATTTTGCCAACCAGTGCTCTCTCGGCGCTTATCAGGCCTGGGGAAGAGTCATCAACTCTCCTGTGTACACCTGGACTCAGGTCATGGTGGAAAAAAGAGGCTTTATTCCCGTTGGCCCTTATACCTACGATAAATCCATCTCCGCTTACAGCGAAAATTATCAGACCACCCAGATCTGTCAGGAAAACGGCGAGCAGGTGATGTACCGGTCCTATGCGGCGATGCAGCCTGCCGACGGGCTGGTGTATTACACCACTGCGGGCCATGTCATTATGTGTTCCGGCAAGCCCAATGTCGTCTATAACGCCGACGGCACCATCAACGGCGAAAAGAGCACCTTTACCAAGATCGATCAGGGTCAGGCCTTCCGTGAGACCACCCAGTCCGACGGAAGCAAGATCACCGTACAGGGCGGCATTGACCGCACCCAGACCTTTGCAAATGCCTACAAATCCGGCTACCTGCCCTTCACCTTCAAGGAATTTCTCGGCACCGACCCCATTGAGACCGCAACCGCCTCCATCAATTTAGAGGGCGATACCATCACCCCCGAAGTTTTGAGAACGGCTGTGATCTCCTCCAACTATTCCATTGCCGATGTATATGTTACCGTCTTCAACGCCGCAGGAGAAGAGGTTTGGCAGAAGCCCATCCGTGTGACCGGCGTTTATGAAAGAGAAAAGGAGATCGGAAGCGCCATCATGGGCAGCGCCTTGAAGCCTTATCTTGACGGCACCCACAAGGTGAAGGTGGATGTTCAGCTTTATTCCGGCGACCGCATTGCTCTTTACGAGGGCACCTTGGTAAAATAAGCACGAAAAGACGGGAGCTCTCCCGTCTTTTTTTGTGATTCATCCGCTTTTTTCCAAACCATCTTTAGGGAGGATATTATGAAGCAACTGATCGCACTCCTGCTTGCTTTTCTGACCATCTTTCTGTCTGCCTGCTCCGCAGGGCTTACCATCCAAAGAACCACCGAGGAGGAAGGAACAAAGGAGTCCCTGACCCAAGGCGAAACCGAGGCCGAAACGGATCAGGCCGCCTCGGATCGGCCTTATCTTGAGCAGTTTATCAGCAGTTATGAGCCAAAGAGAGTGGCTGTGGAAAAGCTCAGCTGGGAAAAGCTGGATTCCTTTCCCAAGGCAAATGAAACTATGACCCCCGACGAGGCAAGGGAATTGACCGTTTCCTTCTTCCGCTTCTGTCAGACCTTTGCCTGGATCCCCGATTCCTCTTTGGTCTACGAAAGAAAGACCAACGGAGATAAAACAAGCCTCACCAAGGGCACCGTCTACGGCGGCCTGCCCTACGGTCACATTTCCAGCGGCACCGTATACCGCCTGATGGATTTTTACAATCCCGAAACAGGGGTGGTGAACCTGAAAAAGGCCACCCCCGAGGGCGAGACCCTCTATTTTGCCAATCAGTGCTCCATGGGAGCCTATCAGGGCTGGGGCAGGGTCATCAACTCCGCGCAGTATACCTGGACCCAATATATGGTTCCAAGAAAGGGCTTTCTTCCCGTAGGCCCTTATACCTACGACAAAAACCTGCAGGATTTCACCAAAAAGCTCACCACCGAGATCTGCAAGGAAAACGGGGAGCAGACCATGTTCCGCTCCTACGCCGCCATGCAACCTGCCGACGGCGTGGTGCGGTACAGCTCCTCGGGCCACGTGATGATGTGCTCGGGAAACGTGAAGGTGGTCTATAACGCCGACGGCACCATCAACGGAGAGGAAAGCAGCTTCACCATTTTGGATCAGGCGGAAAAGCACAAGGCAAAACAGCAGGCCGACGGCTCCGAGATCTTGGTGCAGGGCGGTGTGGACGCCGTCTACACCTTCCAAAAGGCCTTTCAATCGGGCTATCTGCCCTTCACCTTTGCGGAGTACCTCGGCGCCGACCCCATTGAGACCGCCGCTGCCTCCGTGAATTTAGAGGGCGAGAGCGTGACCACCGCCGACCTGAAAAAGGCCAAGATCACCGCCAATTATTCCATTGCCGATGTGTACCTGAACATTCTCAACGGAGAGGGCACCGTGGTGTATCAGAAGCCCATTCGGGTGGCCAATGTGAACCACAGAGAAATGGAGCTTGCCACTCCCCTGATCGGAAATCCCTTCAAGGCCTATGAAAACGGCCTGTATCAGGTGCAGCTTCAGGTGCAGCTCTACACGGGCGACCGCATCACCCTGTACCAAGGGACTCTGGCCACACCGTAAGATATCACAAAAAAAGAGGAAGATAACGCTTTTGCATGGTCTTCTTTTCTTTCTTAAAAAACAGGGTAAAAATTCTTTCTTTTTGTAGACAAAGGGCCCAAAGGGATGATATAATCAGGGTAAATTCTATCTTTGGAGGGCGTTATGAAAAAAATCGCAGCACTCCTTTTGGCCCTTTCCTCTCTCCTTCTTTCCGCCTGCTCCGCAGGGCTTATGAGCGAGGGAAGCTATGAGGAGAAGGCCACTCTTACCGCAACCGCAGAACAAACACAAGAGGAGGGCGGCCCCTTTTCGGAGGTATCCCTCAGTGACTACGTGCCGAAAAACACCGTCACCGATAAGCTCAGCTGGGATAAGCTGGGCGCCTTTCCCAAGGCAAATGAAACGATGACCCCCGACGAGGCAAGGGAGCTTTGCGTTTCCTTCTTCCGCTTCTGTCAGACCTTTGCTTGGGTGCCCGATGCCTCCCTCACCTTTGAGCGAAACGCCAAGGGCTCCAAAACCACCCTCACCAAGGGCACCGTCTACGGAGGCCTGCCCTACGGCGGCGTCTCCAGCGGCACGGTTTACCGCCTGATGGAGGCGTATAACCCCGAAACGGGCGTGGTGAATATGAAGAAGGCCACTCCCAAGGGTGAGACGCTCTACTTTGCCAATCAGTGCTCCATGGGAGCCTGGCAGGGCTGGGGCAGAGTCATCAATTCCGCCCAATACGAATGGACTGCGGGAATGACCCAAAAGAACGGCTTTCTTCCCGTGGGCCCTTATACCTATGACGACAGCATCTCCTCCTTCTCCCGCAAGACCACCGAAGCCATTTGCGAGGAAAACGGGCGAGAGGTGATGTACCAATCCTATGCGGACTTAAGACCTGCCGACGGGCTGGTCAACTCCGAAGCCTCGGGAGGGCACGTGATCATGTGCTCGGGCGAGGTGGAGGTGGTCTACAACGCCGACGGCACCATCAACGGCGAAAAGAGCTCTTTTCCCGTGTTGGATCAGGGGCAGGCCTTCAAGGAGCGAAAGCAGTCCGACGGCTCCAAATACATTGTGCAGGGCGGCATTGACCGCACCGTAACCTTTCAGGGCGCCTTTGAATCAGGCTATATCCCCTTTACCTTTGCGGAATTTCTCGGCACCGACCCTGTGGAAAAGGCCAAGGCCGAGATCAATCTGGAGGGAGACAGCGTGACCCGTGCCGACCTGAAAAAGGCGGCCATCCAAACCAACTATTCCATTGCCGACGTGTATCTTGATATTTTAAACGAGAGCGGCACCACGGTGGATCAGAAGCCCATAAGAGTGACAAGCGTGGTCCATAAAAGAATTGAGCTTGCCCCCTCGGTGATGGGAAGCTTTCTGACCCCCTATGAAAACGGACAGTATCAAATCCGTATTCGGGTTCAGCTCTATACGGGCGATCGCCTCACCGTTTACGAAGGAAAATTGGTAAAATAAGGAGAAACAAAAATGAAAAGCACCCCTGAGATTTTTCACAAGCTGACAAAAGAGGCCATTGAAGCCTTCCCCATCGCCACAAGCAAAATGAGCGTGAAAGAGAGAAGAGAGCTTTGCGTTTCCTTCTTCCGCTTCTGCCAGACCTGGTGCTGGACTCCCGATCGGGATCTGGATTTTCAGAGAAACAAGGCAGGCGCCATCACCAATCTGAAAAAGGGCACCGTCTACGGGGGCTTTCCCTACGGCGGCTTGGGAAGCGGGAACGTTTACCGTATGCTGCGCCACTTTTACGACCCCGAAACAGGGGTGATCAAGATGGATCAATTGGAGCAGAACCCCCGTATTTTCTGCAATCAGTGCTCTCTCGGCTCAGGCTGGGCTTGGCGCAGAGTCGTCTCCTCCGCCAACCGAAGCTGGACCGAATCCATGACACAGAAAAACGGGTATCTGCCCGTTGGCCCTTATACCTACAAGAAGGAGCAAAACGCCTTCAGCCGTACCACCACGAAGGATATCTGCGAGGAAAACGGCGAGCAGGTGATGTACCAATCCTATGCGGCCTTAAAGCCCGGTGACGGACTTGTGATGTTCACCACCGCAGGCCACGTGATCATGTGCTCCTCCTACCCCGCCGTTTGCTATAAAAAGAGCGGCGAGATCAACCCGCAGGCAAGCTACTTTACGGTGATCGATCAGGGGCAGAGATTCCGCACCATGCACCACCCCGACAACGAAGAGACCTTTGTAGCGCAGGGCGGTGTGGACAGACCCCTTACCTTTGAAAAGGCCTTTGAGGGACATTATCTTCCCTTCACCTTCGAGGAATTTCAGGAGGGCTCTCTCATTCCCGAATCGGTGGTGGAAACCGATCTTTCGGGAGAGAAGATCACGGCAGAGGAGGCCATGGGCGCCACGGTGAAGGCCAACCGTTCCATCTGCGATGTGTATGTGGTTCTGCAAAAGGGAGAGAACACCGAAACGGTCTTCATCCCCGCTATGAGCTGCAGTGAGCTTGCGATCCCCTTGGCGGGTCATCTCACCGAGGAAACACTCGCCCCCTTTTCGGGCGGCTCGATCTCGGTGGAATGTCAGCTTGGCAACGGAGAATACCTTGTGGCCTACAAGGGAATGCTCCGATAAGGCCAAAGGCTTGACCTTTGAGGAAAACAGGGTATCATTGACAAAACGATCTCGGAGGAAAAATAATGTTTGAACAGACAAAAGCCCTGTGCGATCACTTTTTAGAGCTTGGAATTCCGGGCTTTGATCTGATGGTGTGTCACAACGGAGAATGCGTTTTCCGCTATATGAGAGGAACAAACGATGCGGAGCGGAAGACCCCCGTAAACGGCAAGGAAAAATACCATATTTATTCCTGCTCCAAGCCCATCACCTGTGTGGCGGCCATGCAGCTTTGGGAAAAGGGAATGTTTGATCTTGAAGACAAGCTTTCCGATTATATGCCCGCCTTTCGTGATATGACCGTGGAAACACCGGAGGGGCTGAAGAAGGCAAAAAATCCCATTCTCATCCGTCACCTCTTTCAGATGACCTCGGGAATGAGCTATCAACTGCGCACCCCGCAAATGCTGGAGTATTATGAAACCAATACCAATGGCTGTCCCACGGTGGAAACGGTCAATCGGCTCGCCAAAAATCCCTTGGAATTTGAGCCGGGGGAGGGCTGGAAATACAGCCTGAGCCACGATGTGTTGGCCGCCTTGGTGGAGGTTCTTTCAGGGGAAAAATTCGAGCTTTATGTCAAAAAGCACATCTTCGATCCCTTGGGAATGACCCATTCCGATTTTCTCCACGATATGAACGATTGGGAGGGCTTTGCCTGCAAATTCCATCGGGTGGCGGAAACGGGAGCCATTGAGCCTTATTACGCCAATTCCTATCGCCCCGGACCGGGCTACGCCAGCGGCGGTGCGGGCTGTACCTCCACGGTGGAGGATTATATGAAGTTTTTAGAGGCCCTGCGGGTGGGAGACGTGATCCTGAAAAAGGAGACCATTGCTATGATGGCAACGGACCTTCTCACCGAAAAGCAGAGAGAAATGTATACCTACGGCACCGAGGCCATCGGCTACGGGCTGGGTCTTCGTGCCCCTCGCGGAAAATCCTATCACACGGAATTCGGCTGGGCAGGTGCCTGCGGCGCCTATTGCAGTGTAGACCCCGTGAACAACATCACCTTCTATTATTCTCAGCACGTGAACAACAACCCCAACCGCCATCTGCGCCGCTATTTGTATACCGCCATCCGCGGTGACATTTTGGGCGAAAAGGTCTTTGTTCCCATCCATTCCGAGGACGAGGATCCCACCCTCACCTATTAAACAAAAAAGCCAACCGAAAGGGGTTGGCGATGCAATCGGTAGGGTGCCCACAAAGCATATTACCATAAAAAAATGATCCGTTAAAAAGCGGATCATTTTTTGTTTCTGAAAAAGTTTCGGACAAAGCCCGTACCCCTATTCTTCTGCATATAATTCATCGTAGTACCATCGCAGCGGATTTTCGAAAATATAATTAGATCGGGTTTCGTAATCCTTTTTATTTCGTATCACGTGTTCAATATAGGATTTTTGCCAAATGGATGCACCAATCTTTTTTGTTGCCGCACCTTTGAATTGTTTTACCATCCGTTCCACCGTAGGGGCGACCTGTGGTCGCCCGTATTCATCGGCAGAAATAACAACCATTATATGTAGGTGATTCGGCATAATCACATAGGAATATAGTGATACCGCAGGATATGTTTGATTCCATCGTTCTAATTCGTCTAAAACGATATTGCCAACATCGGATAACGGCAGGCTTTGCGGGCGAACACAGTTCGCCCCTACGGAATACCAATTAACTTTCTGCGGATCAATCGATCCGTTCCAAAAGTAATTCTTTCTGTTTTTCGTACAGATGGTTACAAAATATGCACCGGGAGAACTATAATCATAATTCTTTAGGCGAATCTCTTTTCTTTTCGGCAATTCTTTTTTGTTCTCCGTTTTCATCACCCATCCCATGATAACGTAGATCGGCAGAGGAAACAATCCCTCTGCCGAAGTTTGGTGTCTGCCATTTCTCCGTGAAAGACAACAGAGAAATCGGTTGGCTTTTGTTTTTATCACAAGGAAGCAAGCGTTTTATATTCCTCAAAATAGCGGCGGCCCAATTCCCGCAGGGCGACGGAGCTGAAATGGAGCCCGTCCTCCTTTAAGGGAAGGCCCTTGGAAGAGGCAATGCCGCACAAGGGGAGCTCCTTTGGCATTTCATTCAGTAACAGGTTCATTTGGGGAACGGCAACCATTCCCCAAGAGGGTACGATCTCTTCCGAAAGCTCCCCGATGACAAGGGGCACCTCTTCCGCCCCCAATTCCCTTCTGAGGGCGGTCATGGTATTGAGAAAGAGCCTTCGATATTCTTCCCTGTTAAACTGTCTGCAGTTGCTTTCCCCCTGATGCCAGAGGATGCCGCAAAGGCGGGAGGAGCGCTGTGCCAGCCTTGTCATGGAAACGGCGTGGTCAAACAAGACTCCGTCGGGCTGCCACTGCTCAATGCGGGTGCCCCCGTCGGCACAGGGGATCAGACCGACCTTCTTCCCCGTGGTCTTTTGAAAAAGATCGGAAAAGCTTGCGGAAAGACCCACCCCCGAGCAAAATCTCCCCTCAAAAAGGGGACGGTCGGGGTTGATGGGCTCGCTCATTTTCTGCCATCTGCCCATACGGAGCATAAGGCAATCGGGGTTGTCAATGGGGGGAACCTCTCCGAGATTTCCTCGCCCCGCCATATTGGATTGCCCAATGAGCAAAAAGGAACAAACCTCATCCTTTACATCAATTCCGTCTCCCAGCATAGTTTCTCCTTTGTCTTTCTTGCCATCAGGCTTTTTTGTGACGGATCACCTTACCGGAGTAGATGCCCGTAAATTCCAGATCCTTGTAAACCGTCTCGCCCCCTACGATCACCTGATCGATCCCCTCGGTCTTGCGGTGAGGCTCGGTCCAGGAGGCGTGAACCTTGAGATTGTCGTAATCCAAGATCACAAGATCCGCATCAAAGCCGTCCCGAATCAGGCCCTTATTCGGCACCAAAAGGCGCTCGGCGGTCAGGCCTGTCATCTTATGGATCATTTCCTCCAGCGTGAATACGCCCTTTTCCTTCACGAAATAATCAATGGCGTGGGGGAAGGCGGCGCTTGCTCGGGGATGGCCGTGGTGCTTCCAGGAGCGGGAGCAGCCGTCGGTTCCGATGACGCAGTAGGGGCTCTTGGCGATCTCGATCATATCCTCGTCACACATGGTGCAGTATACGCCGCCGATGAGGCCGTTGTTGGCTACCATCAGGTCAAAATAGGCCTCAAAGGGATCCTTGCCGATCTTTTGGGCATACTCGGTCATAAACTGACCGGGGGCATCGGGGTTGGCATCGGCATAAGCGATGAACACCCCATCCCACCCGCCGGCAGACAGGTAGAAATTGTCATAAGGAGTATTGGGATCGGTCATTTCCGCCTTCAGCTGTGCCCGATAAGCGGGATCGGCAAGGCGAGAAACAAAGGCGGGGATCCCATCGGAAAAGTGCCACGGCGGCAGAACCGAGCGCATCACATTCATGGAGCGGGTGTAGGGGTACAGATCGCAGGTGGTATGATACCCCTCGGCGTTGGCCTTGTCGATCATTTCCAGCGTGATCTTCTGCTTGCCCCAATTGCCTTTTCCCTGTACCTTGTGGTGGGAAATATTGGTGCGAACCCCTGCCGTGCGGCCGATGTGGAGCACCTCCTCCACGGATTCCACCACCTTTTCGGATTCGTTGCGAATGTGGCTTGCATAAATGCCGTCATAGGGAGCGATCACCTTGGCAAGCTCCACCACCTCCTCGGTGTCGGCGTAGCAACCTGGCACGTAAATCAGCCCCGTGGAAAGACCTGCCGCACCTGCCTCCATGGCATCCCGGAGCTTGGCCTTCATTTCCGCCAGCTCGGCGGCGGTGGCGGGGCGGTTTGCCACTCCCATCACACTGCGGCGCAGCATACCGTGGCCCACGTAAAAGCGGGCGTTGGCAGACAGATCGTGAGTCTCGGCATAGCGGAGATAATCCTCAAAATCATTCCATTCCTTGGGGGCATCCCCGAAGCGCTCGCAAAGCCCCGTTTCCAAAATATGCTCCTTAAAGGCCCCGCCGATGGGAGAATAGGAGGAGCCGCAGTTGCCCGCCAGCTCGGTGGTAATTCCCTGCACGGTCTTAAACAGTCTGCCGTCCTCGGTGGCGATCATACGGTCCCCGTGGGAGTGGGCGTCAATAAAGCCGGGGCAAAGCACCTTTCCCTTGGCATCGATCACCTCACGGGCCTCCCTCTCCTTGGGATCCACCACGATCTTTCCGTTCAATATTCCAACGGTCTCGATTTTCTTCGGCTCGCTCGAGCCGTCGATCACCCGAGCGCCTACAATGAGTTTATCCAGCATTTGTTTTCTCCCTTTCGCTTTTCTTTTTCATATTTTACTCCAACCAAAAAACCTTGTCAACAAAATTTCGTTTTTCCTTGCTTTTTCCTCCCCTTTCACGCTATAATGGAAAAAAACACGGAGGTCACCATGGAAAATTCCTTCTGCTATTTCAAAAACGAGTCCTGTTCCTTCTTCCCCTGTCACAAGACGGAGTCGGAGGATTTTAACTGCCTGTTCTGCTACTGCCCTCTCTATGCGCTGGGAGACAAGTGCGGCGGCAATTTCAAATACATTGAGGATGGGATCAAGGACTGCTCCGATTGTCTCATTCCCCATTCCTCGGGGGGCTACGCCTACATTCTCTCCCGCTACCCCGAGATCAAGGCCTTGGCCGAAAAGAAAGAAGAAAAATGAAAGAAGAACGGATCTGATCAGATCCGTTCTTCTTTTTGAATGCTGTGCATCAGGTAGGATAAAGCCAGAAGATCCGCCGAGCCGCCGGGGGAAAGATTGCGGCCTATGAAGGCCTCGTCCAGCGCCTCCAATTCCTCTCGGGTGGGGATGCGGCCCCGAATCAGCTCCTCGGCACTTCTTTGCGCCCAGAGAGCACCCTCCTTCCCTCCGCGGCGAAAGAGATTGGTATCCTCCCCACGGGCGATGAGGTGCAAAAGGGTCACCGCTCCCGCAAGAGCGGGCTCCTTTTTCAGAAGCTCTTGCAAAACGGGAAGAACGGCTTGGGCTGTGGGAAAGCCTTGCGCCGCCTCGCCCCTTGCACCGAGAAGGCCGAAATCGGGGGCCTTTTTTTCAAAATCCGAAAGGGAATGGACGGCGATCTTCTTTACTTCCTCGCAAAGGAGCTCCACCGAGGGAAAGCCCTCCCCGTTCCAAAGTCTGCCGCAGGCGCCGCAAACAAGACAAAAGAGAAACAAGGCTCCCTTGTGGGTATTGACCCCGCCCGTGGCCGAGAGCATGGCCTCTTCCGCCTCTAAGCCACGGCGGCGCAGGCGAAGGAACAGAGCCTCGGCCTCCTCCTCTTTCCCCGCAAGGCCCAGCTCAAAGGAATCGGCCCACAGGGGGTAGAGGGCATCGGCGCTTTTTTCAAAGGCGGCAAAGTCCATATCCTTATGACTGCCGCTGTTTATTTGATCCACAAGCCCTGCCTTGGGGGTGGAGGAAAGCTCAAACAAAAGAGCCTCGTGGCAAAGCTCGGCAAGGCGCTCCCCATCCCGTTTGGCAAAATAGGAAAGGAGGATCTTTTGTGTGGCCTCTTGCAGCTCCTCCACGCTGTGGCGGCGGCGGGAGGCACAGGAAAAGGCCTCGTTTTCACAGATCAGGCAGCATCGGGGGGTTCCCCGCTCCAGCTTTTCCCCCGAGGGGGAAATGACATCGGCATCAAAGAGCCGCCCCAAGGGGTGCTCCTCCTCCAGGGCAACGCATTGCCCCTTCACCTCTTCTGCCGCCTTGTTCAAGGATAGGATCAGGTGGGGCCCCGTTTTCTCCTCCCAAGCGCCACGGTACAGGATCTCGTTTTGAGAAAAAAGGCCGCACAGGGCCCCCACCCCCTCCCGAAAGGCACGGAGGATCAAAGGGGAGCTTTTCACGGGCCCCGCTATGTTCAGGGTAAAGGAAAGGGTGGTGCCCCCAAAGGTCTTTTGCGCCCACACTTGGCGGTGGACTCTCGCCTCACGGGCCGCCAGCACCTCCTGCAAGGTAACGGGCTCCATCAGAACTGAAAATCCGCTTGCTTTTTCTGATGGTCGTCCAGACGGCACAGGATCTCCTGCGCATCCTCACCGACACACCCCACCAAAAGATAACGGCGGCGGAAGGCATCGTAAATAAAGTGATGGAGCAGATGGAAATTCTTGATCTGCCCCGTTCGGCTGACGTGGATTCTCGGGCCGGTGCAAACGTGCTCATTCTCTCCGATGAAAACGTGGTGATTGTCCTCATAGGTGACGGGAAGATCCTCGGCGATCATCTTCTTCACCTTCTCCTCCAGCTCGGCAATATCGAACACAGGCTCCTTGTCGGGAAAGCTGATGACAAAGCCGCGGCGCACGTCGTCGTGACCGCAACGGGCAAGATCCTCGGAAGGCATACAGAATTCGCACAGATCCTCTGCCGTGTGGGCCATCAGGCGGTAGGGCAGGGATTCATACACCTGAGAACGGATCTCCTCCGGCTCGGGGCCGAAGAGGGTGGGACGGGAAATGAGCACCTGCTCTCCCACGCCGATGAGGAGATTGGCATTGACCCCGAGAAGGGGATACAAAAGATCAAAATGCTCCACGATCACTCTCTTTCCCTTGTGCAGAGCCTCCAGCACCGCTTCGGCAAGGGTCGACATTTGGGTGAAGCCGTTTTCAAAGCGCACGTCCAAATGGTAGGTGTGGGGCTCAAAGAAGGAGCGACCGCCCGACAGGGAGAGAATGGGCAGGGGGCGCACGTACACCCCGTCGTCATCGTTGGTCAATTCAAGGCCGGGGAACATTCCTCGGATCAGGGCGCTTTTGCCCGAGCCCGCCTCTCCGATGACCCCGATGAGCTTATCAAAGGGAGATAAATACAGCTGGGCAAGCTGCATTCCCAGTTCATTCATTCTCTGGTGGCCGCGGGGGGCAAAATAACTGCTGACAATATGGCTTTTCTGTCGGTTTTCCATGTTTTACCTCACAAATTCTTTTCTTTCAGGTAGCAGCTCGTGCTTTCGGGCACAAGGTCAAGGGCCTCCCCTTTCCCCTCGGCCCACAGGGCACGGAAGCGGGAGGCGGAAACAGGCTCTCCCTCCCTCTCAAGGCGAGGGATCCTGTGAAGGGTCACGCCCCGCTGAGGCAGGGCTTTTTCCAGCGCATCGTTATAGGCGGCGGTGGTGGGTGAGAGAGGCTCCTCCCCCACGAAGCGGTGCGTGATGCCCAGGCGGGGGGCAAAATAGCGGCAGAAGATCTCCACATCCATTTGGCACAGAACCTGATCGGCCTCCTCCCTTTGCTTTAGAAAATAAGTGGGGAAGGTGGCTCGGCTGATCAGATACGGCCCTGTGGGGAGCACCGTTACATTGTCAAGATGGCTCACCCCTCGGCGCACCATTTCCATTCGGTCGGCAGCGGAAAATTCGGAGGCATCCTCCGAGAGAACGAAGACGTAGAACACATCGCACGCCTCGGCTCCCTGTTCCACCAGATACCGATGACCCAGGGTGAAGGGGTTGCAGTTCATCACGGCGCATCCCACCCTCTCCCCCTCTCTCTTCTCGGGGAGCGAGGCAAGGAAGGATGCAATGCCGTCGGGCTTATTTTCCATTAAAAGGGCCTTCTCGGTTTTGGCCACGGGATAGAAAAACAGGGGGGTAAACAGGGCCTCGTTTTCAGGCTTGGTGTAGAGAAACAGGTGACGGTGCCCCGAGGCGGCCGCATCCTCCCTGAGAGCGGTGACGACCTTGGCCAAAAGCCCCTCGCCTCGGTTCTCCTCCTTCACCGCAAGGCATTTGAGAAGGTTCTCCTTTCTCTGACCTGCGGCAACAAGCACCTCACCGTCAAACACCAAGGCAAAGGAATCCGCCTCTTCATCGGGAAATAGCGCCGCCTCGGTCAAAAGGGCTCTCCATTTCTCTTTTTTTGAAGGTAACAGGCGGGATTTTATCTGTACTTCCATAAAAAAACGTTCCTTTTTTTTGCTTTTCTGCTTTTATTATACACGAGGAAGCCGAAAGGAACAAGAAAAAACAAAAAAAAGAGGAAAAAGAATTGCTTTTTTTTCCCGATTATTATAAAATACCTTTGTGTATTCTCTTCGTTTGAGAAGAAAGGAGCGTTTCGGATGAAAATCAAACAGAATGCATCCGCAGGAACTCTGGAATCCAGCGATGCCCTGATCGAAATGGAGCCCTTGGACGGGGGACTTGAGATCAAGATCGAGTCCGTGGTCAAGGATCAGTTCGGAGATGAGATCGAGCGTGTGGCAAGAGAAGTTCTGAAGGATTGCGGCGTAGCGTGTGCCAAGGTGCGCATTGCCGACCGCGGGGCCTTGGAATGTGTCCTCCGTGCCAGACTGGAAACCTGTATTGCAAGAGGAAAGGGGGAAGCCTGATGCGCCGCAGCTTACTGTTTTTGCCGGGCAATAACCCCAATATGATCATCAACGCCCCCTATCTGGGTGCCGATGCGGTGATCTTTGATCTGGAGGATGCGGTCTCCCCCGCCGAAAAGGATGCGGCCCGCATTTTGGTTCGCAACGCTCTTGCCACCCTGAAATTGGGGTGCGAGGCCATTGTGAGGATCAACTCCGTGGATACCCCCTATTGGCAGAAGGATCTGGATCAGATCCTGCCTCAGAAGCCTTCTCTCATTCTCCTTCCCAAGACCGCCACGGCAGAGGATGCCCGCTTGGCGGCAGACTACATGTCCTCGGTGGAGAAAAGGCTCGGGCTTGAGGAGGGCGAGGTGGGGCTGATGCCCCTCATTGAAACCGCCCTCGGGGTGGAAAACGCCTTTTCCATTGCTACGGCCTGTGACCGTGTGAAGGCCCTGTTTTTGGGTGCCGAGGATCTCACCGCCGATCTGCAGTGCCGCCGCACCAAGGAGGGACGGGAGATCGAATACGCCCGTACCCGCCTCGTGATCGCCGCCAGAAGTGCGGGGATCGAGGTGTACGATACCCCCTTTACCGATGTGAATGACGACGAGGGCATCGAGGTGGATGCAAGACTTGCCAAGGATCTGGGCTTCTCGGGCAAGGCCTCCATTTCTCCCAGACACGTGGAGGTCATCAACCGCACCTTCTCCCCCACCGAAAAGGAGATCGAGTATGCCCTTGAGGTTTTGGATGCCATTGAAGAAGCGAAGCGCCACGGAAAGGGCGCCATCGCTCTGTACGGAAAAATGATCGATGCTCCCATTGTGGCAAGAGCGGAAAAGACCCTCTCTGCCGCAAGAGCACTGGGACTTATCAGGAGGGGATAGGATGACAAAGCTTGTAAAAACCATTGATGAGGCCATCCGCCTTTCCGGCCTGAAGAACGGGATGACCGTTTCCTTCCACCACCATTTGAGAAACGGTGACTATGTTTTGAACCTTGTGCTGGAGCGCATTGCCGCATTGGGGCTGAAGGATATCAAGGTCAACGCCAGCAGCCTGTTTGATGTGCACACCCCCATTCTCGACCATATCAAAAGCGGTGTGGTAACGGGAATTTTTGCCAACTACATTGCCGCAGGCGTGGGAAACGCCATTTCTCACGGCATTTTGTCTACCCCCGTGCAGTTCCGCACCCACGGCGGCAGACCGAGAGATATGATACTGGGGAACACCCCCATTGATGTGGCCTTCATCGCCGCCCCCACCGCCGACCCCATGGGCAACCTTTCGGGTAAATACGGCAAGAGTGCCTGCGGCAGTATGGGCTACGCCATGGCAGATGCCATGTTCGCCAAAAAGGTGGTCGCCATCACCGACAATCTGGTTCCCTATCCCTTGGCGGATTTCTCCATCCCCGAGGATCAGGTGGATCTCGTGGTGGAAATTCCCGCTATCGGCGATCCCAAGGGCATCGTATCGGGCACCACCAAGATCACCCGTGACCCCATCGGCCTTGTGATGGCCTCCCACGCCGCCAAGGTGATCGAGGCCTCGGGCCTCTTGCAGGACGGCTTCTCCTTCCAGACGGGAGCGGGCGGCGCCAGCCTTGCGGCGGCCAAGTTCCTGAAGGACATTATGCTCCGCAAACAGATCCAGGGCTCCTTCGGTCTTGGCGGTATTACGGGCTATATGGTGGATATGCTCCGTGCAGGGTGCTTCAAGACCCTGATGGATGTGCAGTGCTTTGACCTGACGGCAGTGGAATCCATGAAAAGCGACCCCCGCCACCGTGAGATCTCGGCCATGCAGTACGCCTCCCCCATTTCCAAGAGCGCCGTGGTCGGTAGCCTGGATGTGGTGATTTTGGGTGCCACCGAGATCGACACCGATTTCAATGTCAATGTGCACACCAATTCTCAGGGCGCCATTATGGGCGGCTCGGGCGGCCACAGCGATGCGGCGGCAGGCAGTAAGATCTGTATGATCATTGCCCCCATGATGCGGGCGAGACTCCCCATTGTGACAGACCGTGTCACCTGCATTTCCACCCCCGGTAAGGATGTGGATGTACTGGTGACCCAAGGCGGCATTGCCGTCAATCCCGCACGGGCAGACTTAAAGGCTCGCCTTGTGGACGCGGGGCTCCCCGTGGTGGATATCCACGATTTGAAGAAAATGACCGAGGACATTTGCGGAACCCCCGCTCCCAAGCTCAAGGGCGGCCGCAAGGTGGCCGAGGTGGTTTGCCGTGACGGCGGCATTTTAGATGAGATCTACGAAATCAAAAACTGATCATATAGGAGGAATTATGAGACAGATTCAAGCAAAACGCATTACCGAAACGGTAAAAAAACTCTGCATCGATGCCAACTGCTACCTTCCCGGAGATCTGAAGGCCTGCATCGAAAAATTCCATGACGAGGAGCCTTGGCCTCAGGCAAAGGAAATTCTCGAGCGCATCATCGAAAACTACAAGCTGGCAGAGGAGGGCAACCGCCCCATTTGTCAGGATACGGGTCTTGCCTGTGTCTTTGTGAAGGTGGGTCAGGAGGTTCACGTAGAGGGCGATCTGACCGAGGCCATTCACGAGGGCGTTCGTCAGGGCTACACCGAGGGTTACCTGCGCAAGAGCGTGGTTCGGGATCCTCTGGACCGTGTGAACACCGGTGACAATACCCCCGCCATGATCTATTATGACATTGTGCCCGGTGACAAAATTGAGATCACCGTTGCCCCCAAGGGTGCGGGAAGCGAAAATATGAGCCAGATCAAAATGCTCAAGCCTTCCGACGGACTGGAGGGTGTGAAAAACTTTGTCCTCAAGGTGGTTGAGGATGCAGGCCCCAACCCCTGTCCCCCCATTGTGGTGGGCGTTGGCGTTGGCGGCACCTTCGATAAGGCCGCATACCTTGCCAAGAAGGCGCTGGTTCGTGCCGGCGACGAGAGAAACCCCGATCCCTTCTGGGCCGATCTTGAAGTGGAGCTTCTGGAAAAGATCAACGCCCTCGGCATCGGACCTCAGGGCTTCGGCGGCAAGGCCACTGCCCTTTGTGTCAACATTGAACAGATGCCCACCCACATCGCCGCTCTCCCCGTTGCGGTGAACATCAACTGCCACGTTACCAGACATAAGAAGGAGGTTCTGTAATATGCCGATTTCCATCAAAACTCCCTTGACCCGTGAAATGGCCCGTCAGCTGAAAAGCGGAGACAGCTGCCTGATCAGCGGTGTGATCTATACCGCCCGTGATGCCGCCCACAAGCGCCTTTGCGAATTGGTCGCTCAGGGAAAAGAGCTTCCCATGGATGCCAAGGATTCCATTATTTACTTTGTAGGCCCCACCCCCGCCCGTCCCGGCGAGGCCATCGGCTCCGCAGGCCCCACCACCTCCTACCGTATGGATGCTTACACCCCCACCATGATCGCACAGGGTCAGACCGGTATGATCGGTAAGGGCAAGAGAAGCCCCGAGGTCATTGCCGCCATGAAGGAGCACGGTGCCGTTTATTTCGGTGCCATCGGCGGTTGCGGCGCTCTGCTTTCCAACTGCATCAAAAAGGCAGAGGTCATCGCTTATGACGATCTGGGCGCCGAAGCCATCCGCCGTCTCGAGGTAGAAGATTTCCCCGTCATCGTCATCATTGACAGCGAAGGAAACAACCTCTACGAAACCGGCAGACAGGCCTACCTCGACAGCCAAAAATAAATAGAATTTGCAAAAAAGACAACGGAAAATTCCGTTGTCTTTTTTTGTTGCCCTGTTTCGTTCAGATCTCCTCCTATGGGTAGGGGAGGGGCGGCTCCCCTTGCGGGGAGAGTGATGTTTGGCTTCGCCAAGTGGTGTCGCTTCGCTTGTGATGCTTGCCCTTTCGGGCAAATGATGCATTGCCGCCGCGCGGCAACGTTATGGTAGGT
>JAZQMO010000053.1:0-104076 GCA_045543495.1 Eubacteriales bacterium | reverse complement strand
GATGAGATACAGCCCCAAAGGGGCTGATGATATACACCGCACGTTGTGCGGCGATGATATGCCAAGCCTGCGGCTTGGATAAACAAAAACAGAACATTTGTCGGTAGACAAATGTTCTGTTTTTGTTGGTGGAGACGAGGGGAATCGAACCCCTGTCCGAAATCCGAGCCACAGCACTTTCTTCGAGTACAGTCGGTCTTTTGGATTCCCATCTACCTGCGCCGTCCGACAGGCTCAGGCAGAAGTAGCTTCATAAGTTCATGAAATGGCGCTAAGCTTAACCAAATACACGTTCACCGCTTGTGTGACACCCGCTCCGAGCTCGCGGTCCTTCTCGGTTGGATGGCCGCCTAATTAGGCAGCGAGAGCTACTCTATTGTTAGCGTTTAATTTTAAAATTTGCAGTTTTGAAGAGTTCTGCGACTCTACTCGCTTATGCTGCTTTACAAACCCCGTCGAAACCATTACGTCCCCATATTATTTTCTTCGGGAAAATCAAATACGAAAAGGGTATCACTGACACGGTCAAACCCAGCCGCTTCGCAGATCTCACGGTCCAATTCGTTTTGAACGGGAAAAACAACAGAGGTAAGATCCAGTTTTTTCAAAAACTCCAAAACGCCTGTTAAAACGCTGCCGAGAGACTGTGCTGTGATCATATCATCAATGGAGCGCATTGTCAAGATATATGCCGCAGAACCGACAAAGTGAATTTGAACAAGACCAAGCCTTTCCTCCTCGGAAAAGATCTTGATTCCGATGGAGCCTTCTTCAAACTCACAAGCGGCAAGAGCACAATATTCTCTCTGCTCCAATTCTGACTCAAAGGGTGCAATTCCGATCATTTTTTATACAGTGCCAAAAGGGCACTCAATTCCTTTCCTTCCAATTCTTCCCAAGTTCCCGAGCGAAGAGAACCCAAACGAATCTCTCCTTCGCTGATGCGCTTCAGACGAGAAACCTCAAGTCCCACCTTCTCACACATCTTACGGATCTGACGGTTTCTCCCCTCTTTCAGGACAAAACGCAATTTGGTGGGGATCATAGGATCGGGAATGCTGACACGGCAAGGCTTGATGGTATAGCCGTCAAGCTCCATGCTTTGATTCAAAAGCCTGAGCTGATCATCCGTGGGAACGGAGCGAACCTTGACCACATAGACCTTCTCAATTTCGGTTTTCGGGTGCATCAGAGCATTGGCCAAGGCGCCGTCATTGGTCATAAGCAAAAGTCCCTCGGAATCCAGATCCAAGCGGCCGATGGGATACACTCGCTCGGGAATATCCGAAACAAGGTCTGCCACACACTTGCGGCCTTTTTCGTCGGACATGGTCGAGACATAGCCACGGGGCTTATTCAGCTTCAGATAAAGCTTTCTTCCCTCAGGCTCAACCCGCTTGCCGTCAACCATCACAAGATCCTTGCCGGGGCGGATCTTTTGACCGATCAGGGCACGGTGACCGTTGACGAGAACGTTTCCTTTTTCAATTTCTGCTTCAGCGTGACGGCGGCTCATAACACCGCAATCCGCTATATATTTTTGAATTCTGATTTCTTCCATTTACCTAAACCACGATACAATCGTTTTCCATATTTTTTGCCAGAAGCCAAGCTTGGCCTCCGTTTGATTGACTGAATTTTCCGCAAACAGATCTACTCTGCCGATCTCTTTCCCGTTTAATAAAAACACGGCCTGTCCCACAACATCCCCCTCGCTAACGGGAGCATACATAAACTTCGGTGCCTCAATGACCGTTTCAACACGGTCCTGCGCTCTTACGGAAAAGGAGAACAAGTCTTGATTTGAGACCTTTACCTCGCTTTCCATTCCCGAGACAACAGGGATCGAAAGCGAAATACTACCCTCTTTTGGAAAGGATACCGTTTCATATAAGGCAAAGCCAAAATCAAACAGTGAAGAGTGATCATTCCAATCATCGGGGGCGCCGAGTGTGGCGCAGATCAATCGCTTCCCATCCCGCCGGGCGGCGGTCACAAGGCATCTGCCCGCTGTTTTGGTAAAGCCTGTTTTCCCTCCCACACAATCATCATAGAGACGAAGCAGCTTATTATGGTTAGACAAAAAGCGGTTTTTGCCTTCCGGAGCGGGAATGATTTTAGTCCTTGTTGCCACAATTTCGGCAAAAGCCGTATTATTCATAGCATAGCGCATTAAGAGACACAGATCCCTTGCGGTGGAATGGTGTCCTTCTGCCTGAAGCCCGTGAGGATTGACAAAGTGACTCTGATTCATTCCAATGGCTTGCGCAAGAGAATTCATTTGCTCTGCAAAATCCTCCACCGAGCCTGCTATATGCTTTGCAATGGCAACGGCTGCATCGTTTGCACTTTCCAGCATCAAGGCATAAAGAAGATCGGAAAGCGTCAGCGTTTCTCCTTGCACCAAATAGACGGAGGATCCCTCTACCCCAACGGACTCTTGATCAATCGTAACGGTATCGTTGATTACGCCGTTTTCCAGTGCCACAAGGCAGGTCATGATCTTGGTCGTGCTTGCCATGGGCATGGGGAGGTCAGGATTTCGTGAGGACAAAAGCTCTCCTGTATCCGCATCCATTAAGCAATAGCTTTCTGCCGAGCAGGTGTACGACACCTGGGCAGACGGCAGATCAAGGGAAGATGCAAAAACAGAGCCGGTAAGAAAAAGAGCTGCTGCGAGAAGCAAAGAAATGATTCGGAACGGTTTCATAGTGTCTCCTATTTGCAATTTTTACTCTATTATATGGCTGCAAACAGAAAACCATTCTACTCAAGCCTTCGGATCATTCTCCACAGAGGCAACGGCCTCTTCGGCGGTCTCTGCATTTTCTTCTTTTCTTGCTTTCACAAAGTAAGATTTGATCTTTTCAATGATAGCGGGAGATTTATCGACAAAATCCGAAATGGTATTGACCAGTGCGCTCTCAGAGGAAGCATTGGTACCGTTTACATTCATCAGTCTTACCTCGCCCTTTGAAATAATCAGAAAGGTAAGAGGGGTCACGGACATTCCGGCACCGTTACCGCCTCCGAAATGAGGCATTTCACGGCGGGGATTGGCCTTGCTGTCAAAATCAACACCACCCGAGGTAAAGCCGCAGCTGACCTTGGAGATGGGAATGATGGTGACATCACCGGGGAGGGTGATGGGTGTGCCCACAACGGCATCTGCATCCAACACCTTTTTAATATTTTCCAGGGAGGCATCAATGACTTGTTTTAACGGAATTTCGTGCATTTTGATTATCCTTTCCTTCAAAAAATCTAAAATAAGAACGGAGAAAAACACCGATCAAATGAATGGGTTTTGAGGTCAAAACCAAATGGATGGAAAATTCTGATTTATCCGAAGCAAAATCGGGGGCAATAACAAGCTTCTTGTTATTACACTTAAAATTGGAAAAATGGCAGAGCAGTGCGCACAAGGCATTGGCACCTTGGATCGCGCCGCCGTAAAGGAGAGCGGTTTGAGCGGCATCCTGTGTTGCCACGGTAACATTTAATTCCTTCAGATCAATTCGCATTTTTTCCAAATGCTCCTTGATCGCAAGACGGATCACCGTTGCAATATGAGCCAAAAACTCTGCAAATCCCAACAGGTCAACCCCACCCGAGGGTGCTTTGGTGGATTTTGATTTTTCCACCATTTTGGGCTGAACATTCTTTTTCTTCTCAAGATATTTTTGCACAAGCTTTACTGCATCCGTTCTGAAAAATAAAATGCGAAGGGTAACCGTTGCCTTTTCCCGATAAACGAAGATCAGGTGAACATTCAGATAGAGCAGAAACAGGAGAAGCAGTGCAAAGCCCAAGAACACATATAGAAAAATCATTATGATTCTGACTCGGCAGCGGAGTCCAAATCAAGCTGTACCGAGTTTTCGCCGGGAAGATCCTCAAGACTTTCCAAGCCAAAGCAACGAAGAAAGTTTGGCGTGGTTTGATACAGGATCGGGCGACCGGGAGCATCCAAGCGCCCACATTCCTCAATCAATTCTCTTTGAATCAGGGTGGATACAATACCCGTACAGTCCACACCGCGAACCTGCTCAATATAGGTCTTGGTTACAGGCTGCTTGTATGCCACAATGGAAAGAGCCTCCAAGGCGGCCTTGGAAATGGGAGCGGTTCTCTTGATCTCAAGAAGCTTCTGCACGGGCTCTGCATACTCTCTTTTGGTGCAAAGCTGAACGGCATCCCCTACTCTGCATAACTGAAAGGAGGAGTTTTTCTGAGCAAGGCGGTTTTCCAGTTCATCTACCACAAGGCCAACCTCGAGCTTTGTAATATCAAAAATCTGTGCAAGGCGTTCAAAGGATACACTATCGCCACCCGCAAACAAAACCGCTTCCAGAGCGTTTACCAGGTAACCCTCTTCATAGCTGACATATTTTAAAGAAAATTCCATATTACGCTCCCTTCTTTTCTAAATTTAGACGAATGATATAGTCATCATCTTTTCGTTCAAATGAAATTCTGCCACTGTGCACCAGCTCCAAAATTGCTAAGAAAGTGGCTACACGGTCGCTCCGATCTCCCTGCTCCCGAATCATGGAAGCAAAGGAGACGCTGTTTCCACGGGGGAAGGCCTTTACCATACGGCGAAGGACAAACACCACCTTGGATTCCACGGGAGTCACCTTGGCGGAGAAGATGTTTTGCACATCCTCTCTCTTCTTGCGTTCCTTTTCCTCCCGAAGGGTGGTTCTCATTTGAGAAAAGGCTTCCCAAAGGAGCATGGGATCGGTTTCGATCGCCTCCACCTTCACAATCGGCTCCTGAGGCGTGGGGTAATAACGGTGATAATAGATCTTTTCTCGTTCTGCAAGAAAACCTGCGGCCTTTTTTACCTCGGAATATTCAATCAGGGAACGAACCAGATCCTCTCTGGGATCTTCTTCATCTTCCTCATTGGGAAGCAGCATTTTGGATTTGATATATAAAAGCTCACAAGCCATTACAATGAATTCACTGGAAAGATCGGCATTATAAAGCTGACACAATTCCATATATTCCAAATACTGATCCAAAATTTTTGCAATGGGAATATCGTATATATTGATTTTTTGTTTGGTGATCAGAGTCAAGAGCAAGTCCAGAGGACCGTCGTAGATCTCAAGTTTGAAATTGATCTGCTCTGCAGACATTTAGAGGATCACTCCTTGTGCCAAATTTACAAACAAACGGTAGAAAAATGAAACAGCACCGCCAATGACGGGAGAAAGCGCACCGAGCCACAAAAGAAGCAGCATTACAAGCTGAATATACTTCTCATAGGGTGCAATTTTGAAAATGATCTTGTAGGGCAAAAAAGCGTAAAGCACCTTAGATCCGTCCAGCGGCGGAATGGGAATCAGGTTGAAAACGCCAAGCCCCAAGTTGATGGTGATCATCAGCCCTGCCATCTGAAACAGGAAATAGTAAGGAGTCGTTCCGTCACCGAACAATCCGAATTTCATCCCGATCCGCCCCAAAAATACATAAAGGAACGAAGAAAGAAACGCAAGAATAAAATTGGAGATGGGCCCTGCCAGTGAACAAAGTGCCATATCACGCTTCGGTTTCTTAAAGTTTCTTGCATCCACAACCACAGGCTTTGCCCACCCGACGTGGAAAAACACCAAAGCAATAAAGCCGATGGGATCAATATGGTGAAGAGGGTTCAAAGAGAGTCTTCCCATATATTTGGCGGTAGAATCACCGAGGCGATAAGCCACATACCCGTGCATCAGCTCGTGAACGGACAAGGAGATCAAAATAACAGGCAAGGTTAACAGAAACTCCAACAGCCAAGAAATGATATTTTCCATTATTTCTCCTTTGATTGTGCCTGACGAAGTACCTCAAAGGCGCAAACGGCAGAAGCGGCAGAAGCGGTCAGAGAGCCTTTGAAATTACGGCCGTAAGGAATACGGACCTTCAAGTCTGCTCGGGTCAGAAGATCCTTGGAAATGCCGCGCTTTTCGCCGCCAATAATCAAAAACAGGGGCTTTGAAAGATCGGCTTCAAACAGATCCACCGAATCCTTCTCCGAGGCGCACACGATGCGAAAGCCTCTTTCCTTGGCAATTCGGCAAAGCTGAGCCGCATCGTCATATACAGCACACGGGATCGCCTCGGTATTTCCCGCAGAAGAGCGAATGGTAACGCCTGCGGCAGAGAGCCAGTTGCGGGGGGTGAGGATCATCCCGTCTGCACCTGCGGCATAAAGAGAACGCACGGCGCAACCGAAATTAAAGGGATCTTCGATCCCGCAGATCAAAAACACAAAGCCTGAGCTTTGATCAAAAACCTCCTCGGGAGAAAGCATCACTCTCTCCCCCACCTCGGCGATCACGCCGCCGTGGGTATGGCCTGTGGTGACCTTTTCAAACAACGCTTCATCTGCCATCTTCACAGGTATATTACGCTTCTTTGCCAAGGTCAAAAGACGAAGAATATTCTTTTCGTCTTTTTTGGCTTCGGGAAGCATATAGATCCCATAGATGGGACGGGACTGATTCCGGATCACGGACAGAATGGAAATGGCCCCTTCGGCAAAGTGGGAATCCAATCTCTTATCCTGATCTTTTCTCATTCGTTCTCCCAGTTGTGCCAGTAGTTTTGCACATCCTCATTATCATCCAAAGCATCAATGAGCTTATTCATTTTGATCACCGATTCCTCATCGGAAAGATTGATGTAGGTGGAGGGGATCTTTGCTTCTTCCGTGGAAAGGATGGTATAGCCTGCCGCCTCCAAAGCTTCCTTGACGGCGTACACATCGTTTACGGGAGTAAGCACCTCAAAGGCATCATCCTCCAGTGCGATATCATCTGCGCCTGCCTCCAGAGCGGCCTCCATAATGGCATCCTCATCTACGCCCTCTGCAGATACGAGAACAATGCCGGTATCACTGAACAGATAGGATACGCAGCCCGTTGTACCAAGATTTCCGCCGAACTTATCAAAGTAGTGGCGAAGATCGGCACCGGTGCGGTTTCTGTTATCGGTAGCACATTCCACGATCACCGCAATCCCGCTGGGACCGTAGCCCTCATAAATAATGGATTCGTAGTTTTCGGAATCCGAGGAAGCGGCTTTCTTGATGACACGGTCAATGTTATCATTGGGAACGTTAAGACTCTTTGCCTTGGCGATCAGGTCACGAAGCTTGGAGTTGGAATTGGGATCAGCGCCGCCTGCCTTTACCGCCATGGCAATTTCCTTGCCAACCTTGGTAAATACCTTGGCACGCTGAGCATCGGTTTTTTCTTTTTTGTGTTTGATGTTATTCCATTTAGAATGGCCGGACATATTATTTTCCTCCGAAATGATTAGATTTTTTCAGGTGTTCTCAATCCGATCAGACGAAGGGATGTGCCGAGAACATTTTTCACCGCTTGGCAAAGGCAGAGACGAAGGGCTTTTTCGTTGCCTTCGGCACTGCGAATGGGACAAGCATTATAGAAACGGTTGAAGCTCTGGCAAAGATCCAGAGAATAGCGAGTGATCACGGAAGGCTCATATTCATTGAGGGCACGGATCACACGCTCGGGGAACAGGGAGAGCGTGGCAACAAGCTCCTTTTCCGCCGAAGAAAGCTCAGCACTTTCGGGGCAGGAGAACGCCTCGGACTTATTCAGAATACTGCAAGCACGGGCATAGGTATACTGGGCATAGGGGCCTGTATTTCCGTCGAAATTCAAGGCTTCGGACCAATTGAAGTTCACATCCTTGATACGGTTTGCGGAAAGGCTGTTGAAAATGACGGCGCCGACACCCACATCTCTTGCCACCTCATCACGGTTTTCAAGATTGGGGTTCTTTTCTGCTATAATAGCTCCTGCCTTCTCAATGGCTTCGTCAAACAGATCGTCCAAAAGCACCACATTGCCCGTTCTGGAGGCAATCTTTTCCCCGTTGATGCTGAAGGTTCCGTAAGGAACGTGCACCAGCTGATCCTCCCAGTCATAGCCCATGAGACCGACCACCTTAAACCATTGCGCAAAATGCAGGCTCTGGCCGGCGCTGGTTACATACACGCATTTATCAAATGCGTACTCCTTTTTGCGCCAAAGGGCGGCGGCAATATCACGGGTGGGATACAGGGATGATCCGTCACGCTTCAGGATCAGACAAGGAGGCATATTGTATTCCTCCAGATCCACAAGGCTGGCACCGTCATCCAGCTTCAGAAGATTTTTCTCCTTCAACTCCTCAACAACTGCAGGCATTTTATCGCTGTAAAAGCTTTCGCCGTTGAAGCTGTCAAAGCTGACGCCCAAAAGCTCATAGGTCTTCATATACTCTTTCAGGCTGATTTCCTTAAACAGGCGCCAAAGACGAAGATTCTCTTCATCTCCCGCCTCAAGAAGAGCAAATTCTTTTCTTGCTTCATCATTCAAGGTGGGATCCTCTTCCGACTTGGTACCGAAAAGAACGTACAAACGGTTCAGCTCTTCAATGCCGATACGGCGGATCTCTTCTTCATTCCCCCATTTTTTGAAGGAAACAACAAGCTTTCCGTACTGGGTGCCCCAGTCGCCGAGATAGTTGATCCCCACGGTATCAAAGCCGCAAAAGCGATGGATCAGCTTGATGGAATTACCGATGATCGTGGTTCCCAGATGGCCGATGTGAAATCTCTTGGCAATATTAGGCGAGGAATAATCAATGACCATAGTCTTTCCCTTGCCAATTTCGTTGCTGCCGTAATGATTTCCACATTCCAAAATCTTGGATAGGACGGAAACTCGGTAGGTATCCGATACAAAGAAGTTCAGGTAACCGCCTGCACATTCGGCCTTTTGAATTCCTTTGGGCAGTTTGGCAGAAAGGGCCTGGCACAGATCGGAGGCGATCATAACGGGGCTTTTGCGAAGGGTTCTGGAAAGCTGAAAGCAAGCAAAGGCAATATCACCCATTTCAGGGTTGGGCGGTGTGTCAAAATAGCCTTGCAAAACGTCGCTTGTCAGGTCAGGGTGATTCAATAATTCGGAAATTGAGATGGATATGTTCTGTTTCAAAGTATTCATTGGGTTTTGCTCCTCAGGAAATGGTAATGGCGGAATAAATATCATTGTCTGCGATGGAAACATAGCTCTTTCCGCAAGCAACCTTCAGTTCGCTTCCATCGGTATTGAAATAGGTAAAGGAGCCGGTATTGGAGGAACGCTTCCATACAATGGGAACGATCTTTCCACCGTTGGCATAATATCCTCTTCCCTCGCCCGTCAACACGATGTTCAAGGTTTTTCCGTCCGGATTGAGGCTTTCATCGGCAAACAGGATAAACACGTTATCTGCTGAAATTTGCTTGTTGTTGGCACCGTCAATATGGGCTGCGCCGTACTGAGAATGATAATACAGCTGATCATTGGCATTATAACGGAACTCGGAAACAGAATAATTGGAATGAGGAATCTTGATATATGTTGCCGAACTTCCGTTTACCAAGCCTGCAAATGCGGGATCAAAGGAGAAGGCGGTAAACTCCTTGTTATTCAGATCCGTTCTGTATTTTAAGATTCCTGCAACCTCGGCAATTTTAGAGCCGCTGGTAAACATGGTGTGCTCTATGGCGTAACCGCTGTTCAAGCGATCCTGATCACGGAAGAATGCGGCACCGCCGGGTCCCTCCACGCCATTGAGGTTATTGACCTTCAAATTGGTCAAGTACTGTGCGGCAAGAGCGGAACGGCCTGCGTGCACATAAATAGCATCATAAGCCGTTGCAAGCTCAACATAATAAGGACGTGCGGAACGAACAGAGCCGATCTTGGGAATCGCCTGATAATTCTGAACAACGCCCTCCAGACGAAGAATACCGCCCTCAGCAAGCACCTCATAGATAATATCACAGGAGGAAAGGCCGATCTGTGGCAGAGCCTCACGGAGGTTGTTAAACATAATGGCGGCAGGTCTCTTCCCCGCCAAAGAAGCATCACATTCAAGTCCTGTCAAGGGATTCATATTTTCGGGAAGCTGAGGAACAGGCTCAGGATCTACAGAAGCGGGCTCCTCGGTGGTAACGACCACTGCCTCAGGTTCCGTGGACGCGACCTCCTCTTGCGTTGTCACAGGCGACTCTTGAGAGCATCCGAAAAGGGAAACAAGCATCAAAAGACTCAAAACGAAGCTGAAAGCACGAATTTTTTTCAAGTTCATACAAACCTTCCCTCCGAGAAATTGCGTGATGGCAAAATCTCAGTCATTATATTTCATATTATTATACCATTTACAATCCAAAAAATCAATATTTTTCCTATAAATAATAAGAAAAACAGGAGTGTGCCTTATGACACACTCCTGTTTGCTTGTAAAACAATTATTTTGCGTTTGCTGCGTCCTCGAGCGCTTCCTGTGCTGCCAGATACGCTTCATTCTTTTCCGCATAATTCTTCAGCTTTGCCTCGGTGAAATCGACATAGCCATAGGGGCTGATTTCAAGGCCCTTCAATTCGGAAGAAGCGAGGTAATTGTTGGTATAGAAGGTAAGGGCAATGGCGGGGCACTCCTCTGCCATCAGCTTTTCCAGTTCTACCAGTTTCTTAACACGGTCTTTTCTTTCGGTAAGCTCCAAAATCTCATTCAACAGGTTGTTGTAAGATTCGGAATTATAACCGGTCACGTGAGGCGCGATACCGGAGGAAGCTACATCAACGGAAACGATACTGCCGCTGTACTCAGGTGCAAAGGGTGCAAGAGCAGAGTAAGCATTGGTGGAAAGAGTCTGATAGTCCAGAGCGATCACGTCAAAGTCAGAGCCGTAAAGAGCCTTCTCGTAAGCCTCAACCTCGAGACCCTTGAGGGATACGCTGAAGCCAAGTCCTTCCCATACGCCCTTTGCATATTCGGCAACCTTGATATCATATTCACGGTCGGAGCGATAAGTGATAGCAAAGGAACCGGAGGAAACGCCTGCTTCCTTCAGCAAGGATTTTGCAGCCTCGGCATCAGCAGAAACGGAATAAACCTTTCCTGCCTCCTTGCGGAAGCTCTTGGACATGGTAGAACCGGTTGCATTGAGAGGAACAAAGCCTTCTGCAGCCTTGGAGCCGATGCCAATGATCTTGGAAATCTCTTCTCTGTCAAGAGCGGTGCTCAGAGCCTTGCGAACCTTGGCATTCTTCAATACTTCGTTTTCGCAATCAAAGAAATAGGTGTAGGAGGACAGCGTATCGCCGGACTCAACATCCTTCTCCTTGGCGGTGTAGAGATCAGAGGTAAAGCTGCCGATATAGTAGAGCTCACCGTTATCAAATGCGGTCATGCTCTCCTCCAGGGTCTTGGAGTAATCGGTGATCAGCTGATAGGGCTTAACATATACATTGTAGCCATCTTCGGGCTCCTTGGGCAAACGGTAGTACTTGGAGAAATCCAAGCGGAATTTGCCTGCAGGATCCATAGACTTGAGAGAAAACTTACCGTTGGTAGAGATGTCGTTAATGTTGGTGGACCAAATGTCTTCCTTGCCAACAACAGCATCGTCTCTCAGGGGAACAAGTGCAGGGCTGGAAATGGCTTCCAGGAACAGCTCAGAATCAATGGGCTTCTCAAACTGAACCTCAATGGTGCTGGAGTCGATGGCGGCAACACCGAGATCATCCACCGTCATAATGCCTGCCTTAACTGCCTTTGCATTCTTTACATCGTAAAGGAGAGCGGCGGCAGGACTGGCAGTTTCGGGAGAAAGAACTCTCTTCCAGCAATATACAACCTGATCGGCGGTGAAGGCACGGCCGTCATTCCACTTAGAGGAGTTGAGCTTGATCTTGAGAATATACTCATTTCTGGACTCGTTGTACTTCTCTTCCCAACTTGCAGCCAAGCCGGGCTCGATCTTACCGTCGGAAGTGACCTTGGTCAATCCCTCAAAAATCAAGGAAGAATACTTTACAAAATCCTTGTCATAAATCATTTCGGTAGGATCCAGATCCGTTTGGGGAGAAGCAAGATACATGGGGATGATCGATCCCATATCTTCCATATCCACCGCGCAGGAGCACAGGGAAACCGAAAGCATTGCTGCCAAAAGCAAAAATGCAATTACCTTTTTCATTGATAAACCTCCTAAACGGTACATAAAAATACCAATATACTACGAAACATTATAGCACAAGAAGCAAAAATAATCAAGAAATATTTGGATAATCCAAAAATTCTTTTCATTTGCACAATTTCAAAAAGATTAGTTGTGCTAAATCAACAAAAAATATTACAAATTTTTGACAATTTCACCGCCTGTGGGCTCCAAAAACGGCACAATCCGAAGATCCGGTGAAAAGGAAACCAGGGAATCTTCAAGCAAAAAAGGTGCGTCCTTCTCAGATCCGAAGTGACCGCAATCAATAACAGTCATTCCTTTTTCCATAGCATCCAAGGCTACATGATAGGAAATATCACCGCCCACAAAGGCATCCGCTCCTTGTTCCAAAGACGGCATTACAAGATCTTTTCCCGAACCACAGCAATATCCGATTCTGTAAACATCAAGACCTGAAGAATAAAGCTTTACGGGAACCCCAAGAGAGGCGGAGCAAAATTCTGCGAATTCCTCCGGCGACATTCTTTCACTTAAATGCCCCATTCCTCCGATGAAGGGCTCCTCCGCCAGAAGCGGAGGATGATCTTCGGGCATTACGCCGATCTTCTTCCCAAAATGCTCATTGAGACCGCCGGGGGCAGAATCAAAACGAGTATGAAGAGAGATCAAAGAGACCCCTGCCTCCATCATCATAAAGATCTTTTGCGATACCAAAGAATCCTCATTCAGCTTTTTTACGGGCGAAAAGATCAGCGGATGGTGACTGACAATCAGATTACAGCCCTCCTGAATGGCCTTTTCAATGGCCTGAAAGGTTACATCCAAGCAAGTGAGAACGCCTGTGACGCTACGGTCACGGTCAGAGCAGACCAAAAGCCCGTCATTATCCCAAGGGCAAGAGCGCTCAGTGGGATAAACAGTGCGGAAATACACTTCTATATCACGAATCTTCATCCATATTCTCCAATACACTGCGGATCCAGTCAATTCTCTTTGTTTCCTCGGCTGTTGAAAGACCCGCCTTTTTCTTCCCCGCACATTTTTGTTCGGTCTGTTTGAAAAGCCTCTCAAAATAGTCACGGGTACAAGCATCTTTTTTTGTGGGAAGAATACAGCCCAAAAAGGCCTCTTTTTCCCCCAAGCTTTTCTTCTTACCGTCAAAACGGGCAAGAAAGATCAAAAAGCACTTATTGTTTTCCGAAATCGCAATTTCATCCTCCAATAAAAAGCCGTTTTCACAGAGGTAGCACCGCAGTGCTTCTGACTTGGTCATGGGCTGAAGGGCAAAAAAGGTTCCTTTTGGAATTCGATCCAAAGCTCGGGAAAGGATCCCCGCAATGGTTTCACCGCCCATCCCTGCAATGACATAGGAATCCGCGCCGTGAGGCAGTACCTCTTCCATCCCGTCTGTCAGGTAGAAGTCTGCTTTATGTTCAAGTCCTGCCTTTTGAAAAGCCGCTTTTGCTCGGGCAAGAGGCGGGGCATTCAAATCGGTCACGATGGCGTGCCTGATCTTTCCTTCTTGAATCAGAAAAAGAGGCAAGGCACCGTGATCGGAACCAACATCACAAACCACGCCGCCGCTCGGAAGACTTTCCGCGATTGCAGAAAGCCTTTCGGACAACGGACGGACCTGGCTTTCTCTCGACTTATTTGCTTGCGAGGTAAGCATTGATCTTAGCTACCAGAGCATCAGCATCGGTTCCGTGAACGGCGCAAGCCTGTGCAATGGATTCACCGCGGGAGGCGGGGCATCCGAGACAGTGCATACCGATCTCAAAAAAGAACTGTGCGGTTCCCTGATCTGCATCCAGAATATCACCGATGATGCTATTCTTGTCAACTGAAGTCATAGTTTTTTCTCCTTTCCTAACATTCATTTATGAATCACGCTGTGTGGCGGAATCATCTTTTTTCAAAAATTTCATCCATTCCAGAATCGTTGCAGGAAGCAAGGATAACAGGATGGAAAAGAAAACGATCCAAAAGCTAAGGCCGGAGCCTGTATTTCCAACGATCCAAAGCCTTGTCCAAGGGCCAAAGCTGAGGAATGCCGATAGAAGAACGGTACCAAGGAACGCAAACAGATCTGTTTTGCCAAGATCCTTCAAGTTCAAAAGCAAGGGCCGATCGAACTTTACGGAAAGAGCAGAAAAGAAGGATGCAAATACAAAGCAGATCAGCGCTGCCGTACCCGCAGTTTCCACCCCGCCGCTGGCGTAGAGAGCGATCTGCCTTGCCAGCATAGAAGCCAGGGCTTGGGCAGCCCCTGCAATCAAGGGGATGATCACAAGAACCTGCAGAGACACCACACGGTCATCCTTCAACACCTCTTTATTGTCCTCAAGGTGAGGGCCGGGCAAACGGCGAAATACATTCATCCCCGCAATCAAAACGGAGCCGAGACAGCAAAGAACCATTGGAAGCAGGTGGAAGGGTACCTCCTGATGGGCACAAAGACCGATGAAAACACTGAGGCCGAGGGCCACCTGAACCAGCAGAATGTACTGCATAATATGGACAATATTCCGATAAAAGATTCTCGCCCAATTGATGCAAAGAGGAACCAATTCATACTTTTTCTCCCGCACCAAAAGGTCGGAATTCAATCGAACGGAATTGAGCTTTTCCTCTGTGCTGACAACGGAAATATCCGACTCCATCTGAGGTAGTGTGTCGTAGATCCCGCCCGTCAGGGAAACGGTAATGTTACCGTTATCCTTATGATATTTTACAATGCTTTGCTTTTCCTCCACGGGGAATCCGCAATAGGCCTTGTATTTTTCGATATCGGCAACAAAAACGCCCCGATCCATTCTTTCGTAGGATTGGAAGGATAAGGCATACTGATAGTCCCCTTCCCCGATAATGGAAACGTTTTTCGAAAGCGCCGATACCGTTTCGGGATAATCATTGGTCAACAGGTAGGTTTGGATCCCTGATTTTTGGCAGACGCTGACTGCATTAGCGGCCGCAGCGCTGATGGGTGTGGACAGGCCAAACATCCCAAGATAGGTCATTCCACGGCAGAGCAGTCTCTGATCGCCCGTTGAGGGGGAGGAGAGATTCAAAACAGCTACCGCAACGATCCTCTCACAAAAGCCCGCCAGATGCCTTGCATTGGCACGAAGGGTTGCCTTGGTGGAATCGTTGAAGGGAACGGACACTCCATCGTGAATATACTCCGAGCAACAGGAAAAGACCGCATTGGGGTTACCTCTGATAACAAGGCGATACTTTCCTTCGCACAGGGTCAGACTACAGGAATATCCCCACTTAGGTTCGAAATCATAGTGATTGATATACAAATGGGTATGATCCAGCCGTCTTTTTTGAAGACCCACCGAAGCGGCAGCGGACAAAATGGCTCTTTCAGCTCGCCACTCTTCCCTCTTGCCTGCAAAATAATCCTTGGAATCCTGCGCCAGAAGCAGGTTTTCCAAAAGCTCACGGGATTGCCTTGGATTCTCCTTGAATTCAAAATAATCCATTCCCACATAAAAAGAGCCGGGAATAGGACTGGAATAAAACAAATAATCACTGGAATTGACAAAAACAGAATTGGCGTCACAAAGCCGATCCACTGCACCGGGATTTCGCAATACCACGCCCTCTTGAAAGAGCTTTTGGGTCATATGAGCAATGGCGAGATCGCAAAGATGCTCAATCGAATCGGGAAAGGCCGCAATGACAACGGCAGAAACATAATGGAAGATGCCAAACACATCCTGTGTGCAAAAAACACCCCAGGCAAACAGGAAAAAGCAAGTGATGACCCAAATCAAGGAGATCTGCTTTTTCAACTCCATAGCGGTCTCGTAGATCTTGGGAACGGTGCCGTTCTGACGGGAAATGGTGAAATTCTCGTTATCAAAAATATTCTTTCCCGTATTGCACACGAATACTTTGGCATTACCGTGAAGAATCACGCTTCCCGCAAAGAGAATACACTCAAAATACGGAAAGCCGCTTTCTTCCTCTTTCACTTCCTCATGGGTTCTCTTGAACACGGGAACTCTTCGGCCCGTTACGCTGGCTTCCAAGATCTTCAATGCACTGTGCTTTAAAATAACCCCATCGCAGGGCATCACATCGCCTTTTTCCAAAAGAAGGATATCCCCGGGAACAAGTTCACTCTTGGAAACGGAGCGAATTCTGCCGGAGCGGCGCACGTGATACTTGCTTCGTGAAAATTTCTCTACCTTATTTTTAACATTGCTACAATAAAAATGGGTAGACAGGACAAAGGCAGCATACAGGATAGCAACCGAAAGCATAGCTACCAAGGACCCAGCCTCTCCTGTTTCCAAAAAGTCAAAAAAGCTGACCAAAAGGAAGAGGACCATCATAATATCCCCAAAGATCTTTTTCATCAGATCCGATGCTGTATTCTTTTTTTCAAAAAGGATATTTTCGCCAAATTCACGACGGTTGTTCAGCACCTGCTCTGCGGTCAAGCCGCTTTCCGTATCGGTGCCTAAAATCGCAATCAGCTTATCCAGCCCTACTTCCAATAAATTCATACGTCTACTTTATCGATCCTTGCTTCAATTTCTCCATTGGATACCGCAAGACGAATGGAGGTAATCTTCTTTTCCCGATCCGCAACAATGCGGTCTGCAATGCGATCCTCCACCGCTCTTTGCAAATACCTTGCCATATTTCGTGCCCCGTATTTATCACTGAAGCTGTTTTTCGAAATATGAGAAACCACCTCATCATCATAATGAAGCTCGATTCCCCTTTCCTTCATCGCTTCCTTTAATTCATTCAGCCTGAGAGAAGCAATACGGTCAAAATCCTCTGCGGACAGCTTACGGAAGGTGATCACTTCGTCAATACGGTTGATGAATTCGGGACGCAAAAAGCTTTCCAGTCCCTTTGCGGTTCTGGCTTCCTCGGTATCGGACACGCTGTGTCCAAAGCCTGTAACACCGGAGCCAACCTGACTTCCCGCATTGGTCGTCATTACAATGACGGTATTTTCAAAATTGATCTCTTTTCCGTGAGCATCCTTGATCTTGCCCTCATCCAAAATCTGGAGCAAGATATTCAACACATCGGGGTGCGCCTTTTCGATCTCATCAAAAAGCACGACGGAATAAGGCTTTCTGCGGATCTTTTCCGTCAGCTGACCGGCATCGTCATACCCCACATAACCGGGAGGAGAGCCGATGATCCGAGAAACGGCGTGCTTTTCCATATATTCCGACATATCAAGGCGGATCAGTGATTCCACGGAATCAAACAAATGAGCCGCCAAAACCTTGACCAGCTCGGTTTTTCCCACACCCGTGGGTCCTGCAAAAATAAAGCTGGCAGGCTTTTTCTTTACCGCAACACCGGCACGGTGGCGCTTAATGGCACGGCAAACCGCATCCACGGCACGATCCTGCCCAATAATGTATTGGGAAAGATCACGCTTTAAGGATACAATCTTTTCAAACTCATTTTCCGATATACTGGCGGCGGGAATTCCTGTCCAGGATTCAATGACACCGGCAATATCGTCAAGCTCCAGAGTGATGGTATCTCTAACCTTGGAAAGAGCCTCAAACTCTTCTTGCTTGCGGATCTGGCTCACTTTGATTTCGGCAAGGCGGGCGTAGGTGGAATCATCGGGCTCGCTGACCCCTTCCAGTTCCTCCTTTTCCGCACGAATCCCCTCAAGCTCCTTTTCCAGTGCATCAATGCGATTGATCACATCACTGCCAACCGCCTTTCTTGCACAGGCCTCATCCAAAATGTCGATGGCCTTATCGGGCAAAAAGCGATCGGTAATATAGCGCTCGGAGAGAGAAACCGCAGTTCGCAAAATATGATCGGGAATCAAAAGGCCGTGATAGCCCTCATAATACTTTTTGATTCCTTTCAAAATCTCAACGGTTTTGGCAACGGTGGGCTCCTCTACCATAACAGGCTGAAATCTTCTTTCCAGCGCCTGATCTTTTTCAATATACTTGCGATATTCCGCCAAGGTGGTGGCACCGATGATCTGAATTTCCCCACGGGAAAGAGCAGGCTTCAGTATATTGGCACAGCTCATTCCGCCTTCAGAATCCCCTGCCCCGACGATGGTATGGATCTCATCGATCACAAGGATGATATTCCCCAGCTTCCTAACCTCTTCCACAAGGCTTTTCACACGGCTCTCAAACTGCCCTCTGAAGTGGGTGCCCGCAACCATTGCCGTCAGATCCAAAAGAAAGACCTCTTTGTCCAAAAGGCGGGTGGGCACCTTCCCATCTACAATGCTTTGGGCCAAATGCTCGGCAATGGCGGTTTTTCCCACACCCGGCTCACCGATCAGGCAGGGATTGTTCTTTTGACGGCGGCAGAGGATTTGGATCACACGGTCAAGCTCCGCTTCTCTTCCGATGACACGGTCAAGCTCTCCTCGGGCGGCACGAGCCGTTAAATGGATGCAGAAGCCCTCCAGCATTTTACCGAATTTTTTCTTTTTCTTTTTCTCTTTATTTCCTTCCTCATTTTCCTCTTCGGAGGGATTGGCGGCAGGAAGATTCTCCTCCCCTTCGGCAACAGGAGGCATGGCAGCACCGAACAGGGCAGAAAGGTCGGCAGGACCGTTTGCATTTTCGGCACCGTCCAATCCTTCCATCATTTGACCCATTTGCTGCTCGATCATATCCATATCTTCATCTCGGATTCCCATTTTATCCATATAATCACAGATGAATTTGATCTTCATATCCTTGGCACAGCGAAGGCAAAGACCTTCCGTAGAGACCTTTTCCCCTTCTACCTTATTGATATAGATCACAGCAGGTCTTTTTTTACAACGGGAACACAATTTCATTCTTAAATCCCAAGCTCCAATCAGTTTTTCTTTTTGTTTTGAATAATCGCATCCTTGGTGGATTGAATTTGAGAAGCGTAGTTGAATACATAGATCACGAAAGCCATGATCATAACAAGCACAACGACAATACACAGACCATCCGCAAGAAGCATATCCCCTTTTGCGGCATCGGGGAAGAAATGCACCACACAAATCAATAAATACCAAACAATGGTGGCAAGCTTTCCGCACCAAACGGCGGATACGTACACATTACTCTTTGACATAATCAAATATGCACCGATCACCATTACGATCTCTTTGGTGATGATGATAGCAGATAAAATTACAAAGGGTCCTCGAAACTCAATGGCGAGACACACACTGACCACTGCTTCCAAAAGCTTATCGGCAAGAGGGTCAAGGAGTTTTCCCACATCGGAGATCCAATGGTTGCGACGGGCAAGGTACCCATCCAAAGCATCGGAAAAGCCCGCCAGAAGGAAAACAAGCCCTGCCGCTAAAAAAGGCTGGGTCATTTGGCGCAATTGAATGATCCCAAAAAACAGCAAAACATAAAGAGGGATTAAAACAATACGAAATACAGAAATGTAATTGGGAATGTGCTCTTTTTGGAAGCCGAGTATTTTCATTTTTTATGCCTTTCCGGTTATTGCTGACAAAATAAAGTCCAGTTTGGAAAATAGTTTTACCAAAATCGTCTCATCGGGATGAAAAGCTGCAAAGAGTGCGGTATTTTGCATAGCAGGCGCTGCAACGGTCAAAATGGCAGATACTATGACCGCCAAGAGAACGCCCCAAACAAAACCGATTCCCGCACCGAGAAAACGGTTGGAAAAATTCAGAATGGGAAGCTTGGAGATCAGATCCAGCGCACGAACCAAAATGCGAATTCCCACTGCAAGCACCAAGAACAGAACGATAAAAGCAACCGATACCCCCGCCGCTATGGAAACAGGTCTTACAATGAAATCCAGCACGGCATCCTGAAGCTGTTGCCCCGCCAATTCACTCTGTGCGGCAAGGAAGGAATTGATGCTGTCGGCATTGGTGCCGAACTTTTCCAAAATTTCGGCAGCAGACTCCGGCAAGACGGAAAAATCCACCGTTTCCACAGAGCCGATCTTTTCCCGAAGCGCTTCCAGAAGCACCCGATTCATCACGGGAGAAAAGCATTTTTCCGCAAGAAAGGTTCCTACGGGCTTCGACAGAACGGAGGAAACCACAAATGCGATCAGACTTCCGAAAAAGCCGAAAAAGGTTTTGATAAAGCCGCGCTTTTTACCGATCAAGGTGCAAAGCACAAGGATGAGAACGATCAACAAATCAGCAATCCAATTCATAGTATATAGCTCCATTATTTCAAAATTTGAATTTTTGCAGAGGTATCCGAACAAAGGATGACAGTCTTTTCGGATAATACACCAAGATCCGAATAATCGCCCTGAAGGCTGTACTCCGCCGTTTTCTCCCCCTCACGAAGCACAAACAGACTTGTATGGGTTAAAACATAAACGGAATCGTCATACACCTCAACATCACGGATCTGAACCGAGAATTTTTCCGAGTTAATCTCCTGTGCCTCACGGTCGAAAACACGAACCAAATAGTTTACGCCAACTGACAACTCGTTTTGAACCGCCACACAAAGCTCTTCTCCAAAGCGGATCCGATCCAATCCCCCTTCTTGAAAGAGTGCGGAGCGCAGCTCTTGACCATCCTGCAGGTATTTGAGGTTTTCATCCGTCAATACCAAGCATCCCTTCCGATCGGAGGAAAGAGCCAGAGGCATCTGATCCTGAAAGGAAAAGGAAGAGACGGGATCCTTTTTTCCAAGCTTCAGCTCAATGATCTCACTTACAAGGCTGCCCTGATACACACGGACCGTGGAAAGAGTGAGATGGTCGCTGTCGTTCAAATGCGCATCGGTTGCAAACTTATCCGTAGAAAGCCAACGATAGATCTCATTAAAATCCTGATCAAAGACAAAGACTGCGGAATGATAGGACTTTTCTGAGGTAACCACGCAGAAATCCCCATCCGAATTGAGGGAAACAGATTGAACCACATAATCAAAGGTCTTTTCACACAAAAGGGAGAAGGAATTGTATATGCGAACCTGATGACCTCCAAGATCATAGACCGCAAGATAACGGTCAGAGGTTACACAGGTGGGCTCCGACATATTGAAGGAATCGGTCATCACGGCGCTTCCTCGACGGTCATAAAGGGAAATGCCCCCCTCCGTGACACGGGCAAGATCCCCTCGAAAAACATAAAACCGATTGGAGGAATCCGCATTATAATGGATCACCGTTTCTTCATCGTAGCTGCCAACAGAGGAAAAATCCAAATATTTGATCAAATAGCGGAGGTTTTCAACGGTAATATCATTTTCAAAAACAACAAGCCCAAGCAAAAGAAAGAGAACCAAAACGCTGATGGTCACGAACTTATAAAGACGAATCTTTTTTACTTTCTTTTCTGAATGGGGGGCATCGTTTTGCTCTGTTTTTTTCATAAACTCTCCTTTCTATTTTGATCTTTTCGGTTTGGATTTAATCAATAGTAGACCTTTTCCAAATAAAGTCCCTGCGGCGGAACCGTAATCCCCGCTAAGGTGCGGTCCTTTCTCGCTATGATCTCCTCCAAGCTGAAATCAAGCTTATTTTGATCGGCCAAAATCAGGGTACCCACCATGATCCTGACCATATTGTAGAGAAATCCGTTTCCCGTAACACGAAAGGTAATAAGATCCCCCTCTCTCGTTACGGAAAAATCCTCGATCCTGCGAACCGTATCCTGCACCTGAGAGCCGGTTGCCATAAAAGCGGCAAAATCCTTTTCTCCGATATAGGCCTTACTGATACGGTTCATCCTATCAGCATCCAATGGAATGGGATAAAAATAGGCTCTGTTTTCCAAAAACGGATCTCTGAGGCGAGCGTTATGCAATAAATACGAATAGGTTTTGCCTCGGCAAGAAAACCGAGCGTGAAAATCCTCTGCGGTTTCTTGGGCTGACAGAACACCAATGCTTCCGGGAAGATGGGCGTTAAGCGCCAATGGCAATTTATCCAAAGGAAAAGAGCGGGGCAGGTCAAAATGACACACAAAACTCTTTGCGTGAACCCCTGCATCGGTTCTGCTGCAGCCCGAGACCGATACCGTGGTATCAAAAAGCTCTTTTAACGCATTCTGCAAAGTCTCCTGAACCGTTACGGCATTGGACTGAAGCTGCCAACCGTGAAAATCGGTTCCGTCGTAAGCGAGGGTCATTTTCACCCGGGTCATAACACAGCCCCCACCGGAAAGGGAATCATTTTTACAAGCAAAATACCGCAGAATACAAGAAGAAACAGAGCGGTTACGGCAAAATCACGGGAGGAAAGGCGCATCACCCGCATTCTGGTTCTTCCCTCACCGCCCGTATAGCAGCGGCATTCCATCGCTACGGCAAGATCCGTGGCACGGGAAAAGGAGGAAACAAACAAAGGGATCAGAATGGGAATCAGTGCCTTGGCACGATGCACCAAGCTTCCTGTTTCAAAATCGGCGCCACGGGCCTTTTGCGCATTGATGATCTTTTCCGTTTCTTCAATCAGGGTAGGAACAAAGCGAAGGGCCAGAGACATCATCATGGCAAACTCGTGAACCGGAACCTTCAGCTTTTTCAAAGGGGAAAGAAGGCTCTCAAGACCGTCGGTCAGATCCATGGGACTTGTGGTATAGGTCAGAAGAATACAGGTTCCCGTAACCAAGGATAAAATGCGCATCACCATAAAGAGCGCACGCCAAAGCCCCTCGGGATAAATACGGATAAAGTAAAACTCAAAAATAGGATCGGCACCTGTCGTCCAAAACAGATTGATCAGTGCCGTGAAAATTGAAATAAACACAACAGGCTTCAGTCCCTTCAGAATCACGCCGAAGCCGATCCCCGAAAGAAGGATCATAACAAAAACCACGAAGCCAAGATACAGAAAGGACAAAAGATTGTTCGCAAAAAACACAAACACCACGAAGACCAGCATCAACAGGATCTTCATTCTGGGGTCCAATTTATGAAGAGGGCTGTTTCCGGGGAAAAACTGACCCAAGGTAATATCCTTTAACATTCTCTTCCCTCCCTCAAGCATTTTTTCAATTCCGATACGGCGTTTTCCACCGTATAAACAGAATCCGAAACGGGAAGGCCGGCTTCCTTCAGCCGACGCATCAGAAGCGTTACCTGCGGAAGCGCCAAGTGTGCTTCAAAAAGACGGGAGGCATCGAAAAAAATCTCTTCCATAGGGCCGTGGAAAAAGGCCTCGCCATCCTTTAAGACAAGAAGCTCATCGGCGTAGCGGGCAATGTCCTCCATACTGTGGGAAATCAAAAGAACCGTCTTTTTCCGTTCTCTCTGATAGGCACGCAAACGGCCGAGAATCTCTTCCCTTCCGCTGGGGTCCAAGCCTGCGGCGGGTTCATCCAAAACCAAAACCTCAGGATCCATTGCAAGAACGCCTGCAATGGCAACTCTTCTTTTTTGCCCCCCTGAAAGCTCAAAGGGGGATTTTGTCATCCAAGACTCCTCCACGCCTGTAAAATGAGCGGCATCCTTTACAAGAAGTCGGATCTCTTCTTCGCTTTTTCCCATATTCTTGGGTCCGAAGGCAATATCCTGATACACGGTTTCTTCAAAAAGCTGATATTCGGGATATTGAAACACAAGTCCTACACGGAAACGGGTACGGTGGCGAAGCTTGGGGTCATCGGCAAATTCCTCCCCATCTAAAAGGACACGGCCTTCGGTGGGACGGAGGATTCCGTTTAACAGCTGTGCAAGCGTGCTTTTTCCCGAGCCGGTATGACCGATGATGCCGGTAATAACCCCCGGGGTGAAGGTAAGATTCACATCACGAAGCGCCGCTTTTTCAAAGGGCGTTTCCGCACCGTAAAGGTACGTAACATGTTCCAGTTTGATTTCTGCCATTTTATTTCTTTCCAAATACACCAATCAAAAATTCTGCGGCCTCCTCCACCGTGAGGATCCCTTGGGGAAACTCTATCTTCTCTGCAAGGACACGGTCCTCGGAAAGAAGATGCACGATCTCGGTTGCCTGAGGGGCATCCAGCCCTGCGGCGTGCAAAAAGGGAACGTCGGAGAAAATATCTCTCGGGGCTCCGTCCCGAACCACTCTTCCCTCCTCCATTACGATCACTCGGTCTGCCTGAACGGCCTCATCCATATGGTGTGTGATCAAAATAACGGTGAGCTTTTCTTCCCGATTCAATTTCAGGATGGTATCCAGAATCTCCCGTCTGCCGTAAGGATCCAGCATAGCGGTGGATTCATCAAAAATAATGCAGTCGGGCATCATAGCTAAAATCCCCGCAATGGCGATTCTCTGCTTCTGACCGCCGGAAAGCTTATGAGGAGCGTGCTTGGCGTACTGCTCCATTCCCACCGCCCGCAAGGCAAGATCCACACGGCTTCTGATTTCCTCGGGCGCAAGCCCCAAATTCTCGGGGCCGAAGGCAACATCCTCCTCCACGAGGTTGGAAACCAGCTGATTATCGGGGTTTTGGAACACCATACCAAAGCGTTTGCGAATATGTATCAGGTTTTCCTCATTTGCAGTATCCATACCGCCTGCATAGACCTTTCCCGTTTGGGGAACAAGGACACCGTTTAACAGCTTTGCCAAGGTGCTTTTTCCGCTTCCGTTGCGACCAAGAATGGCAACGAAGCTACCTTTTTCAATGGAAAGAGACACATCCCGAACCGCTTTCGGCTGCTCCTCATCACGAACGGTTTCGTAGCGGTAGGAAACTCCCTCGCATACAATGATTTTTTCAGATGCCAAGTTTTACTCCTTTTCCCAGCGGGTTGCAAATCCGCAGGGCAAACATTTTCCTGTGCTTTTTACTAAAATACCCACCTCATCGGAGGTAACACGACCGCCGAACCGACGGCAAACCTCCTCATTCACAAGGTACGATACGGCACTGCCGGACAAGCCGGTGGTGTATGAATTGACCAAATAAAACAAGGGATCCTCACTGAGAATATCCGCCGTGGAGCGGATCAACTCGTGAATACTGTCCTCCAGATGCCACATTTCTCCCTTGGGGCCTCTGCCGTATGAGGGAGGATCCATAATAATGCCGTCGTATCGGTTGCCGCGGCGAAATTCTCTCTGAACGAATTTCAGGGCATCGTCCACCAAATAGCGGCAAGGGGCATCTTCCATACCGGAGAGCTTCATATTCTCCTTTGCCATATTGACCATATTTTTAGCGGCATCCACGTGGCAAACGGAAGCACCGCCCTTGGCGGCCGCAAGGCTTGCACCGCCGGTGTAGGCAAAAAGGTTGAGCACCTTCACGCTTTTTCCGTTTTCCGTTCTTCTTTTACAGGTTTCCTCGATCCATTTCCAGTTGGTGGCCTGCTCGGGAAAAACGCCCGTATGCTTAAAGCCCATAGGCTTAATACAAAAGTCAAGGGATGCGATCTTGCACCGCCAGGATTCGGGCAAACGGTTCTCATTCCAAGATCCGCCGCCGGAGCGGGAGCGGGAATATACCGCATCCGCCTTTTTCCAAGCGGGGTGTCGGCGAATCCCCTTCCACACCACCTGTGGATCGGGGCGGATCAGAATATATTCTCCCCAACGCTCCAATCTTTGACCGTCGGAGCAATCCAAAAGCTCATAATCTCCCAAATCTTCAACAAACCACATCAGTTCTCTTCCTCCATCCTTTCCATGGTCAACTGCGCAGAGGCACTCGGAAGGGGGATCCCCAAATGACGGTAAGCGTGAGGGGTCGCACATCTTCCCCGAGGGGTACGGGACAAAAAGCCGATCTGCATCAGATAAGGCTCGTACACATCTTCAATGGTAACGGATTCCTCACCCACGGTTGCAGATAAGGTTTCAAGACCTACGGGGCCGCCGGAAAAGCTACCGATGATGGCGCCGAGAATTTTACGGTCGATCTGATCCAGCCCAAGATGATCCACCTCAAGGCGGTTCAGTGCAAGCTTTGCAATTTCCTCGGTAATGATCCCGTTTCCTTCCACCATGGCAAAATCTCTCACACGCTTCAAAAGACGGTTTGCGATACGGGGCGTTCCACGGCTGCGGCTTGCGATCTCCAAGGCTCCCTTTGCCTCAATGGGGATCTGCAAAATACCGGCAGAGCGGGTCACGATGCTGGCAAGCTCCTCGTTGGTGTAAAGCTCCAGTCTCATCAGCATACCGAAACGGTCACGGAGGGGAGCGGAAAGAGAGCCTGCACGGGTGGTTGCACCGATCAGAGTGAATTTTTCAAGGGGAATGCGAATGCTTCTTGCCGCCGGGCCCTGCCCCATCATAATATCCAAAGCAAAATCCTCCATAGCAGGATAAAGGATCTCCTCAATGGCACGGGACAGACGGTGGATCTCATCAATAAACAGCACATCCCCTGCGGAAAGCGAAGAAAGAATGGCGGCAAGATCACCGGGCTTTTCAATGGCGGGGCCTGAGGTGATCTTAATGCCAACACCCATTTCATTGGCAATGATATGAGAAAGGGTGGTCTTTCCGAGACCGGGAGGGCCGTAGAGCAAAATATGATCCAAGGGCTCCCCGCGAAGCTTTGCCGCTTGGATGAACACCTTGAGATTTTCTTTGATCTTTTCCTGACCTACATAATCGGAGAGGGCTTTGGGACGGAGGGTGACCTCTTCCCCGAACTCCTCTGCCGCATCCGCCGGAGTGAAGCTGGCGGAAACAATGCGGTTTTCAAAATCCGTTTCAAATTCTTGCGACATACTCATTTATCTCCCATTGATTTCAGTGCCAGACGGATCAGATCCTGCAGATCCTTGGCACGGTCCGAAACTGCACGAACGGCAGAAGCCGCAACCTGCGGCTGATAACCGAGAACCACCAACGCATTGACCGCTTCCGTAAGATCGGAGGGGTTCTCTGCGGCAATCGGCGCAGAAGAGGTACCCGCAAGGGTCGTATTTTTGGAAATCTTATCCTTAAGCTCAAGAATGATCTTTTGAGCCCCCTTCATTCCGATTCCCTGTGCGGCGGTCAGCGCCTTGGCATCCCCCGCAAGGACACACATGGAAAGCTCCTCGGGGGAAAGAGCCGACAGAATGGAGATGGCCGCTCTGGGGCCGATGCCCGAAATATCAATGAGCATTCGGAACATTTCTCTCTCTTGAGGGGAGGCAAAGCCAAACAGCTCCATGGTGGCACGGTCGGACGAGCCCATATTCAGATGCGTATATACCTTCGCCTCTTTTTTGCCCGATAAAAAGCCCGCCGTTTTTGCGCTGATAATGAGATTCCAGCCGACACCGGCGGTCTCCACCACGCAGTTTTTGGCGCTAACCTGACAAAGAATGCCGGAAATGTATTCAAACATTTACCTTCCTCCTGTTTTCTTTGAATCCTGAAGCAGATTGATCCTTGCGATTTTATTGGATGAACGGTATCCGTGGGTCAATGCTATGGCAAGGGCATCGGCGGCATCGTCGGGTCTCGGAACCCCGGGCAAATGAAACAGAATGCGAACCATCTCCATCACCTGTCTCTTTTCCGCACGCCCGAAGCCCACAACGGATTGCTTCACCTGCAAGGGAGTATACTCAAAAATGGGAATTCCTCGCTCTTCGGCGGCAAGCAGAATCACCCCTCGTGCCTGAGCCACATTGATAACGGTTTTTTGGTTGTTTTGAAAAAACAGCTCCTCAATGGCTATCACATCGGGCTGATAGGTTTCGATCAGGTGAACGATGCTGTCGTGCACGTGACGGATTCTGGCTTCCACACGCTGCCCCTTTGCCGTTTCGATCACACCGCAGTTGATATATTCAAAGCGGTCCTTTTCCTTTCGGCAAAGACCAAAGCCCGTGGTTGCAATCCCCGGATCGATTCCCAAAATCACCATAAAGCACAATACCCCAACAAAACCTCAGCATATTTATCCAAAAAAATAGTTATTATAATAATATACCATAACCAGCCTTCAAAGTCAATTCTATCCTGAAATTTTAGATAAGTTTTCCCCCTTCTGTTTTATCTTGCAATTTTTCCCAAATTATGGTATATTCAAAGCATCAAATGCAAGGAGGAAATATGAAACTGAATGTCAAAAGAACCACCTTGATCGGCTTTGCCTTTATGTCCATTCTCGCTTTTTGGCAAATGTACGATCAGGTGATCCCTTACCTGTTGGAAAACACCTTCGGCTTTTCTACCCTGAAGGCCAATTCCATTATGTCGGTTGATAATATTCTCGCCATCTTTATGCTCCCCTTGTTCGGCAGCATCTCCGACAAGACCAAAACGCCTCTTGGAAAACGAACTCCCTTTATTTTGTTCGGCACCTTGGCGGCGGTGATTCTCTTGACCCTTTTGGGTGTTTTCACCACATCAAAAAACACGGTCGGCTTTATGGTATGCCTGTTTCTGCTTCTGTTTGTTATGAGCACCTACCGAACTCCGGCCGTTGCCTATATGCCCGATGTCACCCCCAAGCCCCTTCGTTCCAAGGGAAATGCCATTATCAATCTGGTGGGCTACATCGGCGGCATCTTCTCCACAGTGGTGATGATGTTCCTTCTGAAAAGCGAAAAGAACGAGGCGGGAGAATCCGTCTATTCCTCTGACCAGTCCTTTATGCCCGTATTCCTGATCATTTCCGTATTTATGCTGGTAGCGGTATTGATCCTTGTTTTCACCGTGAAGGAAAATCGCCTTTTGGAAGAGGTGAAGGATATTATGGCAGAGGAAACCGAGGATGAAGAGGAAAAAGAAGCCCGTGCCAACAAGGGCAAAAAGCTTGCTCCTGCGGTGTTTCGCTCTCTTGCTTTGATCCTCGCCTCCGTATTTCTTTGGTTTATGGCCTATAACGCCGTTACCACCGCCTTTTCCCGCTATTGTGTGGAGGTTTTGGGGAGTGATCTGGGAACCAGCTCGAGCTATCTTCTGACTGCCACCGTTTCCGCCATTGCCGCCTTTGTTCCCCTCGGCTGGCTCTCGGGCAAGCTGGGGCGGAAAAAGACGGTGCTTTGGGGAATCGTTCTCATGACCGCCTGCTATGCCGTTGCGATCTTTCTGGATCGGGCCACTCCCATCATTTATCTGCTGTTTGCGCTGGTGGGAATCGGCTGGGCGGCCATCAACGTAAATTCCTTTCCCATGGTGGTGGAAATGTCCAGCGGAGCAGATGTGGGCAAATACACCGGATTTTACTACACCTTTTCTATGGCGGCACAGATCACAACGCCCCTATTATCGGGCTTTTTGATCGATCATCTGGAGGGAGGGTACCGCATCCTCTTCCCCTATGCCGTTCTCTTCTCCGCCCTTTCCTTTATCACCATGCTTTTGGTGCGCCACGGTGATGTGGCCCCCGAAAAGAAAAAGGAGGCATGACTATGATCCTCGCTCTCTCCATCGCAACCGCCCTGTCGGCGCTTCTTTTGATCTTTTTGCTCCTGATCTCCCCCTCCTTTCGTAAGCATCCCGATGCCGAGCTTCTGAAGGGGGCGTACATTGCCCACAGAGGGCTTCACTCCCAGCACGAAAGCATTCCCGAAAATTCCCTTCCCGCCTTTCAAAGAGCCGTGGAAAAGGGATTCCCCATTGAAATGGATCTGCACCTGACGAAGGACAAAAAAGTGGTGGTATTTCACGATCATTCCGTGAAAAGAATGTGCGGAGCAGAAGGAAATATTGAAAAAATGACCCTTCAGGAGATCCGTTCTCTTCGCCTTGGGAATACCACGGAAAAGATCCCCACGCTGGAGGAGGTGCTCCGCAACGTTGAGGGAAAGGTCTTTCTTCTCATCGAATTCAAAGTTGACCGAAACGCCAAGGCGCTTTGCACAGCCGCCAACGAGATCTTAAAGGGGTATCAGGGCACCTATATGATCCAGTCCTTTTATCCGCAGGTGCCCGCTTGGTATAAGAAGCACCGCAAGGATATATGCCGAGGTCAGCTTGCCTCTCATTTCAAGAAAGAGGGAGTTGCCAAATTTCTTTTAGGCAATATGCTTTTGAATTTTATGGGGCGCCCCGATTTTATCGCCTACCGCCACGAGGATGCAAAAAATCCAATGCGCCGCCTTGCGGTTTGGCTGGATGCCGTCAGCCTTGGATGGACCTTTGATTCCCAAAATGCGCTAAATGATCAGAAAAAAGATTTTCAGGGCTATATTTTCGAGAATTTCTTGCCCGAAATTGAATAATTTTACCATTTTTCCTTGACACACAATTTCCCCCGTGATAAAATTAGTTGATTGTTTATACGACAATATAAAAAAACAAAGGAGATCAAAATTATGGCACTTGTAAACACCAAAGAAATGTTTGAAAAAGCCTATAACGGCGGCTACGCCATCGGCGCTTTCAACGTAAATAACATGGAGATCGTTCAGGGTATCACCGAAGCCTGCGCTGAGGAGAAGGCCCCCGTTATCCTCCAGGTTTCCAAGGGCCCAAGAGCTTACGCCCACCACCCCTATCTGGTAAAGCTGGTTGAGGCTGCTATTCAGGAATGCCCCGAGATCCCGATCGCTCTTCACCTGGACCACGGCGACAGCTTTGAGACCTGTAAGTCCTGCATTGACGGCGGCTTCACCTCCGTTATGATCGATGCTTCCTCCAAGCCCTTCGCAGAGAACATTGAGATCACCAAGAAGGTTGTTGAATATGCTCACGCTCGCGGCGTAGTGGTTGAAGCTGAGCTCGGTAGCCTGGCCGGTATCGAGGATGAGGTTAACGTTGCCGCTGAGGCCGCTTCCTACACCCGTCCCGAAGAGGTTGAGGAATTCGTTTCCAAGACCGGTTGTGACTCTCTTGCCATCGCCATCGGTACCTCCCACGGCGCATACAAGTTCACTCCCGAGCAGTGCACCGTAAATGAGCAGGGCATTCTGGTTCCCCCCGCACTTCGCTTTGACGTGCTGGAAGAAGTAACCAAGAGACTTCCCGGCTTCCCCATCGTTCTGCACGGTTCTTCCTCCGTTCCTCAGGACTATGTTAAGATGGTCAATGCCAACGGCGGTAAGATGCCCAACGCAATCGGTGTTCCCGAAGAGCAGCTCCGCAAGGCCGCTTCTCTCTCCGTATGTAAGATCAACATCGACTCCGACCTTCGTCTCGCTATGACCGGTACCATTCGTCAGTACTTCAACGAGCATCCCGATCACTTTGACCCCCGTCAGTACCTGAAGCCCGCAAGAGCTAACATCAAGGAGCTGGTTCGTCACAAGCTGATCAACGTTTTGGGTTGCGCAGGCAAGGCTGAATAATCATCCCACAAAACCATAAAAAACGCCGCAAATTGCGGCGTTTTTTCTTTTATACCCATACAAATAAGACACTTTTTCTGACATTCTCTTCCCTTTTTATGTTTTCATTCTCGTGCTATGATATTATTACAAAAACAAAAATAAAGGAGACACAAATGCTGAAGGAACGGTTAAAAGAGCTGAGAGAAATTCACCGTTTTACACAAGAGGAGGTCGCATATCACCTAAACTTATCTGCGCAAACAGTTTCCAAATGGGAGCGCGGACTCGTTTCTCCCGACATTTCTCTCTTACCACAAATCGCCAATCTTTACAAATGTTCCATCGATTATCTGTTTGATATGGAAAGCGTTTGGGACAAGGAGCATCACGAAAAATTCACACATCGAATTCGGGAGCTCGTACAAAACAAAAATTATACAGAAGCATTCCGAATGTATGTCCGGGAAATCGAACGATGTCCCGATAATTTTCGTATGTATCATAACCTAATGCACTTCTCATACAGACATCATTTGTATGAAGACGAATTCATTACCCGCATGATATATATGGCCGACTATGCACTTCGCCACTGCACGGAAGACGACGTGCGAAATAACATCATAACAAAAATTACGATCCTTTGTTCTCACTCTAAAAATCCCGAAATACGAGAAAAGGCAAAATTCTATTATGCAAAGCTACCTTCCATGCACAATAGCAGAGAAATCTACACCAAGCTGGTGTTTGGAGAGGAAGAATCACGAACTCAAATCGGCCATAACCTCATCTACACCATGCAGTTATCGGAAAATGCAATCCGCCAGTTGATCACAGATCAAATGGATGATGAAGAAAAGCTTTTCTATTACAAAAAAGCTGCTTGTATGTACGAGCTGATTTTGGAAGATAAATTCGGTGGCTTTTGGGATAGTGCACTTTTGCATAATTATTTAAATATCGCCGTCCTTTTGGTAAAATCAGGCAAGCTCAGTGATGCAGAGAGCTATATAGATCGAATCCTTTGCGTGTTGGAAAGACATCTATCACCCGAAGATCAAATCTCATCACCGCTTCTTTTGGACCCTTGTCCGTCGGGCGTTATTCCTTACCCTAAGCTTTGTAAGGAATTCGTTGAAAAACTACAAAAAAATCGTTCATTATTACCTTTTAAAAACAAAATCCAAGAAATGGAAAACAGATATTTTAATTATTTTGGATTTTCCGCTAATACGAAAAAGGAGGACAAAGAATGAAGACTGGTTACACTCTTACCCTATTTTTAATCACCGTTTCTTTACTTTTTTCTTCTTGTGCAAGCACCTTACCTTCCGAAAGCAAATCAGAACCAAACAATCGAACAGAAGATGCATTTGCCGAATTAAGGGAATCCTCGGAAAGCTGGATTAAATACGGACTAAAGGCTTACGAAGAAAAAAAGGAGATCCAAGATGTTTCCGAATTCTTGCAAAAGCCCACAGATGTGGCCTTATTAACGCTTTATGAGACGATTTTTGAAACGGATAAAGAAAGAGCAATCCTTGTTGCAGAAAGTCTTTTCTCTTATATTACAGAAAACCACGGAACCAAGGCTGTTTTAGATTTGGAAAAGAGAGTAGACTATAAAAATGAATTCTTAAAACAAATAGGTTCGAGAATTCAGTATTCACAACCTGTTGAATGCGAGATCCTTTTATCAAAAATGAAAATAAATAAAAGCCCCGAGTATCATTATACCGTACTGCTGGGACCTTGCTTGTATTCTTTTCGCGATCTTGAACCAAATGGCAGTATCAGTCCCACACACGCTTTTCTATATTACAACACAAAAGGATTGACAGAGTTAATCAATTACCTAAAAGAAAACCGATTAGACAAGTTTTTTCAAGTTGACACAAAATATAAATATTTTATGACATTAAATCCCGTTCCTTATTCTAAAACAAATTTTGAAACAGGAGAAATGCAAATCAATGATTATTCTGCGGCTCTTCACGAAGCAGTACACGCAATGGGAATAAAAACTCATAAAAACCTATGGCTTTCTGAGGGAATTTGTGAATATTTGGGAAAAGGACTCAGCTTTCAGAAACAGATTGACGCTTCCTACATTCAAATTTTAACCGCCGCAGAAAAAGGTACTCTGCCTAACAACAATCAAAAAGCACTTTTGTATCAAAAAACGGCTGAATTTTATCAGGCAATGGGGGGAGTTTACAGTTCTTTGGAAAGCTTTGATGTGAAACTGTTTATGAAAGCTTTTGCAAAGGCAGAGATTGAAACAAATGTCTTTCAGACCATCGGAGAAGTCTATAGGGCGGAATACAAGAATGAATACACGCTTCCGGGAAGTGATCTCTCTTATACACAAGCCGCTTGTGTCGTTGGATATTTAGTTGATGAATTTGGACTCGAAACAGTTTTGACCGCTTATCAAACGCAGGATCTTGAAGGTACCTTCGGAATGGATGCCGACGCCATCGTGAAAGCTTGGCGTTCTAGACTATAAATGCAAAAAAGAAGCCGAAACGGCTTCTTTTTGTTTATTCTTTCTGTTTTGAGGAATGGCAAATATCCTTGCGAGCGCAATTTCCGCATCCGCAAGAGCATCCTTTTTTGCGATTCTTTCTCCACGAACGAATGACAAAGTACAAAATCAACAGAAGAACTGCGAGGACGACGGCATCACCCCAGGTCATTTCTTTTCCTCCTTGGGTACGTCCGGTTTACGGAGAAGAAAATACAAAAGCAAAATAAGAACGAGTGCGGCAAGAAGAGTAAAGTACCCAAAGCTTGCTTCTCCGGTAAACAGACCTGCAAACTGGAATACGATCAGGGAAATGGCATAAGCAAAGGCGCACATATATCCTACGGTGCCGAGGGTCCATTTTACATTTCCCATTTCTCTCTTGATGGCACCGATGGCGGCAAAGCAAGGAGCACAAAGGAGGTTGAAGATCATAAAGCTGTAAGCACGGACGGCCCCGAAATCCAAGCGGATCATTTCCCAGATTCCTTCCCCGCTTTCACCGACCTCGCCTGCTACGTTATACAGGGTGCCGAAGGTCATAACCACCTCTTCCTTGGCAATGAGACCCGTCACGGTGGCAACGGTGGCCTTCCAAGCCATATCCCCTACCCAACCGATGGGATAGAAGATCCAGGCAAAGAATTTTCCCACATAAGCCAAAAGGGAGCGATTGCTGTCCTCCACGGCGCAGAAAGCTCCTTCGGAGAAACCATAGGTCTTGAAGAACCAAAGGACAATGGAGCTGAGAAGAACGATGGTGGTGGCTCGCTTTACAAAGTCCCAACCACGGTCTCCCGTGGTTCTCAACACATTTTTGGGAGAAGGCAGATGGTAGGCGGGAAGCTCCATTACAAAGGGCGCGGGCTTACCTGCAAAGGCCTTGAATTTCTTCAGAATGATACCTGAAAGAACCACCGCCAAAACGCCGATGAAAAAGGCGGAAACGGCAACCAAGGGTGAATTTCCGAACACGGCCCCGGCAAACAGGCCAATGATGGGCATTTTGGCACCGCAAGGAATAAAGCCCGTGGTCATAACGGTAATTCTGCGGTCATTTTCCTGCTCAATGGTACGGCTTGACAAAATACCCGGAACGCCGCAGCCCGTAGCCACCAGCATGGGGATGATGGATTTTCCCGAAAGGCCGAATTTGCGGAGAATACGGTCCATAATAAAGGCCACACGGGACATATAGCCCACATCCTCCAAGAAGGAAAGCAAAAAGGAGAGCACAAGGATCTGCGGCACGAAGCCCAAAACGGCGCCCACGCCCGCTACGATTCCATCCATCACAAGGCCATAGAGCCATCCGCTGACGCCGAGAGAGGTAAGGACACGGTCAAACAAATTCGGGATCCATTCACCGAAAAGCACATCGTTTGCCCACTCGGTGGCAATGGTACCCACAGAAAACGGAAAGCTTCCCATGGCGATGGCGTACATCAAAAACATAACGCCTGCAAAAATGGGGAGTGCAAGAATACGGTTCGTTACCACACGGTCAATGCGATCGGAAACGGAAAGCTTCATGGGATTGCGCTTTTTGGCGATCTTGGCGGTGAGCCCCGTGATATATACGTATCGGTCATTGGTGATGATGCTTTCCGCATCGTCATCCAGCACCTTTTCTACGTGGCGAATGTCCGATTCAATATGCGCTAAGGTTTCCTCGGAGAGGTTTAATTCCTTTAACACACGCTCGTCTCTCTCGAAGATCTTAACGGCGTACCAGCGCTGAGACTCCTCGGGCATATGATGAACGGAGGCCTCTTCGATATGAGCGATGGCGTGCTCCACCTCGCCCGAGAAAATATGCAAATGAGAGAGCTTTTGATCCTCGGCCGCCTGCACGGCCGCATCGGCAACCGCATCCATTCCCTCTCCCTTCAAGGCAGAGATCTCAAGCACGGGACAGCCCAGCGCACGGGACAGGGCGGGAATATCGATCTTACCGCCGCTTTTGCGGACAATATCCATCATATTGATGGCAATGACAAGAGGGATTCCAAGCTCCATCAGCTGGGTGGTCAGGTAGAGGTTTCGCTCCAAATTGGTGCCATCCACAATGTTCAAGATGACATCGGGGCGTTCCTCCACAAGGTAATTTCTCGCCACCACCTCTTCCATGGTATAGGGTGACAGAGAGTAGATACCGGGAAGATCCACCACCTCGGCATCCTTATATTTTTTCATTTTACCGCTTTTCTTTTCCACCGTTACGCCGGGCCAGTTGCCCACGTATTGATTGGAGCCTGTTAAGGCATTGAAAAGGGTTGTTTTTCCACAGTTGGGGTTTCCCGCAAGGGCAATTCTTACTGACATATTATTTCCTTTCGCAAAATCGGGCTTATTCCACTTCGATCATAGCGGCATCTTGCTTTCTCAAGCTTAATTCATACCCACGAACGCAAACCTCGATGGGGTCGCCCAAGGGAGCCACCTTGCGGACATAGATCTCCACCCCACGGGTGATACCCATATCCATAATTCTGCGCTTTAAGGCGCCCTCTCCGTGGAGCTTTACCACCTTTGCGCTTTTTCCGACCTTAATATCCTTTAGTGTATTCATACGGTTCCTTTCATCAAACGATATGCATTACCGCTTCTTTTCCATCGGGGTGAAGATCAATTCCTCCTCCACTTGTCTGGAAGCCTTTATGCAGTACCCTCTTTTTTCATAAAACGGAACGGCAAAATCAGAGGAATTGAGTGTGATACAGTCACCAAGACACATTCTTTCCATTTCCTTCAAAAGAGCCGAACCAAAGCCGGATCTTTGACATTCCGGAAGCACATACAAAAGAAGAATATGCTTTTTCTCTTTCAACGCCCCCACACCCAGCATTTTTCCTTGGGAAAACAGTCCAAAGAGCTGTACCCTTCCGTCAAAGGTATTGATAGAAAGGGAAACGGGGCTTGTCAGATCACGGAATCTTTCCATTCCTCGGAGAGAATGATTTGTTTTTTCCGCAGCATAAAAGCTTTTCCAAAGAACTGCGGATGCCTCTTTTAATTCTTCGTATACGATCTCTCTGATTTCCATATTTTTCTCCTACTTGAATATGATACCCTTCCGCCACCTATTTGTCAATGAATGATCACAGAAAAAAATGAAAAAAATCTTGCAAAATTCTCTTGCAACACGGCGTATTTTGCAGTATACTGTCTATTATAAATTAGAATACTATTCTTTTCCAAGGGAGGAACCAATATGAATCCGAACGTACGTCCCGATACAATGGAGCGCATTACCACCAAAGCACTTGCCGATCAGTTTATTGAAGAGCAAGTTCGACTCGTCCGTGAGCAGGTAGGTAGCAAAAAGGTGCTCTTGGCCCTTTCCGGCGGAGTTGACTCCTCCGTGGTTGCCGCTCTTTTGATCAAAGCCATTGGCAAACAGCTGGTTTGTGTTCACGTAAACCACGGTCTTATGCGCAAGGGCGAAAGTGAGCAGGTAATTGAGGTATTTGGTAAAGAACTGGATGCCAACCTGATCTATGTTAACGCCACCGACCGCTTTTTAAACCTTTTGGAGGGTGTTTCCGATCCCGAGAAAAAGCGCAAGATCATTGGCGGAGAGTTTATCAAGGTATTTGATGAAGAGGCCGCCAAGCTCGAAGGAATCGATTTCCTTGCACAGGGCACCATTTATCCCGACATTTTGGAAAGCATCAAGGCAAAGGAAAGCGGCAAGCCCGTAAAGTCTCACCACAATGTGGGAGGTCTGCCCGAGGATATGAAGATGGAATTGGTAGAGCCCATCAAGCTTTTGTTTAAGGATGAGGTTCGTGTGGTTGGAGAAGCCCTTGGTCTTCCCCACGCTATGGTATACCGTCAGCCCTTCCCCGGCCCCGGCCTCGGTGTTCGCTGCCTCGGCGCCATTACCCGTGACAGATTGGAGGCTTTGAGAGAAGCAGATGCCATTCTCCGTGAAGAATTCGATCTTTGCGGCCTTGCCGAAAAGGTTTGGCAGTATTTCATCTCCATTCCCGATATGAAGAGTGTTGGTGTTCGTAACGATATGCGTTACGAGGGATGGCCTGCCATCATCCGTGCCGTCAATACCACCGATGCCATGACCGCAACCATCGAAGAGATCCCCTACCACATTCTGCACAAGATCACAAGCCGCATTACAGGCGAGGTAGAGGGCATCAACCGTGTCCTTTTCGACCTCACGCCCAAGCCCACAGGAACCATTGAGTGGGAATAATATCTACTGGCTAACAAGTGCCCGAAAACCCTTGCAAAGAAAGGGCTTTCGGGCATTTTATGTTTTCATGAAAATGCTTCTGCAACACTTTTGCAACACACAATGGAGAAAGCGTGAAAAGGAATAGTTGCAATCGGTTATGACATAAAGAAAGGAGCGTGGTAAAATGTTAGATTTTTTGAAAAAGAAAACGGAAATCAATACAACTCAAATTGTTGATAAAATTGAAGCAACGGTATATGAACACGTTAAACCGTATGGGTTCAAAAAACACGGGAGAACACTGCACCGTTTCGTTTCGGAAGATATTTCGCAAGTGATTCATTTTCAAAGTGGTATGCCCACACACGGTATGAGCGGATTGCTCTGCGTGAATCTTGGAATTCGCATTCCTGAATGTTCTGAAAGAACCTTTCAGCCACAGACCGAAAAGAAGAAATATTACCACGAGTACGAGTGTACGATTCGCTCACGACTGGGTATCGTCAGCGGCAAGCAAGAAACTTGGTATGACCTTCGCAAGAAAACAGATAAAACTATAAAAAGCATTATTGAAGAAATTGATCAATATGTTTTGCCTGCATATGAAATCTTGAATAGCCGAGATACTATCCTTGCACATAGAAAAGATTATCCGCTGTTAGATGATATGGGTAATCTTATTTCCTTGGAAGAATGTATGATTTACGGTTATCTCGGCAACATTGAAAAGGCAAAGCAACTGTTTGAGGAATACTATCAAACCGCGGTAGATGAATATAATGACTTAATGAAAAACGGACGCAAGCACTTTCTCAAAAAGGGCGAGCGAGTTGTTTTTATGGGACAAGACATCACTGCAGAAAAAGACGGTTATGTTACTCTATACGGTGCAAATCACGGACACATTGATTACCTTGATGAATTAGCAGTTAGTCTTGGATTAAGGTAAAAGTCACTCGGCACTATCCCGCAGATGATTTTGCAACTTTTTCTGCAACAAGAATTTTGATAAATAAAATAATGGTTGGAAAATCGGGCTCAAAACCGCCGTTTGGGATATTATTTAGGGTATAAATAAGCCAAATAAGAAACTCAAAAATGAATGGGAATAACGAGTGCGAGTAACATTACAAAAAATTTCATTCCTGACAATGATTTATGCCCTGCCGGAAGCGGTGGGGCATTTTGTCAAAGGAAAAAAATAAAGGAAATAACAATGAACGAAATGATTGATTTTGAAGGATTGAAGCAATACGGAACTGTTTCCGACGGTGTTTTGGAGATTCGGAAAAGCTTCTCTGCGAGCGCCAAAGGAAATAGCTCCTTAAAGTGCACGGAGGTAAGCTTTTTGAGTTGTTTTTGCGGAGGGGAGGAAACCCGCATTGAATTTTCCTTGACTTGCAAGGGACAGACGGAGCCTTTTTATCTCTCTCACCGCTACAAATTGGGAAAAAAGGATGAATACACCATGCAGTCCTGGAGAATCCCGCCCTGCTTTTTGCCCGAGATGACCTTTACCGTCAAAATTGATGTACCCCACGGGACGGTATTGAAGATCCGCAGTTTTTCCACGGATCGCACCGCCTCCCTCGTTGATTGGAACGGGGGCCCGAGATACAACGCTCATTTGGGCTTTTGGGGGCTTGCTCCCGACAACACCATGCCCGCCTTTGAATTGGCGGCGGTATGCGGCTTTTCTTCGTGCATTGTAGTGCCGAAGGTAACGCTGGACGGTAAGCTTGTTTGCATCCATGACGACACCATCAACAGAACCGCAAGAGATCAAAGCGGTACCGCTCCCACCGAGCCCATATACGTATGGGATAAGACCTACGAAGAGCTTTTACGGTGGGAATACGGCTCCTATAAAAATGAGATCTACAAGGGCGCAAAGCTCCCTCTTCTTTCGGAGTTTTTTGACCTCTGTGCCAAAACGGGAATGAGACCTATGTTCAGCACCCATCCGGGACTTGATGCGGAGCAGTGGAATCAGATCAAGGAAATGCTGAAAGAGCGAGGCATCCTGAAGAATTTTCATATCAAGAGCTTTCGGATCGAACAGTTGCAAACGGCCTATTCGGTATTCGGAACGGAAATTGACGGATATAACTTCGATGTGAAGGAATGGGATGACAGCCGTGTGGACGCTCTCTTGAACAGCGGGATCGATGCCAAAGCCTGTCGGGTGGGTATCGAGATTCAATTCAGTCATTACACAGAAGAGATCGCAAGGGCCATTCGCAAGGCGGGATTTTTCGCATCGGCCTGGAACATCAAGCGCCGTGATTTTTCGGAATATGAGCGCCTGTTTGACCTTGGTGTGACGGAATTTACCGAGGATTATCATTGCTCTATGGGGCTAAACTTTTAACCCTTTGATCGGAATATAAAAAAAGTGCTGACGGATCTTGTGAAAAGATCAGTCAGCTTTTTTGATCCTGATTATGTTTCCTTGATCAGGGCACGGTACAGGAGAACAAGGGCAGTGCTCAGAAGTGCGCCACCGACAATATCCGTAAACCAATGCACGCCCGATATCAGCCTTGCCGTTACCATAAAAGCCATATAGACGGCAAGAACTGCCAAGACCCATCGCCTCAAAACGGTACTTTGGATACGTGCCTTCAACTGCATCATGGCGGTGGGGATCACACACATTACAAGCAAGGTTGTAGAGGATGGGTAGGATGCTTCCAGTCGCCCATCAACGAGGATGGGTCTGTAATTTACAGGAAAGAATTCAAAGAGAACAAAATGAGTCAGAGTGATAACATAAAATCCTCCGAGAATCAGGATACTGTGATCTACCTGAAAAATGCTTTTTCTTTTGATCCATTGGAAAAGGCCAAGAAGGGCAAAGCCCGCCACCAGACCGACAGGCACAAGAGAGAGCCAATCCGTAAGGGTATACAGAAGCATATTTACGCCTGTAAGGGAGTGGATCAATCGGTTCAAAGCGGCAAAGCCAACCCTTGATCCCTCGGGGCCGATGGCCCTCACATCCAGTGTGCTGACCGCAATTGTCCACAGCAGGAAGACGGTCAAAAACAACGTTGGAAGAACGTAATATTTCTTTATTTCTTTTTTCATTTTTTTCTCCTTTTTGTATTGGATTCAACAGCATTTTAAGGAAAGAAACGAAAAAAGACAAGAAACGAGAGGTCACATCTGTGATACGATTCGTATCACAAGCGCTTTGACCGCAAAAACACCTTGACCAAAAGAAGGAGAAACAAAAATGACGCCGCATAGGGCTGTAGCCCAATCATAAAGAGCAATGCTCCCACGGCGCTGAGGAAGAAGGAGGCCGCGGTCTTGAACCGAGACCAAAAGGAAAAGGAACAATTTTGCAAAGCAAGAGTTAAAATTCCCAATACGGTTATTCCTGCCACAACGAGAATATAAACCGTTCTCAAATAGGGCGCAATCTCCGACAAAGAAAGGAGGGAGACCTCTTGCAAAATACCGTCCGCCTTTTGCCTGAAGAACGGGAGAAAAAAGAGCATGGCAATACTGCAATCCATAAGACCGAACACCAAGTCAAAAACAGAATTTTCTTTTTTCTTGGTTTCTTCTCGCGCCAAGGTTAAGATCTCTTCCCCCGACAGAAGATCATCAACCGTTACCCCAAAGAATTTTGCAATTTCCATTAGGGAATCAATGCCGGGATATCCCCTCCCCGATTCCCATTTGGAAACAGCTGCTCGGGAGACAAACAGCGCCTCGGAAAGCTCCTCTTGGGTCAAGCCCTTTTGCTTTCGAAGCATCAGAAGTGTTTCATTCAATTTCATCTCGGTCACCCTATCCTTGATTCAAAAGCTTTTCACAAAGGGAAAGAACCTTGTCATTTTCAGAGGTGATTTTCCATATAATCTCGCCGTTTCCGTCGTGGAAAAGATCCGCTTTTTCCAAGCGCCGCAAGGTTTCGCGGGCGGTTCCCTCTCCACCGTCAAACAGCATCACCTTCGGCCCCAAGATTCGGGATATGGCGGACGCCACAAAGGGATAATGGGTACAGCCTAAGATCAAGGCATCAAGCCTATCCTTATAGGGATGCAAGATCTCTTCCAAAAGCACATCGGCAGAATCGGCTTTTCCCGCTTCCACAAGCTCCACGAGGCCGGGGGCGGGAATCTTTTGGATGGAAGATAAGCCATCAAAACGGTGCAACAAACGATCAAGCTTTTCCTCCCGCAGGGTTACATTCGTTGCCATAATGCCGATGCGCCCGCCCGGGAACTGTTCCACAGCGGGCTTCAGCGCGGGCTCGATCCCAATGACGATCAGCTCGGGATAGCGCTCCCGAAGGGTTCCTATGGCCGCAGCGGTAGCGGTATTGCAGGCGATCACAAGGGCCTTTAACCCAAAGGACAACATCTTTTCAACCGCAGACAGGGTCAATTCTTTTACCTCTGCGGTGGTGCGCTTGCCGTAGGGTGCATTGGCACAATCTCCGTAATACAAAAACTTCTCCTGCGGCAGAAGCTTCTTTAGCTGCCTCAGTACGCTGATGCCTCCCACACCGGAATCAAAAACGCCGATGTAATCATTCTTTTGATTCACAAGGCTCTCTCCTTCTTTTCTTATTATACAATATTATTTTACTATGACGATTTATAAATTACAAGGCTTTCCGCAGCGGAAATCAAAAAAACAACCAAAAATCCCCCTCCCATCGGAGGGGGATCGATTTTGATGCTATTTCTTACAAAACGCTACGGATCAGACCTTCCAAAAGGGCCAGAACGGTAGCTAACAGCAAGCCGCCGCAGGACATGGCGAAAAGCTGAAGAAAGGCACGGTTGCGATCCTTGGCGGAAACCTCGCCGGACGAGGAATAAGCCGCCAGCATCAGGCCACCACAGCTGGACAAGGGGCTGAGGGCCGCCATATGAGCACCGATGCAAAGGCCAACCGTGATCACAAGAGCACTGCCGCCCGTTAAAGCAGAGGCCAAGGCGGGAACGGTGGGGATCAAGGTGGGCATTACCACACCCGAGGCAGAGGAAAACCAGCTCATCACACCCGCCAAGAAGCACATAATGGCAGAGGCGGTATTGTTCCCAACCATCTTTTGCAGGCCGTTGCACAAAAGGTCAATGCCGCCAAGCTCAGTTACCAAGGAGATGAGAATACCAACGCCCGTAATCATCAACAGGGTCCCCCAAGAGACCTTTTTTAAGGCGGCGGCTTCGTCCGCACAGCGGAACACGGTCAACAAAACGGCAACACAAACGGCGGCAAGGCCAACGTTGACATTGAAAAATGCCATCACCGCAACAGCCGCAATTCCCGCAAGGGTTGCCCATTGCTTGGCGGTGAAGGGAGGCACCTTTTCCTCCTCGCCCTCGCTTTTATCGAGTGCGGGAGTGAATTTATGCCATTTGAAAACAAAGAAATAAAGCACTGCGGCAAAGAGAACATTGATCAAGGCCATTTTCAAATTCAAAGGCCCTGCCAGACCCTCGATCCCCGCTTCGCTTGCCTTGGTTACGGCTACGATGCCCGAGGGGGTAATGGGAGAAAGACCGCCTGCAAAGGAGCCTAAGGTACCGAAGGGCAAGAGACTGATGGCGCTACAGCCCGTTTGCTTGGCCAAGGCCACAATGATGGCCGCCATCAAGGCAGTTACGGAAATAAGCCCCGGGCCAATGGCAGAGAGAAGCGCCCCCAAAAGGAACAGGATCACAGGGAAGAGCTTTACCTTACCTCTGCAAAGGGAGATGACCTTTCTTGCCAAAACATCAAGAGTTTTGTTTTCCTGAGCAATACAAAAAAGATACATCACTCCAAACAGCATCAAAAACATTTTGCTGTCAAAGGAGGAGAGGATGAATTTCTCCGGAAGATCGGCGGCCCACACAAGCACCAAGGAAGCCGTAATGGCAGCAAAGCCCGTATTTACCTTAAAAATGAACGCGGCGGCGATCACCGCAATGAAAACAATTAAAGACAAAGCATCCATAGGTTTACTCCTCTTGAGATTTCAGCCTATTATACACCGAAAATGACATAATTGCAAGGTAAATCCCTATGCTAAATGTGCATTTTTTAAAAAGGATGCATACCAAATTGAAATACTTTCCATCGGATCTCTATATGATTGACCCCAATCAAAAGAACCTTTTGAAATATATAGCATTATCCTATATTTTAAAGTGAAATTCAAACTATATTTCTATTTTATAAATGAATTGTTTTCTTGTAAAATATAGTTTACAGAATTGTATACAAAGGCTCTTTGCACCGTTCCAAATACGGGTTTTCCGCCACGAATTCATCCATACACTGAAGAAAAGATTGGATCACAGCTTCTTCCGGATAATGTTCCGAGATCAAAGCACTGCAGGTACGAGATTCGGGAGCGGGTAAAACACGGCGAACGGTCAAAGCGTCGGGATGAGCGGCTACGGCCTGATGAGCCGCATTGCTGAGAGTCCATCCCCAACAGCGAGGATCCATCAAATAGTTATGAACGGAGAGCATACTGCTTGTGGTAAAATAGGGTTTTTCCGCCGCAAGGCCGTTTTCCTCCCGCCATTTTTGAAGAAGCCGGTTCCCATAGCCCTGATGCACAACCTCAAAATCCATTTCAAGATCCTTTGGAGAAAGGGTGCGATCGGCAAGCGGTGTTTCTATGGGGCAAAGAATGCAGTATTCCTCGGTAAAAAGCGGCACTTTTCGAATATGATTCAGCAAGGACCCCACCCCATTCGGCGAATCATACGAAATGGCAATATCAAAGGAATGATCCTCCATCGCCTGTTCCACATCCTTGATTTCAAGGGTGCTCAATCGGATCTCCACATCAGGAATTACGCGCATCAGTTTTTGGATCAAATGACAAACGATGTATTGATGGGATACAACGCTGGCGGCCAAGCGAAGGGTACCCTTCTGGTGCTCCTTGACAAAGCGCTCAAAGCGTTCATCCAGCTCTGCGTGTTGCTTAGCGAGATGATAAAAATCCCTTCCCGCAGGTGTCAGTTCCACTTCCCTCTTCCCCTTGGTACGCTTCACAAGTCGGATCCCCCCCAGTGACTGCTCCAATTGCTGCAGGGAACCTGAAACGGTGGGCTGAGCATAGTTCAAGGCAAGGGCCGCCGCAGAGATGGTTCCATACTTTGCGATTGCCAAAAAAGCGTTGATCTCCTGCTGTTTCATAATTTACTCCGTTTTTCTATATTTTTCGTAGATCTTATTATAGCCCGACAAAAATGTTCTGTCAACAGACATAAAACCACTTTCAAAACATCAAATTTAAAGGAGAATCCTATGTCAGAAACCGTAGTATTGAGTATCGCAGGCTTTCTTACCATTGCCGCCATTCTTCTGGTATTAAACAGAAAATGGGTCACCCCCTTCGTGGCCATCGCCACGATTCCCATCATCACCTGCCTCATCATCGGAAAAGGGGCAAATCTGGGAGACTACATTATGGACGGAGTTTCCTCCATCGCCCAAACGGGAGTAATGTTTATTTTCTCTGTAGCCTTTTTTGGAATTTTAAGCGAAACAGGCGCTTTTGATCCCATAGTCAATCGCATCATCAAGGCAACCAAGGGAGATCCCGTGCGCTTGATGATCGGCGTATTTCTGTTCGCCGGCATCGTGCATTTGGATGGATCGGGAGTGGTCACCTGCCTATTGGTGGTTCCTCCCATGCTGCCCATCTTCAAGCGCTTAAAAATGAAAAACACTTCCTTTGCCATGGCCTTGGGCTTGGGTGCGGGAATTATGAATGCCATTCCCTGGGGTGGCCCTACCATGCGAGCAGCCACGGTTCTGGAAATGGATGTGATGGAATTTTGGATTCCCTTTATTCCCACCCAGATTTTCGGAATGGCGGTTGCGTTAATGCTCTGCATCGGGATCGGCATAAAAGAAAGAAAACGACTGATCACAGAAGGGGTACTGACGGACAAAAATCAATTGGATATGAACGAATTTGCTCCGCAGTTAACAGAGGAGCAAATCGAAATGCGCCGCCCCAAATTGATCCTTGTAAACTGGCTCCTGATTGTTTTCACCATTGTTCTTCTGATCAGCGGTATTCTAAAGCCTCTTGTTGTCTTTATGATCGGAACTGCGCTGGCGCTGATCGTCAATTACCGTGAAAGCGCCTTACAGAGAAAGCTTTTAGAGGACAAGGGCAAGGACGCCATCGGTCTGACCTGTATCATATTTGCCGCAGGCATTCTCATGGGCATTATGGGAAAATCGGGAATGTCAACTGCCATGGCAACCACGCTGGTGCAGCTGATCCCCGAAGCGATCTCAAGGTTTTTGGCTCCCATCATCGGCGTGTTTACCATTCCCCTCTCCATTCTCTTTGATGCCGATTCTTATTACTACGGCATTATGCCCATTTTGATCGAAACGGCGGAAAAGCTTGGAACAGACGGCATTGACATTGCCAGAGCCTCCATCATCGGTCAAATGACCGTGGGCTGGCCTACCAGCCCCATGGTCGGTACCTTCTTCCTCTTCACGGGACTGTTGGACCTTGATATCGGCGCTTGGCAAAAATACTGCTTAAAATACTTTATTTTGGTTACGGTTGCCATGACCGCCTTCGCCTGTCTAACCGGTTTGTTTACCTTTTAATGCAAAGGAGCAGTGTGCCGATAGAGTGCACCGCTCCTTTATATCTTTCAAAAATCAATTGATATGAGACCTTTTTCATGTTATAATGGAAAAGTTAAAAGCCGCCAAGGAGGAACGGGAGAATATGAAGATCTTTAATATACGGGACTACGGTGCAAGAATTTGTGACCGTCCCTTCGCATCGGCGGTAACAATTTCCTCGTGGAAAACTGCGTATCCGATGAACGTAATTTCGACCCCCGCGGTGCACTTCCGATCGAAGGGGATGAGAGTTTGAAGAAAAAGCTGGCCAATGTGTTCGGCGGCTGATTTGGCAAAGCAAGACCACAGGAAATGCAAAGGAGAAATAAATATGGCAAAACCTCTATCCGGAATCAAGGTGATTGAACTTGCCGATTATGTATCGGCCCCCGTATGTGCAAGGATCCTTGCCGACCTTGGCGCAGAGGTCATTAAAATTGAGCGGGCCTCGGGAAACGCCTGGAGAGAGACCGCCAAGGCTACGGGCCCGAATCGCTTCAGCGACGAGGTAAACCCCGGATATGACATTAACAACACGGGAAAGAGAAATGTTTGCCTGAATCTGAAAACGACCGAAGGGATCGAGATCTGTCATAAGCTTTTGGAAAAAGCTGATGTTTTCGTTACCAATCTTCGGGTGCAGGCGCTTCGTCGTCTGGGACTGGATTACCCTTCCCTGAAGGAGCGCTACCCAAGGCTGATTTACGCCATCGGCTTGGGCTACGGGGAAAACGGCCCCGATGCCGACAACCCCGCCTTTGACCACACCGCCTTTTGGGCAAGAACGGGCTTCCTTATGGATATGGCTCCCCTGTCCGAGGATTACCACCCTGTCTTCCCACCTTCCTCCGTTGGTGACAACTTTACGGGAATGACCTTGGCCACGCAGGTCTGCGCCGCGCTTTTGATGCGACATCAAACGGGAAAGGGAGACTATGTGCGCTCTTCCCTCTTCCACAACGGGATTTTTGCCATGGGCGCTATGCAGATCGCAACCCAAGGGCCTGACGGTGCGGTTTATCCCCGCAAGCGGGAGAATCTGGGTGTTGCTTACGGTGACTACCTTTGCAAGGACGGAAGATATGTTTACATTGCCTCCGGTTATGCGGAAAAGTTGATCGCCAAGGTATTTACCATTATCGGTCGAGAGGATATGATATCCGATCCCAAATTCAACACCGCCGAGGCAAGAAAGGAAAATGCCGCCGAGCTGTATGAGATCATCCGCAAGGCTATGCTGGAGCGCAGCTCCGAGGAATGGCTCGCCTTTGCCCGAGAAGCGGATATCCCCATTGTAAAAATGCAGCATTTCAGTGAGGTTTCCGAGGATGAACAGGCACTTGCCAACGGCTACCTCAATGAGGTGACCTATCCAAACGGTGTGACCTATAAGGTAGCGTCAAGTCCCATTGAAATGGACTCCGTAGGAAAGCTTGAAACCCTGCCCACAAGGGCCATCGGAGCCGACACGGAGGAAGTCCTTTCGGAATACGGATATACCGAAAATGAAATCAATGAGTTGAGAAAAAAAGGGATCCTGTAATATGAACGAGCAAACGGGCGCCTTGAAAATGTTTACTCACATTAAGGAAAATCAACTGTTTTACAAACTTTATTTCAAGCTCCTGTATGACGACCGTCAGCTTGTGAGCATATACGATCAAAAGCGAGCGGAGAAGGAAAAGATCGAAAAAAACATTCAGTATCATATTGAATTCTTCCGCAACGGATTCAATGCCATCATCAAGCTGTGGCTTGCAGGTGGGTGCAAGGAGAGCCCCGAGGAAATGGAAGCGATCCTCAAGGAGGAATACCGAGGCAGATTTGCCGATTGAAGGAAAAGCACCGTCAACGGGTAATCCCGATGGACGGTGCTTATTTTAATTGATCTCGACCTTCTCTTCCAGATCGCCGATCTTGAGAATACCGCTCTTTCCCTTTTCCAAATCAGGGGATGATAGGATCACTACGGAATAGTCAAGCTCCGGTGTGCAGGAAAGGATCGTCTTTCCGCTTTCATCCGTAAAAGACAGAGCGGTCTTTGCCCTTTGCGTTCCTACACGCAGAGCCACCACGCCCTGTTTTGCATCGGAAAAGCTTTGGGCCATCCCCGAAGCTCCCGTGCCGATGAAGATGCCGCCCTCTATGGTGGCGGTGGTATCGTAATCCAGCGTTGCGGTATCTCCCTGATTGGGGCCGCAGACTACGGTTTCGCCGCCTTGGATCAAAATACTGCCGTTGGCATCGATGCCGTCTCCCGAGGCTTGAAGATAAATTTGACCGCCGGAAATAACAACGGAGCCCTTGGAGGAGGCTGAGGGCCCGCCACCGAAGCGATCCTGACCACGGGGGCCGCCGAAGCCGCTTTGATCCGTGCCGCCTGCGGCGTTGATGCCGTCATCCGTTGCCGCAAGATGGATCTTGCCGCCCGAGACGGTAATATTCAAGGCCTCAAGTCCCTCATAGGATTTTGTAATGGTGATCTCTCCCCCTGTGATTTCAAGGGAGGTATCGGAATGGATGCCGTCATCTCCCGTGATAAGGGTAAATTCTCCACCCGAGAGAAGGATCTCCCCGCCTGCGTGAACGGAATCGTCAGCACTGTTAACGGTAATTTTTCCACCGCAAAGAAGCATCTTGCCATCGGCCTTCAGGCCCTTGATGCTGGTGCTGTCCTCCGTAGAGGAGGCGGTGGCGGTGTAGCTCATTGAACGGTTACCGCCCGGCTTCATCATCCCGCCGGGGCGGCCGCCTTGCATAAAGTCACCCCAACGGTCGGAGGTGCTATGCTGAGCGTTTTCGCTACCGCCGCCGCACAAAAGATCATATTCTCCATTCAGGATCTGAAGGTAGGAGGAGGCACTGATCCCATCCCCTTCGCTTTCAATATGAAAGCTTCCGCTTTCCAAATGAACGAATCCTCGGGTTGCATCCTCGGTATTTTCGCACTGCATCCCGTCCTTGCCTGCCGTAATGGAAAAGGTAGCGCTTTGAATACTGATCTCATCGTTGGCGCTGATGCCGTGGGAAGCGGCGGTAATCTCATATTCCCCGCCTGTGATGCGAAGAGAATCCTTGCACACCACGCCGTGGCCTGCAGGACTTTCGATCACAAGCTTTCCTTCCCCGCTCAGGGTCAGATCCTCCTTGGAAAAAATTGCTCCGTCGATCCCCACATTTTCAGGATCTTGAAAAGCATCACCCGCAACAAGAGAATTCTCGCTCCCCTCCTTCAAAACTAAAAAGACCTTCTCGGAGGAGAGAATACAAAGGGGGGCGGTGCTGCTGCTTTCAATGGCAACAGAATCGAAAATAAGGGTTGTTTTTTTGGTATTATCCGTATTGACAACAAGAGTACCATCGGTCAAATTTCCCGAGATAAGATACACGCCGTCCTCGCAAATGGTAACCGTTTGATCCTTGATTTGAACACCGCTGTGGGAGGATGTGGCAGAATCGCCCTTCAACAGAATTGGAACGGCCTCGGCTTCGCTGTATTCGGGATTCAGATCCCGATCGGTAAAATAGCTTTCCTTCAATTCAATTTCCGCAGACTCCTTGACGCTATCCTGAATACCGCTTGTGACGGGCTCCGGAGCGGGCAGAGCGCAAGCACAAAGCAGAACGGAAAAAAACAAGGCCAAGGCAATGATCTGATATTGTTTCATATTACAGCTCCGTTTTCTCCCCTTCGATCTCACTCAGCATAACCTCAAGATTACCGTTGCGGCAACGGATCTCATCCAGCATCTCCTTAAAGCGGGAGGAATCCTTCATTCGGATCTCATAATGAAGACGGAACATACTGCCCAAATTGGTGCTTTTGATGCGAACCAGCTCATAAGAGGAGGTGAATTTTTCCAAAATATCGTCAAAGACACCCGAAGGATTCAGATCCTCGGGAACCGTGATCCGAAGGCTCTTATATCCCTCTCTCCCAAGCTTTCGGGAGGATAAAACAAGGCTTCCAAAAAACAAAAGAAGCGCCATCAAAACGGAAAACAGGAGGGAGTAGGATAGGTAGCCCATTCCCGCAACAAGGCCCGAGGCCATGGCAATAAACAGGGCGGTGATCTCCTTTCCCGAGCCCGGCACGGAGCGGAAACGCACAAGGCTGAAGGCCCCCGCTACGGCAACGCCCGTTCCCACGTTTCCGTTGACCATCATAATGACCACACAAACGACGGCGGGAAGAAGGGATAAGGTCAGAAAAAAGCTCTTTCCCGTGCGGGTGCGAAAGGAAAAGGCCAATGCCAAGATCACGCCACCGACAAGAGATGCGGCCACACACAAAAGAAAATCCGTGACGGATACGGTTGTAACTCCCGCTCCGTCAAAGAGGCCTGCGAAGATTGATTGTTCCATATTACAAATTCCTTTCCGATAAGATATGATCTCGGTACACCGTACCGTATTTGGAAAACGAGGTTTTATAAAGTTTTTCCTCCGAAAGGATCGATACCATCCAAAGTGGGATCCCCCCTGCACACTTAATTTCCATCAAAACCTGATCCTCCCCGAGAATGGGGGTTCCCCATACCTCCCTTCCCAAATCAAGCTCTGTGGTGCGAAAGAGAATATTGCGGTCAAAGGTAAGCCTGAAATTGGGATCCGAGGCGTGGAAATAGGCCTGTCTGTCGTAAGACAAAAAGACCTTGGGCGACAAAGAGCCGTAGTAGGCTGCAAAATATGCGATCTCTTTTTCGATTTGGGTCAGCGGATGAGAAAGCACACCGCCCGAAGCAAACGCCATTGCCTCTCGGGAAGGAAGTAAGGCTCTTCTTTTATACACGATTCCACGGTATTTTTTCTTTAATTCCACAAATACCTTTTCCTCCGCAAGGGCCTTTTGATAGCTTCGGATGCGGAGCTTTTCTTTGTAAACGGGCTTTTCCAGCGAGCGCCTGATCAATCGGTAATCGGGGGTATCGTAATACAGATTTCTGACGGTGGATTCCCCATAAGAATCGAGTGTTAGCCCCTCTCCGATCCGATCTAATATGCGTTGTTTGGTAGACGTATCCATTAAGAATTTGATTTCATAACGGGAAAATACATGTTTCAATCGGCCATCCTCCAATCCTGATTGATTTTATCAATCAAATTTGAAGATTTGGTGAAGGCAAAACAAATTTTCTTACAAAAACGGAGTCAAATTTTGCAGGATCCAAAGCTTTTTTTGAAATCGTCTTGAATTTTTCTCATACATAAGATATAATAGTTTCCATTGAATATGCATTGTGGAGGTTCGTATGAATATGAATGTTGTATGCCTTGATCTTGAAGGCGTTTTGGTGCCCGAAATCTGGATCGCCTTTGCCGAGGCAAGCGGAATTCCCGAATTGAAGATCACCACCCGTGAAGAGCCCGATTATGACAAATTGATGAAATACAGACTGAACATTCTCAGGGAGAAGGGACTCGGCCTGAAGGAGATCCACGAGACCATTGCCAAGATCGATCCCATGCCCGGAGCAAAGGAATTTTTGGATCGCCTTCGCAAATTGACTCAGGTGATCATCGTCAGCGACACCTTCACTCAGTTTGCCGCTCCCCTGATGGAAAAGCTTGGCTTCCCCACCATTTTCTGCAACACCCTTGTAGTGGGAGACAACGGCGAGATCACCGATTACAAAATGAGATGTGAAAAGAGCAAATTCACCACGGTGAAGGCTCTGCAATCCATGGGCTTTGATACCATTTGCGCCGGGGACAGCTACAATGATCTGGGTATGATCCTCAACAGCAAGGCAGGCTTTTTATTCCGCAGCACCGAGGCCATTAAAAAGGATTATCCCGATCTTCCCGCCTTTGAAGCGTATGATGATCTTCTGGCGGCCATTGAAAAGGCTCTGTAAAAAAAATTTCCCTGTGATACAAGATCACAGGGAAATTTTTATATTGCGAGATTCTGATCCATAAAAGCTTGCAGTCTGTCCTTGACTGCGGGCTCCAGAGCAGGAGTTGATTTTAAGGGATTGGAAACTCCCAGCTCCTCATACTTAAAGAAGCCCATTGTGTGAAACGGCAAAAGCTCATAGCTTTTGATACATCCGATCCCCTTCACAAGGGGAAGATAGCGGGAAAGGATCGCGACGGAGTCATTGAGCCCGGGAATCACCACGGTTCGGATTCGAGTGCTTTTTCCGATGCTTTCTAAAAACGAAAGGGTTTCAAGGGTAGGCGCAATGGACACCCCCGTATAGGCTCGGTATGAAGCATCATCCCAAAATTTCAGATCCAAAAGAACCTGCTGAGCCCCTGACAAAACCTCTTTTACGGCAGGCGTTAGGGGGACAAAGCCCGAGGTATCCACCACGTAGCCGATCTTCATTTGCTTCAGATGGGAGATGACCTCCAGAAGAAACTCTGCCTGCAAAAGGGGCTCTCCGCCGCTGAAGGTAACGCCGCCGTTTGCGCCGAAATAGGGCTGATAACGGCTGATTTTTTGGGCAAGAGAGGCCGCACCGATCCTCTTTTCTCCTTGCTGCCAGGTATCGGGATTGTGACAGAACACGCATCGCAGGGGGCAGCCCGCCAAAAAGGCGGCAACCCGCAGTCCTTCCCCATCCACGGCGGCAAGGCTCTCAAAGGAATGAAGAAAGCCCTCCATTAAAACTTCTCGTGGAAGGTTCTTGCGATCACTTCTTTTTGCTTATCCTTGGAAAGCTTATTGAAATTCACCGCATATCCGCTGACACGGATGGTGAGAGAGGGATAAAGCTGAGGATTTTCCATGGCGTCCACAAGCTTTTGACGGTTTAGTACATTGACATTCAAATGGTGCGCATTCTGCTTAAAATATCCATCCAAAACCTGCTTGAGATTCTGAATTCTTCCCGCATCATCCGCACCCAGAGCGGTGGGGGTAATGGTGAAGGTGTTGGAAATGCCGTCCTGACAGCAATCGTAGCCGATCTTGGCAACGGAATTCAAAGAGGCCAAAGCTCCCTCCATATCTCTGCCGTGCATGGGATGGGCACCGGGGGCAAAGGGCTCGCCCTTCTTTCTGCCATCGGGGGTGGCACCTGTTTTCTGACCGTAAACCACATTGGAGGTAATGGTGAGAATGGACAGAGTATGCTTAGCACCACGGTAGCAAGGCGTTTTGCAAAGCTCGTGATAGAAGAACTCGGAGATCCAAGAAGCGATCTCATCCACACGGTCATCATCATTTCCGTATTTGGGGAAATCACCTTCCACCTTGAAATCCACGATCAGGCCTCTTTCATCCCGAACGGGGGTCACCGAAGCATAGCGAATGGCACTGAGACTGTCAGCCAACACGGAAAAGCCACTGATGCCGAAGGCCATAAGTCTCTCGGGCTCGGGATCGTGAAGGCTCATCATCAATCTTTCATAGGCGTAGCGATCGTGCATATAATGAATTACATTCATGGTATTCACATAGAGCTTTGCCATCCAGGAGGCATATTTCTTGAAGGCAGCGAGCACCTTATCGTAGGAAAGCACCTCCTCGGGGAACACCTCACCCTCGGGGGCGATCTGCTCTCCGTGGATCTCATCCTTACCGCCGTTGAGGGCCATCAAAAGCACCTTGGCAAGATTGCATCTTGCACCGAAGAACTGCATTTGCTTGCCCGTTTTCATAGCGGAAACGCAGCAAGCAATGGAATAATCATCCCCGAAGTCCTTACGCATGACCTCATCGTTTTCATACTGAATGGAATCTGTATCAATGGAGACCTTGCAGCAAAATTCCTTGAAGGGATCGGGAAGCTTTTCCGACCAAAGAACGGTAATGTTGGGCTCGGCGCTGGGTCCGAGATTGTAAAGAGTCTGCAGGAAGCGATAGCAGGTCTTGGTAACAAGGCTTTTTCCGTCCTCGGTCATTCCCGCCAAGGACAGAGTGACCCAAACGGGATCTCCGGCAAAGAGCTCGTTGTATTCGGGGGTGCGAAGGTGACGGACCAATCGCATTTTCAAAACCAGATCGTCGATCAGCTCCTGTGCTTCCTCTTCCGTCAAAACCCCTTCCTTCAAGTCTCTTTCAATGTAAATATCAAGGAAGGCGGAAATTCTACCGATGCTGTTGGCCGCACCGTTCTGCTCCTTCACGGCACCGAGATAACCGAAATACAGCCATTGAATGGCCTCTCGGGCGTTGCGGGCGGGCACGGTGATATCGTAGCCGTAGGACTGGGCCATGGTAACCAGCTGATTCATAAACTCTATCTGGCGCTCCAGATCCTCCACGAGATGAATGGTCTCGGGGGTCATTTCACGCTCGGAGATCCTTGCCTTATCCTTTTTACGCTCCTCGATCAGATATTTCATACCGTAGAGAGCGATGCGGCGGTAGTCACCGATGATTCTGCCTCGGGCGTAAGCATCGGGAAGGCCGGTGAGAACACCTGCGTGGCGGGCCTTCTTCATCGTGTCTGTATATACACGGAACACGCCCGTATTATGGGTGGTGCGGTATTTGAATTCGTTTTGAATGCTCTCGCCGATCTCATACCCGTAGGCACGGCAAGCCTGAACCGCATTGCGATAGCCTGCAAAGGGGTTCACTGCACGCTTCAAGGGCTGATCGGTCTGAAGACCGACGATCAGATCCTCCCCTTTTTTCAGGTAGCCGGGCTCAAAGGTGAGAAGCGAGGAGACACGGGTGGTATCCACATCAAGAACCCCGCCCTTTTCGTTTTCCAGAGCCAAAAGACGCTCATACTCTTTTCTGACCGAATCGGTGCGGGCGGTGGTACTCTTCAAAAAGGAGGCGTCCCCCTCATAAGGAGTATAGTTTTGAATAATAAAATCTCTCAAATTGATTTCTGTTTGCCACTTTCCTTCACGAAATCCGTGCCACATTCTCTTGTTCCTCCATACATTTGCAAAATTAAAAAAACAAAAAGACATCCTAACTTGTAGGATGCCCAGACGGTCGGCAATATGCATCCTTGTTTCCTCATAGTAATCTATGTTCCGTCAGTCGCAAGGACAATATTATTATACAAACGGAAAGGATGTTTGTCAATCCCAAATCGGGAAGCGAAGGAAAAAAATCATTGAGAATTTCCTTGTTTTTTTGTTGCAATCGGTCAAAAAGCGTGATATACTGATTTGGATATTGATTGGGAAGGACTTTTTTATGATTTGTAATTCCATTTTAGATGCGATGGGAAACACCCCCATCATTCGTTTGCGCCATATGGTTCCCGAAAACTGTGCCGATATTCTGGTTAAGTTTGAGGGGCTGAATGTGGGCGGCTCCATAAAAACCAGAACCGCCTATAATATGATCTGCGATGCCGAGGAAAAGGGACTTTTGAAGCCCGACTCCATCATTGTGGAGCCGACCAGCGGAAATCAGGGCATCGGCCTTGCTTTGGTAGGCGCCGTAAAGGGCTATAAGGTCAAGATCATCATGCCCGATTCCGTAAGCATTGAAAGAAGAAAGCTTGTGGAGCACTACGGTGCAGAGGTCATTTTGATCCACGATGACGGAAACATCGGTCTTTGCATTGAGGAATGTCTCAACACCGCTTTGAGAATGAAGGCGGAAAATGCCAAGGTTTTCGTTCCTCAGCAGTTTGAAAATCCTGCCAATCCCGCCATTCAGCGCAACCAGACCGCAAGGGAGATCCTTCGTGAGGTAAACGCCCCCATTCACGGATTTTGCTCCGGCATCGGAACGGGCGGCACCATTACGGGAATCGGTGAGGTATTAAAGGAAAACAATCCCGATATCACCATTTGGGCGGCAGAGCCCGAAAACGCCGCAATTTTATCCGGTGGGTCCATCGGCACTCACATTCAAATGGGAATCGGCGACGGGGTCATTCCCAATATTTTGAATCAGTCCATTATTGATGATGTGTGCATCATCGGAGATGACGAGGCCCTTTCCACCGCCAAGAATCTGGCAAGAAAGGAAGGCATTATGTGCGGCATTTCCAGCGGCACCAATGTGGCGGCGGCCATTCGCCTTGCCAAAAAGCTCGGAAAGGGAAAGACCGTGGTCACCGTGCTCCCCGATACGGCAGAGCGGTATTTTTCCACTCCCCTGTTTGATTAAGACAAAAAAGCAACCGAAACGGAGACACTTCGTAAAGAAGTAGTCTCCGTTTTCTATGCAAAATGTAACTGTGGCACCTTCCTTACGGAGGGTGCCACAATCGGTTGCTGTTTTTTTAGTCTCTGAATTGGACGAAGGATTTTACACTGGCGGCGTATTCCGACGGGGTCATTCCCGTGATCGCCTTAAAGCGCCTGGAAAAATAATGAATGGAGGAAAAGGAAAGGCGCTCGGAGATTTCGGAAAAGTTCAGTTTCTTTTCTCGGATCAATTCCTTGGCACGGTCGATCTTCATTCTTTGGAAATGCTGAATGGCGCCGCAACCCACCTTATGCTGAAACAGCTTTTGAAGGCTGGATTCCGAAATAAAAAATTGCTTTTGAATATCACGGGAGGTAAGCTCGCTCTCTACATGATCCAGCATAAAGCTGCAGATCTGACGAAGCCTGACCTCATCCTTCCTGCGCTTGGTGGCATCCTTCTCATCCAGACTTTCGCAAAGCTCGTTATTCTGATAGCGACGGATAAGAGAAATGAAGAGGGATTCCAATCGCATTAAGATCAGCTGTTCACAGCCAAAGACGGAGTCCTCCCTCCGAATCAGCTCCTCGGTATAAGGGTCGCCCAGGGGAGTGACAAAGGCGTTGGCGGTTTCGGTAATAATGCCCGCCATCAGGGATTTTTCCGCTTCGTTACAGGCCAAGGCACGGCCTGCAATATCATAAAGCTCCTTACAATCGGAGGAAAAGGAAACAATGACGGAATTGGGTGCATTTTGCCCATTTCCCCGCACATTATGAAATTCCATGGGCTTATGGAGGAACATACTTCCCTGCGGCAGAATGACCTGCTTGGTATCGGCGGTGATCACAAGCTCGTTCTTATCGGCGTAAACAAATTCCCAAAAATCATGCAATTCTCCGGAAAAGGCAAAATCCACGGTATATTCGAAATAGTGGACGGATATGACATCGTCCACATGGAATTCCCTTCTCAATACAGTCTTTTTGTACTCCATTTGCTTCCTCCAATAAGATTTCGATCCATTCAAAACCTTCTGATGCTATCATATCGTATTTTGGCAAAAAAAGCAATTGATTATTTTACTGAAAAATGCAAAAGAAAATGTGCAAATCTACCAATTTTTCCTCTTCCAAAGCGGGAGAAAGTATGGTATACTCTTCTTAACAAGAAAAAGAAAAGAGATCGATCAATGAGCCAAACCGTAATTAAAAATGCAAACATTAAGGGCAGGATACAAAACATCATCATCGAAGATGGAATCATTGCCGATATCAACTGCGAAAAAGGCCTTTGCGGAGTCGATGCCGACGGAAGAAGGGTGATCCCCGGCCTTATTGAGGTGCACGCACACGGCTGTATCGGTATGGATACACTGGACGGCGACTTTGCCCCCATGTGCGATTTTTTGGCTAAAAACGGCACCACCACCTGGCTTCCCACCACCATGACCATGGACACCGAAACCCTAATTGAGGTGACTCACAAAAAAACCGATCATCCCGGCACCAGAATCCACGGCTTTCATTTGGAGGGGCCTTATATTTCTCCCAAATACAAGGGAGCTCAAAACGAAGCTTTCATCAAGGCGCCCGACTATGAGGAATTCAAGAAGTTCGGCAATGTGAAAATGATCACCGTTGCCCCCGAGCAGGCGGGCAGTATGGAATTTATCCGCCGCATTTCCGCAGAGGGAGTGATCGCCTCCTTAGGGCACACCGATGCCGATTATGACACGGCAATTGAGGCCATTGAAAACGGAGCGAAATGTCTCACACACACCTTCAACGCCATGCAGCCTCTTCATCACCGCAAGCCCGGCCCCATCGGGGCGGCTTCGGAAAAGGGGATCTGGGCGCAGATCATTTGCGACGGAGTTCACATTCATAAGGCAAGTGTTTTGGCCGCATACAAAATGTTCGGCAGTGACAGGCTGACTTTGATCAGCGATGCCATCCGCCCTGCGGGTCTTACCGAGGGAACGGTATCGGAATCCGGCGGCATTGCGGTAAAGGTCAGAAACGGGGCGGTATATCTGGACGGAACCGATACCCTTGCAGGCTCCGGCTCCACCCTGTGGCACTGCGTTTGCTGTGCCGTAAAAATGGGGATCGATTTTGATGAAGCAGTGAAAATGGCCACCGAAACCCCTGCCCGTCTTTTGGGCTTAAAGCGTGGCAAAATTCAGGTCGGTTACGATGCGGATCTTATTTCGGTCGAGGAGGATATGACCATCGATCAAGTTTTCATTGCAGGAAAGAGGTATGAAGCATGAAGCGCTACGGAATCTGTGTAGAACTGAAAAACAAGCCTGTTTTAGACCCCGATTTTCTTCCCCTGTACCGCTGGGAGGAGGAGTTTTTGAAGGGTGCCGAGGAGCCCATTGCCATCGCCATAAAACGAAATGACGGCAAAACTGCCTTGGTGGATACCTTCATTCACGGGGACGAGGAGCACCTTGAGGCAGACTGCTACTATATTGAACGAAAGATCAAGTTCCTTTTGTGGGCAAAGGGAGGATTTGAGATCACCGTTTGCGGAAACAAGAGGGTGTTTGAAGCGATCCGATCCGTTTATGCCGCAAGCGGCGAGCGGAAATTTGACTTTGAGACCATGGGGAACGTTTACGAGACTCCCTTTGCCGTAAAGCACCTTCCCTATTCCCAAAAGCCCGAGGAAAAGGATGAGGCAATGGCTGTGGGAGGCCATCTTGACGGATGCCGCATCGGCTTTGATGCAGGCGGGAGCGACCGCAAGGTCAGCGCCGTGATCGACGGGAAGGCCGTGTATTCCGAGGAGGTGGTTTGGTTTCCCAAAACCAATTCTGATCCCGATTACCATTTTCAAGGGATTGTAGAGGCCTTCCGAACCGCCGCCTCCAAAATGCCCCGTGTGGATGCCATCGGCATCAGCTCGGCAGGAATCTTTGTAGACAATCGCACTCGCCTGGCTTCCCTCTTTTTGAAGGTCTCTCCCGAGGATTTTGACAAAAAGGTGAAGGATATTTATATCCGTGCGGGAAAAGAGATCGGCGAGGTTCCCCTCTTGGTGGCAAACGATGGAGATGTGACCGCTCTGGCAGGGGCCATGGAATTAAAGGACAACGCCGTGCTCGGTATTGCCATGGGTACCAGCGAGGCCGCCGGTTACGTGGACGAAAACGGGAACATTACGGGCTGGCTGAATGAACTTGCCTTTGCTCCCGTTGATGCCAATCCCGATGCTATGGTTGACGAGTGGAGCGGTGATATGGGCTGCGGCGTGAAGTATTTTTCACAGGACGGTGTCATCAAGCTTGCCGCCAAAGCGGGAATCGGCTTGGATGCTTCCCTCTCCCCTGCCGAAAAGCTGAAGGCAGTGCAAAAGGAAATTGAAAACGGAAACGAAAGAGCCCTTGATATTTTCCGCTCCATCGGCGTTTATTTAGGTCACACCCTCCCTCTTTACGCCAAGATCTACAAGATCCGTCATCTGCTTCTTTTGGGCCGTGTCACCAGCGGCAAGGGCGGAGAAGCCCTAATAGAGTCTTGTCAAAGAGTCTTGCGGGAGGAATACCCTCATTTGGCAATCAAGCTTCATCTTCCCGATGAAAACAGTCGCCGTGTGGGACAGAGCGTAGCCGCGGCAGGGCTTCCCGAAATTAAAACTTAAAGCACAAAAAAGATCCCCAAATCGGGGATCTTTTTTGTGCGGATTATAATTTGTGCGGATTATAATTTTTGAAGATTATAAAACATAGAGAAAGATCGCTACAAAGTGGAGAATGCAGGCAAGGAGAACGAAAACGTGGAACACGGAGTGGGCATATTCCAGCTTTTTTTTCTTGCCGATCATATAGATCACGGCGCCGATGGTATACAGCACTCCGCCGATGAAGATCAGAAGCATTCCCGTGCCTCCCACGGCCCGAATGGCATCCTTCAAGCAAATGAGCACACACCAGCCCATGGCAAGATAGGCCACCATGGAAAAAACACGAAAGCGGTGCATATCAATGGCGGTCAGGGTGATGGCAACGATAGCCGAGGCCCAGACAATACCGAAAATGATCCAAGCCATAACGGGAGCGATTTGACGAATGGCCACCAGCACAATGGGAGTATAGGTTCCCGCAATGAGAAGATAGATGGTGCAATGATCGATCACTCGAAATACCTTCTTGGCCTTGATGGGAACAAGCCCGTGATAAATGCTTGACATAGTAAACAGAAGAATGATGGAAACGCCGTAAACAGAGGCACAGACCGCTCCCCAAACATCCCCGTGAAACACAGCACGGATCAGACAAAGGACAAGAGCAATGATTCCAAAGCCGCCCCCTACGATGTGGGTGACCATATTGCATCGCTCCTCTGAGCGGGTATAAGACGGCAGGGTAATTTTTTCTTTCAAAATATTCGCTCCTCGTCATTTAGTTTCTAAATCTATGTTATCAGTTTTTTCATTCAATGTCAAGAGAAAATGCACAAGTTTTTTGATTTTTCTTGACGAAGCTCCTCTCTTGTTTTATAATGGAAAATGGTACTTATATAAGGAGAAGAAAAGATGCAGTTATACCATAATATGAACATTGCAGGGCTTGACAGAGCCCTCCCCATCTGCCGTGTGAACGATTCCCTTTACATTGCGGGATTCGTGATTTTCGGAGATCAGGAATTGACCGTGGCCGCCGCGAAAGCGCTGCTTGACAAGGTTCCCTACGAGTACGACTATATGATGACCGCCGAGGCCAAGGGAATTCCTTTGATCCACGAAATGGCCCGCCAGAGCGGAGCAAAAAAATATTTTCTCGCCAGAAAGGCACCCAAGCTTTATATGACGGGTGTGTTTGAGGTAAGCGTAAAATCCATTACCACCGCCAAGGAGCAGACCCTGTATCTGGATACGGCCGATGCCGAGCTGATCCGAGGCAAAAAGATCCTTTTGGTGGACGATGTGATCTCCACCGGAGAATCTCTGCGTGCATTGGAGGCGCTGGTGGAGAAGGCAGGCGGCATCGTATCGGGAAGATGCGCCATTCTCGCCGAGGGTGATGCCCAAGCAAGAAAGGATCTTGTTTATTTGGAGAAGCTCCCTCTTTTCAACGCAGAAGGAAAAATCATCGGTTAAGAATTGTCAAAAATCCCCTTCTAACCAAGGGGATTTTTTATGAGGAAAATTTATGTTAAAACGTTTTTTTTCTTATTATAAGCCCCACAAGCTGATTTTCACACTGGATATGCTGGCCTCCCTTTTGGTGGCCTTGGTGGGCGTGGTTTACCCTATGGTGACCCGTACCATGCTCAACGATCTGATCCCCAACCAAAAATGGAAAATGATCGTGATCTTCGGACTTTGCCTTCTGGCGCTGTATGGGATCCGCCTGGCTCTGAACTACTTTATTCAGTACAAGGGCCACATTATGGGTGTTCGGATGCAGGCCACCATGCGAAGCGATCTGTTTTCTCATTTGGAGAAGCTTCCCTACTCCTATTTTGATGCCAACGAGACAGGAAAGATCATGTCGAGGCTGACAAACGATCTGAGGGATATTTCGGAGCTTGCACATCACGGCCCCGAAAACGTGATCATTTGCTCCATTTCCATTCTTGTTTCCTTTACCTATCTTGCCACCATTGATTGGCGCTTATCTCTGATCGTTTTTGCCTGTGTTCCTCTTTTGATTTTGGTCAGTGCCTTTACACGAAGCAAAATGCGCTCGGCGTTCCAGCGAAACCGAGAGGCTATGGCCAAGATCAACGGGGCTCTGCAAAGCAGTATTGCGGGGATCCGAGTGACAAAGGCATTCACCAATGCCGACAGAGAGCAGGAAAAATTTGAGGACGGAAACGAGGATTTTGTTTCCTCCAGCCGTGATGCCTACCGTGCCATGGCAACCTTCCATTCCTCCACCAGCTTTATCACCGATGTATTCAACGTGGTGGTGCTCATTGCAGGGGGTATCTTCCTGTATGCGGGGGAAATTGATTTTGCGGATTATTCCGCCTTTATTGTATCCATTAGTTTGTTCTTAAACCCCGTCAACACCCTGATCCGCTTTATGGAACAATATCAAAACGGCGTTGCGGGCTTTGAGCGCTTTCTTGCGGTTTTGGATACCAAGCCCGAATCGGATCTGCCTGAGGCAGAGGATGCAGGGGTATTGGAGGGAGAAATTGAATTTCGAGGTGTGGTCAGCGGATACGATGACGGCCCCGATGTTCTCCACGGCATTGACCTGAAGGTGGAAAAGGGTAAGACCTACGCCTTGGTAGGCCCCAGCGGCGGCGGCAAGACCACCATTTGCCACCTGATCCCCAATTTCTACCCGATTCGGGAAGGCGGTATTTATTTAGACGGAAAAGAGCTCAGCGCCCTCACAAGAGAATCGGTACGAAAGAATATCGGTATCGTGCAGCAGGATGTTTACCTCTTTAACGCTTCCATTTACGAAAACATTCTTTACGGCAGGCTCAGCGCCACCCGCGAGGAGGTGATCGAGGCCGCCAAGCGAGCCAATATTCACGATTATATTATGAGCTTGGAAAACGGATATGACACGGTCATCGGTGAGCGCGGCGTTCGCCTTTCGGGAGGACAGAAGCAACGGCTTTGCATTGCCCGAGTCTTTTTGAAAAACCCGCCCATTCTCATTTTGGACGAGGCCACCAGTGCGCTGGATAACACCACGGAGATCTTGATCCAAAAGGCACTGGATGAGCTTTGTGTGGGCAGAACCACTCTGGTGGTTGCCCATAGACTGTCTACCATCAAAAACGCTCACGAGATCGCCGTCATTGCAGAGGGAAAAATTCTGGAGCAAGGCACTCACGACGAGCTTCTATCCCTTGGCGGTATGTATCAAAGACTCTACAATCAGCAGTTCAGAGAGGACGACGAAATTTTCAAGGAAGCATAAAAAAACGCCCGACTTCGGTCGGGCATTTTTCTTCTATTTGAATTTTTTCACAAAGCCTTCTTTTTTGAAGTTGGGCTTTTGGGGCTTGAAAAACTGATAGTAGAAGCACTTGAGCATTCCGTTATACAGCTTTCTGACATTGTCGGCACGGCGGCCGTAATGAGACTGAAAATTTTCATCCGAGGTGATCACATAGATCTGCCAGGAATCCAGTTTTTTCCAGTGGGCGCCCATGGCCGAGTACAAATGAAAGGCCTCCTCCTGAGAAGAAAGTCTTTCTCCGTAGGGTGGATTGCAGACAATGGTCCCTCTCCTGCCGTGAGTCTCAATTCCCAATGCGTTTTTGGGGAAGAAGCGAATGGCGTGAGAAACTCCCGCTGAGGCGGCATTGGCCTTGGCGATCTCCACCATTTCAGGGGAAATATCGCTGGCGAAGGCTTCAAAGTCGGATTTGATCTCAAGATCCTTTGCCTCTTCTCTCGCCTGTTTCCAAATGGATTCGGGAAGATCCAGAAAATCCTCGGCGGCAAAGGAGCGGCGAATCCCGGGAGCGATGCGATTCATACGCATGGCCGCTTCAATGGGGATGGTACCGCTGCCGCAGAAGGGATCCCAAAACAGGACATCCTCTCTTGGGCGGGCGATGCGGCAAAGGGCGGCGGCCAAGGTCTCACGAATGGGGGCCTCTCCCGCACTGACCCGATACCCTCTTTTATACAGGGGAGCCCCCGAGGTATCAATGAGAAGCCAGGCCTTGTCGTTGAGGAGGAAAAATTCGATCTGAACCCTTGCCCCCTCCTCGGAAAACCAAGAGATGCCGTATTCCCCGGACAAGCGATCCACCACCGCCTTTTTCACAATGCTTTGGCAGTCGGGAATACTTTTTAATTCCGAGCGAACCGAGTGGCCCTTTACGGGGAAGGAATCATCGGGGCCGATCCAGTTTTCCCACTCCAGACTTTTCACGCCCTGAAACAATTCCTCAAAGCTTGTGGCGGGAAAGGAACCCATCAGGATAAACACCTTCTCCGCAAAGCGCAAAAACAGATTGGAGCGGGCGATGGCGGAAAGGGGGCCTCGGAAGGTCACTCTTCCGTCAATGGTACTGATTCTTTCATAGCCCAGATCGTCAATTTCCTCGCCCAAATACTTTTCAAGCCCGAAAAGACAGGTGGCAACAAGCTCAACGGTGTGTTCCATATTTGCTCCTTATTTGATGCGGGTGCCGAGGCGCTTGGAATAGGTGGCACGGAATTCTTCAAACCTTCCCTCATCCAAGGCAAGACGGATCTGTTCCATCAGGTTGTTATAAAAATAAAGATTGTGCATCACCGCAAGTCTCTGTCCCAAGGCTTCCTTGGCCTTCAAGAGATGGCGGATGTAGGCACGGGAGTACTTTTGACAAACGGGGCAATCGCAGTGCGGGTCAATGGGAAGGGGATCTCTTTCATAACGGTTGTTGTTCAGGTTGATGATACCGTCCCAGGTTACAAGGTGACCGTGGCGGGCATTGCGGCTTGGCATCACGCAGTCAAAGAGATCCACCCCTCTCCAAACGCCCTCAATGATATTTTCGCAGGTGCCCACGCCCATAAGATAGCGGATCTTATTCTCCGGTGCATAGGGCTCCACCGCATCGATGATATCATACATCACATCGGCACTTTCCCCTACTGCAAGACCGCCGATGGCATAGCCGTCCAGATCCATTTCGGCAATTCTCTGCATATTTTCAATGCGGAGATGGGGGAAAACAGAGCCTTGATTGATGCCGAAAAGAAGCTGATCGGGATTGATGGTATCAGGCAGAGAATTGAGCCTTGCCATCTCCTTTTTACAACTGTCAAGCCAAGCAATGGTACGCTCCGAGGCGATGATGGCATCCTTCTCGGTGGCGGGGTTTCCGATGCACTGATCAAAGGCCATGGCAATGGTGGAGGCGAGATTGCTCTGGATCCGCATGCTTTCCTCGGGACCCATAAAGATCCGTTTGCCGTCAATATGGCTTTGGAAGGTGACACCGTCGTCATCGATCTTATTCAGGGAAGCAAGAGAAAACACCTGAAATCCGCCGCTGTCGGTCAAAATGGGCCCTGACCAATTCATAAAGCGGTGCAGTCCCCCCATTTCACGGATCACATCGTCTCCGGGACGAACGTGCAAATGATAGGTGTTGGATAATTCGATCTGACATTTCAGATTTTTCAGATCGTCGGCGGCAATGCCTCCCTTAATGGCGGCACTGGTGCCCACATTCATAAAGGCAGGGGTCTGTACTGTTCCGTGAACGGTGACAAATTCTCCCCTTCTTGCTTTTTTCTCTTTTTTGATAACTCGAAACATAGTACTCCTTAAAACAGTTTGATTTTACAAAGGAAGCAATTCCCTTCCCGCTCGGAAAAGGCGCCTGATACCAAATAGGAGTCCTCCGTGGAAAAGCCCTCCATTTTCAGGGTCTCTCCCAAAAGGGCCTCGTGCTGAAAGGTAAGATGAATTTCCTTCACCGCACTTTGGGAATCGGGCAGAAGATCGGTGGCAAGGTCGGCATAATTGCAGTTGTTCAAATGATTGTTCTGATCCAGCATCGAAGGATAGACCTTGCGACGATCGAACAATTCGGGATCGGAATCGGGGCGGGAAAGTCTTTCGCACAGAAGGCCGCCCGAAAGATCGGGAAAGGCGGGGATCTCTTTCCAAAGGGCGGTGGGGCGAAGCAGGCTTCTCTTTTCAAAATCCACCAGCGCCCAAAGGCTCATGGCACGCATACACTCCCCTTCTTCATCCGACAGGGTAAAGGAGCGGGGGAAGGTGACCCCGTGGGTGGGATTGGCAGCAGTACGAAGAACAAGTTCCCTCTCCCCCAGAACGGGGCGGGAAAAGGAAAGGACCATTTTAGAAACCACGAAGGCCATATTTCTCTCTCGCATATCCTCATAGGTGATACCGAAGGAATTAAGATCGTCCCGTGCGGCCTGCTGCATACGGCGCATGATGGCGCTGGGGCGAACAAAGCCGGACGAGGTCAGATCATAGCTCTCAAAACGAATGATCTCTTCTCTCATAGAAACTCCGAAATAGGTTGTAATTTGCAAAAGAATATGATATAATAAGTTAAATTTAGATAGATATGCAGAACCTGGGCACATTATAGTACAAATTCACTCTTTTGTCAAAGGATTTCCCTATGGAACGAGAAGATTTTGTTCACCTTCACCTTCACACAGAATATTCTCTTCTGGACGGTGCTTGTCGCATCGACAGGCTTTTTCAGCGCGCAAAGGAATTGAGACAGAGGTCGGTTGCCATAACCGACCACGGTGTACTGTACGGTGCCGTTTCTTTTTATAAAGCTGCAAAGGCCGAGGGGATCCACCCCATTATCGGGTGTGAGGTTTATCTTGCCCCTCGCAAAATGGAGCAAAAGGAAGCGGGAGTGGATCGGGAGTATTATCACCTGGTGCTCCTGTGCGAAAACCAAACGGGGTATCAAAACTTGATCCGGCTTGTGACGGCCTCCTTCACCGAGGGCTTTTATCAGAAGCCCCGAATCGATATGGATCTGCTGCAAAAGCACAGCGAGGGGCTCATTGCCCTCTCTGCCTGCCTTGCGGGAAAAATTCCCCAGTTGATCCTTTCGGGCAATCTCCCCCTTGCCGAGGAGCACGCCCGTGAAATGCGATCCATTTTCGGCAAGGAGCGCTTTTATCTGGAGCTTCAGGATCACGGGATTCCCGAGCAGCTGAAGGTCAATTCCGCTCTTGCAGCCCTTTCCAAAAAGCTTGACATTCCACTTGTAGCCACGAACGATGTGCATTACCTGAATCGGGAGGATGCCAAGAGCCACGATGTTTTGCTTTGTATTCAAACAGGCAAGACCTTGGAGGATCAGGATCGGATGAAATTTGAGACGGATGAATTCTATCTCAAATCCGCCGAGGAAATGGCAGCCCTCTTCCCCAAGCATCCCGAAGCGATTCAAAACACGGTAAAAATTGCTGAAAGATGCCAATTTGATTTTGACTTTACCAAGGCCCACCTTCCCGTATATAAAAATGATCTCGGCCTTTCCTCTGCCGAATATTTAAGAAAAGCGGCCTTTGCAGGGCTGGAGAGAAGGATTCTGGAAAACGGGATCCGGGACAAGACCGAATATGTAAAAAGGCTTGAGTATGAACTGGAAACCGTTGAGAAAATGGGCTTTTGCGATTATTTTCTCATTGTTTCCGACTTCGTTTCCTTTGCCAAGAAAAGCGGCATCTATGTGGGCCCCGGCAGAGGCAGCGGCGCAGGAAGCCTTGCGGCGTGGTGTCTTGACATTACGGAGCTGGATCCCTTGCGCTCCGGTCTGATCTTTGAGCGCTTTCTCAATCCCGAGAGAGTCTCTATGCCCGATTTTGATATTGACTTTTGCATGGCAAGGCGGCACGAGGTCATTGAATACGTAACGGAAAAATACGGCAAGGATCACGTTTCTCAGATCGTCACCTTCAGCACCATGGCCTCCCGCGCGGCAGTGCGAGACGTGGGACGGGTGCTTGGAATTCCCTATGCGGAGGTGGATCGGATCGTAAAAAAGATCCCTCGCCTTCCCGATATGACCTTGGAAAAGGCACTGCGGGAGGATCACGATCTTGCGCTTCTCTGTGCCACGGGCAAGGCCGCTGAAATGATGCGGATCGCCAAGATCTTAGAGGGGATGCCGAGAAATGCCTCCATTCACGCCGCAGGCGTTGTGCTGACGGATCAGCCCGTTTCCTCCTATGTTCCCTTGGCGGTGAACACAGGGTCTAAGGTGACTCAGTTTACCATGAACGAGATCGCAGACCTGGGCCTTTTGAAAATTGACTTTTTGGGGCTCAGATACCTGACCATCATTCGGGATGCGGTGGAAGAGATCCGCAAAAAGGACCCCGAGTTTGACATTCACGGGATTCCTCTCGACGATGCCGACACCTTCGAAATGATCTCCCGCGGGGAGACAGCGGGAATGTTCCAGATCGAATCCTCGGGAATGAAGGCTCTTATGCTTCAAATGAAGCCTCGCTCCGTGGAGGATATTACGGCGGCCATCGCTCTTTATCGCCCCGGCCCCATGGACTCCATTCCCCGCTTTTTGGAAAACAGAAGGCTGGGAAAGAGCGCCCACAGCGTAAAGGCGGTCAGCGATATTTTGGAAGGGACTCACGGCTGTATTGTGTATCAGGAGCAGGTGATGGAGATCTGCAGAAAGCTGGCGGGCTACTCCTTTGGCAGAGCCGATATCGTTCGCAAGGCCATGAGCAAGAAAAACCGAGAGGTCATGGCAAAGGAACGGGAAAGCTTTTTGTTTGGCGATAAGTCAGGCAAGGGAGCCTATGAAGGCGCCGTTGCCCGAGGCCTGTCCCTTGCGGAGGCAGAAAAGGTTTTTGATGAAATGGCGGAGTTTGCCAAATACGCCTTCAACAAATCCCACGCAGCGGCCTATGCTCTCCTCAGCTACCGCACCGCCTACTTAAAATGCAAATACCCCGAGGAGTATATGGCGGCGATCCTGACGAGCCAATTGGACAGTGACAAATACTCCTATTACTTTTCCGAGTGTCAAAGAATGGGAATTGCCATTCTCGGGCCTCACATCAACGAGAGTCAGTACTCCTTCTCCGTTTCTCAAAAGACCCTTCGCTTTGGCTTTGTGGGAATCAAGAACGTGGGGGAGGCGCTCATCGAAAATATTTTTGCCGAGCGCAAAAAAGGCCCCTTCACCTCTCTGCGGGACTTTGTGGAACGCTTGCGAGGAGCAGGGCTGAATAAAAAGGCGGTACAAAGCCTTGTTCTTTCCGGCGCCATGGACTGCTTCGGCATTGCCCGATCCCGTCTGTTTGCGGCGGTAGATCCCCTTTTGGATTCCGCAAGAGATGCCGGGCGCAGTGTTATGCCCGGGCAGTTGAGCCTGTTTGACACAGGCTTTGAGCCTGTGAAGAATACGGTGGAAACGGAATATCCCGACATTCCCGAATTTACCCGTGAGGAGCTTTTGCGAGGAGAAAAAAGCGTATGCGGGGTCTATTTATCGGGTCACCCCCTGAAGGATTATGAGCCTCTGACCAAAAAGCTGGGAGCACAGGAAATTCTCTCCTTCCGCACGGAGCCCGAGCGGTACCGTGACGGGGATCGGGTCACCCTTTTGTGTCTTGTTGATCACATCACCCTAAAGCAGGTCAAGAGCGGAGAAAAAATGGCCTTTCTTCAGGGAGAGGATCAAACGGGAATTTGCGAGATCGTTCTCTTTCCCAAGGTACTGGCCCGTGTATCCTCCCTTTTGGAGGAAAATACCCCAATTGTCGTATTCGGCAGGATCAATACCAAGGATGAGGAGATCAAGATTCTGGCCGATGATATCACCCTGCCCGCCGATGCCCTTCAAAAGGAAGAATATTTCCGTAAAAAGGAGGCGGGACGGGAGCAAGGTGAGAACAAATCTTTAAGAAAAACCGAAGAAATCTTAAATTTATCCACCGTTTCCAAATTGTTCTTGCGTTTCCCGAAAAAAGGGAGTAAAATAGAAAAGCAGGCAATGGCCCTGCTTCGCATTTTCCCCGGTACCCTTCCCTGCTATTTTTACTACGAGGATACCGAAAAGCTTTTTCGGGTGGACGGCGCCTCCTGTCAATTGACCGGGCGTGTTTACGACGAGCTTGTTCTTCTTTTGGGAAAAGAGAACGTTGGATTAAAATAAACCCTGATTTTAAGTTGGGAGTTAGAATGGAACAGAACAACAAACAGAAAAAGGCCCCTGAAAAAAAGCCTGCCCCTGCTCCTCAAGGAAGAGAGACGGGCGGCGAAAAAAAATCGGCGGCAAGCGCAAAAAAGGTAACCGGCGCCATCGCCTCTACCCTTTCCGGATATACCGGGAAGGTTTTGACCTATGCACTGAACATTTTTTTGACGATCTTTCTCATCGGTATCATTACCGGCTCCGCCGTGGCTTGCTCTTTGGTGGTATACATCAAAAATTATGTGGATCCCTATTACGACATTGAGGATCTGAAAACAGACTCCAGCCTGACCACCTCCATTTACTATGAGCAAAAGGCTGCTGACGGAACCAGCGAATGGGTGGAATGGGAGGAGGAACGCATCCACGGAACGGAAAACCGTATGTGGGTCTCCTACGATGAAATGCCCGAGGATCTGATCAACGCCTTCGTATCCATTGAGGATCAGCGATTCTTCACGCATAAGGGTGTGGATGTAAAGCGAACCTTGGGTGCGGTCATCGGCTTTGTATCGGGCAACGATTCCTACGGCGGTTCCACCATTACCCAACAGCTGATCAAAAACGTAACGGGTGACGATGACGTCACCATTCAAAGAAAGATTCAAGAGATCCTCCGTGCACTCAATTTGGAGGGAAAGCGATCCAAGCCCGAAATTCTGGAAATGTATCTCAACACCATTTATCTTTCCAAGGGCTGCTACGGCGTTTCTGCCGCTGCATATGAATATTTCGGCAAAGAGGTTTCGGAATTGACCCTCGTGGAATGTGCCGCTCTTGCCGCCATTCCCCAGAACCCCTCCAAGTGGGATCCCGTTTCTCACCCCGAGAACAATCAGGAGCGTCGGGAAACGGTGCTCAATACCATGTATTACAACACGGACATTGAAAAGACCTACACCTTAGAGGAGATCCGAGCCGCCAAGGAGGAGACCTTGGTTCTCAAGCAAGGCTCAGGTGAACGGAATATCAGCACGGTACACAGCTGGTTTGTGGATACGGTGATCTACGATGTGGTTGCCGATCTTCAGGCTACCTACAATTACGACGAGCAGACTGCCAAAAATCTCCTTTACAGCGGCGGTCTTCAGATCTACACCACCATTGACCGAGGAATTCAGGCAAAGCTTGACGCCATTTATCAAAACGATGCACTCTTTCCTTCCCACGGTACGGGTGTGCAGGTGGAATCCGCTATGACCATCATTGATCACACAAACGGCAACATCGTTGCCATCGTAGGCGGAAGAGGAGAAAAGGACACCCCTCTCGGCTTTAACCGTGCCACGATGGCGGCCCGTCAGCCCGGCTCCGCCATCAAGCCCTTGGCTTCCTATTCCATCGCCATTGAAAAGGGACTGATCAATTACTCCAGCGTCATTGACGACTCTCCCTTCAGAACCTACCCCGAAACAAATTCCACCTGGCCCAACAACTGGAACAATGTTTACGACGGTCTGCAGACCGTATCCCAAGCCGTGCGGGACTCCAAGAACACGGTTGCGGTGAAGGTTCTGGATATGATCGGAACCAAAAATTCCTACGACTTTATGGTAAACAAATACCGTATGTCCACCTTGGTGGAGGCCGATATTGACTACGCTCCCTTGGGGCTCGGCGGTCTTACCAACGGTGTTACCAACCGTGATATGGCAACGGCCTATGCCGCCATTGCCAACAACGGTGTGTTCAACAAATCCAAGACCTATACCAAGGTTTGCGATTCCACGGGCAAGGTGATCCTGGACAATGCCACCGCAACGCAGGAGGTCATTCTCAGCGAGGATACCTGCGCTGTGATGACGAAACTGATGCAGGAGGTCGTCAACTACGGTACCGCAACTGCCATTACTCTGAGAAGACAGGTGGAATGTGCAGGCAAGACCGGTACCACACAGCAGGATAATGACCTTTATTTCTGCGGCTACACCCCCTATTACACCGCCGCCTGCTGGGTGGGCTACGACATTGCAAAATCCTTGACGAACTTCACCTCGGGGCAGACCCGAGTGACCCCCGCCCTGTATTTGTGGGATCAGGTTATGACCTCCATTCATCAGGATATCATTGCGGCAGGAAACGTAAGGAAGTTCTCGGACGATTTGACCAAGAGTCTTGTAACCAGAACCTATTGCAAGGATTCGGGTATGCTGGCAGGCTCTCTTTGCACGCAGGATCTGCGAGGAAACCGCACGGCAACGGGATATTTCACCCAGTCCAACCTTCCCACGGGAACCTGCACCGCTCATGTTTCGGTTCCCTACTGCACGGAAACCAACTGCATTGCGGGCCCCAATTGCACCAAGGTGAAAAACGTTTCTCTTGTAAGCCTGAGAAGAAGCTTTGATGTGAATGTTGTAATTCGAGATGCGCAGTACACCTATCAAAAGCTGCCCGAGGGTGTCAAGAACGCCAAGAATCCTTGGGACTCCCATTATCTTCTGACCTATCCCGCAGGCACCTATCCCGGATTCACCTCAACCAACAAGCAGGCCAATGCCTATTGCTCTACCCACAACCCCGAGGAAAGCGCATAATGACGGCAGACGAAGTCTTTATGAAGGCCGCCCTCAAGGAAGCGCAAAAGGCCTTTGAGGAGGGGGAGGTTCCCATTGGCTGTGTGATCGTCAAGGACGGCAAGATCATTGCTCGAGGGAGAAACGCTCGGGAAAGGAAGAAAAACGCCCTTCTTCACGCCGAGATCGCGGCCATTGACAAGGCTTGCAAAAAGCTCGGGGGATGGCGACTTTGGCAATGCGAAATGTACGTTACCTTGGAGCCCTGCCCCATGTGTGCGGGAGCCATTCTTCACGCCAGGATCCCCAAGGTTCACATCGGAGCAATGGATCCCAAAGGCGGCGCTATGGGAAGCGTTCTAAACCTGAACGATTATCCCTTCAATCACAAGCCCGAAATTGATATCGGCACCTTTGAAACGGAGGCAAAGGAGCTGATGCAACGGTTTTTCCTCCGACTCAGAAACAAATAAACGGATCACAGAGTAGAATCTCAAGCGTTAAGTGCCCTTGAAACGGGGAGTTGTTCAGGGGACGAAAAGGCCTTAGGCCTTGCGGTTTGAAATTCGCATCCCGCTGCCGAAAAAGGAATTCCTCCTTTTCCGGTTTCCCCTTATGGGATTGGAGCGGAAAAGGAGGTATTTTTTTATGAAAACGCAAAAATTCACAACCAAGGTTTTGACAACAGGAGCCATGCTGACAGCCGTGAGCATCGTGGTGGGGATCTTCTGCAAAAACTTTCTCAATTTCGGAAACGGTCTGTTTCGCATTACCTTTGAGAATTTTCCCATTATTTTATCGGGAATCCTCTTTGGCCCTGTAACAGGTGCCATCGTGGGAGCGGCATCGGATGTGCTCAGCTACATTCTATCCACCCAAAGCTTTGCCATTTCCCCTCTTGTAACGCTTGGGGCGGCTTCGGTGGGAGCGGTAGCGGGACTTATGTCAAGCCGGCTGAAAAGGAAAAAACCCCTGACTCGCTTTCTCCTGTCTGCCGTGGCGGCCCATACAGTGGGCTCCATGCTCATCAAATCCATTGGGCTTTATGTTTACTACGGGCCTTATGTTTTGGTGAGGATCCCCCTGTATCTTGTCATCGGCACGCTGGAATGTGTCATCATTCATTTTTTATACCGAAACAAAACCTTTCGCAAGCTCTTTTTTGAAGGGAGTGACAAATGATGAACTACACGCAGGCACTTGACTATATCCACTCCAATTTTTGGATGGGCTCAAAGCCCGGTCTCTCCCGCACCAAGGATCTGCTTTGCCGTATGGGAAACCCGCAGGATAAGCTGAAATTCATTCACGTGGCGGGGACCAACGGCAAGGGCTCCTTTTGTGCCATGCTTTCCTCCATTCTCAACCGTGCGGGACTGAAAACAGGAACCTACACCTCACCCTACATTCTCCGCTTCAACGAAAGAATGAAGGTTTGCGGTAAGGACATTCCCGACGAGACCCTTGCACAATTAACGGAGTATGTTCGCCCCTTTGCCGAGGCAATGGAAGAAAAGCCCACGGAGTTTGAACTGATCACAGCCGTTGCCATGGAATATTTTGCCCGTGAAGCGTGCGACGTGGTGGTTTTGGAATGCGGTATGGGAGGCCGTTTGGATTCCACCAATATCATCAAGACCCCCATTCTTTCCGTTATCACGGGAATCGCCTTGGATCACACCTCTTTTTTGGGGGACAGCATCCCCAAGATCGCCGCAGAAAAGGCGGGAATCATCAAGAACGGTGTTCCCTGTCTCTGGTGCGGAAGGGACGAGGCGGCAAAAGAGGTCATTGCCGAAAAGGCCAAGGAGATGGAAGCTCCCCTGCACCTTGTGAACCGAGAGGGGTTCACCCTCCACGCCGCCGAGCTTTCCGGTACAACATTTGACTACGGCTCATTTCGGAATATGACCCTTCCCCTTTTGGGGCTGTATCAAACCGAGAATGTGCAAAATGTTTTCACGGCAATTTCGATTCTGAAGGATCTTGGCTATGATTTAACCGAGGATGCCATTCGGGAAGGACTTGGCGCCACCGCTTGGCCCGCTCGGTATGAGATCGTTTCCGAAAAGCCTTTGATCCTCTGCGACGGCGGGCACAACCCGCAAGGAATTGACAGTGCGGTAGAAAGCACCAAGCACTATTTCAAGGACAAAAAGCTTTTGATCGTGACGGGTGTGATGGCAGATAAGGATTATACCTATATGGCCAAACGGCTCTCGGAGGTGGGAAAAGAGATCTTTTGTCTGACCCCCGATAATCCTCGTTCCTTAAAGGGAGAAAAATATGCCGAGGTGTTCCGTTCTCTTGGGGTTCCTGCCAATGGATATGCCTCCCCCCTGGAGGCTCTGCAAGCGGCCTATCACAAGGCTCTTTCGGAGAACGATGCCATATTATGCGTGGGGTCTCTTTATATGTACGGCGAGATTCGGGCGGCGCTTACTGCAATCAAAACAAAATAAGGCACAAAAAAAGATGTACGAACGAACGTACATCTTTTTTTGTTTTAAAATCCCATGGAGGGGCGAAGAACCACAAAGGATTTTTCCGCCACCAACTGCGATAATTTCGGCTCGGGAGAAGAATACGTGTAATTGGAAAGAGATAAGAGGGCATCTCCCGTGAACAGCATAACGCTCGGCATAAAGTTTTGCGTATTGCTGGAGACCAAAATCACGTCTCCCGGAATCAAATGAGAGGAAGAAACATAGCGAGTTCTCGTGGCTTGAAACCAATCCAAATTGGTAAGGGGCGAGGAGCTTGTACCTTCGGGAACATTTCGCCCGCCATACAAATCGGGTACGACACAGGACAGGTACTTTGAATTCCGATCCAAGCTGCGCCACACCTTAGACCACCGTGCATCCAGACCACCCTGCTCGGTCTCATCGGAATAATAACGGAACAGATCCTCCATCAGATCGGCCGCAGAATCGGTATCAAACGCAGGTCTTCCCAGCGCTTTTTGATAGATCTCGTTGGCAAGAGCAAGACCACTCTTCTCGGAGGCGTACAGAGAATCCGCAGCATCCAAAACGGCTTTTTGCTCATCGGGAGTCAAAGTTTTGGAAATCTGTACCGAGGGGCAATTCAAAGGAATCTCTCCTGCAAAAGAATCGCTTTTCACGCTTGATCCGAACAAAGCATCGTGCTTTACTTTAACGGTATAGGAAATGCTCTTTTTCTCCCCTGCCGAAAGAGACAGATTGCAGGAAAGGGCTTCTCCTTGACGGACGAAATCACCGGAAATGTATTCCGTAAAGGAAGGAATCGTGTCACGAACGGGAAAGCTTTTTTCCTCCTGCGATTGATTCACAAAGGAAAAGGTAAAGGTGATCTCATCTCCCGGATTTGCGGTTTTTCCAAAGGGATGAGAGGAAAGCTTTTCCGCCAAAACACCTCTCATTTCATTCATTCTCGATTTGGATTTTTCGGGAACGGTAACGGAAAAATCCTGAAGAGGGCGAACGATAAAATAGCTCTGCTTATCAAAGATGTAACGGCCCGTTCCCTCATCAAAGAGGAACTCTACATCATTCATCCGAATGGTGCCCTCAGGTTCAAAAACCTCTCTTTTTTCATCCCAAGCGTACAAGCTGCCGCTGGAATGGATCACCTTCCCGTTTCCCACATAAAGCATGGCGTGACCGTTGTTTTTCGTGCGGTAAACGATGATATCACCCGGCACGAGAGTGTTCAAAAATTCCGCTTTCTTTTGATCAAGAGCCTCCCGGGAAAGCTGAGAAAAGCCGGTGGATGCAGGCTTTTCGTGGAGAACCTTATCGGCATAGGATTCAAAGCGACTGGTATAGTAGCAGGTTTTTCCATCATAGATCAGTTCCAGATCCAGAGCGTTCCGATAAACCTCATAGCAAAAGGCGGCGCACTGTAAAAAGCCCAAGTTCTGAGCGGTATACTCCTCGGGAGATCTTTGATTGACGGCCCAGCGATAATGCAAAAGGCTTGTGGTTCCCAAAATAAGAGTATCCTCATACTGGGCTCGGCTTCCTCGGATCAAATAGCTTTCCGCCGTAGTTACCAGTGCTTTTTGCGCATCGTTCATTCCCTCGAGACTGAGATCAGGAAACGCCCTCTCCTTCATGGAAACCCCCTCGGGTTCAAAGAGATAGCTCTCCTTTTCCGGCTTTTGAGGACTTTGCGTTGATGAAAAAGAGGTCTCAACGGCGGTTTCGGTACCGATTTTATCCCGTTCATCGGCACAGGCAGATAAGAAAGCAGAAAAGAGACTGCATACAAGCAACAGACAAAAAAGACGTTTCAAATCCTGTACTCCTTTAAAGTCAGTTATTTACGAAATTCCTTTACAAAGCTTTCGCCGCACTTTTGACAGCGAATGCGAAATTTTCCAACTCTACGGGGCATTTTGATCGGCGCAGAACAACGGGGGCAGCGGAAAAAGTGATATTGCTTCCGATCCCGAATCCGAACAAAGAAATGAGAATATTTCTTTTTCAAAGAAGTGGTAAAACGGTAATAGGCGGCATTTTCCGCCTGTCTTTTGAAAATATTGCGAGAGAACATACGGAAAAAGACAAGAGCACACAAAACAAGCTCCAAAATGTAGATGGCAAGGCTTTGCAAGAAAATGTTGGCAAAAGAAAGAATAAGCCAAAGAAAAACAAGGTGCTTATTCAGGGTATCGGTTCCGTAGCGGCCCTGCATAAAGCGGCGAAAGGACTCCGCCAATTTATAAAAAAAACTCATCTTCTGTTTCTCCTTCCTCCCATTACCATGGCAAAGAGTCGTAAAAACTGCACCAAAGTGACTGCAAGGGCGGACACATAGGTCATTGCGGCGGCGGTAAGGGTCTTTCTTGCTCCCTTCAATTCTTCATCCGAAAGAATGCCACCCTCCTCCAAGGCGGTCATGGCACGGCGGGAAGCGTTGAACTCCGTAGGAAGAGTGACCAGCTGAAAGACCACCGCAAGGCTGTAAAATAAGACCCCTGCAAGCGCAAGATAGTATCCGAAAGAAAAGCCGATTCCCGCAGACAAGGCCAAGCCGATCAAAATAAGCGGGATGGAAAGCTTTGATCCGAGATTGCACACGGGGACAATGGCCTGTCTCAGCTTGATGGGAACATAGCCCGCAGCGTGCTGAACAGCGTGGCCCGCCTCGTGAGCGGCAACCCCGATGGCGGCGGTGGAGGTGGAATCATACACGGCATCGGAAAGATAGACGGTGTTATTCCGAGGATCGTAGTGATCGGTTAGATTCCCGGGGGTTTTGGCAATCTTCACATCAAACACGCCATTGTTTTGCAAAACACGCTCTGCGGCAGAACGCCCTGTCAGCCCGAGAGCTGAGGACTGCTTTGAAAAGCGGCGGAAGGTGCTGTTCACCCGAGCGTGGGCAATCAAGGCCCCGATGGATGCGATCACAAAAAACAAATACCCGAATACTTCAAAATAATACAAAAACTGCTCCAAAATTTTACTCCTTATTTCGGCAACACAATTTTCTGATTCTTCTTGCTTTTCTTATAAAGAACGAATTTATTTCCGATGGCCTGTACGCCCTCGCACCCGATCATTTCACAGATGGCATCGGAAACCTCACGGGGAGAAAGGTCGGAATTTTCCAGAACCGTCACCTTGATCAGTTCGTTTTTCTCCAGTCCCTCACGGATCTGTGTTAAAAAGGCATCGTCCTCAAAGCCTGCTTTTCCCACCTGATATTTTGCGGGAAGTGAATTCGCCAAGGAGCGCAGATACGCTCTCTGTTTTCCGGTCAACATCAATATACTCCTTTTTGTTCCTCTATGAGACCATATTTTAACCAATTTCTCGCCTTTTGTCAACTCGACCCCTCTTTACAAGGATATCTTAATGGGATATAATGAACTGAATTTAAAAGTGATTGAAGATTCCTGTTTAGAATTTCCAATTTCAGAAAAAATATATGCAATATTCACAACAGGTTAAAATTGGCCTGTTATACTTTCTGCCAAACAGATCAAGAAAGGAAAAAGCATGCTACAGCTTATTGATATTAAAAAGGATTATCTCTCCGAGAGTGACAAGGTGAAAGCCCTGAAGGGAATTTCCCTGACCTTTGGAACCAATGAATTCGTTTCCATTCTCGGCCCCTCCGGCTGCGGTAAGACAACGCTGCTGAATATCATCGGCGGTTTGGATCACTACACCTCGGGAGATCTTGTGATCGACGGAAAAAGCACCAAGGCCTTTACGGATTCCGATTGGGACAATTACCGCAATCATTCCATCGGCTTTGTATTTCAAAGCTATAATCTGATTCCTCACCAAAGCGTTTTGGCAAATGTGGAGCTTGCCCTGACCCTCTCGGGTGTTTCTAAGGCTGAGAGAAGAAAAAGAGCCACGGCCGCACTGGAAAAGGTTGGTCTGAAGGATCAGATCCGCAAAAAGCCAAACCAGCTCTCGGGTGGTCAGATGCAGAGAGTTGCCATTGCCCGTGCACTGGTGAACGATCCCGAGATCCTTTTGGCCGACGAGCCGACAGGGGCACTGGATTCCGCCACCAGCCTTCAAATTATGGAGATCCTCAAGGAGATCTCCAAGGAAAAGCTTGTGATCATGGTCACTCACAATCCCGAGCTTGCCGAGGAATATTCCAGCCGTATCATTCATTTGTTGGACGGTGAATTGCTCAAGGACTCCTGCCCCAATACGGAGAGCGAAAAGGCGCCTCACGAGAAAAAGCAATCGAAGAAGACAAAAAAGCCCTCCATGTCCTTTTTCACGGCCCTGAGCCTTTCCATGAACAATCTGATGACCAAAAAGGGGCGCACCCTTCTCACCTCCTTTGCGGGCTCCATCGGTATCATCGGAATTGCTCTGATCCTTTCTCTCTCCAACGGTATCAACGCCTATATTCGCTCCGTTCAGGAGGAGACCCTCTCCAGCTATCCCATTACCATTCAGGCCGAAAGCGCCGATATGTCAGCCTTTTTGGCAACGCTGATGGGAATCAACCAAGACAATGAAAAAAACCGTCACGAGAAAGATGCGGTCTATTCCTCCAAGGTTATGAACGAAATGGTCAACTCCCTGAACAACGCTCAGATCCAGACCAATAACCTGAAGGATTTTAAGGAGTTTTTGGATTCCAACGAAGAGATCCGCAGCTACATTTCCAATCTTCAATATTCGTATGATCTGAATATGAGCATTTACACCAAGGATTCCGACGGTGTCATTGTAAAAAGCGATATTGAGGAATTGATGAAAGAGGTCTTCCGTGGCATCGGTATTTCCGACAGCGCCATGAGTATGAACGCCAATGCTTCCTTGAACTTTGGCTCTGTGAAGCTTTGGCAGGAAATGCTGCCTCAGCAGGACGGCACGGGAGTCAACGATCTGATTCGGGAGCAATACGACCTGATCTACGGCTCCTGGCCCGAAAAATACGACGAGGTAGTGCTCATTGTCAACGAAAACAACGAATTGAGCGATCTGATCCTCGGCGGTCTCGGACTTGTTCCCACAAGGCAGCTCATTGACGATATGAAGGCCTCCCAAAAGGGCGAGACCCTTGACACCACTATTTCCTCCTGGAGTTATGAAGAGGTATGCGATAAGGAATTCAAGGTCTTTTTACCCTCGGATCTGTATCAAAAGAGCGCCTTTGGCGGGTACACCCTTCTGACCGAAACGGAAAAAGGACTGGATTATCTGTTCGGCTCCGACAAGGGAGTTTCCGTTAAGATATGCGGCATCATCCGTCCCGGTGAGGATACCAACACCGCTATGCTCTCAGGCGCCATCGGATACACCTCCGATCTGACAGCGCACTTATTGGAAAAGATTGAGGAAAGCACCATCCTGAAGGAGCAAAAGGACTCTCCCGACACCGATATCATACTCAATCTCCCCTTCCTTCCCGAGGACTTTGAGGAATACAGCGACAAGGAAAAGAGCGATCTGATCCGAGAATATCTTTTGGGCTTGAATGAGACCAAAAAGGGGCAGATCTATGTGGAGATCTCCTCCATTCCCGATCAGGCATATTTGGATACTACCGTCAATGCGCAGATCGGCGGTCTCAGCAGAGATCAGCTGGAGGCCTACATCATCAAGGCCCTCTCCGAGCAGGAGACGGAAGGAACCGATGCTTCCTACATTACCGATTATATTGCACAGATGAGCGATGATGAGCTATTCCGATCCGTCAAGGAAAGAATGGAGGAAATGATCACCGCACAGTACAAGGAGCAGGTGAGCGCCTCTATGAGCGCCATTCCCGCTCCCCAGCTTGCCGCCATGCTTACCGCAAAGCTTTCCAACCCCGAGGGATACACGGAAAAGCAAATGGTAGAGCTTTATGAAAGGTATATGCCCCAGACCCACTCCGAGAGAGATCTGGAGGAAAATTTGGATCTTTTGGGACTGGTGGAAAAGGAAAGCCCCAGCTCCGTCAACATTTATACCGACACCTTTGACAACAAGGATCGGATCGCCGATCTGATTCAGGCTTATAACGACACCAAGGAGGAGAAGGACAAGATCAACTACACGGATATGTTTGCCATTATGATGTCGGGCATTTCCACCATCATCAACGCCATTTCCTATGTTCTGATCGCCTTCGTTTCCGTTTCTCTTGTGGTTTCCTCCATTATGATCGGCATTATCACCTATATTTCCGTTTTGGAAAGAACCAAGGAGATCGGTATTTTGCGTGCCATCGGTGCCTCCAAGAAGGATATTTCCCGTGTCTTCAATGCGGAAAGCATCATAGAAGGCTTTGCGGCAGGAATCATCGGCATCGGCATCACGCTTCTTCTGATCATCCCCATCAATGTGATCATTCAGAGCCTAACGGGAATCGAGACCCTTGGCGCCGCCCTGCCTCCCGCGGGCTACAGCCTCATAGCAATCAGCGTTTTGCTATCCTTTATTGCAGGGCTTGTTCCCTCTCGCTTCGCAGCCAAGAAGGACCCTGTGGAAGCGCTGAGAACCGAATGATTTTTTTCAAAAAGAGCAGCTTCGGCTGCTCTTTTTTTCTTAAAAAAATATGAACAAATTCTTTGACAATTGAAGGACTCTGTGTTATAATGTAAACAGGTATATCTATCATCTAATAAATATACCTTAAGATCAACACAGAATCACAATAGGAGGATCCTGATTATGAAAATGATTTTTGCCATTGTCAACAATGATGACGCCAATGACGTTATGAAGAATTTGAATAAAGAGCGTATTCCCGTAACCAAGCTTGCTTCCACCGGTGGATTTTTGATGAAGGGAAACACCACCTTCATTTCCGGTGTGGAGGATGAAATGGTAGAAAAGGCGATCGCCATTATCAAGGAGCATTCCAGAAGAAGAACCCAGATCATGCCCATTGACTACGATCACTACAATCCCGGTATGGCCGCATACCCCGTAGAGGTTACCATCGGCGGTGCCACCATCTTTGTGGTGGATATTGAGAAGTACGAAAAGGCATAAAGATGCAGCCCATCATCGGAAACGCTTCCCTTTTGAAGGCTCTGTTTTCCGCTTATGAGGAAAATCGCCTTGCAGGCTGTTACCTGATCGAAGGAGCAAAGGGCACGGGAAAGCTGACCATTGTCCGTTATTTGGCCTGTGCCATGAACTGCACCCACAAGAGCGCAGGGAAGCCTTGTCTTACCTGCCCCGATTGCAAAAACATTTTGGCAGGGAACCATGTGGATGTGCACGAGGTTCGCCCCGAGGAAGAAGGAAAGCGTATTCCGGTTGCGGCCATTCGTGAATGGCTTCAAAATACTTACATTCTCCCCTCTCAAAGCGATTGGCGCATTTTTATCCTTGAGAACAGTGAATGTATGAAAAAGGAAGCGCAGAATGCGCTGTTAAAAAGCATTGAGGAACCGGGGCAGAATACGGTTTTCTTCCTTTTGACCGAGGATAAGACCGCTCTTTTACCCACGGTTCGCAGTCGTGCGGTTCAGTTGAAGACTGAGCCTCTTTCCCGCGAGATAATATATTCTACACTCCTTCGGGAGGGGTATGAACAGGAGCGGGCAAGTCAGGCCGCCCTTTTGGCGAGTGGCTCCCTCGGTCGGGCAAGAGATTTGATGGGAAATGAAGAGATCCAAAAAGCAAGAGATACGGTATTGCAGTATTTTAAGGCGCTGTATCGATCCGACGGATTTACCAAGCTAAGCCTGATCTTACCCCCTGCGACGGTGACAAGAAAGGAGCTTGGCATCATCCTGCCTCTTTTCAAGTTGGCCCTTCGGGATCTTATGGTGGAACGGTATTTTGATTCCTCCCAAGGGGATTTTTTCTCGGATGAGTCCCTTCGGCGTGAGCTTGCTGCGGTGATCGATCCCGCTTCTTGTGTAAAGCTGTATGAGCTTTGCGAGGAGCTGGAAGAGGCCGCGCAGGTCAACGTCAATCTCTTTTCCGCTCTCTCAGGCTTTCATTTGACCGCAGAAGGCTTGACAGGATCGGTATAAATCACCCATTGTTGGAAAACTCATATAATATGGATGTGGTCTTTTTTTCACGGCAAAGCACGTGAAAGATCAAAAAGAAATCAGAAAGGATCGATCCCCTTTTTATGGATACAAGCAAAGGAAAAATCATTATTTCGGGCGGAAAGCCGCTGGTGGGCGAAATTCCCATTTCGGGAATGAAAAATGCAGCGGTGCCCATTCTTCTTTCCACCATTTTGACAGAAGATAAGTGCACCATTGAGAATTTGCCCGACATCAGCGATGTCAATGTTTCCCTGAAAATATTGGAGTCCATCGGTGTAAAGATCAACCGTTTGGACAAAAATACGGTAGAGATCGATTCCGCTTTTGTAACCCCCGGAATTGCCCCCTATGAATTGGTGGGAAAAATGCGTGCCTCCTACTATCTCATCGGTGCCGAATTGGGCAGGTTCGGACGGGCCTTTGTGGGTCTGCCCGGCGGATGTGATTTCGGTGTTCGTCCCATTGACCAGCATATCAAGGGCTTTGAGGCTCTCGGATGTGATGTGAAGGTGGACGGAGGGTACATAGAAGCCACCGCCAAGGACGGCATTCTCCACGGAAATTCCGTTTACATGGATATGGCAACCGTTGGTGGCACCATCAATGTGATGCTGGCCGCCGTGAAGGCAGAGGGCACCACCATCATTGAAAACGCCGCACACGAGCCTCACATTGTTGATACCGCAAACTTTCTCAACGCCTGCGGTGCCGATATCAGCGGCGCCGGTACGGATGTGATCCGTATCCGCGGCGTGAAAAGGCTCCACGGTGTGACCTATACCATCATTCCCGATATGATCGAAGCGGGCACCTTTATGATTCTGGCCGCCGCCACAGGCGGTGAGATCAAGGTGACCAACGTAATCCCCAAGCATTTGGATTCGGTTACGGCAAAGCTTTGCGAAATGGGCGTGCAGGTGGATGAGGATGGCGACTCCATTACCGTGAAGCGTGGCGAGGGCCCCTTGAAGCGTGTCAACGTCAAGACCCTTCCCTATCCCGGCTTTCCCACGGATATGCACCCGCAGATGTGTGTACTGCTCTGTCTGGCAGACGGGCTTTCCCGCTTGACCGAGAGTGTGTGGGAATCCCGCTTCCGCTATGTTGAGGAATTGAAGCGAATGGGTGCCAGAATCAACATCAACGGCCGTACCGCAGAGGTTGAGGGGATCCGAGGCTTTAACGGTGCCTCCGTTCGTGCAGTGGATCTGCGAGCAGGCTGTGCCATGGTTATTGCAGGGCTTGCGGCAAGCGGCATTACCCAGATCGATGAGATCCACCACATTTTCCGTGGCTACGAGGATCTGATCGAGAAGCTTCGTGCCGTGGGCGCCGACATTAAGGTGGTCTACCCCAAGGATCTGGAATTTTCCGATTTTGAATAATAAAGGAACAGTATGGATAACAAGCAAAATGAAAAAAAGCCTCATTTCAGACGGCATCACCGCCGTGGAAGAAGGCCCAACAAAAAGGATCATACAAAGGCTCCCGTAGCGGGAGAGGCAGTGGAGGAAAAGGAGATTTCTGCCGCCCCTGTTCAAGAGGAGACCGTAGTAAATGATACGCCTTTCCTTTCCCTGCCCGCAGAGGAACAAGAGGAGAAGGCTTCCCCCGAGAAAAAGATCGAGGTGATCGGGGTACGCTTCCGTCCCGTGGGAAAGAGCTATTCCTTCGATCCCGAAGGAAAAAAATATGCCATGGGGGATGAGGTCATTGTGGAGACCAGTCAAGGCAAGGAATTCGGTGTTGTCTCCACAGGCAATCACCTGTCCCCCGTTTCCTCTCTTGTGCTCCCCTTGAAAAAGGTGGTTCGCTTTGCCGATCAAAAGGACAAGGCGCAGAATAAAGAAAACCGTGAATTGGAGTTGAAGGCAAGAAAGGTCTTTCAGGAAAAGGTCATTTCCCACAAGCTGGATATGGCTCTCTCCGATGTGGAATGCTCCTTTGACCGCTCCAAGCTGATCTTCTACTTTACCTCCGAGGGCAGAGTGGATTTCAGAGAGTTTGTCAAGGATATGGCTTCCGTCTTCAAGACCCGAATTGAGCTTCGCCAGATCGGTGTGAGAGATGAAGCAAAGCAGCTTGGAGGACTTGGCATTTGCGGCAGACCTCTGTGCTGCTCCTCCTTCCTGGAGGATTTCCAGCAGGTGAGCATCAAAATGGCAAAGGAGCAAAACCTGAGCCTGAACCCCACCAAGATCAGCGGTACCTGCGGCAGACTGATGTGCTGTCTCCGCTATGAAAACGACGTATATGTGGAGGCTTCACGCCGTTGCCCCAAGGCAGATCAATGTGTTATGACACCTCAAGGACAGGGCGTGGTTTTGGAGACCAACGTGCTTTGTGAGCGCTGCAAGGTAAAGCTGGATTCCGATCCCGACAACATCTTTGTTTTCCCTGCCGCCGACTTAAAGGTGCTTTCCAAGCAGAAGAAAGCACAAAATTCGGCTCGTGAAAATGTGGAAAACGCCGAAAACAAGCCCGAAGGAAAATAAATTTTCCAAAACTATTGAAATTTTGAAAACCGGTGATATAATGTTTATATCAATTTTTTTGGAGGTATTCAAATGGCATACATCATTTCTGAAGAATGTCTCGGCTGCATGGCTTGCGTTGACGAGTGTCCCGTAAGCGCTATCACCGAAAAAGACGGCAAGGCTGTCATTGATAAGGATGCTTGCATCGAGTGCGGCGCTTGCGCAGGCGTTTGCCCCGTTGAGGCTCCCCAGCCCGAAGCGTAAATAACGCAAACAAAAAAGCCACAATTTCGTGGCTTTTTTTATTTTTTATTGCAAAACAAAATGGCATATACAAATAATTTGTATTGATGACGAATTGACAATGAGAAATTATTTGTATATAATAGATGTAACATTTTTTTGGATCCACGAAAGGAACGATCATGAAAAATTACATGAACTATTCGTATGAATCTCTCAAGAAATTCTGCGAGGATGCTTTTGAAAAATTCGGCTTTACCCGTGAAGAGTCCGAGATCATTACTGATGTACTCCTTCTTGCCGACCTGTTCGGTATCGAGTCTCACGGTACTCAGAGATTGGTTCGCTATCACAAGGATATTGCCAAGGGCCTGATCCAGGTCAATGCCAAGCCCGAGGTTGTATTTGAGACTCCTGTTTCCGCTGTTTTGGATGCCCACGACGGTATGGGTCAGGTGGTTGCTCACAAGGCAATGAAGATGGCCATTGAAAAGGCAAAGAAGGTCGGTATTGCTATGGTGACCGTTCGCAACTCCACCCACTACGGCATTGCAGGCTACTACACCAAAATGGCTTGTGACGAGGGGCTGATCGGTATTTCCACCACCAACACCACCGCCATTATGGTTCCCACCTACGGAAGAAAGGCTATGCTTGGCTCCAACCCCATTGCCATTTCCTTCCCTGCTGATCCCTATCCCTTCCTGTTTGATGCCTCCACCACCGTGGTGACCCGCGGCAAATTGGAGGTTTACAACAAGCTTGACAAGCCCCTTCACGATGGATGGGCCATAGACTCCACCGGCAACGAATCCACCGATGCCGCAAGAGTTCTCGGCTGTATTGCCAACAAGGAGGGCGGCGGAATTCTTCCTCTCGGCGGTTCTACCGAGGACAGCGGAAGCCACAAGGGCTACGGTTGGGGAATGGTGGCAGAGCTCTTCTCCTCCATTCTTGCTATGGGTGACACCTCCGACAAGACCAACATCGGTACCCACGGCGGTATTTGCCACGGCTTTATGGTAATCGATCCTAACATTTTCGGTTCTGCAGAAGGCATTAAGAAGCACCTCTCCGCTTATCTGGAGGAATTGAGAAATTCTCCCAAGGCAGAGGGCAGAGACAGAATCTACACCCACGGCGAAAAGGAAGTATTCGCTATGGAGGAAAGATTGAAGAACGGTATCAATGTCAATGTCAACACCGTTGCGGAAATGCGTGATCTTGCACAGTTCCTCGGTATGGACGTGATCTCCTATCTGGGCGAGGAAGCGCTGGGAATCAAGGGCAAGGAAAGCGTATATAAATAAAGAGTAAAAAAAGAAGCGATTTTACATCGCTTCTTTTTTGATGCCCAAAAGAGGATCCGACCGAAGGAAGGGGAGCATTTGGCGGGCTTCTTTTTCCCTTCCCTGACCCTTCAGGGTCAGGATCATAAGATATAGCAAATAATTCTTTTTTCTCTTTCCTTTGCACTGCTTCTGTTTTTCGGTAAGGCCTTCCAAATACTCTTTTTCATTTTGATTTTGCTTAAAAAGCCTTGCTTGACGCCAAACGAAAAGCAAAAGCGAGCCATACCAAAAGAATAAAATCAGCGGGAGAACCGTAAGACAACAATACAATATCGGCATTGCTACCTCCCAAGAAAGCTCTCTTGCAGGGTGTACCAATTCAAGACCCCTTCGGCAATGGAGTCTGCCACCGTTTGATAATAGGTGGAGGAGGTGGCATTTTGATACTCAGCGGGTGAGCAGATAAAGCTTGTTTCCAAGAGCATTTGAGGGAGCCTGTGGTTACGGCAAACCGCCAGCATTTGCTTCTTGGTTCCAAGATCATAGCTGCCAAGTGCACGGAAGGTGCTTTGCTGAATACAGCTTGCAAGGCTTTTTCCCGATTCGGCCCAGTAAAGCCCAAGGGTACCTTTGGTCTTATTGGCATCGGAGGCCTCGCCTGTGGAATTGTGATGAATGGAAATGACAAAATCGGCACGGGAGGCGGTGATAAGATCCATTCTTTCATAGAGGCTGACGGTAGCATCCTCAGAGCGGGATAAAATCACCTTTGCTCCAAGGCCTTCCAGCTTTGCCTTCAAGGAAAGGGCAATGCCGAGGTTTAACTGCTCTTCATTCAAATCACCAAAGAAGCCAAGGGCGCCGGGATCGCTGCCACCGTGGCCCGCATCCACCAAAACAGTCTTCCCCTCCAAGGGAAGATCTCCTTTTTTTAAGGACTGAGGCTGGGTAAATACAAGAGAAAGAACGCCATTGTCAAAGGACAGATCCATACCGTAGTAATTGGATTCATCCAAAAGAGTAAAGTAAAACTCAAGGGAACCGTTTTTTTCATTTGCGGCATAGGATGCCTTTTCAAACAGGTGATCTGCCTCGGGGATCTCAAGAGCCTTTTCCTGATCCGCAGAGGCGCCAAACAAGGTGACGGTAACATTCTTCCCCTCCACCCTCAAATTCAAAGGAGGGTAAGTGCCGAGAGTAAGCTTTAAGCTTGTTGCTTTTTCGTCAGAAACAAAGGATGCCGAGGTCAAACGGGGGGGATGATACGAGGCGCCCTTTTGAACCGTAACGACGCTCTCAGAAACCCAGCCGCCAAAGCCAAGGCGATAATAACCGTCCACAAAGCCTGTAACCTCATCACTCATTCCAACGGAGGCGGGAGTATAATCCTCATAAAAGGAGCTGGTGGGAGAGACTTTAACGTGGGAATAATCCCGATTCACCGTAGCTGTCACAGAAAGGCTTGCGGGAATCACATAAACCGATGGGCCGCTGTATTGGATGGTCTCGGAGGCATATTTTAAGCTGAAAACGATCTTGCCCGCATTTTGATAATCTGAGCCCGAGGTTACAACGGGAGCAGGAAGATCCCCTTCATAGATTTCCTTTAAGATCCCCTCCCCTTTGGGGTTGAGAGTTCCCTTCAGAGTTACGGATTTTTCTCCCAACCAGGCCGTCACCACCGCTCCCGCAGGGGCGGTAACGGAAACCGGAAGCGAGCCGCCTGAGGCCACAATGGCATCCTTTTTGGCATCGGGAGAGGAGGACTGAACACCAAAGCGAGGTAGTGTCTGAGAGGAGGTGCTCGCCGCCACACGGGTCACCTGCAGGGTATAGGGCACTCCGTTTTGGGTCAGGGTAATGGAATTGTTTCCCATATTCAGGGGCATATATACGGAAAATAGGCCGCTTTTGGTACGGCCTACTTTCCCAAATTGATCATAAACGGGATAATTGGGATCGGAGGTACAGGAGACAAACTGAGCCGAGGTAGTGGTTTTTAATTGATTCTGAGGGCGGGCAAACACGATCCCCTGCACCGAAGAGGGGGCATAATCATTTTGAAAGGGATCGGCGTAAAAGGCCTGCAAGCGGTCTCGGAGAGAGGCAGTATTGTTTTTGATCCAAGCATAGCCATACTGAATGTTGCCCGAAACTCCCATCCAAGAGCGAGAGAAGGATATCTGCTGAATGATCTCTTCTGCACCGAGCCCAAACTCCTCCACCTTATAGGCGGCGTGGGAAATATAAAGCTCTACCTCGGTTCCGTCCACCTGAGCAGACCACCAGCGAACCAGGGTATCAAAATCGGCAGCGGAATGGCCTTTTTCCCAATAGATCTGGGGGGCAAGGTAATCCACATATCCGCCCTCGATCCAAGCCAGAGCATCGCAATAAATGCTGTGATAGGCCTCCATTCCCTTGGTATCGCTTCCCTTGGGGTCAGAGGAGGAATTCTTCCAAATCCCAAAGGGGCTGATGCCGAAGGTCATTTCGGGGTTTACCTTCTTTACGGCTTCATAGGAAGCCTTTACCATTTGGTTTACGTTTTCTCTTCTCCAATCCTCCAAGGAAAGGGCAGAGGAGGAAGCAGTGTAGGAATAGCGGTCATCAAAGACCTGGCCGCTGACGGGATAGGGATAGAAATAATCGTCAAAGAGAACGCCCTTGACCTTATAATTTCGGCAGATCTCACGAACCCCGTTTTCAATAAGAACTCTCACCGCAGAGCGGGCGGGATCGTAATAGAGCCTGCCGTCGTAAAACACGGTCCAATCGGGGTTTTCACGGGCAGGATTGGTGGGAGCGAGGGTTTCCAGTGCTTCCTTTTTGGTTTCGGCCTTTTGGGAGGTGATGCGGTAGGGATTGACCCAAGCAACCACCTGCATATCAAATTCGGCCGACTTTGTGATCAGGTATTCCAGAGGATCAAAGCTGAGGGGATCTCCCTCGGTGCCTGTGATATAGCGAGAGGTGGGAAAGTACTCAGATCGATACAGGGCATCCCCCGAGGGGCGCACCTGAAAATAAATGGTGTCAAAGCCGATGAGACGGCTGTTTTCCACGATCTGATCCAGCTCTGCCTTCAGTTCCGCCTCTGAAAGGCCTTTTTTGGAGGGGAAATTCAGGTTTGATACGGTGGCGATGTAGACCCCTCGCATTTCATCATCCTGAGGGGCGGGCGCAAGGGTGCCCGGAATCATCTCTTCCTCGCCCGTTGTGCTCTCTTGGGTGGGAGGAACAGGCTCAGGCTCCCTTTCGGGAAGCAAAAGAAAAACCAGAGAAAGAATCAGGATCAGGGCGCACAAGGAGAGCCCGGCGATCCAAAGGATCCTCCCTTTTTTGGTCTTAAACCACGGGGTAGCAACCGATTCCTGCATTTTTTCGTCCTGCATTGCATTCTCCTCCACTTTTAATACTAACAGTATAACAAAACATCGTGTTTTTGACAAGAGATAATCCTCTATTTTATCCTATTCACCGCAAGGGAGATTATGCCCCGAAACATTGACAAGGGCACGATTCGTGGTATAATAACCTCACGGCGTAAACGAAATCAAAGATTTCGACGCCTAAGAGTTCATTGTATCACAATCGCAAAGGCGTGTCGCCTTTGGGGCTTCGCCCGATTGATGCTTCGCATCGAAGTTGTGGTATCATAAAGGCAAACGAAAAAAAGGATGGATCGAATATGAATATGATAGATTCTGTTGAACAGGCCATTGGCAACACTCCCCTATTATCCTGCAAGCGTTTTTGCGAAGGCATGGGGGTCTCTGCCAAGCTGATCGTAAAGCTTGAGGGGCAAAATCCCGCAGGCAGTGCCAAGGATCGGGTGGCAAAGCAGATGCTTCTGGATGCCGAGGCCAAGGGCTTGATCCGCCCCGGCGCCACCATCATAGAGCCTACCAGCGGTAACACGGGCATCGGTCTTGCATCCCTTGCGGCGGCAAAGGGATACCAAGCCATCTTTGTCATGCCCGATACCATGAGCGTGGAGCGGCAAATGCTCCTGAAGGCTTACGGTGCCAAGATCGTTCTGACCGACGGCAAGGAGGGTATGGCAGGCTCCATTCGGGAGGCCAAGCGTTTGCACGAGATCACGCCAAACTCCTTTCTCCCCGATCAGTTTTGCAACCCTTCCAACTCCAAGGCCCATTATTTGACCACAGGCCCCGAGATCTGGCAGGATACCGATGGCGAGATCGACGCCTTCGTATCGGCTGTGGGAACGGGCGGCACTATAACGGGAACGGGACGGTACCTGAAGGAACAGAAGAGAAAGATCCACATTGTGGCAGTTGAGCCCAAGGGCTCCCCTGTTCTCTCCGGAGGCAAGGCAGGCCCTCACGGAATTCAGGGCATCGGGGCAGGCTTTATCCCCGAGGTTTTGGACACCGCGGTTTATGACGAGATCCTTTGCATTACAGAGGAAGAAGCCTATGACTGTGCTCGCTCCTTTGCAAGGCTGGAGGGCGTTTTGGTGGGGATCTCCTCGGGGAGTGCCTTGGCGGCGGCAGTAAAAATCGGAAAGCGAAAGGAATTTTTCGGCAAGAGCATCGTAGTTCTTTGTGCCGATTCGGGGGAACGCTACCTTTCCACCGAGCTATATCGATAAAATGGAAAAACGGACTTTGTTCCGTTTTTTTCATTTTTCTATTGTTTTCTTTTCCCTCTTGTGTTACAATTTCTTCGTTTGAAATGATAGGAGATGATTTGGTGCGAAGTGCATTTTCAAGGGGCTTATCCCACGGGATCCCCATTGCCTTGGGGTATTTATCCGTTTCCTTTGGATTTGGGATTCAGGCGGTAAAATTGGGCATTCCCGTTTTGGAGGCGACCCTGATTTCCCTGACCAATCTGACCAGTGCGGGGCAGGCGGCGGGAATTAAGATCATAGCCGCCGCAGGAGGGCTGATCGAAATGGCCCTCACGCAGCTTGTCATCAATTTAAGATATGCTCTTATGGGCTTTTCTCTCACCCAAAAGCTGGACAAGAGCTTTGGCACAAAACAGCGCCTGATTGCCTCCTTTGGCATTACCGATGAGCTCTACGCCTTGGCCGCCTCGGCAGAAGGCAAAATATCTCCGCCCTATTTCTACGGGCTGATGACACTTCCCATCCTTGGGTGGACGGGGGGAACGCTGTTTGGTGCACTGGCAGGCGAGATCCTGCCGAAGACGGTGACCGATGCTATGGGGCTTCTCCTTTACGGAATGTTCCTTGCTATTTTCGTTCCGGCGGCAAGAAAAGAAAAAAGCGTCCTCGTTGTGGTTTTGACGGCAGCGGGAATCAGCAGTTTGATCCGTTTTCTCCTTCCCTTTATCTCCGCAGGCTTTGCCATTATCATCAGCGCCTTGGTAGCATCGATCCTCGGTGCCCTTCTCTTTCCCGTGGAAAAGGAGGAGACAAAATGAGTTTGATTCTATATATTCTTGTAATGGCTCTTGTGACCTATCTTGTGAGAATGATCCCCTTCACCCTGTTTCGCAAGGAGATCACCTCCCCTTTCATCCGAAGCCTGATGTATTATCTTCCCTATGCGGTCCTCAGCGCCATGACCATTCCCTCCATTTTCTACGCCACGGGAAACACGGCAAGCTCTGTTGCGGGAACCCTGGCGGCTCTCTTTTTCGCTTACCGAAAAAAGCCTCTGATCGTGGTTGCTTTGGCAGCCTCCGCTTCTGCTCTGATTTTTGACTTCATTCTGTAAAAAAAGACCCGAGATCATTCTCGGGTCTTTTCTTCACCGTTTGATAAGGAAAACAGAGTTCCTTCTTTGTTTTGGATGCGAAGAACAAAATCCTCTTCGCTATTCAAGGGAGTATCAAAGGCAATGCCGGAAAACAGGGGCTGTTCTATGCCCTTATGATTATCCGTCCCCGCAAAGGGAATCAGGTCGTAGGAGACGGCATATTGCTCTGCCATAGTATTTTCCAATTCATTGCGGCAGGCATTAAGCACCTCCACACCGTGCACAGAGCGAGGATACAGGCGAATATGGTCGATATAGCTCGCTTCCCGATAGGGGTGTGCCTGAATCACAAGGGCGCCCTCCTCCATCATAAAGGCAAGCTCCACTTTTTTATTCATCTCCGTGATCTCGGGATGATCAAAATACCACTCGGGAGGAAGACCGTAAATGAGAAAATCGGTTCCCTTGAAGGAGAGCTCCACGCCGAAAAAGACCCGAAGTCCCATTTTGTGCTCCAGGCTTTTGGCCTCCCAATAATCGGACAGATAAAAATTCAATTTTTCCTCATAGGATAGGCTTTTATCAATATTGATATTCCCATCCAAAAAATGATTGGTGATAAAGATGCCCTGATACCCGAGAGCTTGGTAGCAGGCCATATTCTCCCCCACGCTTTTCTTGGCACAACGGCTGACGGGATAGGTGTGCAGATGGGTTTCATACAAATAGAGGCCCGAGGGGGCTTTCTCAAATTTCACAACAGGCTTCATACAGGTTTTCCTTTCCTTTTGCGATCTTTGGGATCGTTACTTATTTCAGCGAAACAGCTTTTCCAGCGGAAAACGGTTTTCAAATTGAAAGTGCTTCTCCAAAAGCTTGGAAAAGCGGCCGATCAGAAAGCCGTTGACCAAGGCACAAACGGCTGTGCCCCATTTGACCCCTTGGAATACACCGAAGCCAAAAAAGGAAAAGGACAAAACGATGCCCAAAACAACGCTGAAGCAATCGTAGGCGGTTTTCACGGAATTGATATTGCAGCAAAACTTCTCGGAAAGCTCCTTCACGATCAATTCATAGGCCTCGGGAGAAAGATAGGTGTGAAAGAAAAGAGAGACGGCAAAGGAGCATAGCACCGTTCCCACAAGGTACCACAGGATCCGAAGCAGAAAATCCTTATCGGAAACCGAAGAAAGCAGCATCATGGCAGCATCCAAAAGAAAGCCGTAGAGAACGGCGGTCACAAAGGAAAACAGATAGGAAAGCTTGAATTTTCTCATTACCAAGGCGGTGAGGAGAACCAACACCCCCTGAAACACATATTCAGCCACCCCAAAGGAGAACCAAGGGAACAGCTGAGAAAGCTTCAGGTGGAGAATATAGGCGGGAGCCACCACCATAGACATACCGAAATCTGCCTTTTCCGTGAAGGCGGCGGCGAAGGCCATGATCACAAGACCCAGCACATAGGCCCACTCCGCATAGAACACTTTTTTCTTCATTTTGACTCCTTTGGAAACGGGCAAAAATGCCCTGATTGATAGAATGGAAAACATCAATATCTTACAAAAAATCACCTTCTTTGTCAAGATTGAGAAAAAAAGGGTTTTGGTTGAGATTTCTTCATTTTTGTGATAAAATGAAAGAAGAAAGGTGGCGTTTGAATGAAAAACAATGCGAAAAAAAGCAAATTTTGGATCAGCCTTGTGATCTTCAGTCTTGTGGGACAGATCGCTTGGGTGATGGAGAATATGTATTTTAATGTATTTCTCTACGAGGAATTCCGAGCCGATGCCAAGGCGATCTCCCTGATGGTGGCGGCCTCGGCCGTTTCCGCTACCCTCACGACGATTTTAATGGGTGCCCTTTCGGACAGGGTGGGAAAAAGAAAGCTCTTTATTTGCGCCGGTTATCTTTTATGGGGGCTTTCCATTTGGAGCTTTGTTCTGCTTCGGAAAGAGGTGATCACGGGCCTTTTTGCCGAGGCCTTGGATGCCGCCGCCGTGGGAATCAATCTTGTGATTTTGATGGACTGCGTTATGACCTTTTTCGGCTCCACAGCAAACGATGCCGCCTTTAACGCTTGGCTCACCGATTCCACCGACGAAACCAACCGCGGCGCCGCAGAGGGGATCAACGCTATGATGCCCCTGATGGCCATTTTGGTGGTATTTGGCGGAGCGATGCTGCTCTCTCCCGAGAGTGACAGCTATTGGACGGTATTTTTCGGTGTGATCGGAACGGCGGTGACCCTCATTGGCATTTTGGGCTTTTTCCTCATTGAGGAGCCGAGGGTGGAACGGAGCGAAAACGAAGGCTATCTTCACAGCCTTTTCTACGGCTTTCGCCCCTCGGTGATCCGAGAGCAAAAAGGCTTCTATATGACCCTGATCTCCTATGCTGTTTTCGGCATTGCCATACAGATCTTTATGCCTTATCTGATCCTGTATTTTACGGTCAGCCTCGGTATGGAAAATTACGTGCTGATTTTCGCCCCCGCTATTTTGCTTGCGGCTCTCTTTACCGCCTTTTACGGCAGAATCTACGATCGCTTCGGCTTTACCCGAGCCATTTTCCCCTCTCTGATCCTATTGATCACGGGCTTTTTGGTGCTGTATTCCTTCCGCAACACCCTTCCCGTCTTTTGCGGAACCCTTCTTATGATGTGCGGGTATCTGGCGGGAATGGCGGTGTTCGGTGCTATGCTACGGGATCAAACTCCCAAGGGAAAAGCGGGAATGTTCCAAGGGCAGAGGATCATCGGGCAGGTGCTCATTCCCGGAATCATCGGCCCCGCCATCGGTGCGGCGGTCTTGAAGAATGCTGAAACGGTGCTCAATTCCGACGGAACAACATCCTTTATTCCCAATGAAAATATCTTTTTGGCGGCCCTTGTGGCTTCCCTTTTGATCCTCCCCACCCTCTTGCCTCTGATCAGAAAGAAAAAGTAAATGCAATACCGCAGACAAAATTGTCTGCGGTATTTTAATCGGATTTCAAATGGGAGGAATATACCTGAGAAGGAAGCCGACCCATAATGCTTTTGAAGGTTTTGGAAAAATAGGAGTGGTTGGAAAAACCGCAAGCCTCCGCTACGGCAAACACGCTGTTTCCCTTTTCCAAAAGCCGCAGGGCCTCGGCACAGCGCATTCGGTTGACCGTTTGAATGATGGTATTTCCCGTATAATGCTTGAACTGCCTTGCCAGATGAAAGGGGCTCACCCCCACCTTGTGGGAAAGAATTTCCAATGTGATCGGCTCTCCAAGATGCTGACGAATGTAGACGATGGCTTCCTTCACATAATTGTTTTCCTTATTCACCAAGGTCTTTTGGGTAGAATGAGCGCTCAAGAGGATGCAAAAGCGCAGAATCTCACAGCGAAGGGTAGCAACCGATTGGAAGGAGTCGGGATCCAGATGCGAGAAGGCCTTGCAGACCGAGCGAAAGGTCTCCACCAGCTTTTCATCCTCAAGCAAAGGAGCAAACAAAAGCTCATCCACAGGGATGGAATTGGAGCGAAAGAATTCGTGATCAATGATCAGGCAATGATATACCACCCTTTCCTCGGTGCCGATGCTGTGGAGAACATCGGAGTTGACAGTGACAAGGGTGTTTTTTCGCAAGGGCAAGACTGTTTTATCACAACGAACAAAGCCCTCCCCCTCCACACACAAAAGGATCTCCACATTTTTGTGCCAATTGGGATTGATGGTGCGTTTTTCCAAGGTAAAGGAGCGGTGAAAAATAAAGGGCAAAAAGGGTGTTTGAATGTTATGGGTTTCGTATCGGGATGAAATCATAATACCTCAAAACAGCAAGATTGTGTTATAACTTATCAAGATTGACCGTTGATTTTCTATAAAAATACTATAAAATGAAAAGTGGAAAATGTCAAGAATACATTTTTGAAAGGATCAAAAAAATGAAGAAAGTATCTGTCATCGTCATTGGTACCGGCAACCGAGGAAACCGTTATGCGGGGCTCATGGCTTTGGATCCCGCTCATTATGAATTGGTAGGTATGGCCGACCCCGAGGATGCAAGAAAAAAGCATTTCCAAAAGGAATACGGCATCCCCCCCGAGCGCTGCTACGACAGCTGGGAGGATATTTTATCTCAGCCCAAGATGGCCGACGTTTGCGTCATCGCCACGGTAGACAATATGCACTACGAGCCTGCTCTCATTGCCATTGAGAAGGGATATGATCTGCTGCTGGAAAAGCCTGTGGCTCCCACGGCTCAGGAATGTGCCGATATAGCCTTGGCGGCTAAAAAGAAGGGCGTAAAGGTTTTGGTGGGGCACGTTTTGCGCTACGCTCCCTTTTTCTGCAAGGTGAAGGAGCTTGTAATGAGCGGGGAGGTCGGACAGGTGATCTCTGTGGATCAGGTGGAGGGTGTTGGGAACGTACATTTCAGCCACAGCTACGTTCGCGGAAACTGGCACAGCGAGGCAGAATCCGCTCCTATGCTTTTGGCCAAATCCAGCCACGATCTGGATATGATCCAGTGGATCATAGACAAGCCCTGCAAGAAGATCTCTTCCTTCGGTTCCTTGGTTCATTTTACGGAAAAAAATGCGCCGGAGGGGGCTCCCATCCGTTGCTCTGACGGCAATTGCCCCGTTGGCGAGACCTGCCCTTACAACTGCATCAAGCATTATGTGGATTTCAAGACGAACCCCAGGCGCCGCATTATCACCCGTGGCTTTACCGATGAATATGAGCCAAGCGACGAAGCGGTAATGGAGGCCCTGAAAAATACGGATTACGGCCTGTGCGTTTACCACGCCAACAACGATGTTTGCGACCATCAGGTGGTGAATATGGAGTTTGAGGGCGGGGCTACCGCGAATCTGACCGTCAATGCCTTCAACAAGGGCGGGCGATACATTCGCATTTACGGCACAGAGGGCGAGCTTTACGCTCACGCCGCTGACACCGAGATCTATGTTTACCGCTTTGATACCAAGGAGGAACAAAGGGTTCCCGTGCCCAAGATCGATGAGACCATCAACGGCGGTCACGGCGGCGGAGATCAGGGACTTGTTCGTGAACTGCACCAATTCCTCAGCGGAGATTATGACGGCTACCGTGCCGCTGACATTGATGTTTCCGTTCGCAATCATTTCCTCGCCTTTGCCGCAGAGGAAGCAAGAAGAAAAGGCACCGTTGTGGATATGGATGCTTACTATAAAAAATACAAGATCTAAACGAAACAAACGATCCGCACAAAAATTTGTGCGGATCATTTGTTTTATCGATCAAGTGGCAATTAAACTTTAACTCTATCGTTTTTATAGACGGTTTTGAGGCCGTTGTTTTCTGTGAACACATAGCAAAACGTTGATTTTGGCTTTCGTAGAAATAGTGGTAAAAAGCACAAAAAAATTGCGACAATAAAAATAAATATTATTGGTAAGTATTCCACAGTGTTCACCTCTTAAATAATTATAGCATAATGTAAAATCATTCGCAATAGATAGAAAAACTCCCCGGTTACTTTTCTGTAATCGGGGAGCTCTAATTATTATATGTGCAGCGTTTGTCCGCCTTTTACGCAATATGTTTTGCCTTGTTCGCAAAACCAGACATCTATTAAAGAAGGATTATGGATAATGCGTTTATCAATGCTGGTTTCAAGACGCTCATATGCTTTTACATAATCGTATATTTCTATGTTAGTAGCATACCAAACATCTTCTCGTCCACCAATATACTCGGCAAATTTTTCAATAACTTCCCAGTTATCATTATTGTCAAACTCATAGCTGTGTCCCCATACATAAAACAACCAATTATCACAATAATAGCGGCTTTTCTCTTCAATGAATTTCTTAGCCAACTCCATAAGTTTTTGATTGTTATGATGACAGGTTGGATGAAGTGTCAGCCAGTTTTCAGGGAATCTGAAACTTTCGGTTGTTTTAGTTGTCCTTGAATAGCAGATTCCACATTTTTCCAAAGCACTTACTACATCATCATTATATGTACCATAAGGATATGCCATTCCCCTTGCTAATGTGCCATACTGTTGTTCAATATTTTTTCTGTCTTCTATAATTTCCGTGAAAATTTCCTCTGTCTTTATCTTCTCTAAAAACGGATGAGTTAAAGCATGAACAGCAACCTCATGACCTGATTTTATATACAACTTCTTTGCTTCGGACAACTTCATTCTACCATAAAACTTTTCGCGAGCTGCTTCTTCCGACAAATACTTTCCTGTGTTTATGTTGAACGTTGCCTTGATACCATATTTATTCAGAATTTCAATCAGCCTAATATCCTGTACAACACCATCATCGTAACTCAATGTGAGCACCTTTGACTTGCCATCTTTTAATTTCATATACATAATAGTTATCCCCTCCAACTCTATATACGTGCTTTTTGAATCCATTTTAGTATATCATTTTCACAAAAAAAGTGCAACGATTTACATTCAATATTTACGGTTTGATGGCAATATAATAAATCCGCCCGATTTCTCGGGCGGATCGTTTTGTTTTATAAAGTCAGCAATTATTTGCTTTCTTTAATTGCAGCCTGTGGTGCTATCAGCAAAAAGGGGAAATAGTGTGCCCGGTTGTGGCTTCTTCATTTTTCAGAAGAATTGCCACTTTCGCTGGAAACGTGGGAACCGTCCTCGGCAGAGGGTGAACCGGTATCCCGCAGAACCGTTTTTTCAAATGTGAGAACGGTTCCGTCCATGGCGTCAAGCTGTACATTGTACCGTACACCGTTGCAAATAAACATCATCTCGTATGTGTAAGTTCCGTTAGCAGCAACGAGCTTTATCTCATACTTGCTCACATTACCATCGATTAGGCCGTCCTTTGCAAGCGCAATGCGCTTGGCTGTAGCCTCGCCAATCACATTTGCCGTTACTCTGCGGTCCTTGGGTTCCTGCATAAGGCTGTTTTGAATAATTTCACCGGTGCGTGCGTTGACAACATACCTTCCCGAAACAAGACCGTCCGTGAAATAGAGGTTGTAAACCGAGATGCCGTCAACCCAATCACGATTGTACTTGCATCGGATCAGAACGCTGTCTTTCAAACCTGCGTGAGCAAGTGCTGCATCCAAAGCTGCATTTTCGCCCACAAATCCGGCATCTGTCTCGCCTACAAAGAAATCGTTTTTACCCAGTTCGCTCTTTTCACCGGAAAGGATTTCGCCGGTTACCGCATTTACACGGTAACGGTATTCGTGTGTATCATTTTCAAATTCAACACAGTATATTATCATACCTGCATGGCAATCAAGACGCGTCTCCATTGTATTTGCGGTGACATTGGCATCTGTCAAAGCGATCTCGTTTGCGCGGTTCTGACCGATGTAGGCCATATATCCGGGCGTGCCGACCTCGTAGGTGTTTTCCGCCTCAATATAATAAGACACTTTCAAAACATTCAGCTCGTGAATGCTCATGGCAGAAAGCTCCTGGAAGGTGAGAAGCTTGTTTTGTGCAATAATCTGGCTTATCAGCTGTGCCTTGCCCACGGAAATACCGTAAGTCTCGGCCGCCTGATTCAGCTCACTGTCTCCGGGGACTGTCTGCAGAATGATAGATCCTTCAATGTTCTTGTCTGTAAGCGATTCAGAAATGCTTTCGGCAATATTCTCCTTGATATTCTGATCCCGTTTTCCCTCAAGACCTTCAACACTGACCAGAATTGAATTTGCTTCTTCGGAGATGTAACCGAGATCGGTCATCGTTTCGGACAAATCCTTCACAGCCTCGTTTACAGGCCTGCCTTCCGTATCTGCCTCTTTGAGAATTTTCTCACTATCGCTATTAAGGGCTTTTGCCTCAATTACAACATCCTTTTCATTGGCGCAAAGCGCAATACTGGGATTGACATCGATTAGAATGCGGTAGTTTTCCTGGGATTTTGCATTTTTAGTTTGCATACCGCCCACAACCAGCAGTGTCAGTACCAGACACATACTGCAGGCGATAGTTACACCTCTAGTCAACATAAGGCGTCTTGTTTTTTTTGCCTCTTCGTAGCTTTGTTTACGTGCAAAAACACTTTTGATCATTTCATCGGTAGTTTTCATAGTTAATACCCTCCTTAATAAGTTCGGTTTTTAGAGCTTGCTTTGCTCGACTTGCAAGCATTTGCGTTGCGTGAACGCTCTTGTGCATGATTGTGGAGATGTCCTTGTGGGAAAGCCCTTCAAAATACATAAGATGCAAAATTTGCTGATACTCCGGCTTCAGCATTTTCATAACCCGATTAACGGTTATCTTATTTTCGTCACGGAGATATTCGTTTTCCGGATTATTGCTGTCATCCCCCAAATCCAAACACGAATCAATGGAAACAGTCTTTCGCCGTGCCGTACGGCGCAGGTGGTCAATAGCGAGATTTCTGCCGATGGTATACAACCAGGTCTTAAAGGAACTTTTTTGCTTGTTCTTCGGTTTTTTTGTACAAAGAAGCACAAATGTATCCTCGGCAAGTTCTTCGGCAAGGCTTAGCGAGCCAACCAACTTGTAGAGATAAAAGATCAGCCCGTCATTGTATTCCGTTATAATTTCTTCCATGCCGGTATCATTTCCGTTAAGAAAATGCTCATAACTGATGTTTCCGCGGTCCACTGTATACTCCTTCCCTAAAATTATGCCCTTCACTATATTACACGAAATAAATTAAAAAAACTCACAGTTGAAATATCATTTTATCTCACAAAAAAATAGTTAAAAATCCGCCCGAATTTCTTCGGGCGGATCGTTTTGCTTTATAAACCTAATTACTTAGATTCCTTAATAGCAGCCTGTGGTGCTATCGGCAAAAGAGGGAAATCTGATACTCATAAAACAACAGAAACAGCTGTTACTATGGTGAGCGATAAACGCTCCCAACGTAGGCAGACTATTTCTGTTATTTGTAAGATATCATAAAATCAATGTAATGTCAAGAAAAAACCTCGGATTGCTCCGAGGTTTTTTTATGCAGGCGGCGGACATCTCACCCGCCCCTATAAAGCACATAAGTGCGACCTGCGCGTTTAAGCTTAGCCCTTAATAGCAGCCTGGGCGGCGGCGAGGCGGGCGATCGGCACACGGAAGGGAGAGCAGGATACATAGTCCAGGCCAATCTTGTGGCAGAACTCAACGGAAACGGGGTCTCCGCCGTGCTCACCGCAGATACCGCAGTGGATGGAAGGACGAGCCTTCTTACCCATGGTAACTGCCATATCCATCAGCTTACCAACACCGGTCTGATCGAGCTTTGCAAAGGGATCGTTCTCGTAGATCTTGGTCTCATAGTAAGCAGAGAGGAACTTGCCGGCATCGTCACGGGAGAAGCCGAAGGTCATCTGAGTCAGGTCATTGGTACCGAAGCAGAAGAATTCAGCCTCTTTTGCGATCTCGTCAGCGGTCAGACAAGCTCTGGGAATTTCCATCATGGTACCAACCTCATACTTCAGATCGGAGCCTGCAGCAGCGATTTCAGCATCGGCGGTAGCAACCACGATGTCCTTCACGAACTTCATTTCCTTCATTTCGCCGGTCAGGGGGATCATAATTTCAGGAACGATCTTCCAATCGGCGTGCTTAGCCTGAACAGCAAGAGCAGCTCTGATTACTGCCTTGGTCTGCATTACAGCGATTTCGGGATAGGTTACGGCGAGACGGCAGCCACGGTGACCCATCATGGGGTTGAACTCGTGGAGAGAAGAAATGATGTTCTTAATCTTCTCAACGGTCTTGCCCTGAGCCTTTGCCAGAGCGGCAATGTCAGCCTCTTCGGTGGGAACGAACTCGTGGAGAGGGGGATCCAGGAAGCGGATACATACGGGGTTGCCCTCGAGAGCCTCATAGAGCTTCTCAAAGTCGTTCTGCTGATAAGGAAGGATCTTAGCCAGAGCGGCTTCTCTTTCCTCAACGGTATCGGAGCAGATCATTTCACGGAATGCAGCAATTCTTTCTGCTTCGAAGAACATATGCTCGGTACGGCAGAGACCGATACCCTCGGCACCCAGCTCACGAGCCTTCTTTGCATCGGCGGGAGTGTCGGCATTGGTACGAACCTTCAGAGTTCTGAACTCATCGGCCCAATCCATAATTCTGCCAAACTCGCCTGCGATCTCAGCATCAACAGTGGGGATGATTCCATCGTAAATGTTACCGGTGGAACCGTCGATAGAAATGTAATCACCTTCACCATAGGTCTTGCCTGCGAGGGTGAACTTCTTGTTTTCCTCGTCCATAGCGATGGCGCCACAGCCGGATACACAGCAGGTACCCATACCACGGGCAACAACGGCTGCGTGAGAGGTCATACCGCCACGAACGGTCAGGATACCCTGAGAAGCCTTCATACCGGTGATATCCTCGGGGCTGGTCTCAAGACGAACGAGAACGACCTTCTCGCCTCTTGCATTCCAAGCCTCAGCATCCTCAGCGGTAAATACGATCTTACCGCAAGCAGCTCCGGGAGAAGCACCGAGACCACGACCTGCGGGGGTAGCAGCCTTGAGAGCCTTTGCATCGAACTGGGGATGGAGAAGGGTGTCCAGGTTTCTGGGATCGATCATAGCAACTGCCTGCTTCTTGTCGATCATACCCTCGTCAACCAGATCACAAGCGATCTTGAGAGCGGCCTTCGCGGTTCTCTTACCGTTTCTAGTCTGGAGCATATACAATTGACCTGCCTGAATGGTGAACTCCATATCCTGCATATCTCTGTAATGATCCTCGAGGATGGCGCAAACCTTTACGAACTGATCGTATGCGCCGGGGAACTTATCTGCCATTTCGGCAATGGGCATAGGAGTACGAACACCTGCAACAACGTCCTCACCCTGTGCGTTTACGAGGAACTCACCCATAAGTCCGGGCTCACCTGTAGCAGGGTCACGTGTAAATGCAACACCGGTACCGCAATCGTCACCCATGTTACCAAATGCCATCATCTGTACGTTAACAGCGGTACCCCAGGAATAAGGAATATCGTTGTCACGACGGTAAACGTTGGCACGGGGGTTGTCCCAAGAACGGAATACTGCTTCCACAGCACCCATCAGCTGAACCTTGGGGTCAGAGGGGAAGTCGGAACCGATCTTAGCCTTGTACTCAGCCTTGAACTGGTTCGCCAATTCCTTCAGATCCTCAGCGGTAAGCTCAACGTCGAGCTTCACGCCCTTCTCTTCCTTCATCTTGTCGATC
>JAZQMO010000052.1:0-43255 GCA_045543495.1 Eubacteriales bacterium | reverse complement strand
CCTTCCTTAACAAGGTCAACAGCGATCTGGAGTGCAGCGGGAGCGGTTCTCTTACCGTTTCTGGTCTGAAGCATGTAGAGCTGCTCGTTCTCGATGGTGAACTCCATATCCTGCATGTCGTGATAGTGGTTCTCAAGTATCTGGCAAACTTCCTGGAACTGCTTGAATGCAGCGGGGAACTTTTCAGCCATCTGTGCGATAGGCATAGGAGTACGAACGCCTGCAACGACGTCCTCACCCTGTGCGTTGGTAAGGAACTCACCCATAAGCTTCTTCTCGCCGGTTGCGGGGTCACGGGTGAAAGCAACACCGGTACCGCAGTTGTCGCCCATGTTACCGAATGCCATTGCCTGTACGTTTACGGCAGTACCCCAAGAGTAGGGAATGTCGTTGTCACGTCTGTAAACGTTTGCACGGGGGTTGTGCCAAGAACGGAATACTGCCTTAACAGCACCCATGAGCTGCTCCTTGGGGTCAGAGGGGAAGTCGGAACCGATCTTAGCCTTGTACTCAGCCTTGAACTGGTTCGCCAATTCCTTCAGATCCTCAGCGGTAAGCTCAACGTCGAGCTTCACGCCCTTCTCTTCCTTCATCTTGTCGATCAGCTCTTCGAAATACTTCTTGCCGACCTCCATTACAACGTCGGAATACATCTGAATAAATCTTCTGTAGCAGTCCCAAGCCCATCTGGGGTTGCCGGACTTCTTGGAAAGGACATCCACCACTTCCTCGTTCAGACCGAGGTTGAGGATGGTATCCATCATACCGGGCATGGATGCACGGGCACCGGAACGAACGGAAACCAGAAGGGGATTCTCCTTATCACCGAACTTCATACCGGTGATGGCTTCCATCTTATCGATGTACTCCATGATCTCTGCCTGAATATCATCATTGATCTTTCTGCCGTCCTCATAATACTGAGTGCAAGCCTCGGTGGTGACGGTAAAGCCCTGGGGAACGGGAAGGCCGATCTTGGTCATTTCAGCAAGGTTGGCACCCTTTCCGCCAAGGAGGTTACGCATCGTAGCGTCGCCCTCGGTGAAGAGATAACAAAACTTTTTGCTCATATTTTCCTCCATGTTTTTAATAGTCTTTATAACGCAACAGTTATTTTACCATAATTTTGATTGCATTGCAAGGAAAAACGATAATTTTTTTAACATTTTTCCCATCTTTTTCTTTATTAAATCTTTTCTTCCCGAGATAAAAAGAGCAAACGGAAAAGCTCTTCATTCCTTTCGTGCTTGCCGAGGAGGTGATTGTAGCCAAAAACGGCCTCAAGACCCGTGGCAAGGCGGTAGGAATACAGGTCGGTATTGCGGGGATGATTGGCACTCTTTTCATTTTTGGAGCGGGTGAACAGCTCCTTCTCCTCGGGGGTCAAAAGATCCAAATGCCCACGGATGGCCGCACTTTGGCGGGCGGCGGTGACATACTCCAGGGCAAGCTTGTTGCACTCGGCATTGCTTTTTCCGATTCCGATCAAGTGGCGGCGCACCAACACCTCCATCACCGCATCGCCCAAATAGGCAAGTAACAGGGGAGAATCACACATAGGCTTTCCTTTCAGAAAAAAAGCAGGGTCTCCCCTGCTTTTTTCGGATTTTTTAGTTTTCCTTGGTTTCAGTTTCTTCGGTTTCGGTTTCCTCAGACTCTTCCGTTTCCTCGGTCGCATCGGAGGCTTCTTCCTTCACCTCGTCGGCGGTGATGGTGCAGCCATCCTTCTTCAGATCGTCCAGAGCGGAGAGATCCTTGATCTCGTTACCGGTGAGGATCAGATTCTTCAGGCCCTTCATGGAAGCCAAAGCAGAAACATCGGTGATCTCATTTTCGGAAAGGTCAAGATAGCTTACCTTGGTCAGATCCTTGAGAGAAGAAGCATCGGTGATCTTATTCTCGCCGAGGTAGAGGCTGGTCAGCTTGGTCAGTTTTTCAGCGCCTTCCAGAGAAGCGATCTCATTGCCGTTCAGGGAAAGGGTGGTGAGAGCGGTGCCGTCAATTCCTGCAAGGGAGGTAACCTTGTTCTTATCGGCATAGAGGGTGGTAAGAGCGGTGAGAGCGGAAAGCTTCTCAAGAGAAGCAACCTCATTATCGGAAATGGAAAGGGTTTCCAGCTTGGTCATGGTCTCAAGACCGTCCACCGAGGTGAGCTTATTCTGATCCAAGGTGAGGTTTTCCATAGCAGTCAGCTTCTCAAGAGCGGAAACATCGGTGATCTCATTCTCCACAAGAGACAGATTCTTCAGGGAGGTGAGAGCGGCCAGAGCAGATACATCGCTGATCTTGTTGCCGTCTGCAATGAGGGTTTCCAGATTCTCTGCAGCAGAAAGAACGGAAAGATCCCGGATGGAGGTGTTGGCAATATTCAGAGTCTCAAGAGAAGTGAGAGCCTTGAGGAAGGAGGCATCGGCAACGGTGATTCCTTCGATCTGAAGATCCTTGAGAGAAGTCAGAGAAGCGAGGTCGGAAAGGGACTCCAGCTTCAGGCCGTCCATCACCAGGTGCTCCAGAGAAACAAGCTCCTTAATCTCGGCGGTAGAGGAAATAACATTCTTATCACCGGTAAGATCCAAATACTTCAGGCCCCCCAGAAGCTTTAAATCCTCTGCAATATTCTGCAGATCGTAGGGGATGCCCACATTGGTAACGGATTCGGAGGGATCCTCTTCATTCTCAATGCTTTCCATGGCAGAAGCGCCACCGAAGGTGAGAGAATTGTTACCGCTGACGGAAAGGTACTGAATGGAATCCAGATCTTCCTGCGTGATCTTGCGGGGAGCCTTATCCAGATACTCGCTGACCGCATCCAAAAAGACCTTATCCTCAATGAGATCAGAGGTCTGATTCCAAGCACCGATGAGGGTAGCTACCATAAAAGCAACCAAGGCAACGCAAAGCACAGCGTAGCCGATGACGGCTTTCAAATTTTGATTCTTTTTTGTTTTTGCCATAAAAAGATTCCTTTCTATTGGGGAATAGTACTATACTTATATAATTTACAACTTTTTTGCAAAATTGTCAACTGTTTCCGCACTTTTCGCAAGAACGGTCATACTCTCCACCGTAAAGTCGCATCGGGACTCAAGTGTGGCAGAAAAGATCCTACCCACCTGATGGCATGGGGTCACGGGGGTTTTGGTATACATAAAGTTTTCGGTATACCCAAGCGCAAAGCCATCCCGAATTCGCTCACACAACACGGAGTACTCTCTCCCCTGCCGTGCGGCGGCAAAGTCAAGAGAAGATTCCTTTGCGATCTGCAAAAGATGGGCACATCTCTCCTTTTTTTCCTCCTGCGAAACGGTTTCCTTCATTTTATAGGCAAGAGTGCCTTTGCGGGGAGAAAAAGGAAAAATATGGGTATGGAGAAGCCGAGCCTTTTTCACCAGAGACACGGTATCCAAAAAATCCTCCTCCCGCTCACCGGGAAAGCCGCAGATCAGATCGGCGGAAAGGCCCGCATCGGGAAAATAACGGTAGATGGTGTCAATGGCGATCTCCTCTGCCTCACGGTCATACCTTCTTCTCATAGCCGAGAGCACCGCAGTGCTTCCGCTTTGGAGGGAAAGGTGAAAATGGGGCATAACCTTGGGGAGCTCGGAAAGGCGGTGGCAAAATTCGGGAGTGAATACCGTGGGCTTCAGAGAGCCGAAGCGGATCCTCTCGATCCCCTCTGTTTGGCACACCCTTTCCACCAAAGTGGCAAGGGATTGGCCTTCTCCAAGATCCTCTCCCCAAGCACCCGTTTCAATGCCGGTGAGGACGATCTCACGGTAGCCGTTTTCCGCAAGGCGGGAAACCTCACGGCAAACCTCCTCAATCCCACGGGAACGAACTCTTCCCCGTACCAAGGGCACATAGCAATAGGAGCAAAAACTGTTACAGCCATCCTCGATCTTCACAAAGGCTCGTGCATTGTGACTGCGGCTGACCTGCATCGGCTCATAGGGCATAGGCTTTGCAATGTCACACCGAAGATCCACACGCTCCCGCAAATGGGAGGGGGTTTCAAACAGACGGGCAAGGTGGGCGGCAAGACGGCTTTTTTCCGTATTTCCCGCAATCAGATCCACCTTGGAAAAAACGGGATCCTCCCCTGCCCCCTGAGAAAAGCAGCCGCAAACACACACCACTGCTTCGGGATCCGCCTCCCGAAAGCGCAGGGCACGGCGCAGGAGCTTTTTGCTCTTCTTTTCGCTTTCCTCGGTAACGGCGCAGGTATTCACAAGGTAAACTCCGCAGGGCTCATCAAAGCTTTTTTCTTCAAAGCCCTCCTTCAAAAGAGCCTCCCGAATGGCCTGTGTTTCATACTGATTGACACGGCACCCGAGGGTTTGAACGGCAAAGGTCTTCTCAGTAGACATAGTCAAATTCAATGCCGTAGATATCTACGGTGTCGCCATCCTTGACGCCTGCCTTCTGCATGGCATCCTCTACCCCCGCTTCTCTCATAACACGCTGAAAATAACGGACGGAGTCACGGTCGGCAAAATTGATCTTCTGAATGAAGCGAAGAAGCCACTCTCCCTCTACATACCACACATCTCCCTCACGGGTAACGGTGGTTCTTTGGGCACCGATCTCCTCCTGTGGCTTCTCGGGCTCCACATAATCAGCCTCGTATTCCTTCAGGGGAGGAAGCTTGGAAAGCTGATTGGCCGCTTCCTTGACAATGGCATCCACACCTTGGTTGGTATCGGCAGAAAGGAAAAAGAGCTTCCAGCCGTTTTTCTCGCACTCGGTCTCAAGCGAGAGGCGGGTCTCCTCCGAAATGCCGAGATCCATTTTATTGGCGGCAATGATCTGAGGACGGTTCAGGAGGGCGGGATCGTATTTTGCAAGTTCCTGATTGATGATGCGAATATCCTCCAAGGGGTCTCTGCCCTCACTGCCGGCGGCATCCACCACGTGAATAAACAGGCGGCAACGCTCTACGTGGCGCAAAAACTGATGTCCCAAGCCGAGGCCATCTCCCGCTCCTTCAATGAGACCGGGAAGGTCTGCCATCACAAAGCTTCTTTCCGCATCGATCTTCACCACGCCGAGAATGGGAGACAGGGTGGTAAAGTGATAGGCGGCAACCTTGGGACGGGCGGCGCTGGCACGGGAAATAAAGGTGGATTTTCCAACGCTGGGAAAGCCGATGAGGCCTACATCCGCAAGCATTTTCATTTCCAAGGTGATCTCACGCTCCTGACCGGGAAGGCCGGGGTTGGCAAACTGCGGGATCTGACGGGTGGGGGTGGCAAAATGGCTGTTGCCCCAGCCGCCTCTGCCGCCCTTTGCGGCAACAAATTCCTTATCACGGGAAAGGTCAAACATTACCCTTCCGCTTTCCTTATCACGGATGATGGTTCCGGGAGGAACAGAAATGACAAGATCCTCGCCGTTTTTTCCGTGGCAACGCTTGCCCTTGCCGTCTTCTCCGTTTTCGGCAATAAATTTTCTCTTGTAGCGGAATTTGATGAGGGTATTTTCCCCCTGATCCACCACAAAGATCACATTGCCGCCGTGGCCGCCGTCTCCCCCATCGGGGCCTCCGTTGGCCACATATTTTTCACGGCGAAAGGAGACGGCACCGTTGCCGCCTTTTCCCGCTTTGATGAAAATATCGGTTTTATCAATAAATCCTGACATAGGCACCTCGTTTGAAATGTAAACGAAAGGGGTACGCCATGAGACAACCCTCAAGACATACCCCTAATCATTGAATCGGAAAAGATTAGTCGCAGTAAACGCTGACTTTCTTTCTGCCGCCTGCCATGGGCTCGAACTTCACAGTACCGGCCTTCATAGCAAACAGAGTGTCATCGGAACCGATGCCAACATTTGCGCCGGGATGAATATGAGTTCCTCTCTGGCGAACGAGGATGTTGCCGGCGATACAAGCCTGACCGTCAGCCTTCTTCACGCCAAGTCTCTTGGACTCAGAATCTCTACCGTTCTTGGTAGAACCGACACCTTTTTTATGTGCAAAAAATTGCAAGCTAATTTGAATCATCGTAGTACCCTTTCTATTTTGTTTTTGTTTTGACCGACAAATTGGCCGAATACGTTTTCTGCAGATCCTCAAGCTGAATCAAAAGCCCTCGGAGCACACCCTGCACTGCCTTTTCTTCCTTCTCACACAAGATACTTTTTGCCGAGATCAGCGGAGCCTCATCATCGATCACAAGATCGATCTCGGCACCGAACACCTCGATCAAGGTATTCAAGGTCAGAAGCGTCATAGCACTGACGGAGGCACAAAGCACATCGTGCGGTGCGGGAGCAAGGCCGGAATGGCCTTTCACAGAGAACGAAAGAATTTTGTTATCAGAGATAACAAATTCCACCGAGATCATTACTTTACGATCTTAGTGATCTGAACCTTGGTGTAGGGCTGTCTGTGACCCTGCTTCTTTTTCTCGTTCTTCTTTGCTTTGTAGCGGAGAATCACGATCTTCTTATCTTTGCCGTTCTTAACAACACTGGCCTCAACCAGGGCACCTTCTACCGTGGGAGCGCCTGCAACAAAGCCGTCGTCACCGGAGATTGCAAGAACCTTATCAAACTTTACGGTCTCGCCTGCTTCGGCATTCATTTTTTCGAGGAATACGACATCTCCCTCGGCAACCTTGTACTGCTTTCCGCCAAATTCAAAAATAGCAAACACGAAAAGCACCTCTCTTTCTTTTATGTCTCGCTGACCAAGGTAAGCTTACGCTTTTTACATAACCTTTTACATGCGGCCCTTTATTGTATCATATCCCAAAGGGTGTGTCAACCTTTTTTGGCCTTTTTTTCAAAAAAAGAAAAAGTTTTCAATTTGTTAAAAAAGAGCCGAGGAATTAACCTCGGCTCTTTTTGTTCGGACTCCATCAGGTGTGGCTTTCGATGTACTCGGCGACGGAGCGAACGGTCTTAAGGTTCATAACGTCTTCATCGGGAACCACGATTCCGAATTCGCTTTCCAGGGTCATCAGCATTTCCACAACCTCAAGGCTATCGGCCCCGAGATCATCCAGAATGTTGGCATCGTCTTCAATGGTATTGACATCCAAACGAAGCTGCTTGGCCAACAAGTCTTTTACTTTATCGATCATAATAATCTCCTTTTAATGCACCCCATACAGGATGCGATTTTTCAAAAACGGCACGCTTATTGTACACAAAAAGGGGCCGCTTGTCAAGTTGTTTCAGATTTCTCCGTTCAAAACACGCAGTTTCGTACCCTCACGGTCCGATACATTCAATCGGTACCAGGTGACAAAAACAAGCAGAGTCCAAAGTTTTCTGTAATTGTCTGCCCTGCCCTCCTTATGATCCTCCAAAAGACGAAGAGCGGCGGCTCGGTCAATGTATTCGGTGCAGGTCATATTCTCCAAGATTTCCTTGGCCCAAGGGTAAAGCTCATCCTTCAGCCAAGCACGAACGGGAACGGGATAGCCCAGCTTGGGACGGAGGAAGGTGGCCTCATCCACAAGGTCACGGAAGGCATCTCGCAGAATGAACTTGGTGGTTCCCTTTTTCAGCTTTTCATCATCGCAGAGGGAGGCGGCCACACGGAACACCTCACGGTCCAAAAACGGAACACGAACCTCCAGAGAATGGTACATACTCAGGCGATCCCCTTTGACGAGAATATCCCCTCGCATCCAGGAGCGCATATCCACATACTGCATTTGCAGCATGGGACTGAGGCCACATTCCTTGGCGTGGGCATAGATCTCACGCTCGGGCTGATAGAAGCGGACAGCGGGATCGTATGTTTTGAGGAAGGCTTTTTTCTCCTCCTCCTTGAAGATAAAGGCATTGCCGATGTAGCGATCCTCCAAGGGGGTCGTTCCCCGATAGAGAAGATTTTTTCCCTTGACACAGTCAGGCAAAACAGAGGCAAGCCAAGCCAAAATGCTTTTCAATGCCTTTGGCAAGCCGAAGATTTTGGCAGAAAAACGGGACTCGTCATAAACCTTATAGCCGCCGAAGAGCTCATCGGCTCCCTCTCCCGAAAGAACCACCTTCAAATGCTTTGCCGCCTCCTGACACACCAGATAAATGGCAACGGTGGAGGGGTCCGCCACGGGAAAATCAAGACTCCAAACGACCTTTTCAAAGGCTTCCTTGAAGTCCTCTACCCCGCGAACCACCTTGATATGCTCCACATCCAAATGGCGGGAAATGGCGGTGGCATCGTCGATCTCGGAATAATCCTTTACCCCAAAGGCAACGGTGAAGGCCTTGATTCCGGGATTTAATTGAGAGGCAAGGGCGGTCACAATGGCGGAATCAATGCCGCTGGAAAGGAAGGTGCCCACAGGCACGTCGCTGATCATATGATACTTGACGCTTTCGGTCAAGACACTGCGAACCTCGGCCTTTTTCTCCTCATAGCTCTTTTCCTTATCAGGGCAGAACATGGGGTCAAAATAGCGCTCGATACGGCACTTCTTTGATTTGCCGTCATAAATAAGATAATGGCCCGCAGGCAAAATGGAAAGGCCGCTGGAAAAGTCCTTGGTGGGCATATACTGATAGGTAAAGTAATGCTGAACCAGATCATCTCGCGTTTTGAAGGTTTCAAGGGTAGGATCAAACAGGAAGGCCTTGGCCTCGCTGCAGAAGGTGATCCCCTCTTCGGTCAAGCGGTAATACAGCGGCTTGATTCCGAAGGGATCCCGACCCAAAAAGAGCGTATCGGCGTTGCGGTCATAGAAGGCAATGGCATACATTCCTCGCAAAAGACGAATGAAGCCCTCCCCCTTCAAGCGGTAAAGCTTGAGCATAATTTCAAGCTCGGAATCGGTTTGGAATTCCTCACCGCCCAGATACTCTTCCTTCAATTCACGGTAATTGTAGATCTCGCCGTTGAACACACCCTTGACGACACCGTCCGCACTTTCCTTGGGCTGACTTCCGCCCTCCAGATCAATAATGGAAAGACGGCGAAAGGCAAAGGCGATCTTTTCCTCTGCCACAAGGCTTTCTTCATCGGGGCCTCGAAAACGGATCGCCTCACTCATACAAGAGAGCATTTTGCGATCCTCTTCCACCAATCCTTCAGGATGGAATACTCCTGCAAAACCACACATGAAATCGATAACTCCTTTTTACATCAAACGGTATTCGATCTCGGAAGAGATCTCATCCATACACTTTTTATGGAAATAACAAAGAATGGCAAAAAGTGCCCACTGCACCATGGGAAGAACCCCAAAGGTGGAGGGGAAACGGTACTGCAAGAAGCCGAAAACGGAAACAGCAGTGGCCATCAAAAGAATGCAAACGGCATAGGGGCCATAGGGATAGTCCAAATACTGCTTGGCGGTGCGGGAGATGCTTTGCAGTACAATCAAAACGGTCAACACAATAAGAAGGGCACTCAAAACACCCAAAAGGATTCCCACAGGATCCTGCACGAAAAAGACGGCAAAATCATCCACCCGAAAAAGCAGGATCAGACGGTAGAAATATCCTGCAAGGGAGACAAAAAAGCCAAGGATCACAGGGAGAACATACAGCTTCGGGATCGGGATCACTCGGCGAAGCCTTTGAAAGCCCAAAAAGACAAACAGAAAGAAAAAGGGCAAGGGAATGAATGAAATATCATCCAAATACAGGTCGGCCAAAAAGAGAAAGGAGACAAAAAACATCAGGAAGGCCCCCTTCACCGCAAGGCGGGTCTGCATAGATTCATTGTCCGAAACCTTTTCCTTGTAATAGGCCGCAAGGCTTTCGCAAAAGGCCCGATCCGAGCGGCAACGGGCAAGGTAGGCCCGCAGGATCCGAGCCACGTAAATGCCCAAGAACAGCACCACAAGGGAGGCGATGACGAACACCACGCTGCGAACCGTACGAAAGGAGCGCAGAGAGGCGGCGAAGCCCTCTACCTTTTCGGGATCGGCATCCACCTCGGGGAACAGAAGCACCACGGCGGAGGGCAGAAAGGAAAGGGCGCACTTGACGGCACAAAACAGGGTCACGAAGAATTTTGCAACCTCATACCCCTTCAGGGCAAGGTCTCCGTCTCTTCGGACGGCAAGATACTGAATTCCCTTGAAGGCATTGTCCACCATCAAGAGAAGCATAGCGGCCTCTCCCACGAAGAAGAAAAAGGAAATGGTCATACGGGTGCTTTCCACATTGGTGGAAAAAACTGCCAGGTTGGCAAACAGCTTCAAGACGCTGACACAGGCCAAAAGCTGACACCAGCGACGGGCAAGGGCCACCCGCTCCTCCAAAAAGGAAAGGCGAAACAGGCCGTGGGAAATCAAAAGATAGCCCACAAAATCCGGCAAGGGATCCAAGGTCATAAGATCGGGATTGATCAAAAATAAAAAGCCAAAGAAAATTGCTCCTACCTTCATTTTGTCCCCCCGCTTACTCACTGATGCGAAGCATGGCACGAACCAAGCTGATCACAGCGAACCACACAAGAAAGACCCAAAAGAGAAAATCCAATCGGGAAAGGATCAAAAACACCTTCTCAAGAGAGGTGGGCAAGGACAGATAAGAGCCCAAACGGGCCAACAGGAACAAGGCCCCTTCCGTCATGGCAATGCGGGGCACCATAGCGTGGGATCGGGAAAGCTTATCCTCCCCTTGCTTCCGACACAAAAGAGCGGTTTGGGTAAAGAACAGATAGAAAAAAGCAAGGGTCAAAAGATGCTCGCAAAAATCCACCGTGCTTCCCACGAAATTCTGCACTCCCTCGGGGGTATAAAACAGGTTGAAGAGAAGGGTATCCTTCAGAAAGGTGAAAACAGACAGTGCCAAAAAGAAAACGGGAAAGCGGCGCAGAGTGCCAAAGCCCTCCGCCTTTTTGGAAAGGGTCAAAAGACCGAGCAGGATCAAAAGCCAGCCGATGGGGTCGGGAAAAATATCCAAAAGGGCGTAGGCCCCCTCACTTCCCTCGGCACGAAGGCCGACCTGAAAGTCATAGAGGAACATAAACCCTAAAAACAAGGAACCAAAGCCCATCAGTTACTCTCCTTCAAGCCACAGCATTTTTTATATTTCTTTCCACTGCCGCAGGGACAGGGATCGTTGGGATTGGGGGCACTCTTTTTCACCGTAGGTGCCTTTTTCACGGTGCCGTCGCTTTGGCTGGTTCCCGTGATCTTGGCAACCTCCTTGCGCTCAATGGCACGCTTGGGGAATACGGAAAGAAGGGTGAGAGCCGTATCGTTTCGGATCTCGGCCACCATTTCATCAAACATCACGGAGCCTTGGATCTTATACTGAACCACGGGGTCTCTTTGGGCGTAGGCATTCAGACCGATGGAGTTTTTCAATTCGGTCATAGCGTCCAGATGCTCCATCCATTTGCGGTCCACATTCTGAAGCAGAATGACTCTCTCCACCTCACGGAAGCGATCGGCACCGAAGAGCTCCTCCTTGGAGGCATACAGCTTCTTGGCCTTTTCCAAGAAAAGCTCTGTCATCTCTTCCACATCGGGCTTTTCATCCCCTTCGGCAAAGACGAAATCCTCGGGAGTGCAGAGGATTCCCATAAATTTCTTTTTCAGCTCTTCATAGCGATACTCGCCCTCTCCGTCCTCGGGAGCAAACTGAGCGATGGCATCCCGAACCATACCCTCAACCATAGAAAGCATTTTTTCTCTCAGATCTACGCCGTCCAGTACCTCCTGACGCTGCTGATAGATCAGCTGACGCTGTTGGTTCATCACGTCGTCATACATCAAAACGGTTTTACGGCGGTTGAAGTTATCGCCCTCCAGACGGCGCTGAGCGTTTTCAATAGAGGAAGAGAGAATTTTGGCATCAATAGCCTGATCCTCTTCCAGACCCAAACGGTCTACCACGCCGATGATGCGCTCGCTTCCAAACAGGCGAAGCAGATCATCCTCAAAGGAAAGGAAGAAGGTGGAGGCACCGGGGTCGCCCTGACGGCCGCTTCGGCCACGAAGCTGATTGTCAATACGGCGGGATTCGTGGCGCTCTGTACCGATGATGCAAAGACCGCCCGCTTCCCTTACCTTTTCGGCCTCGGGCTCGATTTTTGCCTGAAATTCCTTCAGCAGGAGGTTATACCTCTCCCGAACGGCAAGGATTTCCCCATCGTCGGTTTGGGTGAAGGCATCCGCCTGCGCGATGAGCTCGGGGGCATAGCCCTCCTTCTCCAGCTGCTTTTTGGCAGAGAACTCGGGGTTTCCGCCCAATTTGATATCCGTACCGCGGCCTGCCATATTGGTGGAAATGGTAACGGCACCAAAGGAGCCCGCCTGAGCAACGATCTGGGCTTCCTTATCGTGATACTTGGCGTTGAGCACATTGTGAGGAATCTTTTCCTTCTTCAAAAGGCGGGAAAGATACTCGGACTTATCAATGGAAACGGTGCCCACCAAAACAGGCTGTCCCTTTTCGTGGCACTCACGGATGCGCTCCACAATGGCACGGTATTTGCCTGCGGCGGTTTTGTATACCACATCGGGCAGATCCACTCTTGCCATAGGACGGTTGGTGGGGATCTCCACCACGTCAAGACTGTAGATCTCACGGAATTCCGGCTCCTCGGTCAGGGCGGTACCGGTCATACCCGAGAGCTTGCGGTACAGACGGAAATAGTTTTGGAAGGTGATGGTGGCAAGGGTCTTGGATTCCTTTTGAATGTTGACCCCTTCCTTTGCCTCAATGGCCTGATGAAGGCCGTCGGAATACCGTCTGCCGAACATCATACGGCCTGTGAAGGTATCCACGATGATGACCTGACCGTCCTTCACCACATAATCCTCGTCACGGTGCATGGTGCCGTAAGCCTTGATGGCCTGATTGATATGGTGATAAAGGGTGGCATTTTCGGGATCGGAAAGATTCTCAATGCCGAAATTCTTTTCTGCCTTGGACACACCACGGGGGGTGAGGGTGGCACTTTTGGCCTTTTCATCAATGATATAATCGGCTTCCAAATCTTCATAGAGCACCTTGGAATCCGCTTCCTTGATCTTATAGGGGCGAAGGGTGCGGGCAAAGGCATCGGCCTGACCGTAGAGCGCGGTGGATTCGTCGCCCTCGCCGGAAATGATCAGAGGGGTCCTTGCCTCGTCAATGAGGATGCTGTCCACCTCGTCCACAATAGCAAAGGCGTGGCCGCGCTGAACCATCTGCTCCTTGTAGATGACCATATTGTCACGCAGGTAGTCAAAGCCGAATTCATTGTTGGTGCCGTAGGTAATATCCGCAAGGTAGGCCTTTTTCTTTTCTTCCTTGGTCATTCCGTGGATCACAAGGCCCACGGTAAGGCCGAGGAAATTGTAGAGCTTGCCCATCCACTCGGAGTCACGCTTGGCAAGGTAATCGTTTACGGTGACGATATGTACTCCCTTCCCTGCCAGTGCATTCAGGTAGGCGGGGAGCGTTGCCATCAGGGTTTTTCCTTCACCGGTCTTCATTTCCGCAATTCGGCCTTGATGGAGCACGATACCGCCGATAAGCTGAACACGGTAATGACGGGTGCCCAGAACACGGTCTCCCGCCTCACGAACGGCGGCGAAGGCATCGGGCAGGATGTCATCCAGCGTCTCCCCCTCAGACAGGCGCTCCTTCAGGCGAACGGTGGTGAGCTTGAGCTCTTCATCCGACATACTTTTATATTGATCCGACAGCGCCTCAATGGAACGGACGATGCCCTCCATTTTTTTGATGGCGTGATCGGAATGTGTACCAAACAATTTTTGGATCAGACCCATATCTTTTCCTTTCTGAAACAAGTTTTTATCATTCAGAGAATACAATTAAAATGATTATACATTATATTTGTGTTTTTTTCAATAGGGTTTCCAAATTATCCCCGCCGCATCACTTTTTTCTCGGGCGAAAAATGAGGTGACAAAGGCCGGTAAAAAGGCACAATGAAAGAAAACAAGCGATCTGCTGCCATACCCTGAAAATTCCGAAACAGGAGATGCCTGCCATCATGAACGAAAACGAGACGATCCACCTCCAAAAAGGAGCGGAAAACAAAAAGCTCGCCGCCACCATCAAGAGAGCGGAAAGGAGCCAAAATCCCGTCATCCGAAGCACCCCCATTATATCCTTTTCGGGAAAAAGAAAAAAGAAACTTCCCTCTTTCCGTGCCTTTATTCTTCCCCTTGTTTCTCTTTTTCTTGCATGTTGCCTGCTCTTTTCTTATACGGAACGAAGCCTTGGCCCGAAGATGGGAGAGCTTGCCGAAATTCAGGCCAAGGCGCACCTGACCGCCATCATCAACCAAGCAGTGGGAGAAATGGCAGAGGCGGGAGAACTGAATTACGATCGTATGGTTCGCACCATACGGGACAGCTCGGGAGAGGTGATCTATCTGGAGGTGAACACAGGGATGCTGGCAGGGGCAAAGGCTCACCTTGTGGATCGGATCCGAAACAAGATCGAACAGGAAAAAAGGATCACCCTGAAGGTACCCCTTGGCAATCTGACGGGGTGGAATCTCTTTTCGGGCATCGGCTTGCCCGTGCGGGTGCTTCTCTTCCCCATCGGGGTGACCGAGGGTGAGATCTACACCGTTTTGGAGGACTGCGGGATCAATCAGACAAGACACCTGATCCAAGTGGATATCAAATCCAGCCTGACGGTGGTTTTACCCGGGGAAAACAAAACCGTGGAGACGAGCGTGACCCTTCCTTTGGGAGAGCGGGTTTTGGTGGGCGATGTGCCCGAGATCTATCTGGATACCTTGGGCGAGGGATGAAAAAAAGCAACCGAAACGGTTGCTTTTTTATGTTACTGTTCATTCTTTTTGGGCTCTTTTTTGAATTGAAGGAAAATGCCAAGGACTATGACCCCGAGGCCAAGTAGATTGGTGACCTGAAACTCCTCCTTCAGTACGATGCAGGTCCAAACCAGAGATAAAAACGGAGTGATATAGGCAAGGTTTGAGATCTTTTCCGTTTTGCCGTGCTCCAGCGCCAAAACCCAGCTTGTGGAGGCAAGGGCCATGGTCAACACCCCGTTCCAAGCAAAGCCGAGGGATTGGGTGAAGGTGGGAACAAACAGCTCGCCACGGGCAAAATTGATGCAAGTGGTCAGAAGAAAGGCAACAAAATAGCTGATCATCATAGACAGGGGCTTATCATAGCCGAATTTCTTGGTCAGGGCGGTGAACACACCGTAGGAAACGGCACCCAAGGCACAAAGAAGGGCACCGATTAAGGTGGCGGAATCAAAGCCGCCCGCAAGGTCGGACCAAACCACGATCCCCACGCCGCAAAAGGAAATCAAAACCGCAAGAACAGTGCGGAAATTGGCCTTTTCCTTCAGGATGATACAGCCGAATACAATGCTCATAATGGGCCAAAGATAATTGACGATGAAGGCCTGAGAGGCGGGCATCAGATCGGCGCCGCCGTAATAAAAGACATAGTAAAGAAAGGTGCCCGGCAGACCGATAAGGGAAATGATTCCGTAATCCTTCAGGCGAAGGGCCTTCAGCTTGCGAAAATTTTTCGTGGCAAGATTTACGATCAAGAGCGAAAGCCCTGCAAACAGGGTGCTGACCCAAAGAACCTGAAATTCGGAATAATCGCCCAAAAGCAGCTTGGTGATGGTTGCCACGGTGGACCAAAAGAAAATGGAGACGGCGGCATACAGATACTCTTTTTTCATTGTTTCTCCCTCAAACATTGCACTTTGACCATTTTATCACAACAACGAAAAAAGTCAAGCGAAAAGGCCGCCCACAGGCGGCCTTGCATTTAATCTTCCTTGTAGCAGGAGAAGATCTCCTCTACCCTTTCACTGTCACGCTTTTTGGTCAAGGCACTGACAAGAGGCACGATGACCATAGAAACCGCCATAGCGGCAACGCCCATTTCGGGAGACTTGGCAGCGGCGGCGGAAAAGCCCGCGTTCAGACTGATCACAAGAGTGGCGCCGCCTACGGTCAGAAGGCCGCCGAGAATTCCGGCATAAGCGCCGATCTTGGTGATCTTCTTGGAGAAGAGACCCCAAATGTACGGGCCGATAAAGCAGCCGGAAACCAGTCCCCAAGAGAAGGACATCAAACTGACGATAATGGGAATATTCTGCGTGGCAAAAACGAAGGAGCAAGCTACGAATACGAGACACAGCAAGCGGGTGAGCCGCATTTGCTTCTCGGGCGGGGTGGGCTTCTTCTTCAGTGCGGGGATCAGGTCCACCGCCACGGCAGAGGCGGAGGTGAGCACCACGGCCTCCAAGGTAGACATAGAAGCGGAGAGAAGGAGAATCATAATCACGGCAAGAAGAATGATTCCCAAGGTGCCGCCTCCCAAAACCTCCATCAAAACGGCGGGAATTACAGAATCCACGCCACCCTCGGGAAGCTGACCCTCCAGAATCAAACGGGAGGTGCTTCCGATGAGATAGGCACCGCAACCGATGATCAGGCAGAAAACGGTGGAAATGATGGTGCCGCGCTTAATGGCGGCGGTATCCTTGACAGCATAGAACTTGCCGATCATCTGAGGAAGACCCCAGGTACCGAAGCTGGTGAGCATAATGTTAAAGCAAAGGAATTGGAAGGAGGAGCCGCCGAAGAGATCCGTCAGCTGCTCGCCCGTAATGGGATTGGGATCCCCTTCTGCAGATCGGAAGGCGGAAAGGCTTTCCAAAAGGCCGGAAACACCACCCACATTTTCGTGACCGAGGACTGCAAAAACAAGGCAAACAACGCCTATGATCATAACAATTCCCTGCACCAAATCGGTGTAAGCGGTGGCGATGTAGCCGCCCGCCACAAGATATACGGCGGTGAGGGCCGCAATGATCAGCATCCAAACCCAAGTTTCTACTCCGGGGAACACCGCTCCGAAGAGAGAGCCAAGACCCTTGTAGACGGCCGCAGAATACGGAACGAGAAAGACGAAAATAATGATAGCGGCAAGGATCTTCATCCCCTTGGAATCATAACGCTTTTCAAAGTATTCGGACATCGTCTTGGCCTGAAGCTTTTTGGTCATTTTGCGGGTGCGGTTGGCAAAGAGCAGCCAAGACAAAAGGCAACCCAAAACGGCGTTTCCGATTCCGATCCAAATGGCACCGAGACCGATGTTCCAGCCATGCTGACCTGCATAGCCGACGAAAACCACCGCGGAAAAATAGGTGGTTCCGTAGGCGAAGGCGGTTACCCAAGCGCCGATGTTGCGGCCGCCGATGAGGAAGTTGTCCAGTGTTTTGCTTTTGCCGTAGCTGAAGCACCCGATCAGGGCCATAATAACGGCATAGACACAAAGGGCAATGATGGTGTAGAGCTGTGCGTTGGTCATAAATACCTCCTGTTTTTTGCAGATTACGGAGGGAATAAAAAAACGCCCGCCGTATTCCAAAATTTGAAATACAGAGGACGAGTCAAGACCCGTGGTACCACCTCAGTTTTCCGCACTCTCACGGGTGCGGACTTATCAAGTGTCCATCAACACTTTGTTCTGTGACGGGAACTCCCGTTGCAGCCTACTGGAAGATCGTTCGGTGCACTGCTCATCGGAGGTATTGGGCAAAAAGCTCCCCGTTGCCTCGCACCAACCGACAACTCTCTGAAGGTTCCCTTTTTGCTTACTTATTCCGACTCCTGTCGCATTTGTTGGTGGTATTTTAGCACTTTAGAAGGATAAAGTCAAGGCCTTTTTCAATTTTTTGCAAAAAAATCACACCGAGTGAATCGGTGTGATTGTTCTTTTACAAAATGCCTAAAGCGATGATCTTGTCCCGCAGACGCTCGTAATACTGCCCGAAGCCCACATCGGTGGGGTGAAGGCCCGCATCGGCAAAAAGGGACACATCGTGATCCACGAAATCAAAGCCGTCGATCACATAAACCTGAGAAAACTCCTTTGCGTTTCGTTCCAAAATTTCGTGTACCAAGCGGAAGGGGCCGAAGGGCACCTCCTTCTCCCAATTATAGCGCCAGATGGGAGTGAGAAGGAACACGGGAACCTCGGGGTAATTCTTTCTCAGATTCCCCAAAAATGCCTTGCTGTCTGCCTCGAAGATATCGGAGCGGGATTTGCTCCAATCGTTGGAGCCGTAGGCCACAAGAATATAATCGGGAACAAACGTCTCTTTGGTGGCAGCAAGGGACGGAAACATAATTTCACCGCCGATGGCCTTATTGAATTCCTCGGCCTCCAAAAAGTCACAAAGCTTTGTGATATACTTGGAGGTGGGATGCTGCGTGTCGTAGCCGTGGGTAATGGAGTCACCGAAGGCAACAAGCTTCTTTTTGCGCTTGACGGGAGTAAGGGTAGATCCCTTGGCAAGGCGCATCTCCTTCAAATACATCTTGACGGAAAAGGGAAATACGATCTCTACCTTTTTTTCTCCCTCTCCCAGATCAAAGCTCTTTTCAAATTCTCCATAGGGGGCCTTGACTTCGGCATACTTCCCTTCCAAGGGATCGGGGCCGAAATTATTGAGATAGCCGCTTTTCTCCCCATTGACGAGCACATCAATGCCAAAGTAGCATCGGGTGCTGGCAGGGGCGGCAAAAACCTTCAAAAACAGACTTTCGCTATCGGTTTGAAAGGAAAGACGAACACCGGAGGAGCAAAAGCACTTTTTGTAAAAGCCTTTGTTGTAAGTACGGGCTCTTTCCTCGTAAAGGGCTTCCTGTTCCTCGGTAAAGCGGTGGAACAAAATCCCCTCCTCTTCTTCGGTAAGGTGATCAACTCCCAAGGTAATGGAGCGAACCTGATCAAAATTCAAAATCATTTTGTTCTCCTTTTCTTCTATATATCTCAGCCCTTCAGCTGTTCAAAGCCTTGGAGCCAGAGCCGTTTGATCAATTCGTGACCGCAGGCGGTGGGATGAACCCCATCCATTACCCAATTGGAGGCGGGGGCGGTTTTGCAGGCCTCATCAAAGGCGGGCTGCAATTCCACAAGGGTCAGGTTGTGCTTATTGGCAAGCTTCTTTACCACGGCGGCCTTTTCGGCAACATCGGCTTTGAAGGTTTCCCAGCGCCAAGGCTTCTCCTCCGTGGCACAGGTTGCCTCCCCTTCCAGAACATAAGGAGAAAGGAGCATCAGCTTCATATCGGGCAATGCTTCCTGCAATTCCTCCAGCAGCATATCATAGATCTTTTCAAATTTGGGAGTTGCCACACCGTTTTGACGGGCGATCTCGTGCCAAGTATCGTTGACCCCGATGAGGATACTGGCGTAATCGGGCTTCAAATTGATGAAATCCAGCTTCATTCTGGCATACAGATCCACAATGCGGTTGCCACTGATGCCGCGGTTTAGAAATTCATATTCTCCGGGGAAATCGGTACCCAAAACACCCTTGACAAATCGGGGATAGCCGTTTCCCGTTGCATCAAATTTTTCACGGGACCTTGAGCAATCGGTGATGGAATCCCCTTGGAACAAAATTCGCTTCATTTTGTCTCTCCTGCAACATTTTTTAAGATTGTAGCACAAGCGGTAAAGAAAATCAAGTAATGTCGGGGATTTGTATCAAAAACTTTCGTCGCTCAACAAGCAAAGTGAGCATTTTTTCACCGACGGCTTGATTTTTCCGAGAGGCGGTGGTACAATGTTGGTATCAACGGAGGTGCGAAATGAAATTTATCAATCAAACAGAATATGACCATATCCCCTATATAACCAGAACCAAGCTGGAGGGAGAGGCAAAGGAAAAAGGAAAGAGAACCACCGTCAAGACCTCGGGCTGTGGACTATGCGCCGCCATGATGGTGGTGGACAGACTCCTTCCCAACACCGAATTTACCTTGAAGGAGGCCATCCAGCTTTCCTATGAGAACAGCGCCAACGAGCGCCTCGGCACCTCCTATGCCAAATTTGCCCCCGCCTTTGCGGAAAAATTCGGCCTGATCTGGGAAAGCACCGACGATCCCGAGGGACTTATTCGCTGCCTGAAAACAGGCGGTGCGGCAGTAGTCAATGTAGCGGGAGATCAAAACGGTGTGCCCGGTCTCTTCAGCCACGTGGGACACTATGTGGTGGCCATTTCCATTGAGCCCGACGGCAGACTTGCCATTTTGGATCCTCACTATCAAGAGGGTCGGTATGAGGAAGAGGGCCGCAAGGGTAAGGTGGAGGTCAAATGCGGTATGATCGCTTTGGTTCAGCCCGAGCTTTTCTTTGCCGATGTGAAAAAAAGCACCCCCGGCTATCACCTCTTTTGGAGAAAATAAACGAAAGCCCCGATGGACCATCGGGGCTTTTCTTTATTGATTTTGTTCGGTTTCGGCAAAAGGCTTCTGCTCCCGACTCTCGTCAAAAGCGGGGGCAGCCTGCGGATTTTCTGCAGCGAGGGTCTCATCCACAGGGGGAAGCGTCAGCTTCTTTCGCATCAGAAAATAAATGAGAGCGCCGACCGGGAAGGTAAGCTTTGTGATCACGGATAACAGGGCGGGATCTGCGACAATGCTACTGCCTTGCAGCATCACGCCGATCATAAAGCGAAGGCCTGCGGTTTCTCCCACGGTGAGCGTAAACGTAACGCCGAAAAAGACGAGGATCGCCCAAAGGACCTTTCTCTTCATTTTCCTGCGAAGGCAATCAATAAACATCCAAATGACAAATGCCACAGAAAGAAGAGAAAACGCGGTCAGGACAATGCGAACGGGAGGAAGAACCTTATGGGTCACCTCAATAAAGGATGTGATATCCGAGAAGTGAAGCCCTGCAATTCCCCCGATATCATCACGGGTGACAATGCGAAGGAGCGCCGTTTTCCCATTGTCGAAATACACTTGATAGGCGGTGGTGAGGGTCGTCAGAGAATTGGAGGTATTGACATTCCAGCCGATCTGCTCCAGCTCATAGGAGGCGGCATCCTTTGTGATGGGCAAAATTGAGGCCCAGTATTCCCTGAAATCCTCCTCTCCCACGGTTTCTTGTACCATAGCATAGGCGGAATCAAAATCACTCTTCAAAACGCAAGATAAAAACTGCTCTCCCAACGGAGTATTGTTGCCCATTTCCATGTCTGCCGAGCAAGAAGCCAGCGATAGCAAGACCAAAAAGCAAAGAGCAACCAATATTAAACGCATCCACAATTTTGATTTCATTTTAACCTCCCAAACATTTTTATTTTATTATTTTATTTCGGAAACGGACAGCTCCAAACGGAATTCAAGCGTTTCGCCTGCGGGAATCGTGCTGTATTCAAACAGGTGATCAAGCTTTGTGGTGGCAGGCTCAAGCCCCACGGCGTAATCCCCGCTTGCCAGGGATTTCCAAGCCAAAAAGTGGGGCAAGGTATCCCCCGAATAGGAAACGGTGAAGGCTTTTCCCAGCTTCCCGTTTACAAGGGAGACCCGATGGGAGGAAGGAGACAGATAATAGCAGGTCTCCTCCCTGCCGGGCTCGGGGGAGGTGATGCTGCAGGCGGTAGACAAATTCTGTTCCGCCCAAGGGGTGCGGGGCAAAAGAATTTCGGAATCGGACACGATCTCGGCTCCGTCATCCATCAAGGGATAGCCGAGGTTAACGTGATACAAAAGGCAATAGGGCTCCTCACGGTAGCCTTCATTGGTAAGGCGATCCACCACGGAAACCTTGGAGGATCCGAGAGCGGTGAAAATGCTTCTGCGAAGCACCAAATTCTTGCCGCAGACCTCGGTATCCCGAATGACGGCCTCCACGAAAATGCCCTCCTCGCTTACCTCGGCACGCAGAATTTCCGCAGGGATACCGTGCACGGAGCCGTGCTCCTCAAAGCCCTCTCGCTCCCCTACACTATCCAGACCGCAGGTATAGAGCATTCCGCCCTCGAAGCGCTTGGCAAAAGGAAGCTCTCTTGCCTGAAAGCCGTTTTTGGAAACAAAGGTCAAATTCTGCCCTTTATGATACAGCTGCATCATATCGCAGGCCTTGGACACATTCAGAAGAAAGCGGAGGGTTCCGTTGTCACAATCTATGACCTCAAGCCCCTTTTCCCGCCCTTCGGTCAAGCGGTAGCGGCGCAGGCTCGCTATTTGTGCAAGATTTGAAATTCTGCCGTCCATCTTCCGCATCCTTCTCAGTCCTTCATCATTTCTTCGTTCAAACGGATCTTTTCCTCGATCTGAAGCTTCAAATCGCTGAGGAATTTGTGCCAGCTCTCGGGAGCAATAAAGGGATTTCCTCCCTCCTTCAACTGCTTTTCTCTCTTTTGGAGGGTCTTATTGTTGCCGGGGTGATTGCCCAAATGCACCGTAACGGGCTCATCCCATACCTTATCAATGGAACGGAGCATCTCCTGTGCGCAATCCAAGGGAGAATCGTTATAGTGAATATAAGGCAGGGTGATGGCATTGACTCCTGCGCCGCCGAAGGCACCTGCCAAATAGGTCTTGCCCTGATCGGTCACGTTGAAAAAGAGGCTCAGAACGCCACGGGTATGGCCGGGGGTCAAAACACAGCGAATCTTCACATTGCCCAATTCAAAAATTTCGCCGTCCTCCAATTCACGGTCAAACTCGGGGATCTTGGCGAAGGGGAACATAGACGGGCTGATATGGGCACGGGTGGGCTTTTCCCGCAGATCCTCGGCATCCACACGGCTGATGGCAAGCTTGGTTCCGAACATACTGCGGAATTCATCGGAGGCTCCGAAATGATCCCAATGGCCGTGGGAATGAATGATCCAGCGAACATCTCGGGGATCAAAGCCCGCACGCCAAATGCTATCGATCAAAAGATGGGTGGTGCCAAGATATCCCGAATCAATGAGGATCAGGCCATCCCCCGAATCGATCAGGTGAATACAAACCTTTTTATCGCCTACATAATACAGACCGTCCGCAATGCGGAAGGGATCAATACGGGCAATGGAGGGGTTGGTATAAAAATCAAGCTTGGCGCTTGATTTCTTCTTGTAGCCCTCTTCAAACATTTTGATAAAATATTCCTTGGTCTTCATCGTTCTCTCCTTTTCATAGGCGTATTTTCATATTCATCCAAATTATACCACAGAAGCTTGTTCTGTGCAAGGAAACAAAGAAAAAAAGCCGTGAAATCACGGCTTTTTTCTTTGTTACAGTGCCAAAATGACCTGCCAGACGGCAAGCAAAAGACCCAGAACGGTAAGAATGGTTACCAAAGCATTGTTTCGCTCGGAGTAGATCAGGGAAAGATCCCCCTCCAAAAGCTCCAAAAGATACTTGACCTCCTCCACAATGGGGGCTACGTGCTGACTGGTGAGAAGCACGGCACTGAGCTCCCCGATCTCGGCAATTTGGGTCTGCTCCACCTTTTCCAGCACCTTAATGATCTTCCGTCTGAAATCACGGGTCTCACGGATGCGCTTGTAATAAGAGCTATGGCTCCTCTTTCTGCGCTTGGTCTGGAATACGAGCACCTCATTGATCAGGGCCTTCAAGACCATAACAAACTCCACGGAGAAGAGAATGCCGTGGTTGACGGTGAGAGGACACTCCTCCATAAAGAAATAAGGGTTGCAACCGCCGTAGGTGGCATTGCCGAAGGCGATCTGTCTTTCCAGATACTCCTTCTGATGGGAGGAGCGAAGCAGATTGATAAAGAGGAAGGCCTGCTTGCAGGCATAAATGCGAATAAAATCACGGCTGCCCCAATTGAGCTTCAAGCGCTCCGCAACCAATTCATCGGGAACAAACTGATACCCCTCGTCACCCGAGAGCAATCCGTACAAAAGCTTACTTTCCTTCTCCTCGATCTCGGACAAGGTATCGTAATCCCCGAACTTTGTGACCTCGATCATAATGCTGGATTCGGTATGCTCCGAAAGGCCCAGCTTTCCGCGGATCTCATTGGCAAGAGAAGCGCAGGAGAAGGTGCCGTTCCCGAATTCAAAGCCCTTGTGGACTCCCGATTGACGGATCCCGATGACCTCATCGGAGGTGATGCCCTTCAATTCATAGTGGAAGGAAAGGGAAATGATATCGGACTCCTCAAAATAGGAGCACATTGCCAAAAATCGGCGGGGCCCCTCCCCTTCCTCGCCAAGGCGAAGATCACGGAGGAAGGCACGGAATACCTTATAGGTCTGCCCACCGCCACGGAGAAAATCCTGTGCGATCTGCAGATCCTTGATATCGGGGTCATCGGTCTTGGCATTTTCATCATAGACCACGACCGATCCGAAATGCTTTTTCAGGCGGGCCAAAAAGGCCTCTCCCCCGCTGAATGTGCCGGAGGGATAATAAAAAGCGTGGGAAATGTTGACATTCATATCCTTGATCATAATAAACCTCTCAAGTCAGGCTTTGAAAAGGAGTTCTCCCCTTTTTGCAAAGCCTAATTTTATCCCTTTACTTATATCACAATTCGACAAATTTAGCAAGAGCAAAACGAAAAAAGGAAACAGCAAAGCGGAGCTTTTTCACAAACAAACAAAACCATCGGCTTGGCCGATGGTTTTGCTTTTTATTTTGTTATTTGGTTACGATCCGGAGTCAGGAGCACATCAAACTCCTTGGCAATGCACCTCCACACAGCCGGGGGTCACAAGAGACGGCCGCCTGCATCAATGAGAGTCATCCCATCCGTTGCTTGGATGTCCTCCCCTACTGCAAGGATCTTGCCATCATCCCCGATGAGAACGGAACCGTTTTGATACTCGGCCCCTGCCATGGTTTTACCTCAGGATAAAAGTTTATCGGGATTGATTTCTAAAAAAGCATAATGATACCGCTCAGCAGCATCCCCGTATAGATCACCTGTTTCAGGCGGCGGGAATCCAAGCGATCAAATACCCCTTTGCCAAAAGCATCTCCCACCATACAGCCCACAATGCCAACGGCGGCATACAGAAGGATCTCGGAGGTCAGGATCCCCTCCAAGGCGCGAACGGCGGTGGAATAAAGATTGGTCAAGCAAAAATAGAATTGAATGACAGCAAAATAGGTCATATTATCCTCGGTAGCACTGCTGACATACAAGACCGCAGGAGGGCCGCCGGTGGAAAACAGGCCGCTGAGAGTTCCGCTGACGGCGCCCGCCGCCATTCCGTTTCCGAAGGTGGGCTTGAGCTTGAGGCTTTTGTTGAAAAAGATAAAATAGAGTGCTAAGAGGATCAAGACCGAGCCGAACAGAAGGCCAAAGCCCTTTGCCGACACAAGGGTGGAAAAGCGAACGGCAATGGGAATGGTAACAAGGGCGGTGCAGATCATAGGGAGGGCGATACGGAAGCGAATGTGCTTTCGGTACTTTATGGTATTGAGGCTTGAGGTCACACAGGAGAAGAGCGTGGAAATGGCCGCAGCGGCGGTGTGTGACGGCAGAACGTGAGGCAAAAAGAGCATGGCAAAGATCCCAAGGCCGAAGCCGCTGACCCTTTGCACAAAGCCTGCCCCTATTCCAATGAGCACCAAAAAGAAAGCGTGTAACAATTGCATTTTCTCACATCCGTAAACTTTCTCGGACATTGAAATCCTCGATTTCAATCATTCCGTACGATAATTATACCATACCTTGATCAAAACGCAAACTTTTTTCTTCCTTTTGGCAAAAAAAGACAGGCCCGAAAGCCTGTCTTTGAAAAATGCACTCTGTTTCTTACGCCAAAAACTCTTTGGCAATGGCAACATAAGCGGCTACGCCCTCATAGAGCACCGACTCATCCAGATCAAAGCGAGGATTGTGGTTGGCCTCCACGATTCCCTTTTCCCGATTGTTGGTATGCAAGAAGAAATACACCGAGGGGACCCGAGAGGCGTAATTGGCAAAATCATCCGAGCCCATAAGGGAGGAGGAGATCTTGGTTTTCACCTTATCCTCTCCCACCGCAGAGGAAACGGCACGGGCCACCAAATTGCTCAGATCGGGATCGTTCATTACGGTTCGGGAGCCTTTTTTCAGATCCACAATACACTCAGCACGGAAGGCCTCGGCAATGCTTTGCGCAAGGCAGCTCAGCCTTTGACCCATAAAATCACGGGTCTTTTCGTCCTGAACCCGTATGCTTCCCTTCAAAACCGCCGTGGGGGGAATGGTATTGTGATCCTCCCCTGCCTGAAAGCTTCCGAAGCTCAAAACGGCGGCAGTTCCCGCAGGCAGCTCTCTTGCCGAGATCTCCTCGCACGCATTCACGATCCTTGCCGCAATGAGAATGGGATCCACCCCTTTTTCGGGGAAGGCGGAATGAGTTCCCTTGCCGTGAACCGTAAGGGTAAACTTATCCTTTCCCGCACTGACGGGCCCCGGCAAAACCACAAAATCCCCTGCACGGTTCTCATCCCCCGCAAGGTTTCCCACGTGCAAGGCACACACGGCATCCACACCGTCCAAAGCACCGCAGGCGATCATTTCCTTTGCTCCCGTGCCCGTTTCCTCGCCCGACTGAAACAAAAGGCGCACGGTGCCGCAGAGGGAATCCCTCCGGTCCCAAAGAAGCTTTGCCGCCAAAAGGAGCATGGCGGTGTGGGCATCGTGGCCGCAGCCGTGCATTTGCCCCTCAATTTGGGAGCGATAGGGCACATTTGTCTCCTCGTGGATATGAAGGCCATCCATATCGGCACGGAAGGCAAGGGTTTTCCCTTCCTTTGTCCCTTTAATATCGGCAACGAGGCCGTCATCGTGGGGGTTCAGAGTATAAAGGATTCCGATTTGATCCAAATATTCACAAACGATTTTTCTTGTTTCTGCAAGCTTCCCGCCGATCTCGGGACAGGTATGAAGCCGACGGCGCAGGGCGATCAGCTCGTCCTCATTCTGCTTGCAGACACGGATAATCTTTTCCATTTTAACTCCCCTTTCCGTTGCCCAATTTTAGCACAGATCCACGCAAGATGCAACCATCTTTTTCTTTCCGAAAAGAATATAAGGGGGACGGCGAAACCGTCCCCTGATTGATGTCAAGACAGAGAATTGTCCTCTGTCTTTCTCCGAGGGGCGGGGGCGGTTCAGGCGGGGTCAATCACAGAACCGTCCCCTGATTTAGAGAACCGTCCCCTGATTTAGAACCGTCACCTGATTTTGTAGAACCGTCACCTGTGTTCTCTGAAACCTTTAAGGGCTTGGGATTATCCCAACAAACTGCCTTTTGTCCCCAAAAGGCGATGCTTGCTGGTATGATGCAAATGATAAAATTATTTATCTCTACGCTTTTTCTCAAGTGTTTTTAGTTCTCTAATTTCGTAGGCCGTCCTGCAACTTGGACATTCAAAGTAAAATGTTACAAACTTAATATTTCCGTGTAAGTATGTGTCTACGCAAGAGAAATCATAATTCTTTGCTTCTTCCGATTCGGAATTAACAACAACTTCTCTCTTGTTCCTCTCTAATGCAGTTTTACAATTAGGACAAAAGTGTTTTTTTCTAAGGTAAAACCAACTGCAGGGATACTCATAACTTATACCATGAATCATATTATTTCTCCTCCCACCGTTATGAGGGTATAAGACTGTGCAAGACAGGGGTGCAAGACAGGGGCAAGACAGGGGACAAGACAGGGGACGGTTCTCTGTCTTTAGGGGTTAGGTTGCAGTTTTTAGCCATTTTTCGACAATTCCTTTCGACACTCCTGTAAGACGATTTAATTGACGAACAGAAACGTTTTTTTCGTGAAGCGTAATTATACTTTTCTTTTGTTTTTCGACATCCAACTTTTGAAACTCTGCAGCTGTTTTACAGTGGGAATATTTTTGAATGATGACTCGAGCTTGGTCGTCTGTCATTGCATGCCTAATAGGAGGCGTAAGTTCCAAGCAAACATCCTCATTAAATTCGCGATGAAATGAAATAAGATCATCTTTTGAAAGTAACTCGAAGATAAATTCTGTATCTACAATGGTAATATCTCCTTTTTCGAGATATTCCGAATAACTACTATAAGGATAATCTTCGGGCTTTTCACAAATGCATGCCTTAACAGGATTAAGATGAATATATCTTAAAACAGTCAATAAGTATTTGTTATCTTCTACCGGTTCGCTCTTGAAACGATCTTGAAACAAATGACCTACTCTTTGATATTTTGCGTTATACCAATACACATATCGTCCAGCAATTCTTTTGAAAATCGTTTCTAATTCCTCGGGTGCTTTGGTTTGAATGAGCAAGTGTGCATGATTGTTCATCAAGCAGTATGCATATAGCTTAAATTCGCATAGCTCTTTGTACTCATACACAATTTGAAGGAAAAGCAAATTGTCTTGTTCATCTTCAAAAATTGACTGTCGATCTATTCCACGTAACATTACGTGATAAATTCCGCTTTTTGCTTTCTTTCGTGCTTTTCTTGGCATTTTCATCACCCTTCTTCAGAATAGCAGAAACTCCTCCCATTTGTCAAGACAGAGAACCGTCCCCTGTCTTTTTACAGTTCGCCCCTACGGGGTGGCGGGGGCGGCTCAGGCGGGGTCAATCACAGAACCGTCCCCTGATTTACAGAACCGTCCCCTGATTTATAATTTCATTGCCATTTCAGATACTGTATTCCATCTTGTATAATCACTTTGAATTTGCTCATATGTTTTTCCAGAGATAGAACACCTGTTCAATGATAATTTCAAATTAAACAAGTCTACCATCTTTCTGAACTCGTTTTTTCGGAAGCGATCATTCATAAATATCTCACATTTACACAACAAGTCATCCGCAAATCTCTCAAGAATAACAGCTGCAGCACCATACATATCGTCACTATTCGTGCTATACAGCGCAATTTCAAATAGAGAATCGAAACATGGAAGAGGATCTTTATAAAACCCATTTTCTTTTCCCCAGCCAAAGTCGTATAAAGATGCTTTTATCCAAATTGAATTGTCCTTTGGATTAATTGCCGTATTCTTATCTTTTAATATAAACCCAAAATCAGAAGCGTTGCATTTATTAAATCTCATGCTCATAACAAAATAGTTACCCATCTTCATTCCTCCTATGGCATAATTTGTATTATTCCACTTTGTGAAACAACACCATATATTATATCTTTGCCTTGTAACAATGGGTATTCTATTGTTGCCCATATGCTTTGTATTCCTACACCTGATGCATTTTGAATTGAATAAATTGCACTGCTTGAATTGCTCGCAACATTAGCAAAATTAGATGAAGCTGCTTGCCAAGCTGAGTATTGAGCATTGATTTGTTCCAAATAGGATCCAACGCGAGTCATTTCTAATGTTTTACCGCCGATCTCGTTTGCAACTTGCTTTGCAGCATTTTTAGCAACATCTCCACCTGACCAAAATACTTGTGAGACATTACTACAGGCTTGCGAGGCATTATCTGCTAACATTTTTACTCCGGCAGAAAAGCCTGCGCTTCCTACAACAGATACTACCGCTTTTGCACCAATAACGACGGATGTCGTTGAAGCTGCTGCGCTTCCAGCAAGTAAAGCACCTGCTGCTGCGCCTGCGCCAGCACCAATCAATCCTCCTGCCGCAGCACCAATGCCGATTCCTGCCCAAACGTTACCACCATTCTTAGCGGCAACAACACCGCCGACAACTGCTCCAACCACAGCACCGATGGCCGCAGTAATAGCAAAGAATGGAAGGTTACCGGTTGTGTCGGTCATATTGACCGGATTATTGCGACAATATGCAAATAAGTTATACCCTAATACAGAACTCTGATCAACCAAAGCATCAGCATTAATCCACCGACCGATCTCAGGATCGTAATAACGGCTGGATACATAATAGAACCCCGTCTCTTCATCGTAATAATACCCACGATAACGGAGAGGATTCTTTTCGCCTACGGAATTAGCAAGGGAGCCCGTTACACCAAGGATATTACCCCAAGCATCGTAGTCATAGGAAACGACTTGGGTTCCGTTGGAATCCAAAATTCCGATAATATCCCCTTGGAGATTGAATACATAGTAGTAGGCCGTGCCATTGAGGGTAAATCCGTAAGCGGAGCCATTTTCATCATAGAGGAAGAGAATGGTATCGGTGCCGCAGGTTTGGCCTAACAGCACACCCTCCAACCAATGGTAGGTGGTGGTTGTGCCGTTCACGGTCTTGCTTGTGCGAAGGCCTGCTTCGTTGTAGGTGTAGCCAATGGAATCGGTGCCTTTGGTAACGGTGGCAAGTTTTCTGCCGTTTGCCCAAGTGAAGGCCATGCCGCCACGGTATTGCAAGGGATTGCCGATGGCATCATAGGTAATGCTCTGCCCATTGAAGGCGGTGAGAAGATCCTTCCAGTTGGTATTGCCGTAGGTATAGGATTTCTCCACTACGCCATTTTTCTTAACGGAGAGAATGTTCCCGCCGTTGTCATAGGTATATTCCCAGGTATCTGCGCCACGGGTAACGGTGTGAAGCTGATTGAGGGAATCATAGGTATAGCTTTCCACCACAGAGCCGTTTTTCGATACCGAGGTAATATTGCCCAACCTATCATACACATAAAGGAGAGTATCATTTCCGTTCTTGACGGTCTCGATGACGGTGGTGGTATCGCCGTTTTCGAGGTTCAGGTACCCATACTCGGTGGTGAAATCATTGGCGGTGGCATCGAGGGTGCGCTCTTTCAGGCGAACCAGCTCGTCATAGGTATAGGAAAGGGTCTGAGTGCCGTTTTCCTTGACCCCGTAAATGAGGCCCGATTTCTGCCCCTCGTTGGAATTGCCATAGGTATATTCCGTAGAGGAGGAACCCTCATTCGGGGTTGTGGTGGTGATCTTGCTGACTCGGTTCAGCTCGTCATAGGTATAGCGGAGGGAAGAGCCATCGCTTCTCTTGGCTTCCAAAAGCCGACCCGAGAGGTCATAGCGATAGCGGGTGACAATGGACTCGTTGGAATTTTCAATGGGTTCCTCCGATTCATAGACCTTGCCCGACTTATCGTATTTATAGGTTAATTTTGTGGCACCATTATACTTCTTTTCCACCACACGGTCAAGCTCATCATAGACAAATTCTACGTATGCCCCGTTTCCGTAGGTGGTTTTGGTGATCTTGCCATCCTCGTCATATTCATTGGTGGAAAGAGCCTGTGAGCCCACCTGAATTTGGGTGTTGTCATAAAACTTATCATAAAGAAAGCTATAGCTCGTACCGGAGGGCGAAGTGATGCTTTGCAAATAACCGCCGTTTTGGTATGTGTAGCCGACGGAAGACCCACCTGAAGAAACCCCTGTCAACAGATCCGTGTTGGCATTATAGGTATAGCTCGTGGTATTGCCTTCGGCATCGGTGGTGCTTGTTAAAAGCCCCTTCTGGGTATCGTAGGCATATTCTGTGGGATTGCCACGGCTATCGGTCACTCTTTCGGGGAAATTGCCGTTATCCTGATAGGTCATGGAAGAGGTAATGCGGGGAGAAACCTTTTCCAGAATGAATCTTTGGTTTAAATCATTGATGTTTTGATAAAGCACTATGCCTGCGCCGTTTGCCGTGTCTCCCAGGCTGACGGATAGGCAATAGGTGTAATATTTCTTGGAAATGATAGACAAATCACCGTTTGTACACTGGAAAAGGAAGCGATCTTCATCGGTAATGGTTTCATCTCCCAAAAGGAACCATTCAACGCCTGCGGAATTGGTGGTGGTACTGATCTGAATATACTGATCGGGTGCATAGACGGGAGAAATGAGATAGGCACCGGCACCGTCGGACCTGATATAGAAGATCTGCGCCTTGGAATCGTTGTATTCGTGCTGCTGCAGAGCGGTGCCAACGGTGGTGGTATAGCCCGGTACATCCAAATACGCTCCGCTGTGGCGGGCACGGATGTGGTAAAGGCCGTCTTCCAATGTAACGTTGGTGGTATTCTCGGCAGTCTCATAGGAAATGGCTTCCTTGATGATCCAGCACTGATCGGGGTTTTCCTCTCCCTGCGGGGTGAGGATGGAGATCTTGTCTTCCATCACACGGCGATCACTGGTAAGGATCTTACTATCTTTTGAATGGGCCGCTACCAGCTGATAGCTATAGTTCTTCTGCGGGCGAAGATAGAAGCGCTGATTATCCCCACCGTGCTTGGTATAGATCTGAAGGGGAGCGTTCTCTTCATTGCTCCAAGAGGTAACATCCAAAACGTGATTGGTATTGCTTTCGGGCGCAAGGAAAAATCCGCCCTTGGGGGAGGAAATAAACATCCACCTTTGCTCCGAACCTCCCGTGAAGGGAGCCTCGATCACGCTCGCTCCCGTCCCGGTGCTTGCATCTTTTACGGTGAGGTACTGTCCGTTGCTCTTTAACTGCACATAGTAGGTCTTACCCGACTGAATGGCCGCAGAGCTTTCGTTGGCAAAGGTCTCTGAGGAGATGGGATTGCCTTTTTCATCATAGGTAAACTGATTGACAAGCCCTTCGGCAGAGTGGGAGGAGATGAGATTTCCTTTGGCATCGTAGAAATACTCAAAGCCCGTGCCGTCGGGAGAGGCGAGTTTGGAGAGGTTATTGTTACTATAATTGAAATTGCTTTGCTGAGAGGCATAGTCCGAAGTGGAGACCACGTTGCCGTTTCCATCGTAGCGGTAGCTCTGTGCCGTATCCCGATAGAGGAAGGGGGCATCGAAATAAGCCGTATTGGCGTTTTTGTAATAGCAAAGGAATAGGTAAATATCGGAATAATCCTTTTCGATCACTACGGTTTGGGTGCCAAACTGCCAATCGGAAACGTTTTCGTTGAAAAAGACATTTGCCCATTGAGGATCGGAGCCATCGGCGGGTACGATCTGCATGACCATTTTAAGGCCGGTGGTATCGTCAGTCTCGTGGGAAGGGAGAGCATCGGCTTTTGTCCATGCGCCGAAGGTATAAACGTCCCCCGCAGAGCCGCAAAGTCCCGTTGCACGGGATATATACTGATTCAAGCTGCCCGCACCGTCGATCCGATAGGAGCGGGAGCCGATTTTGGCTTCTTCATTGGAAACGGCACCGTACTGTGCACTATTTCCGAAGTAAGAGGGAGTGCCGTGGCCGGGAAGATCGGCCTCAAAGCTTGAATTGGAAAGGAGATTTACATAGTTCGCCGATTCGCCCTCTTCAAGTTGAATTCCATTGACCCAAACGGTGCCTGAGCTGTGGTATAGGCCTGCCGTTACTCTTTGTACGGTCTCACCGGGACGAAGTGCAACGGTTTTTTCAAATTTCACGTAGCCGTTTTCCACAGTAGGATCGGAAGAGCCGGTTACCAAATCGGTCAGATACCAAATTGTATCCTCGCCGAAACTTGTTACGATCTCAAGCCCTGCACCGCCCCCGGAAGAACCGATTACATTTTCCCATTTCAGATAAGCGGAATAGGTATAGGTGCCCCCTGCCTCGCAGGGCGGCATTTGCATAATGACGTGGACATCCTCCGTAGTCCCGACGATTTTTGCCGAGTGGGAAGAAAGATACCCCTGATCACCGACTGCGGTGGCAGTTCCCAGAGCACTCCAGCCTTCAAGGCCTGTGGCAAAAGCAGAGTTATTCAGAAGGTTGTTTGTGTACTGCACGGAAGAAGCCGTAAGGGTAACCTTGTTATTGGCAAAGATCTTGTCTTTTTCCGTGCTTGTTTCCGTATGGTTTTGGATATAGGTCTGATTCTCGGAATCGTAAATACCCGTAACTCTGCCCCAAGTATCAAACTGATAGGTGAGGGTGTATTTTTCCTCCTGAGGAATTTGGATCTGCGGATCGTTCGGTTCCTCGGTGATTCGGGTCTGGCAGTAATCGTAAGCGTAGGACTTGCGATAGCGGTTGGTGATGCCGTCGTTTGCTTTCAGGTAGGAAATGCTGATTCGGTCACGGGAATCGTAATAGTAATGATAGGAGGTGTGATCCTCAGCACGAACCCAATCCAGCTGCATCTTCGGGCCGGTGTAACCGAAGAGAACCTGTTCTCCATCCGGTCTTGTAATGCTCGTCAGGTAATCTCCCGCATAGGCATAGGTGGTGACTCGACCTGCGTTGTCGGTCACTTGGGTCAGTTTATTGTTTTGTGTGTCGTAGGAAAGGCTGATGTTTCCTCCCGTGGAGGTGGTCACGGCACTGATGAGCCACTGACTGTTTTGGTAAATATAGTGAAGGAGAACGTAATTCCCGTTGGCATCCTGGATCTTGCCGAGGTACATACTGTTGTCAAACATCATCACCGTTTTGTTTTTGTCGGTGATGCGGTGGGGCATAGGATCCCCTGTGACATAGGTATAGGTATACCCGAGGCCGTCCTCGTCCACGATACTGCCATCCTTCGGATCTACAAAATAATGCTTGGTGCCGTCGGCATCCACATAAACATATTTGTAGCTTTCGGTGGGATTTCCGAATTGGGTTGCGGGGTACATAAGCTGAAAGAGATTCAGCCGCCAGCCCTTGCCGTAGGGGGAATATCCCGTGGTTTGGTTTTCGTGGTAGACCGAGGGGTGGTTACAGCTATATTCTGCGGAATTATATACGTGAGACAGGGTAAAACCGTTCACTCCCGATTGGTATGCAGCATCGGGTAGGATCCAAGTCAGGTTTCCGTTGAAATTGTTGACAAATCCCGTGCCGCAGCCCAAGGGGTTGGTGGAATAGTTCCAGTAATCCTCCACGCCCACGGTGTCACGGTAGGTGATCAGGAGTGTCGGGCGTAATACACTTTCCTCCGCATTATTGGTAGCCCAATCAGAGGAAATAAACTGCATAATTTGTCCCGAGGCAGTTTCGTCAGCGGCCTTGAGCATCACGCCGTAATTGGCATAGGTGCCGTTATACCAACCCGAGACCAATTCGGTGATATCCAAAAAGAATGCTGTCTCGGATCCGTAATAGGTAAAATAGTCTTCGATTTTGGAATCAAAATTGTCAGAATCGGTTGACCATTTGGCTTCATCCTCATCCCACTCTTCTTTGATACGGTGGGCATTGACCTGAATGGGGCCTGCAGGCTTAGGACGAGGTGCGGAACCGCCGTTTATATTATGGTAAATGTAATTTGCAATACTCATTTCTGCTTTTAGCACTGCGCCGGTTCCGATCTCGGGAAAGGACTGGATCCAAATGAGGGTACGCCAAATTTCGGAAGCACCGTTAGAGCCGACTACATTATCGGAGGCAAGATAATTCATGGCCTCGTTGGGATAGCGGTTTGACATATCAATATCCCAAATATTGGCATCGATGGTGGAGGAGTAGGTGGAGGGGTCCACGACCACGGGCCACACTCGATCCTCCGAGAAAAGCCAATCCTTGTCGGGGGTCAGGGTCAGAGTGAATTTCCCGTTTCCTGTTTCCTCCAAGGTCATTTCCACAGCATCGGAAAAGGCTTTTGCCGAGTCGAACATCACGGGCTTTTCGAGGGTGAAGACGACCTCTTCTCCGTCAAAAAGCTCAAGGTTTCCGTTTTCATCAAGGCGCAGGGAAAGATGCCCCGTTTCGTAATGAAAAGAAAACTCTGCGGGGGCGTTTTGATTCTTCAGGATGATATTTTCCTTGATCCCTTCGCCCGTGACAATGTATTCAAGGTCTGTGTTTGCGAGGATTTCGGGATAGGTGATGCGCCCTTCCAGGTTTTTCAGAACGGAAGGCTCCTCCGATTCCTCGGGATCCAAGGAGGAGTATTCGGCATCCACCTTCAGGGCAGAATCCAATCCCCAAGAAAGGGTATGCTTTTCTTGGGTCAGCGTGACCAGCTTCTTGCCGTTTGACTTTTTGGAAAACTTTGTTTCAAAGGCATTCTCGGGGAAGGCGATCTCGCTCTCCGACTCTTCGCCGGAAAGGTCGATATCAAGCCAAGAGCCATTCTTTTCGTAATGCACTTTTCTTTCGTATTTTGCCGCCATCACACTGCGGTCGCTCATAAGAAAGTGCTTGGTATCCGCCTCACGCTTTTCGAGGATCTCACCAACGATGTAAGGCTCCTCCGCCTCGCTTCCCGAGGCAGGCAAAGAGGGAGTGGGAACCGACTCTGCGGCGCTCTCTTCTTCCGTAGCAAGGCTTTGCACCCCTTGGGCAATAGCCCGCATAGGAAGGCATTGAGTCACCATCAGAACACAAAGCAAAACGGAAAGGAATTGATATACTTTCTTTTTCATCATCTTTCTCCTTTATTATGACAAAAGCACGTTGGATGACCTGACGGATATGGTAAATTTTGGTTTTCCAATACTATTTTAGTATATTGCTTCTTCCTGTGTCAATGCATTTTTTGTTATATTTTGCCTCTTTGACAGAATCTCCCCTTTCCACAAATTGTGTACACATTCTTCAGCAATTTGACGAAATAATCATAATTATGAGAAAATCACAGAACCGTCCCACTGATTGAAAGGGGCTGTAAATAAAAATCCACCCGCTATGCGGGTGGATTTTTATTTTCGCGACTTTCTTAACAGCCACTATTTTTTATTTTGCAAAGTCTTCGCCGTAGACATCGGTAACCGCCTGATGGGCGGCCTTCTTCAAAACGGCGATCTTTTCTTCGGAAAGGGAAAGATCCTGACCTTCGAATTCATAGTGCGGAACAAAGCTGTTTTCAAGGCAGCTGAGGCCCGTCAAGGTTTCAAACATTACACAGGCGTTGAGATACTGACCGCCGCCCACGTCTCCGTCGTGTCCCAAGTCATCGTGATTGGGCTTGCCGAGGTAAATGCGGGTGGTCATATTCTTGCCGCCCTCGTAGATCACGGGGTTAAACCGCACCAGATCCCAAGCATTTCCCAGCGGAACCCAAGGGATCCCGTTTTCCTCTGCGGTCTCTCGGGCCACTCTGGCGTGCATCTTGGTATATTCTCTCTGCTCCTCTACGGTGTTGATCGCTTTGCCAAGCTCCGACGACCAAAGCTGCTGAAAATAGTAATCGGCGTTGGGGAAGCGGCTTTTCACATAGCCGAAAAGCTTGGGAAAATAATCGGAAATGGTCTTTTTATAGGGCACCTCCCCCTCGGTGTAGATCACGCCCTTGGCGTGGCAGAAGGAGATCACATCCCAATTTTTGCGAAAGTCCAAACAGTAATCAAGCCCCACCTTTTTCACAGGGACTCTGCCTTCCTTTGTCATATGATAGAAGGTATAATTTTCCTCTTTGTTTTGAAGCCACTCCCAATGCTGTTTGAATTGACAGCCGGAATAGTAGACGTTGCAGACCGTCAGATCCTCAAAGCCTGCGGCATCCATCAGGCCCCAAAGCTCATCCACCCAATAATAGCAATTGCTGTTTCCGATAAACAGGAGATTGGTTTCTCCGCCCTTTTTTGGTTTGATCATTATGTTTCTCCTTTCCATCAAAAGCCTTACAAGCGCTTATTTTGCAAAATCCTCCCCGTAAACGGAGGCCACCGCCTGATGGGCGGCCTTTTGCAGAATGTCGATCTTCTCTGCGGTGAGAGAAAGATCCTGTCCCTGATACACATACTCGGGACGGTAGGAGTTGCCAAGGCAGCTCTTTCCTGTCAGGATCTCAAAGGCCACGCAGCCATTGAGATACTGACCGCCGCCTACATCCCCATCGTGGGAAAGATCATCGTGATCGGGCTTGCCGAGGTAAATGCGGGTGGTCATATTCTTGCCGCCCTCGTAAATCACGGGATTGCCGCGCACCAGATCCCAAGCCTCTCCCATGGGGATCCAGGTCATTTGATTATCTGCGGCGCACTTTTCCGCAATTCTGCGGTAAATGCCCGTTGCCGCCACCTGTGCTTCCTTGGTGAGAACATCCTTCCCGATCTCCTGAGCCCAGAGCTGCTGCCAATAATACTGCGCCTTGGGGAATCTTTCTCTCAAATATTCCACCAATGACTTCAAATAGGGGAAAATGGTCTTGCCGTAGGCTTCCTCTCCCTTTTTGTAAACCACGCCGGTGGACTGAACCAATGAGATCTGATCCCAATTTCTGTATTTTAAGCAATACTGCAGATCCACATTGTCTGCCGAGCGATATCCGTCGGGATCGGTGATGAAAAAGCAATAATTCTTTTCTCCCGTGCGAAGCCACTCCCAGTGCTCCTTCAAGAGACAGCCGGATTCATACACATTGCAAAGGGTCACCTTTTTGTAGCCTGCGGAGGTGAGAAGGCCGTACAGCTCATCCACCCAGTAATAGCAGGCGCTGCTGCCGATGAGCAGGATATTCAGCTCATCGTCTGCGGCGGGATCGGGAAGCTTCTTTTCGGGCTTGGAGGAGCCGCCCTCCTCTTTCGTTTCTTCCTTTTTTTCTTCGGCCTCCTCGGTTTCTTCTGCCGTTGCCTCCTGTGTGGCGGAGGCTGTATCCTCCGCGGTGTTCTCTTCCTCAACGGTGAGCCCTGCGGAGCAGGCGGTCAAAAGAGGGGTACAAAGGGTGGCCGCAAGAAGAAGGAGAGCCAAAAGGGATCGAACTGTTTGTTTCATTTTATCATTCTCCTTTTATTTTGCAAAGTCTTCGCCGTAGACCTCGGCCACCGCCTGATGGGCGGCTTTTTTCAAAACGGCGATCTTTTCACCGGACAGGGAAAGATCCTGACCTTCGAATTCATAGTGCGGAACAAAGCTGTTTTCAAGGCAGCTCTTCCCCGTGATCACCTCAAAGGCCACGCAGGCATTGAGAAACTGACCACATCCCAATCGGCAAAATCAAGGCAAGCTTTCAAACCGTTTTTTTCCTTCTCTGTTTGACTTTATTTTGTGTATTCCTTGAAGGCCTTTACCTCGGCCTGAGCGGCTTTGGCCACCGCTCCCAGATCGGACATCATATAAATGATGCCGTAGCCCTTATCGTAAAGCTTCTTTGCCGCTTCTGCATTGGCGGCAACCGTACCGAGGAATTTGCCTGTGGGAAGGACTGCCTCCTCGATCTTACGAATGGCCTCCTGAACCTCGGGATGGGAGGGATCTGCAAGATGTCCCATAGAGGTGGCAAGGTCGGCGGGGCCGATGAAGATTCCGTCAACCCCCTCCACCGCTGCGATCTCCTTGACATTGGCAACACCCTCGGGAGTTTCAATGGCAACGATCACAAGAAGTTCCCTATTGGCATTGGGGAAATATTCGCTTTTGCTCAGGCCGTAATTGACGGCACGGTGGCTCATAGCGATGCCACGAACGCCCTGCATGGGATATTTGCAATAGCGAACGGCTCTTTCTGCCTCTTCCTTGGTGCATACATAGGGAACGTGAATTCCGTATGCACCCGTATCGAGAACCTGCTTGCACCAAACGATATCATTCCATGGCACACGGACAAAGGGAGCACAGCCGGTTCCCTTGGTTGCCTGAATCATAGAGATAACATCGGGAAGGGTGGTATGAGCGTGCTCCATATCGATGACGATGACATCAAACCCTGCCTCTGCAATGATCTCCGCACTGACATTGCTTCCCAGCTGATTCCAAGCGGCGCTGACCTTCTCGCCACGCTTCAGCTTTTCCAAAACGGTGGTATCCATAAAATGCTTACTCATAATAATCCTCCAAAATTCTTAATCGGGATCTACGCTTGAAACGGCTTTTTAATCAAGGGGCTCAATGCCGATCTTTTCGGCATACGCACGAAGCTCCTTGAGAATACCGGGGGCAAGGGGGATTCCGTTTGCCTTGCGATCCTGTACCGTTCTGTACTCAATTTCACCGGGCATATACAGTTCCTTGACATCGGCCTTTTTCTTAACGCTTTTGTAATCCTTGATATAGCCCTCCACACGCTCCTCGATCAGGTCTCGGGTTTCATAAAAATCGGGATTGATCAAAAGGAACATATGGCTGATATGCTGCTCCTTATCGGTTACGGTATTGGCACAAATGGCACGGGAATAGGAGCCTGTCAGGCTTCCCAGGATCAGGTCGATCATCAGGGAAATGCCCACGCCCTTGTGGCCGCCGATGGGCATCAGGATCCCTTCAATGGCCGCCTTGGGGTCATTGGTGGGGTTTCCGTCCTTATCCATTGCCCAGCCGTCGGGCAAAGTCCAGCCCTCTCGGGCGTAATAGAAGATCTTTTGCCGCGCCGCAACGGTCACAGCGATATCCAGAACGATGGGGTTATCCTTATACGGGAATGCGATTGCGAAGGGGTTATTTCCGAGGAAGGTTTCAAGACCGCCCCAAGGAGCAAGCAAGGGCATTACGGTGGTGGTGGAAAGAGCAATATAGCCCTTCTTTGCCGCCCACTCCGCATAAAGTCCCACGGCGCCGTTGTGGCAGGAATCCCCTACCACGGCCATACCGAGGCCGAATTTGTCGGCCTTCTCCATAGCCTTTTCCAAAGCAAAAAGGGAGGTCATGGGGCCGGTGTGGTTTCCGCCGTCGATCAGGCAGCCTGCGCCTTTATCGGAAAGGATCTTGATGTCTCTGTGAGAGATCGCTTTATAACGCTCGGTATAGGAGCCAAGCATATTGACACCGTGGGTATCGTGTCCCTGAAGATTGGCGGCAAGAAGCACCTTCATAACCGCTTCGATCTCCTCCTTTGACATTCCCGAGGTGGCAAGGACCTTACTTCCCCACTGATGCAGGGCTTCATAGGAAAAACGTTTTTCTTCCATTTTGATTTCCTCACAATCCTTTCTTAAATGCGTTCCACGGTACCTTCCCAGGTATCGACCGCTTTTTTGGCAGACTTTTCGTCATACCAATGCTTGGTTACGGTTTTTGCTCTGGTGAAGAAGCGCACGCCGTCAATGCCGAGCACGTGCTGATCGCCAAAGAAGGAGTCCTTATTTCCGGAGAAGGGGAAATAGGCGCTGGGAACGGGAATTCCCACATTGATTCCCACCATACCGCCATCGGTACGAAGCTCAAATTCACGGGCGTAGTAGCCGCTCTGGGTGAAGATCACGGAGCCATTGGCAAAGGGATTATCGTTCATTATGCGAAGCCCCTCTTCAAAATCCTTCACCCGCTTGATCACGGTAACGGGTCCGAAGATCTCCGAATCGCCCACGCTCATTCCGGGCTTTACCCGATCCAGAATGGTGGGGCCAACGAAGAAGCCGTTTTCATAGCCGGGAACCACCACATCTCTTCCGTCGAGAACCAGCTCTGCTCCCTCCTCGATTCCCTTCTTGATCCAAGCGCACACGCTTTCCTTATGCTTTTGGGAGACAACGGGGCCAAGCTGCGTTTCGGGATCATAGGCACAACCGATCTTCAGCGCCATGGCCTTCTTCTTGAGAAGGGCAACAAATTCATCGGCAATGCTCTCCTGTACTACGATAACAGGAAGCGCCATACAGCGCATCCCTGCACAGCCGTAGGTGGAATTGATAATGGCATTGGTGGTGTTCTCCAGATCGGCATCCTCCAGAACCAGAGCATGATTCTTGGCTTCGCACTGCGCCTGAACCCGCTTGCCGTGAGCAGAAGCAACGGAATAAATATGCTTCCCTACACCGGTGGTACCCACGAAGGTGACCGCCTTGATTCTGGGATCGGTGAGGAAAATATCCGCTTCCTCGCGGCTACAGGTAACCAGATTGACAACGCCCTTGGGGAAGCCTGCCTCCTCATAGAACAGCTCCAAAATTCTCATGGAGGTGAGAGGGGTGGGAGAAGCGGCCTTCAGAACAACGGTATTTCCCGTTGCGATGGCAAGGGGAACGACCCAGCCCCACGGGATCATAGCGGGGAAATTGAAGGGAATAATGCCTGCGATCACGCCAAGGGGCACTCGGTAGCTTGCGGTATCAAAGCCTGTGGTGACCTGAAGAGAAGCGCTTCCCTGCGTAATAAAGGGAGTGGCGCAGGCAAGCTCGGTGGGCTCAATGGCCTTCAGGACATCTCCTCTTGCTTCGGCAAGATTCTTGCCCAGCTCCTTGGAGCAAAGATAGGCAAGCTCCTCCAGATGCTCCTGAAGAATATTTCTCCATTTGAACATCATTTGGGTGCGCTTGCTCACGGACATCATAGACCAAGCTGGAAATGCGGCGTGGGCGGCGGCAATGGCTTCCTCCACCTCTTCCCTGGTACAGCAGGGAACCTCTGCGATGACCTCGCCTGTGCTGGAATCGGTGACAGGCATCCATTTATCGGTTTTGGAGTCCTTCCACTCGCCATTGGCACAATACTTCTTTCTAATCATTGCTTTATCCTCCTTTGTATTTTACGGCAATTGATTCTACACAGTATTATAAAGCACTCCCCTCTCGATGTCAATATAAAATTTCATATTTAATTACTTAATTTTGATATTCAAAATCATCGAAAAACTTGCGCCATTGACATTTTTTTGATTTTTGATATAATTGTACTATATTATCATAATCGGGAGAAACACAATGGAATATACTTGCGATCCCATTCGTCAGACAAATCAATCCTCGCTTCGTCTTTTGCAGATTCTGGAATGTCTTGCAAAGAACCACGGAGCACTCCGTCTTCAGGAAATTGCAAAGCTTACGAAGCTGACTCAGCCCACCGCTCTGCGGTACCTCTATGCCCTTGAGGCCGCCAATTACGTTTATCAGGAGGAAGAAAGCTCTCGCTATGCCTTGACCTGGAAGGTCTGCCGCCTGACACAGAATATCAACTCCTATCTCAGCCTGAGAAACATCTCGAGCCGCTTTTTGATCGAATTTGCCGACACCTTTTCCGTGGGCGCTTGTCTTGTGGTGGAGGAAAAGGGAGAATGTATGTATCTGGACTGCATCGACAGTCCCAAGAACCCTTCCCTGCAAAAAATCGGCAAGCGGGCACCGCTTCACGCCACCGCCTCGGGAAAGGTGCTTTTGAGTCACTACTCCCCTTCCAAGTTAAATAATCATATGGAAGACAGCAATCTGCCAAAGCTCACTGAGTTTACCATTACCGATCCGGAGATCTTGAGCGCACAGCTCGAGGCCATCCGAGAGCAAGGCTTTGCCACCGAGGAGCAGGAATGTGAAATGGGTCTGCGCTGTATCTCCATGCCCCTTCGTGATTTTACGGGAGATATTGTGGCCGCCATCAGCGTTTTCGGAAACATTGACGATATGCAGGACGATTGGCTCATGGAAACCATATACCCCAGACTCAAAAATGCAGCCGACATCATCTCCTCCCGCCTCGGCTACGAATCGCCCGAAGGAAAATGCAAAGCAAAAAAGTAAGACAAAAAAATAAAAGCAGGTCGGTTGACCTGCTTTTATTTTTTGACTCTCGTATACGAAAAAGAACTGGGCAAAAACCGAGGAATATTTAGTCTTTCATTAAAAACTATCACTTCTATGTTGCTCGCTTAAGAAATGCGGTTTGGAATCATCTTCAGGATACAGAAAATCACTAAATTCTTGAGAACCTATTTCCATCAACTTATTCAATTCCTGTTTATTCAAGAGAACTACTTGAAGGCAAGCAACTGTTTTTAGTAAACCTGTTTTACAACGTAAAGCGGCAGTCGTTTCAAGAATTTGCGGGAACTCAATGAAAGCTGCTATCATTTCGTCATTTGGATCATCATTTTCCCATTCAAAACTATGTGCATATGTAATATGCGTTTTGTTAAAATACGCAAAAGTCGCAACCACGAGCAAT
>JAZQMO010000051.1:0-30287 GCA_045543495.1 Eubacteriales bacterium | reverse complement strand
ATTTGTAGGGACCGACGGTCCTGTTGTGGTACCCGAAATGGAAGGCTCGCTCATCGCTTCGCTCCATTTCGACCACGGCCACTCGCTCAAGTCGCTTCATCCGCCCCCGGCGGCGCTCCCATCGCTCCCCTCGACGGCCCGTTTTGCACAAAAGAAAAAAGCAACGGGAAATCAATTCCTGTTGCTTATTTATATTTTATACCGTAAAAGTTTACACCCTGAAAGTTTTTGGGGGAGCAGGACCCTTTTTTCAAAAAGGGTCTTGCATTTGTCTAAAAGTTTCTTTGCCTGTTTTTGTATGCGGGGGCCTTTTGAAAAAGTCCCCCACACCCCTCAAAACTTTTTGAGAAGGATAAAAGAAAAAGGGCAACAGGAATTGATTTTGTAAATGCTTTTTTGCCTGTTTTTTGCTTTTTTCTTTTCAGTCAAAAAGTTTCTTTGCCACCTTTCTTTTCAAAGAAAGGTGGGTTAAAAACAAAATAGGCTTTCCCGCAGGAAAGCCTACCTTTTCTCTTCACTCTTCACTTGTTTTTTCTTCCGTGTCTGCCTGCTCCAAGGCCTCGCCCTTTTTCACATCGGAGGAGACGATGCGGTAAAGCACCGCCATCAGGGGAACGCCCAAAAGCATACCCCAAACGCCCGCAAGACCGCCGCCGATGGTAATGGCCACCAGCACCCAAATTCCGGGGAGTCGCAGGGAGGAGCCCACCACCTTGGGATAAATGAGATTGCCCTCGATCTGTTGCAGGATCACAAGGAACACAAGAAAGATCAAGGCCTTCACGGGGGACACCGTCAGGATCATAAAGGCGGAGACCGCCGCACCGATATAGGCACCTGCAATGGGGATCAGAGCCGTAAAGGCAATGAGAGCGGAGACCATAGCCGCATAGGGAATCTGCAAAATGGTCATTCCGATGCCGCAAAGCACCCCGAGGATCACCGCCTCGGTGCACTGCCCCACAATAAAGCGGCGGAAGGTATCATTTACAATGGCGAAGAAATACTCCCCCTTGGAGGTGACCTTTTGGGGCAGATACCGATGGGTCAGGCGGAGAAACTGGCTCTTGAGGGTGTCCTTGCAGGCCAGAAAATACAGAGCAAAAATGAAGCTGAGAACTCCCGTCACAATGCCCGAAACCACCTCGGTCAGGGTGCTGATCAAAGCGCTCACCACCCCGCTGACCCCCGTGGTCAAAGCGGAAACGATCTCACCCACACGGCTCTTCCAATCCACCGCATCCAGAAGGCGCAGAACCTCGTCACTCAAAAGGTGATAGCGATCCAAAAGGGCAATGAAGGCATCCATCATAGCGGGGAGCTTTTCCAAAATCAGCTTCACACAGCTGATCAGCTGCGGGATCACAAGACCTACCACGAGGCTGATCACCGCAAACACCGCCAGAACCGATAAAATCAGGCAGCAGGGTCTTCTCGTCGCATGGACCCACTTCTTTTTGGAGCGGGGAAACCACTTCGATTCCAAAAAGGCCATAGGCAGATTGAAAATATAGGCCATGATCCCGCCGAGGAAAATGGGGGTCACGGCAGAGCCGAGGGTCTTTAAGACCTCCGCCGTGAAGGGCCAGTAATGGATCAAAAGATACAGGGCAAAGATAAACAGCCCCAAAGTCAAAACGATCTTCAGTTCCTTTTTCTTCATAATTTCATCCTTATCTTATTCTTCTTCCTTTTGGGAAACGCCCTTCATAGAAAGGCTGATCTTCTTTCGTTCACGGTCGACCCCGATCACCTGCACCCGCACCCGATCACCCACGCTGACGGCCTCGGAGGGGTGGCGAACGAAGCGCTCGGAGAGCTTGGAAATATGTACCAAGCCGTCCTGATGCACCCCGATATCCACAAAGGCGCCGAAATCGCACACATTGCGAACCACGCCGGAAAGGATCTCTCCCTCCTTTAAGTCCTCAAGCCCCATCACGTCACTGCGAAGGGTGGGCTGGGTGAAATCGTCTCTCAGGTCACGGCCGGGCTTCTCCAGCTCTCGGATAATGTCCTCCAAGGTCTCCTTGCCCACGCTGAGCTCCTCGCAGAGGGAATCAATTCCCGCCTTGCGGCACTTTTCGCCCACCTCGGCAAGGCCTCCTGCGGCAAGATCCTTCTTGGTGTAGCCGAATTTTTCCAGGAGAGAAGCCGCTACCCCGTAGCTTTCGGGGTGAACCCCCGTGTTATCCAAGGGCTCCTTGCCCTCGGGGATCCTGAGAAAGCCCGCGCATTGCAAAAAGGCCTTTTCTCCGATTCCCTTCACCTTTTTCAGCTGAGAGCGGGAAGCAAAGGAGCCGGTCTCCTCCCGATAGGAGACGATATTCTTGGCGGTGGTCATATTGATCCCCGCCACGTAAGACAGGAGCATATAGGAGGCGGTGTTCAGATCCACTCCCACTCGGTTCACGCAGTTTTCCACCACGCCCCCCAAGGCCTCCGAAAGGCGAGCGGGCTTCAGATCGTGCTGATACTGCCCCACACCGATGCTTCTCGGCTCGATCTTCACAAGCTCCGCCAAGGGATCCTGCAGGCGCCGTGCAATGGAAACGGCGCTGCGCAAGGTCACATCGTAATCGGGGAATTCCTCGGCCCCTACCTTGGAGGCGGAGTATACGGAGGCGCCCGATTCGCTGACCATGGCGTATTTTACATTGAGATCATTGCGGGAAATGACCCCCGCAATGAACAGCTCACTTTCCCGAGAGGCGGTTCCGTTGCCGATGGCCACCGTATCCACACCCCAGCGGCGCACCAGAGAAAGCACGGTCTTTTCCGCTTCCTCCACCCTCTCTTGGGGCTTGGTGGGATAGATCACCCCCGTGGCCAGCACCTTGCCTGTGGGATCCACCACCGCAAGCTTGCAGCCCGTGCGGTAGCCGGGGTCAAAGCCCAGCACCGTTTTCCCCTTCAGGGGCGGGGTCAGAAGCAGATTTTTCAGGTTTTCACGGAAGAGCACCAAAGCACCCTCCCCCGCCGCATCGGTGAGCCTTGTGCGCTCCTCTCTCTCAAGGCTGGGCTCCACAAGCCTTGCCCAGGCATCGGTGAGCGCCTCCCGCATCAGAGCGGCCCAAGGGCTCTTGGGCTCCACCAGGCGGTTTTCCAAATACAGAAGGGGCAAATAATCCCCCGTTTCGATCTTGACCTTGAGAAAGCCCTCCTTCTCCCCACGGTCTGCCGCCAAAACACGGTGACCGGGAATGGCACGGGCCTCTTGGGAAAAGTCGGCGTACATTCCGTACACGCTGACATTCTCGGGATCCACGGCCTTGGATACGAATTTTGCCTCCTTGGCATAGATCCGTCTCAATTCCCCGCGGATCTCGGCAGAGTCGGAAATGTCCTCCGCCACAATGTCCATGGCTCCCTTCAGAGCCTCCTCGGCGCTTGCCACGCCCTTTTCCTCGTCAAGGTATTCCTCTGCCACCTGTTCGGGCTCGCACGGTTCTTTTTCCTGCGCCATGATGCGGGCGGCCAAGGGCTCCAGCCCCTTGGCACGGGCAATGCCCGCACGGGTCTTTTTCTTGGGGCGGAAGGGGCGGTACAGATCCTCGATCTGCGCCAGAATCTCTGCCTTCTCCAAGGCCTCGGCAAGCTCGGGGGTCATTTTCCCCTGCTCTTCAATGGCGCCTCGCACCTCTTCCCGCCGCTTCTCAAGCCCACGCAAATACTCCAGCCGCTCGGCAAAGCTGCGCAGGGTCACATCGTCCATGGCCCCCGTGACCTCCTTGCGGTAGCGGGCAATAAAGGGGACGGTGTTGCCCTCGTCCAGTAAGGCGATGACCTTTTCCACCCGTTCGGGGGAAAGCTTGAGTTCCTTGGAAAGTGCTGTAATAATGTCCATTTTTGTTCCTTTCATCCGATTCATCCGATGCGGTTTTGCTCTTTCATCATCCCAACGGTCAGGGAGATGACCATGGAGTAGGAGAGGGTTCCCGCCTCCTGACCCATGGATTGTAAATAGGCGGAATTTGCCTTGTCTGCCACCTTGGAGGCGGTGGAATGGCGATAGGGCTCGAAAAATTTACTGTAAGCGGCAAAGTCCCTTGCCACCGCAGGATCGGTTCCCTTGTAGATCTCGGTGGCCTCTTCCTTGTCAATTTTCTTTGCTGCGGCGTAGAAATCGTCAAAGAGAAAGAGAGCGCCGCAGTAGCGAAGATAAGGGTCGGGGCTTTCCATCAATAGAAAAGCGGCCAGGGTATTGCACTCGTTTTCCGGTGCGATCCCCCGTGCGTGGCAGCTCTCGTGGGCCAAGGTGGCCGTAACGATAAAGTGGGGGTAATTGGTGTTTACATTGGCCTCTCCCGTAAAGAAGCCGTACACCCCTGAAATGTGGGTGTAGGTCATCAGGGGGGAGGAAAGGAAGCGCTTGGCGGGAAGGCCGCGCTTCTGATAAAAGGGGTATTTTTCCCCGAAGGCATCTGCCGCCTCGTTCACCGCCCGCCCGATCTCGGAAAGGGAGGCGGGGGGCAGGGTTTCCCCCTTGTCATTTTTTTCGATCTTCGGCACCGCCTCATTGAGGATAAGCGACAGGGCACGGAAGGTGGCCATTACCTCCTCGGCCCGGATCTCGGGCTCCAAATTCAGCTGCTCCGTGAGAGAAAAGCGAAAATAAGCGGGGCCGAAGCCCAAGCAAAACAGATCCGAAACGCCGAGCAACACGGCAAAAAAGATGGCCCATAGCCGCCCTAAAAGCGGGGACACGGCCCCTTTTCTCCACCGCCGCACCCCGCAATAAAGGGAAAAGCCCACAAGAAACAGGCAAAAGAGGGCGAAGAGAAAAACAAGGATCTCAAAGAGGCTGAAGGGGAAGGGCGAGGAAAGAAGGGCTAAGAGAAAGCGCACCAAGGCGCCGCCCCCTCGGCTCCAGCTCTCTGCCAAAGCGGGCACGCCACGGCACAGGAGAAGAAACAAAAGACAGGCGAGGGAACAAAGAGCGTAGATCAAAAGTCCCCTTGGGACACATCGCTTCTTCAAGCTTTTCCCTCCTTATTATAAATACGAAGATTTCCGATTCTATTTTATTCCATTTTCCTCGGGATTGCAAGTCCCTTTTCCCTTCCTTTTTGTAATTTTTTCCTCAAAAATGAAAAAAATGCAAAAAAGGGCTTGACAAAGTGCCCTTGGGGTGCTATGATGGCTTTACCAATTTAGCACACTAAATCGATAAAGAGTGTGCAACAGAAAAAAGGAGACAAAAAATGAAACGTATTCTTGCATTTGTTCTGGCAGCGCTGATGCTCTTTGCCTTTGCTGCTTGCGCCGCAGAAGAAAAGTCCACTGCCACCGCAGGGGAGGAGAAGGAAACCATCGTTGTGGCTTACACCATTTATGAGCCCATGAACTACAAGGACGAGAGCGGAAAGCTGGTGGGCTTTGATACCGAGCTTGCCGAGAAGGTCTTTGCAGGTCTCGGCTACAATGTAGTGTTCAAGGAAATTGAGTGGGAGCAGAGGTACACCGAGCTCAATTCCGGCGCCATCGGCTGCATCTGGAACGGCTTTACCGCCAACACCTCCGATAAAGACGGCGTTGCCCGTGCCGAGAAGGTTGATTTCTCTTACGACTATATGAGAAACAAGCAGGTCATCGTAGCTCCCAAGGCTCTGGCCGCTACCGTTACCGATACCAAGAGCCTTGCCGATAAGGTGGGCGCTGTGGAAAAGGGCTCTGCCGGTGAGTCCTTCCTGGCTGACGAATTGGAAGGCGCCATCAAGTCCGAGGTGACCAGCCAGCTGGATGCCATGAAGAACCTGACCCTCAAGACCGCAGACTTCGCCGTGGTTGACGATCAGCTTGCCAAGGCTTATGTGGGCAAGGGCGACTATGCCGATCTGGAGATCGTGGAGACCGTTTCCGGTACCGAGGAGTTCTACGCCATCGGCTTCAAGAAGGGCAGTGACCTGACCGCCAAGGTAAACGCTCAGCTGGAAAAGCTGGCTGCTGACGGCACCATGAAGGCTCTCGCCGAGAAGTACGGCGTTTCCAACACCGTGATTCTGGATTTCGCAGATCAGAAATAAGTTTCGATCCCATACAAGCTGCAAGGCAGGCTCTATTGAGCCCTGCCTTGCAATTTTGTCTGTTCAAACGAGGTTAAAATGGAATTTTTGAAAGTAACCCTGGAGCTTTTGGAGGGCTTTGGCATCAGCTGTCTTTTGTTTTGCTGCACCCTCGCGCTCGCTCTGCCCTTGGGACTTGTGATCTCCTTCGGCACCATGAGCCGCTTCAAGGTGATCAAGGCGCCCGCCAAGATCTTTGTGTGGGTGATCCGCGGCATCCCGCTGATGCTGTTTATTTTCGTGATTTATTATCTGCCCGGCCTTCTGTCCGACGGCGATGCCGTCAACATCTTCAACGCCTTGGATCTTGAGGTGACCCGAGCCCAAAAGGCCACGGAGCTTCTGTGGCACGGCCGCTTTTTGGCGGTGCTCATTGCCTTTGTGATCAATTACGCCTGCTATTTCTCCGAGATCTTCCGTGGCGGGATTGAGTCCATTCCCCGTGGGCAATACGAGGCGGGTCAGGTGCTGGGGCTCGGCAAGGTGCAGATCTTCTTCAAGATCACCTTAAAGCAGGTGATCAAGCGCATCGTGCCGCCCATGTCCAATGAGATCATTACCTTGGTGAAGGATACGGCGCTGGCCAATGCCATTGCCATTCCCGAGATCATCAAGTGCGCCAAGGATATGGCCACCCGTGCCATGATCTGGCCCCTTTTCTACACCGCCGTGTTCTATCTGATCTTCGTGGGTGTGCTCACGCTCATCTTCGGCGCCATTGAGCGAAGGCTGTCTTATTTTAAGGCGTAAGGAGGGGGATTATGGCATATTTTGAGGTAAAAAACGTATCCAAAAGCTTCGGTAAGACCGAGGTGCTGAAGGATATTTGCTTCTCTATGGAGAAGGGGCAGGTGGTTTCCATCATCGGCTCCTCGGGAAGCGGAAAGACCACCCTTCTGCGCTGCATCAATTTTTTGTGTGAGCCGGATCGGGGCGAGTTTTTCTTGGAGGGGAATTGCTTTTTCAATGCATCGGATCCCAGCCATCTGACCGAGGCGCAGATCCGCAAGAGAAGGCGCAATTTCGGCCTTGTCTTTCAGAATTTTAATTTGTTCCCCCAGTACAGCGTGAAGGAAAATCTCACCTTGGCGCCCCGCCTTTTGGCCAAGGAGCGAGAGGATTACAAGGAAAAGAAAAAGGAAATTTTGGCCGAGATCGATGCCCACGCCGACGAGCTTCTGGAGCAGGTGGGGCTGACGGACAAGGCCGCCAATTACCCCTGCGAGCTTTCGGGCGGGCAGCAGCAGCGAGTGGCCATTGCCCGTGCTCTGATGCTCTCCCCCAAGGTGCTTTGCTTTGACGAGCCCACCAGTGCCTTGGATCCCGAATTGACGGGCGAGGTTTTGAAGGTATTAAAAGAGCTTGCCCAAAAGAAGATCACCATGATCATTGTGACCCACGAAATGGCCTTTGCCCGTGAGATCAGCGACAAGGTGGTATTTATGGCGGACGGTGTCATTGCCGAGGAGGGCGATCCCGAGGTGCTTTTCTCCGCTCCCAAGTCCCCCCGTCTCAAGGCCTTTTTGGCCAAAACAGAATCGTGAGAGCTAGGCTTTCCTTCGGGAAAGCCTATTTTGAAAGAAGAGAGAAGAGATAAGAGAGAAAAGAAGTGGTAGGCTTTCCTTCGGGAAAGCCTATTTGTTTTTATAGGAGGGGGACTTTTGAAAAAGTCCCCCATGCCCCCCAAAACTTTTAGGTAAGGGGAGAAAAAACAGGCAACAGGAATTCATTTGGTGTTGATTGTTTGCTTTGTAAAGCGAGGAATTTGTGTTTTGCGTATAGAAATCTATTTCGCAAAAAAGAGAATTTTGCTCGGGCTGTCGAGGACGTCAGCCCCTACCGATTTGTGGGGATTTTGTGTTTTGCGGATCGGGATTTATTTGGTGTTGATCTTTTGCTTTGTTTTGCGGACCGTCGGGGACGCCGGTCCCTACATATCGGTACAAATTTCAAATTTTGCAAACAGGGATTTTTTGTTGATCTTTTGCTTTGCTTGGCGGGAGGACCAAGGCCCTCCCCTACCGATTGGTGGAGATTTTTTACCAAGCAAACACAAATCAATTTTTCAAAATAGATGATTTTATCAAGGTTGGAATGAAATGCGAGGCGGAATTTTTTGCAATCCTGTAGGGGCCGACGTCCTCGACGGCCCGCAAGCCGTGGCGGGTACCACAACAGGACCGTCAGCCCCTACCGATTGGTGGAGATTTTTTACCAAGCAAACACAAATCAATTTTTCAAAATAGATGATTTTATCAAGGTTGGAATGAAATGCAAGGCAAAATTTTTTGCAATCCTGTAGGGGCCGACGTCCCCGACGGCCCGAGGGAAAGAGTCTTTTTTGCAAAGCGAATTTTTGATTGCAAAATTCAAATTTCCACTACAAGAGGCTCTCCCTGTGAGCGGCGCTCCTATCGCTCCCCCCGACGGTCCGCAAGCCGTGGTTTTTGCGGCCTTTGGTTCGGGGCGGAAAGAGAAAAAATTGCACCTTTTTGGGGGAGAGGAATATAATGTTTTTAGAACTATCGGTAGAGTTCACAAAAAAGAAACATAAATATCAACCGATAGGAGAGTTTTTGCCTTGACATTGTGTGGGGGCGGGGCTATAATAGATGCAATATGAAAAAAGGCGTAGAAGGGATTTACGCCTTATAAAGTAAGGAGATATTTGATTATGGCAAGAGTATTTAACTATTCCGCAGGACCCTCCATGCTCCCTCTGGCAGTATTGGAGGAGGCCGCAAAGGAAATGACCGATTACAAGGGAAGCGGTATGAGCGTGATGGAAATGAGCCACCGCTCCAAGGTATACGATGCGATCATTTGTGATGCGCTGGATACCTTCCGCAGAGTGATGAAGGTTCCCGAAAACTATAAGATCCTGTTTTTGCAGGGCGGTGCCTCCACCCAGTTTGCCGCCGTTCCCCTGAACCTGATGAAGACCGGCAAGGCGGATTATGTGGTCAGCGGTGAATTTTCCGGCAAGGCCTTCAAGGAAGCCAAAAAATACGGCGATGTGAAGCTGGTTGCCACCAGCGAGGACACCACCTTTGACCGCATTCCCGCCTTCACCAAGGCTGACATCCGTCCCGATGCGGATTATGTCCACATTTGCTACAACAACACCATCTTCGGCACCCATTTTGACCGTGTTCCCGATACGGGCGACGTGCCTTTGGTGTGCGATATGTCCAGCTGCATTATGTCTGAGCCCGTAGACATTTCCAAATTCGGTGTGATCTACGCCGGCGCTCAGAAGAACATCGGCCCCGCAGGTCTGACCGTGGTCATCGTTCGGGAGGATCTTTTGGGCTTTGCCCGTCCCGATACCCCCGCCATGCTGGATTGGAAGGTGATGGCAGACGGCAACTCTATGTACAATACGCCCCCCTGCTACGCCATCTATATGGCAGGCAAGGTGTTCCATTGGGTCGAGGATCTCGGCGGTGTGGAAAAGATGTATGAGATCAACCGTGCCAAGGCCGAGCTTCTCTACAAGGCCATTGAAGAAACCAAGATGTTCCGGCTCCACGCTCAGAAGGAAAGCCGTTCTCTTATGAATGTGACCTTCCGTACGGGGGATGCCGATCTGGATAAGAAGTTCGTTGCCGCCGCCGCCGAGAGAGGAATGGTCTCTCTGGCAGGCCACCGCAAGGTGGGCGGTATGCGTGCCTCCATCTATAACGCCATGCCCGTGGAGGGTGTGGAAAAGCTTGCCGCCTTCGTGAAGGAGTTTGATGCGGCAGGCGGTCAAATCTGAAAAATATTCAAAAAAGGGGTATACAAAATGAAAATTAAGTTGTATAATAAAATCGCTTCTTGCGGTCTTTCCCAGCTGCCTCAGGGCTATGAGGTAGCCGAGGCACTGACCGAGGAGGACGGCATTGTCGTCAGAAGCGCCGATCTCCACGAGGTTGCCTTTCCCGAGAGCCTGAAGGCCATTGCCAGAGCAGGTGCGGGAGTGAATAATATTCCTTTGGATGTGTGCACCGAAAAGGGCATCGTGGTGTTCAACACCCCCGGTGCCAACGCCCGTGCAGTCATTGAGCTTTGCCTGGCGGGGCTCTTTCTCACCTCCCGTAAGGTGTATGACGGTATGGAGTGGGCCAAGACCCTCGCCGGCAGAGACGATGCCTTGAAGGTGGTAGAAAAGGAAAAGAGCAAGTTCGTGGGCCCCGAGATCTTCGGGAAGACCCTGGGTGTCATCGGCCTCGGTGCCATCGGCGGCGGTGTGGCTTCTGCCGCAGCAGCCCTCGGAATGCGTGTTTTGGGCTATGACCCCTACGCCTCCGTAGACGCCGCTTGGGCGCTGTCCCCCGCTGTGGAAAAGTGCGAGGAATTGGATCGCATTTTTGCCGAGAGTGATTATATCACCGTTCACGTTCCCAGCCTGCCCTCCACCCGTGGAATTCTGGGCGGGGAGAACATTGCCAAAATGAAGGACGGCGTTCGCCTCCTCAATCTGGCAAGAGCAGACCTTGCGGTGGATGCCGACATCTTAAAGGGTCTGGAAAGCGGCAAGATCGCCGCTTATTATACCGATTTCCCCACCGGAGACCTGGCAGGTCAGCCCGGTGTTGTAGCAACGCCTCATCTGGGTGCTTCCACCCCCGAGGCCGAGGATAACTGCGCCGTGATGGCTTGCCGTCAGCTGGCGGATTATCTGGAAAACGGAAATGTGAAAAACAGTGTCAATATGCCTTGCGTTCGTCTGGCAAGAGGCGGGAAGAGCCGTGTGGGCATCTTCTACGCTCCCGAAGCAGAGGAAGAGGTGAAAGCCCTTCTGGCCGATGCTACCGTGGCCCGTGGCGAAAGAGGCGGTGTCGTATATGCTCTGGCCGAGCGTGATGCGGCGTTTGACACGGAAAAGATCAATCAGGTAGGAGGCGTAAAGCGAGTGATCTCCTACTGATAAGAAGGAGATTTTATGCCGCTGAACCGAAGAAAAGAAAGAGAAATCGCATTTCAAATGCTGTTTGCCGCTCAGTTCTCTCCCGATGTGGAAACCCCCGAGCTGTATGAGACCCTTGTTCGGGAGTGTGAGGAGGAGGGGGCAGAGAAAAGCGAATATGTGAAAACGGTTTTTTGCGGTGCCCGTGATTACGCACCCATTGCCATGGAAAAGATCGCCTCGGCTGCCAAGGGCTGGAAGCTGGAGCGCTTTTCCAAAACCACCCTCGCCATCTTGCTTCTTGCCATTTATGAAATGGACAAGGTGGACCAGGTTCCCCAGAAGATCGCCATCAACGAAGCGGTGGAGCTTTCCAAGCGCTTTGACGACGAAAAGAGCCGCAAATTCATCAACGGCATTTTAGGCTCTTTGGCTCAGAACTGATATGGCACTCGGTTTTCATTTGGGGATCGATACCAGCAATTATACGACTTCGGCGGCAGCGGTCACCTCTGCCGGCGAAGTCTTTTGCGCAAAGCGCCCTTTGTCCGTTCCTGCGGGAGACCGCGGATTGCGGCAGAGTGACGCTTTGTTTTGTCATACAAAGGAGCTTTCCTCTGTGGTGGCAGAGTGCCTTGCTCCCTTGCGGGAGGCCTATCCCGAGGCAAGGCTTTTGTCCGTGGGAGTATCCGAAACCCCCCGCAGAGCCGAGGGCAGCTATATGCCCTGCTTCTTGGCGGGGGTCAACGCCGCAGGCACCCTTGCCGCAGGGGCGGGAGTTCCCCTTTATTCCTTCTCCCATCAGGAGGGGCATATCCGTGCCGCTCTGGCGGGGGCGGCCACAGAGGGGAAAGTCCTCTCGGAATCGGAGTTTTTTGCCTTTCATCTCTCCGGCGGCACCACGGAATTGGTGCGGGTCAGAAGAGACGGGATCCGCTATGAGACCACCCTTGTCTGCCGCAGTCTGGATGTGACCTTGGGTCAGCTTGTTGACCGCTGTGGGGTGGCCCTCGGCTGTCCCTTCCCCGCAGGGCCGAGTCTGGAGAGGCTGGCCCTTGCCGCAGGCGGGGTCAAGAGGGGGAAGATCCCCAAAAAGGAAGGCGGGGTGAACCTGTCGGGCTTTGAAAACCGCTTCCAAAAGGGTCTTGCGGAGGGAAAGAGTCCGGAAGTGCTTGCCCGCGAGATCTTTCAGGTGGTGATGGACGCCGTGGAGGCTATGATGGAAATTGCCGAGGTGGGAGAGCGCAAGGTTCTCTTCTCGGGCGGGGTCTCCTCCTCGAGGATCTTAAAGGAGCATTTTTGCGGAGAGAGGTTTTATTTTGCACCCCCCTCCCATTCGGCAGACAATGCCATCGGCATCGCTTATCTTGCCAAGGAAGGAGCGGAATATGGATGCTAGCCGTGCCCTGACGGTAACGGGGCTGAACGAATACATCAAGACCATGCTGGACTCGGATCCCATCCTGTCCCGTGTTTTGGTCAAGGGCGAGATCTCCAATTTCGTCAATCATTATAAAACGGGCCATTTTTACCTGTCCTTAAAGGATGAGGGGGGCGTGGTGCGGGCGGTAATGTTCCGTATGAACGCCCAAAAGCTTCCCTTTGTGCCCGAAAACGGAATGAAGGTGATCTGCTCCGGCAGAGTCTCCTCGTATGTGAAGGACGGTCAGTACCAGCTTTACATTTCCGATATGCAGCCCGACGGGGTGGGCGCGCTCTACATTGCCTTTGAGCAGTTGAAAAAGAAGCTGGAGGCCGAAGGACTCTTTGACCCCCGCTATAAAAAGCCGCTTCCCAAATACCCGAAAAAGGTGGGGATCATTACCTCCCCCACAGGGGCCGCCGTGCGGGATATGATCCATGTCTCCGCCCGCCGCTTCCCTTTGGCCCGGCTTTGTCTTTACCCAAGTCTTGTGCAGGGAGACGGAGCCCCCGCTCAGCTCATAGCGGGCATTCGCACCTTTCGGGAAAAATACCCTGTGGATGTGATCATTCTCGGACGTGGCGGCGGCTCTCTGGAGGAGCTGTGGGCCTTTAACGACGAGGCGCTGGCAAGAGAGATCTTTGCCTGTGAAATCCCCATTATCAGTGCCGTGGGCCACGAAACGGATTTTTCCATCAGCGATTTCGTGGCGGATGTTCGTGCCCCCACCCCCTCGGCGGCGGCGGAGGTCTGTCTGCCCGAGGCAGGGGAGGTGAAGCGCAAGCTTCACAATGTGATCGACCGTATGAGCCTTGTAACGGGGAGCCGTGTGGAGGCCCTGCGGGCTCGGGTGAAGGCCTTGGCCGAAAGCCGCAGTATGCAGAGCATGATGTCCCTTGTGGATGATCGCAGAATGGCCCTTTCCGCTCTGGATCGGGAATTGGAGATGCGGCTGGAGAAGCTCCTTCGGGAAAAGAAGAGCGCTCTGGGAGAGACTGCCGCAAGGCTGGATGCTCTCAGCCCACTTGCGGTGCTGTCCCGAGGATACAGTGCGATTTTTGACGAAGAAGGCAAGGCTCTGACGAAAAAGGAAGATCTTTTCGTGGGACAGAAGGTGGATTTTTGCCTGTCCGACGGCAGAGCCAAGGCTGAAATTTATGAGGTGGAATCATGAGTGAAACAAAAGAAATGACCTTTGAAGAAATGCTGAAACGGCTGGAGGAGATCGTCCGTGCGCTGGACAATGCCCAGACCCCCTTGGACGATGCCCTGAAATTTTTTGAAGAGGGAGCGGGCCTTGTGCGCCTTTGCACCCAAAAGCTGGATGAGGCACAGCAGAAGGTGACCCTTCTGACGGTGTCCGAATCGGGCGTGACGGAAGCCCCCTTTCAGGGAGAGAGAGCGTGAAGCCCCCTCTTACCCTCGAGGCCCTGCGGGCTCTTTCGGGGGATGAAATTCCCGCCTACTGCGCCGCTCTGCGCCGAGCCCTGGTGGAAAACGTCACCCAAACGGGGGGGCATTTGGCCAGTAATCTGGGGATCGTGGAGATCAGCGTGGCCTTGGCAAGGCAAATGAACCTGCCCGAGGAAAAGGTGATCTACGATACGGGCCATCAGGCCTATGTGCACAAAATGCTCACAGGGCGAGGAGCAAGGCTTTCCACCCTGCGTCAGCGGGGCGGCCTTTCGGGCTTTCCCTTGCGGGAGGAGTCGGAATTTGACGCCTTCGGCACGGGCCATTCGGGCACGGGGCTCTCCGCCGCTCTCGGCTTTGCCGCCGCAGGGCGCCTTGCGGGAAAAAAGGATTTTACCGCCGTGGTCATCGGAGACGGCTCCTTCACGGGAGGTATGGTCTTTGAGGCCCTCAATAACATTTCTCCTCGGGATCGTGTCATTATTATCTTAAACGACAACGGAATGAGCATCGGCAAAAGCGTGGGGCAGTTAAAATCCGCCCTCAATCAGCTTCGTACCGCAGGCTACTACCGCTTGAAGGACGAGGTGCAATCCGCTTTGCAATCGGTTCCCGTTTTGGGAAAGAATCTGGCAGAGGCCGCCCGTGCGGTGAAAAACACCGTGAAGCGAAGCGCCCTTCCCATGGGCAACCTCTTTGAGCAATTGGGTCTGCATTATTTCGGCCCTGCCGACGGAAACTGTGTGGAAACGGTGGAAAACCTCATTCGTCAGGCCAAAAAGAGACAGGGGCCGAGTCTCATTCATCTGTGTACCCAAAAGGGCAAGGGCTACGCCCCCGCCCAATCCGATCCCTCCTCCTATCACGGCATTTCCCCCAAGGGTGCCGCAAAGGGAGGCAAGGGCTTCTCCCGCCTGATGGGAGAGACCCTTTGCCGTCTGGCCGAGGAGGATGAGAGGATCGTTGCCATTACCGCCGCCATGGGCGACGGGGTGGGGCTTTCCCTCTTTCGGGAGAAATACCCCCACCGCTATTTTGATGTGGGCATTGCCGAGGAGCACGCCATGACCTTTGCCGCAGGCCTTGCGGCGGCGGGGAAAAAGCCCGTGTTTGCGGTGTACTCCACCTTCTATCAGCGCTCGGTGGATCAGCTTCTTCACGATGCCGCCCTGCAAAAGCTGCCCGTGGTCATCTGTCTTGACCGTGCGGGCATCGTGGGGGAGGACGGCGCCACTCATCAGGGGCTCTTTGATCTGCCTCTGACCCTGCCCATTCCGGGGGTGCGGATCCTCGCTCCCTTAAACGAGAGGGAAATGGAGATCGCCCTTAGGGAGGCTCTTGCCGAAACGGAGCGCCCCACCGTGATCCGCTATCCCAAGGGGAGCCCCGAATTTTCCGATAAAAAGAGATTTTTCGGGGAAGAAATACAAAGCTTTTCCTTCGGAAACGGCGCCCCCTCCTTGACGGTGGCCACCTTCGGCCGAATGACCGATCGGGTGCTGGAGGCTGCCGAGGAGCTCTCACGGGAGGGTCTGTCCATCCGCGTGGTGCGCCACTTTACCTTAAAGGGCTTTGATCCTGACCTTTTGTCCGAGCATTATTCGGATACTTGTCGGCTTTTGACTGTGGAGGAAGGGTGCCTGACGGGGGGCTTCTCCTCCTATCTTGTCAGCCTTCTTTCCGAGAGAGGCCTTTCTCCCAAGGAGGGGCACCGAAGCCTCGGGATCTTGGAGACCTTTGTTTCCCACGGTAAGACCGAGGCCCTTCTGGAAGAGATGGGGCTGGGAAAAGAATCTATCAAAAAGGAAATGAAACATTTTGCAACGCTTGGATCTGTACTTGACTGAAAACGGCCTTGCCGCCAGCCGCTCCTTGGGAGCAAGGCTTGTGCGAAGCGGGGTTGTGACCGTGAACGGGGCGGTGGTCACAAAGCCCTCCCGTGAGGTCTCCTCTCGGGATCGCATCGTGGTGGCCAATTCCCCTCTGACCCGCTATGTATCCCGAGGGGGCTTAAAGCTGGAGGCGGCGCTCTCTCATTGGGGCCTTTCCCCCGAGGGGAAGGTCTGCGCCGACATCGGCGCCTCCACGGGAGGCTTTACGGATTGCCTTTTGCAGCACGGTGCCGCAAGGGTCTACGCCGTGGATTCCGGCTCCTCGCAATTGCACCCCACCCTGCGGGAGCGGGGAGAGGTGGTGTCTCTGGAAAATACCAACGCCCGCTTTCTCAACGAAGAGGATTTCGGCAAGGTGGATCTTGTGGTGATGGATGTATCCTTCATCTCCCAAAAGCTGCTCTACCCTGCCGTATCCAAGATCCTCGCCCTCGGCGGCATTTTCGTCTCTCTTGTGAAGCCGCAGTTTGAGGTGGGCAGAGAAAACATCGGCTCGGGAGGCGTGGTGCGAAGCGAGAAGGCAAGGCTTGCCTGTCTCGAGGGCATCGGCCCCGCCGCCGAAAAATACGGCTTAAAGCTTTTGGATACCATGCCCTCCCCCATTACGGGGGGCGATGGAAACGTGGAATATCTCGCCCTCTTTTCCCGTGTGGAAAAGGAGGAGAAAGGAGAATAAATGAAGCGCATCAGTCTTTATCCCAATGAAAAACGGGATCCCGATCTGGAATTCACCCGTCAGGTGATCCGCCTTTTGGAGGAGGATGGGGTTCGCTTTTTCGTGGAGGATCGCTATTTTGCCTATCTTGCCTCGGTCTCCTCGGAAATTGACTTTGTCAGCTATGAGGAGCTGTTTTGCCTGGGCGAGGTGGTGGTGGTTCTTGGGGGAGACGGCACCATGCTGTCCGTGGCCCGCTCCGCCGCCGAATACGGGGTGCCCCTGTGCGGCATCAATTTGGGGAACGTGGGCTTTATTACCTCTCTGGAAAAAAAGGAGATGGGGAAAATCCGCCGCCTGCTCACGGATCAGATCAGCTTCTCCGAGAGAATGACCGTGTCCTGCCGCATCAACGGCACCGAGGCGCTTCTTGCCCTGAACGAATGTGTCATTGCCCCCGAAAAGGGCTTCCACATTGTGGAAATGGATCTTTTTGCAGGGAAGAAAAAGCTGTGCGATTTCCGTGCCGACGGGGTGATCTTCCATACCCCCACAGGCTCCACGGGCTACTCCTTCTCCGCAGGGGGTGCCGTGTGTGACGGGGATTTTGACCTCATTGGCGTAAAGGCCATTTCTTCCTATCTTTTGCGAGGGGCGCACCATATGATCTTTTCTCCCGATACCGTCTTTTCCGTCAAGCATTGCCGCAGTGAGGGCTGTCCCGTCACCGTTTGTGCCGACGGCAGAGAGGCCGTGGAGCTTTGCGAGGGAGACGAGGTGGTCTTCTGCCGCAGTGAAAAGCGAGTGAAGCTGGTGGAATTTTCCGAAACGGGAACCCACGAAATCTTTTTCCGTAAATTTTAGGAGATAGTATGAAAAACGACCGTCAACTGAGAATCCTTGAGATCATTGCCGAGCGGGATATCCGCACCCAGGAGGAATTGATCCGTGCCCTGCAGCAAAGCGGCTTTACCGCCACGCAGGCCACCGTCTCCCGTGATATCAAGGAATTGCATCTGCAAAAGATCACCTCCTCCAAGGGCGGCACAAAATATGCCGTGGCCACCGAGCCCGGAAGCCGTGAGAAGGAGACCAAATTAAAATATCAGAACGTTCTCCATCAGGTGCTCACAAGCGCCGTTCCCGCAGGGAACATCGGCGTGGTCAAGACCCTGTCGGGCACGGCCAACGCCGCCGCCGCCGCTCTGGAGGCCATGGATTATACCGAGATCATCGGCACTTTGGCGGGGGACGACACCCTTTTGGTGCTCTTTGCCAATGACCGTGCGGCCTTTGAATTCTGTGCGCGGATCAATTCTCTTTACATCAAGGAGTAAGTATGCTTGTTTCGCTGTCCGTTCGGGATCTTGCCCTCATCCGCCGCTTGGATGTGGATTTTACCCGCAGCTTTACGGTGCTCACCGGTGAAACGGGTGCGGGCAAAAGCCTTGTGCTGGATTCCCTGAATTTGTTTTTGACCCAAAAGGGGGCAAAGGAGCTGGTTCGTCACGGGGCCGAGAAAATGGAGGTCTCCCTCCTCTTCGGTGACCTGTCGCCTCAAACCCTTGAGGCCCTTCGGGAGGTCTATGACACGGAGGGGGAAGAGGAATTTCAACTGACCCGCATTGTCACCGCCGAGGGAAAATCCACCTGCCGCATCAACGGCAGAGCCGTTTCCTTTGCGGTGCTCTCTGCCGTGGCTTCCCAGCTTGTGACCATCCACGGGCAAATGAGCGCCCGAGGCCTTTTGGATGAAAAAAATCACCTGTTCTATTTGGATGCCCTTCTTTCCGAGCAGGGAAAGGCGGCCCTTGCGGCCTATACCGAGGCATACCGAGAATACCGAAGCGCCGCAGAGCGCCTTTCGGCCTTGGAGGAAAAAATGCCCTCCCAAAGCCAGACCTTGGATTATTTGGAATACCAAATGGCCGAGATCGCCCGCATCAAGCCCCGTGTCGGGGAGGATGAAGAATTGGAGGAGAGGCTTTTCGCCCTGCAAAACAGCGAGAAGCGCTACGCCGCCCTCCACACCGCTGACCGAGCCCTGTCGGGGGGAGAAAAGGGCAAGGGTGCCGTCTATCTTCTGGAGGCCGCCGCCGCAAGGCTTAATGCCCTGCCCGAGAAGGAAAATCAGCGCCGCTCCGAGGAGCTTTACGATCTGGTGCACCGAGCCCGTGAATTGGCCTCGGAAGTTTCCTTTGCCCTGTCGGAGATCGGCTCGGAGGATCCGGGGGAGGAAATGGATCGCATCCGAAAGCGCATCGATCTTCTGTTCCGCTTAAAGCAGAAATACGGGGAAACGCTGGAGGAGGTCATCGGGCATTTTCGGAGCCTGAAAGAGAAAAGAGACTTGACTCTTTCGCTGAAAGATGATATAAAAAGAGCGAAAGAGGATTGTAAAAAGCAAAAGGAAGCCCTGGAAGGAGCCGCCGAGGCTCTCGGAAAGGAGCGCCGCCTTGCGGCAGAGGCCTTGGAGCAGGGGGTTTTGGGAGTCCTGTCCTTTTTGGATATGCCCCGCCTTCGGTTTCGTGTCCTCTTTGAGGGGGAGGAATTTACCTCCCGCGGAAAGGGCGGCGTGCGCTTTGCCATTTCGCCGAATCAGGGCGAGGGGCTTCGTCCCTTGGCGAGCATTGCCAGCGGCGGTGAATTGAGCCGTCTGATGCTGTCCCTTCAGCTCAAGCTCGGGCAGACCCGCTCGGCTGACACCTTCGTGTTTGATGAAATTGACACGGGCATTAGCGGCGCCACGGCCCAAAAGATCGGCATTTGCCTGCGGGAATTGGCCGAGGAGCGGCAGGTTTTCTGCGTCACCCATTCTCCACAGGTGGCAACCCTTGCAGGGGAGCATTTCTTGGTGGAAAAAAGGGAGACGGAGGGCCGCACCGAAACGGGGCTGAAAAAGCTTTCCGAGGAAGAGAGCCTGATGGAGGTCTCCCGCCTTTTGGGTGGCCAAAAGGTAGGCAGACAGGCCCGAGAGGCGGCAGAGAATCTGCGCCGAGAGGGGCTTTTGGAATGGAAAAAGGTAAAAAACGAGCTGTTTTGAATACAGTCTGAGAAAAGAAAGGCGAAAACATGGGAATTTACGAAGAATTACAAGCAAGAGGTCTCATTGCACAGGTGACCGATGAAAAGGAGATCCGTGAGCTGATCAACTCGGGCGGTGCCCGCTTCTATATCGGCTTTGACCCCACGGCAGACTCTCTGCATTGCGGCCACTTTATGGCCCTTTGCCTGATGAAGAGATTGCAGATGGCAGGCAACAAGCCCGTGGTCCTTTTGGGCGGCGGTACGGGCTACATCGGCGACCCCTCGGGCCGTACCGATATGAGAAATATGCTCAGCCCCGAGACCATTGAGCACAACTGTCAGTGCTTCAAGAAGCAGATGGAGCGCTTTATTGATTTCGGTGAGGATAAGGCCATTCTGGTCAACAACGCCGATTGGCTGTTAAAGCTCAATTACGTGGATCTGCTCCGTGAGGTGGGCGCTCACTTTTCCGTGAATAATATGCTTCGTGCCGCGTGCTACAAGCAAAGAATGGAAAAGGGTCTTTCCTTCCTTGAATTTAACTATATGATCATGCAGTCCTACGACTTCTATCACCTGTCTCAGGAATACGGCTGCAATATGCAGTTCGGCGGAGACGATCAGTGGTCCAATATGCTGGGCGGTACGGAGCTGATCCGCAAAAAGACCGGCAAGGATGCCTACGCCATGACCATTACCCTGCTACTCAATTCCGAGGGCAAGAAAATGGGTAAGACGCAGTCCGGCGCCGTTTGGCTTGACCCCGAAAAGACCAGCCCCTTCGAGTTCTATCAGTATTGGAGAAATGTGGGAGATCAGGATGTTCTCAAATGCATCCGTATGCTCACCTTCCTGCCCTTGGAGGAGATCGATAAGATGGATGCCTGGGAGGGCAGTCAGCTGAATGAGGCCAAGGAGATCCTGGCCTATGAATTGACCGCTCTGGTTCACGGCACTGCCGAGGCCGAAAAGGCCAAGGAGGCAAGCCGCGCCCTCTTCGGCGGCAAGGGTGTCAGCGAGAATATGCCTACCTTCGCCCTCACCGAGGCCGACTTTACCGAGGGTAAGGTCAATATTATGGATCTGATGGTGAAGGCAGGTCTTTGCGCCTCCAAGGGTGAGGCAAGAAGATTGATCCAGCAGGGCGGCGTTTCCGCTCGGGATCAGAAGGTCACCGATATCGGAACGGATTTTGCCCCCGAGGATTTTGACGGAGAATTTATCCTTCGCAAGGGCAAAAAGGTCTTTATTAAGATCACCCGATAAAAAGAGGTTGACAAAAAAGCCATTTTGGCTATAATAAAGAAGGAGACTCGGCTTCAAGGGAAAGTCCGTCAGGGAGAGAGCGCCACCGACTGAAAGCGCTTTTGGGATGAGTAGGAAGCAAGGGAACACTCCGAGGAAAAAAACGATATACCAAAAGTGGATGCCCTTTGGCATCAAAGCGGGTGGCACCGCGGGCTTATTTCAATTGCTCGTCCCGAGAATACGTACCGTATTCTCGGGGCATATTTTTTTTCAAGAGAATTTGGGTAAAAAAGGAGATAAAAATGTATCGCACGCATCATTGCAACGATATCCGACCCGACCACATCGGCCAAACCGTCTCGTTGGCAGGCTGGGTGGATGTGATCCGTGACCACGGCGGTGTTATTTTCGTGGATCTGAGAGACTGTACGGGCGTCACCCAGGTGGTGGTGCACGATGAGGCCCTCGTAGCGGGGATCAACCGTGAGACCGTCATTACCGTAACGGGTGAGGTGGCCCGTCGTGAGAGCGACACCGTCAACCCCAAGATCGATACGGGTCTTGTGGAGCTGGTGTGCCGTGAGCTTCGCATTTTGGGCAAGAGCCGCAATATGCTCCCCTTCGAGGTGCGCTCCTCCCGTCAGAGTAAGGATGAGATCCGCTTAAAATACCGTTATCTGGATCTGCGCAACCCCAAAAATCACGACAATCTGGTGATGAGAAGCCGCATCATCCGCCATTTGAGAAACAAAATGGAGGAGAAGGGCTTTTTGGATATGCAGACCCCCATTCTCACCGCCTCCAGCCCCGAGGGCGCCCGTGACTTTTTGGTGCCCAGCCGCAAGCATCCGGGAAAATTCTATGCCCTTCCGCAGGCGCCTCAGCAGTTCAAGCAGCTTCTGATGGTGTCGGGCTTTGACCGCTATTTTCAGATCGCTCCGTGCTTCCGTGATGAGGATGCCCGAGCCGACCGAAGCCCCGGTGAATTCTATCAGCTGGACTTTGAAATGGCCTTCGCCACGCAGGAGGAGGTTCTTGAGGTCTGCGAGGATGTGATCTACGATACCTTCCGCAGCTTCTCGGATAAGAAGATCACCCCCCGTCCCTTCCGCCGCATTACCTATGCGGAATCTATGATGAAGTACGGCTCCGATAAGCCCGACCTTCGCAATCCCCTTGTGATCTGCGACCTGACGGAATTTTTCCGTGGGGTCAACTTCCCCGCCTTCCGTGGCAACCCCGTTCGCGGTATCGTGGCCGACTGTACGGGCAAATCCAAGAAATTCTTTGAGGATTCCCTGAAATTTGCCACCTCTGCCGAGGTGGGCCTCGGCGGTCTCGGCTACATTACCTTGAAGGATGGCATCTTCCTCGGCCCCATTGCCAAGTTTTTGAGCGAGGAGCAGAAAAAGGAGATCATTTCCCTTACAGGGGTGAAGGAAGGGGAGACCCTGTTCTTCATCTGCGATGAGAAAAAGGCCGATACGGAAAAGAAGGCAGGGCACATCCGCACTTGGCTTGCTCAGCCCTCTCAGCTGGATCTGATCTCGGACGATGCCTTTGAATTTTGCTTCGTGGTGGATTTCCCCATGTTTGAGAACGATGAGGAGACCGGCGAGACCATCTTCACCCACAACCCCTTCAGTATGCCTCAGGGCGGTATGGAGGCGCTTATGAATTCCGATCCCACCGAGGTTCTTGCCTATCAGTACGACCTTGTGTGCAACGGCATTGAGCTTGCCTCCGGTGCGGTTCGTAACCACGATATCGACATTATGAAAAAAGCCTTCGAGATCGCAGGCTATGACGAAACGGAGCTGAAAAAGCGCTTCAATGCGCTCTACACCGCCTTCCAGTACGGTGCGCCTCCCCATGCGGGAATGGCCCCCGGTGTAGACCGTATGGTGATGCTTCTCACCGATGAGGAAAAGATCCTTGAGGTCATTGCCTTCCCCCTGAACGGAAACGCTCAGGATCTGCTTTTGGGTGCCCCCAGCGAGGTGACCAATCAGCAGCTGGAGGATGTGCACCTTTTGGGCGCCGCCTCCCCCTTGGCACAGCGAGGCTCGGGAGAAAAGAAGGCAGGCGCCGCCTCCCAAAAGCGCAACGCCTTCGGCTCTGCCACCGAGCTCAATCAGCTTTCCCTCTCAGCTGAGGAAGAGGCCGATATCGAGGCCGTCTTTTCCGCTCTGAAGGAAAAGGAAGCCGTCTTGTCCCGCGTGAAGACCGACGGGGTCCAGGTGATGGTTCATTCCATGCCCCTGCAAAACGTACTCCGTGAGGACAAGAGAGAACAGAAATTTACCCGTGAGAGTCTGCTTTCGGGTGCCCCCGAGCGTTCGGAGGACAGCTGGCAGGTTCCCAGACTTGTAAAGTGAGGTGACGGTGGTGGATTTGTATACAGTTAAGATCGGTGATGGAGCCATCGCCGTAGACGATATGATTTTGGTTAAGGACTACCCTGCCACGGCGGGCAGTAAGATCCTGGAGGGCTTTACCCCTCTGTTTTCCGCAGAAGCGGTGACTCGCCTTGAAAAGGCAGGCTTTGCCCTTTGCGGCAAGACCCCCGTGGGCGAGTTTGGCCTGACCCTGTTTTCCTCCGGTGCGGCCCGTGCCGTGAAGGAGGGGGCCGAGGCCGCCCTGTCGGTGGAGGTAAACGGCTCCGGTGCAAGAGGTGCCGCCCGTGAGGGAGTGCTCTTTTTGAAGCCCACCTACGGCACCGTATCCCGTTACGGCGTGATCTCCACGGCTGCCTCGGGAGAGACCGTGAGCGTTTCGGCCTCGTCTGCCCAAAAGCTTGCCGAGGTTTTGGGTGTGATCTCGGGTCACGATGAGAAGGATGGCACAAGCCTTCCCGAGGAGCGCTATTCCTACCTTGCCACAGGCTCTCTTGCAGGCAAAAGGATCGCTCTTGTGAAGGAGCTTTTGGCTCTTTGTGATGACAAGACCCGTGAGAGGGTTCTCGCCTTTGCCGAGGAATGTAAGAAGGCGGGCGCCGTGGTGGACGAGATCGAGACCGATCTCTTCTCCAAGGCGGGGGCCGCTTGGCAGATCCTCTCTGCCGCCGAGACCTGCAACAACCTCTCCCGTTATGACGGCGTGAAATACGGATGCCGTGCCGAGGGGTATAAGAACATTGATCAGCTTTATACCGCCTCCCGTACCGAGGGCTTCACCTTCCTGACCAAGGCGGTGATCCTGTACGGCTCCGATGTATTGACCAAGGGCAGATACGAGCTTTGCTACGATAAGGCCCTGCGTGTCAAGCGTGTTCTGAGCGAGGAAATGAAGGCCCTCTTCTCTCGCTTTGATGCCGTTCTCAAGCCCCCAATGTCCTCCTTTGACCTTGTGGAAAAAGAGGGGAAGGAAGCCCTTTTGCAACTTTCCGATGAGGCGCCCTTCACGGCAATGGAAAGCCTTTTGGGTCTGCCCTCTGCCGTGTGTGCAGGCGTGAGCCTTGCGGCAGATCACTTTGGAGAAAATACCCTGTTGAGCCTTGCGGCCTTGGGAGAAAGGATGGGCAAATAAGATGAAATATGAGATCGTCATCGGTCTTGAGACCCACGTGGAGCTTTCCACTGAATCCAAGCTCTTCTGCTCCTGCGGCGGCCATTCCTCCCCCAAGGAGCCCAATGATTGCGTTTGCCCCGCCTGCAGCGGTATGCCCGGTATGCTCCCCGTGATGAATAAAAGGGTGGTGGAATTGGCGGTGACCGCAGGCCTGATGCTCAACTGCGAAATTTCCCGCTATACCACCTTTGATAAGAAGAATTATTACTATCCCGATCTGCCCTGCGCCTATCAGATCACCCAGCTCTTTCACCCCATCTGCAAAAACGGTCTGGTCACCCTGAAAACCTCTCAGGGCACCCGTCAGATCCGCATCAAGCAGATCCATATGGAGGAGGATGCGGGCAAATTGGTTCACAGCGGAAAGCATTCCTTTGTGGACTTTAACCGTACCAGCGTGCCCCTCATTGAGATCGTGACCCAGCCTGATTTCCGCAGTGCGGAGGAGGTCATCACCTACCTGAACAAGCTCAAGAGTATGTTCCGCTCCGGCGGCATTTCCGAGTGTGAAGAGGGCGCAATGCGCTGTGATGTGAACATTTCCGTTCGCCCCGAGGGCTCCGAGGAATTCGGGGTTCGTACCGAGATCAAGAATATGTCCTCCTTTGAGGCCATTGAAAAGGCCATTCTGTATGAGGCACAGCGCCATATCGACGCCTTGGAATACGAAACGGAAACTCTGGTGCAGGAGACCCGCCGCTTTGACGATGCCACGGGCAAAACAAGCGCTATGAGAAATAAGGAGACCGAAGCGGATTACCGCTATTTCCCCGATCCCAACCTGATGCCCATTGTCATTGACGATGAATGGCTGGAGCGGATCCGTGCCGCCAAGCCTCAGGCCGTGGATGAAAAGGCCGAGGAGTATCGGGAGGCAGGGCTTTCCGATGCCGAGATCGACCTGATCCTGTCCGACAGCCACCTTCTGAATCTGATGGAGGATACCGTCGCTCTGGGCTTTGCGCCTAAGGAATGTGCCGCTTGGATCCTGACGGACTGCGCAGGCATTGCCAAGAAGGCGGGCAAGACTCTGGCGGAATCGGGCGTGACCGCCGAGAGCCTTTCCGTGGTGATGAAAATGACCCTTTCGGGTGCCATTCCCAGAAACACCGCCAAAAAGGTGCTCATTGCCATGATCGAGGAGGGCGAGGAGCCCCGTGCCTACTGTGAAAAAATGGGCTTTGGCAAGAAGGCTGATACCGCCGAGGTGGAACAGGTCATTGAGCGTGTTTTGAGTGAGAACCAAAAGGCCGTGGCCGAATACAAGGCAGGCAAGACCAAGGCTCTGATGGCGGTCTTCGGCGCTTGTATGAAAGAGCTTCGCGGCAACGGAGACCCCGCTCTCATCAAAGAAATTCTGGAAAAGAAAATTGCCGAATAACAGAAAAAGCCCAAGCCGTCGCTTGGGCTTTTTTCCACAGGAGAAACTATGAAAACCGTAAAGCTTTATGAAACCGATCCGCACCTGATCTCCTTTTCCGCTCGGGTTCTGTCCTGCGAGGAGGGAAAGGGAGGGTACGAGGTGGTTTTGGATCAGACCGCCTTTTTCCCCGAGGGAGGCGGGCAGGCCGCTGACGAGGGAAGCCTCGGAGAGGCCTTAGTGCTCCACGTAAAAGAAAAGGAGGGGAGAATTTCCCATATCGTCTCCGCTCCCTTGACCGTGGGAGATATGGTAGAGGGGAAGATCCTTTGGGAAAAGAGATTTCCCCGTATGCAGAACCACGCCGCCGAGCACATTCTCTCGGGTCTTGCTCACGCAAAATACGGCTGTAACAATGTGGGCTTTCACTTGGGGGACGGCTTTTTCACGGTGGATTTTGACCTTCCCCTGACCCCCGCCGAGATCGGGGCGCTTCAGGAGGAGGCAAACAGGGTCATTTGGGAAAATCAGCCTATTTCCGCTTGGGTTCCCACCCCCGAGGAGCTTTCCTCCTTAGAGTATCGGGCAAAATTGGAGCTTTCCGAGGGAGTGCGCCTTGTGAAGATCGGGGGGGCGGATCTGTGCGCCTGCTGTGCGCCCCACCCCGCCGCCACGGGAGAGATCGGCCTTGTGAAGGTGATGGATGCCGTCAGCTACAAGGGGGGCACCCGCCTGACCGCCTTTGCGGGGGTGTGGGCGATGGCAGATTACACCGCTCTCTGCGGTGAGACCCGAAGCCTGATGCATCTGTATTCCGCCAAGCGGGGCGAGGTTTTGCCTGCCGCCGTAAGGGAGCACGAGGAGCTTCAAGCCCTGCGCTATGAGATCTCCTCCCTGAAGGAAAAGCTTGCCTTGGCACAGCTTGAAACCCACCCGGTCGAGGGTGGCGTGGTGGCCTTTTTGCCCGAGGGCGGCTTTGATGAAATGCGGGCTGCGGCCAATGCTCTGGCCGAACAGGGCTTTGATAAGAGGCTTTTGTTTGCCCCCCAAGGCGAGGGCAATTTCATTTGGGTGGCCGCCGCTGTTAAGGGGGATACCCGCCCCGTGGTGAAGGCGCTGGCTGAGGCCTTTTCGGCCAAGGGCGGCGGAAAGCCCACTTGGGCCCAAGGCAAGCTCACCGCCTCCGACCCCGCCACGCTCCTTGCCACCGCCAAAAAAATGCTTTCTTTATCATCATACTGAATGGTAGGCTTTCCCTCGGGAAAGCCTATTTGTTTTATATGAGGGGGACTTTTGAAAAAGTCCCCCTCGCCCCCCAAAACTTTTAGGTAAGGGGAGAAAAAAAGAATACAACAGGGATTTATTTTGCAAAAAAGAATATTTCCCTCGGGCCGTCGGGGGGGAGCGATGGGAGCGCCGCCGGGGGCGGATGAGGCGACTTGAGCGGGTGGCCGTGGTCGCCAAGGCCCCCGAGGGTACGAGGGGAAGCCGTGGCGGGTACCACAACAGGACCGTCAGCCCCTACCGATTTGTGGGGATTTTGAATTTAGCACACAAAAATGTTCTTTGCAAAAACCACAACCTCCAACGGGCCGTCGGGGACGTCGGCCCCTACCGGTTGGTGAAGAATTTGTGTTTTGCAAACAGATATTTATTTTGCAAAATAGATGGTTTTATCAAGGTTAGCTTGAAACACAAAGGCGAAAATTTTATGAAATTTGTAGGGGCCGACGTCCCCGACGGCCCGCAAGCCGTGGCCTTCGCCGCCTTCGGTTCGGGGTACGAATTTGTCTTACATTTGTAGGGACCGGCGTCCCGACGGTCCGTTGTTTTGGCCTTTGCGGCCTTCGCTTTGTGGCACAAAGAAAAGATTTCGCACCATAGAGCCTCGCCGCCCTCGGGCTGTTGACAGGAGAGTTCATCAAATTGCACAAAAAAGTTCGCATCAGTGTCGCAGGTTTAACAAAATGTTCACAAACTACTTGTGTTTTCCTTCTGGCTTTGGTAATATAAAATTGTAGGATTATCACTACATTCTAATTCTGATTGGAGGAAAAAACGATGAAAAACAAAAAGAGTATTCTTTCTGTTTTGCTTGCCGCTGTGCTTCTCTGCGCCTGCGTGGCTGGGATGCTCATCTTCGGTGCTCAGGCCGAGGGGAATAACCTCGAACTGACCGTTGCCGAAGGCGAATCCGTTGCAGCGGCCATTGCGGGCATTCCCGCAGGAGAGAAAGAAGGAAAAGATGCCATTGTTATCACCTTGGAAGGAAATGCCGTGGAGGCCGATGCCGCCACCCTCTTTTCCGAAACCAATGTGGGCCTTCCCATTATCATCAACGGCTCGGGCAAGACCGTTACGGCAAATGTGTTGAGTGCAGGCCCGATCACCTCTGTGAACGATATCACCTTGAACGGCGTTACCCTCGTAACCAACGCCACACAGCTGAACCTTGGCAACCGCAAGGTTGTGCTGAACGGCGCAACGATACCCGTTCCCGTTTTGCTCAATAGCGGGGAGACTGTTTCTGCGGATTCTTCTTTGACTATTCAGGGTGAGACCGGCATTACAGGTAATGTTATTTTGGTAGCAGGGGAGACTGTGGTAGCCCAAGGAGCAACCACCTCTCTGGAATACACCGCAGGTACTGTAAATGGCATTATTTGCGGCGCTACCGACACGGCAGAAATCAACGGTACTATGAATCTTTCCATTACTGCAAAGGTAACACCCGGAAGAATTCTCGGTATTGCAGGATTCTCTAAGGTTAACAGCACCGGTACTGTGAATTTAACGATCGATGGCGTTAATGAGATTGCCAAGAGAACGGCGGCGATTTACGGATACTCCATTGATGCGGCCACGGTCTGTGGTCCTACCTTGGCGGGAACACTGAATTTTTATGTAAAGAATACAACGTTTACCTCCTGTCCTTATACCATGATGATGCACGGAAAGGTATTGGAAGATGCCAATTTGAACACAACTTTGGATACTGTAACGGCCAATGCAGCATACCATTCTATGATTTTCAGGACTTTGAAAAAATCCGGATCTATTCCGGAGGTTACCTCCACCACGAGTGTAGAAAGTACCTACATAAAGGGTAAGGTTTCGCTTCTGTTAAATCACTTTACGGGCGGTTACAACGAATCAAATAGTGGTTATGAATGTTATATGGTCAGAATGTATAATGCAGCAGTAGCCACAGCCGGAATTATTCAAGACCAGTCTGAGTTGACCCTTACCGTTCGCGGAAATACAACGACTACCGGCTATTTCGGCGCCCTTCAGGGACCAGCTACTGATAGTCGAATTGTTGCGACCTGCAATTTTATAGAAGTGAACATCGAAAACGGATCTTTTGACGGTATTTCAAGAATTTTTTACAGATGCACCGTAACAGGTGAATGCAGGCTGAATATTTATACCACAGAAACGGTTGATTCCACTAATTATAAAGAGGGAGAAGAAAGAGCAATTTCTTTTATTTCTCAGCCTGGTTGGTGGCAAGCGACTTCCACTCATAATATAATTAAAGTAAACGGCGGTTCCAATAATACCATCGATTTTACAACCACTGCTAATGATGGAACCGTTGATTTCATATTGGGCTATGGTGCAACAGATGTTACTGCAGATATCAAACACATAAAAGGAAAAGCAGATATTATCGGAGTCAGAAGCGCCACGCTAACCGCAAATAATAATAAAACGATTGAAATAAACATAGAGGATTCTACCATTCAAAGCTATTATGGTGGTGGATTTGATAACGGGGGCATTACTAGCATTGCAGGAAATGTTAAAAATACTCTCAAAAATGTAACCGTGAATGGTACATATTACGGTGGTTTTGCCGATGCAACTTCTTCGTCTGAAATTACCGGCACCATTGAAAACTACATTGATAGTTGCACCTTCAACGGCGCTTTTTATGCTTCGGTTCTCAGCACTGTTGAGGGTAGAGCCGTTAATGGACCCGTAACGACGAAGATTGATGAAAATGCCATGGAGAATGAGCCTTCAGTCTTTAACGGTGCAGTTGTTTTGAACTATGAAACCACTCCTCACACCTCCACCATCAAAGGCGGTACTTTCAAAAGCACCGTAACCGGCGGCGATGTCACCATCAAGGGTGGTACCTTCATGGGTGTGGTTTCCGGCGGTGCTGTTGCTCTTGCAGAGGGTGCACAGATCAGCATTTGTGAAAAGGGACAGATCAATGCAACTGCGGTTGAGGGCCCCGTGACCATTACCAAGACCGATGCCTTGGGCGATTTCAGCGAGGTTTACGTTACCGCTCCCGCCAACGAAACCAATATTACCTTCCTGTATGAGGGCGAAACCGCTCCCGCCATTGTGGCAGGGGATTACGCCGTCAGAGGCTGGTATCTGAACCCCGAGATCTCCCTGATCCTGGGTCAGAGAGTGGAGCTGAAGGCCATCCTTGACAAGGCTCTTGCAGATGAATACATTGCAAAGATCGGTGCTCCCGCCTTTACCTTCAAGCTTGGCGGTGTAGATCAGGCTGTAAGCGCTGACAAGCTGGTTGAAAACGGCGAGAATTACGAAGTGATCTTCGCAGCAGCCGGCGCAGGTGACTTTGATCTTCCTTTGGAATATGTATTCAGCGGAAAGTCCGTGGCAACCACCACCATTCAGGAGTTGGCCGCCGCAGGCGCTAATATCTACAAGGATACTCCCAACGAAGCCATCTTCAAGGCATTGGTAGATTACGGT